>JBCCWC010000206.1:0-27853 GCA_039194325.1 Myxococcota bacterium
CGATCCCGCGGGTCGAGCCCGCGGCAAGCCTGCCGCACCGCAGCCGCGAGCGCGGGCCGATACTCCGCCTTGAATGTCTCCGCCTCCAGATCGAGCGGATCGGCGAGCGGGCTCCCCTGCGCCTCTGCGCTCATGCGCGCCTGCGCGCGCTGCTCCTGAGCGCGCAAGTTGAGGGCCGTCCGCACCGCGGCGACCGTCACCCATCGCGCCAGCGGTCCTTGACCCCGGTACTCGGCAATCTTGGCGCTGGGCTCGGCCAACAGCCGTTGACGCAGCTGCTGCCGCACTTCGTCGACGAACTCCGGACGATCGTCGATCCTAGTGATGGCCGAGTCGATTGCAGTGAGCACGGTCCGCTCGAAGTAGCGCAGGGCCCAAGGGTCGCCGTGCAGGCACGCCGTAGCCAGCACGATGTCCTCGAGCGCAAGCGTCTCCAGGTCGGGAGCATCATCCCCGCCGGCCCATGGGACGACACGCTCGACGAATCGCAGGTACGCCTCGAACGAGACCCCGAGCCGGGGCCATCGCTCCAGCGCTCGGGCCATCGCTCCACGTAATTGCCGCTGTGCCGCCGTGGCTCCGTCGTAGGAGCTCGAGCTCGCGGTGGGTCCCCTCGAGACCATTCAACTATCCTTTCAACTATCCTCGCCGCGGGTGTCCCACTCCGACGAGATCAACGACTGTCTGTCCGACGACATGCTCCTCGCCTTGGTCGAGCGACCGCTGGATAGTACGCTCGACGCTGCTCGACGTCACGCTGAAGGCTGTGAGCGATGCTTCGTGCTGATGGCCGAGGTCCACGGCGCGCTGGCGAGCGCCGACCAGACGCCGCGAGCTGCGCTCTTGGCGGGGCGCTATGAGCTGCTGCAGGAGATCGGCCGGGGGGGTATGGGCGTGGTCTACCGCGCCCGGGACCGTCGCCTCGATCGAGATGTGGCGGTCAAGGTCCTGCACGACGGCCCCGAGGCGGGATCGCACGACAGCCGGCGTCGGTTGCTCGACGAGTCCAAGGTGATGGCGCGGTTCCGTCACCCCAACGTGGTCACGATCCACGATGTGTTGCTCGAGTCCGAGCGAGCCTACGTCGTCATGGAATTCGTGCGCGGGCAGACGCTTCGCGCCTGGCTGTCGCAGGCCGACCGCGCACCGCAGGATATCTTCGCGATCTTCGAGTCGATCGGCGAGGGCCTGGCCGCCGCCCATCGGCAGGGGATCGTGCACCGTGACTTCAAGCCCGACAACGTCCTCATCGACGACGAGGGGCGGCCGTCGATCACCGACTTCGGGCTCGCCCAACGGGCCGCACCCGACGAGGAGTCGCTCGATGACGCCTCCGTTCCATCGCCCGCGCGGCCCCTCTCCCCCGGCGGGACGCTCGCCTACGCCCCGCCCGAGCAGCTGCGTCCCGATGCCCCCGTGGACGTGCGCGGCGACGTGTTCGCCTTTTGCGTGTCGCTGTGGGAGGCGTTGAGCGCGGCCCGTCCGTTTCCCGAGCGATCGACTCGGGGCCGCCTCGCGGCCATCGAGGAGGGCCGGGTCATCGAGCCACCGCCGGGCACGATCGCTCGCCGGGTCCAGGTGGTGCTGCGACGCGGCCTGAGCCCACGACCCGAAGAACGCCCGCGCAGCGTGTCCCTGCTGCTGCGCCAGCTTCGTCGGGCGCGAAGCCAGCGCAAGCTGCCCGCCTTCGTTGGGCTTGGCGTGTTGTCGATGGCGGCCGCCGGAGTATGGTGGGCGCAGTCGGACCGCGCCGCCGGGTCTGTCGCTCCGTGTGCCGCGTCGGCGCTCGTCGGCGACGACATCGAGATCGAGATCGACCTGGAGGCCTTCGATGCCTCGCTGCAGCATCGCCTCGCGAGCGTGGGGACCCTGGTGGCCGCCGACGCGCTGGCCGAGGCGTCCAGGCTGCGAACGGCCCTCGTGCTCACCGCCGAGCAAACCTGCCACGATCAGGCGGAGGGGAGCCTGTCCCCCCACCGAGCCCGGGCCCAGGCGCACTGTCTGCGCACGATCGGAGTGCACCTGCATGCCGTCGTCACCGGGAGCATGGAGGTCCCCGACGCGGTGGCGATCCTTCCCGAGCTCCCGGCCCCGGAGCTGTGTCGGGCGTGGTCGGCCGAGCTCGAACCGGCCTCGAGCGCCGGGAGGATCCGCAACGACGAGGAGCTGGCCCTCGCCGACGCGCTCGCGCGCGTGACCATCCGCTCCCAGTTCGACGAAGACCAGGAAGGCGTCCACGCCGTCATGGGCCGGCTGCTCGCTCGGGCCGAGCACGGTGACGACCCGTGGCTCCTCGCGAAGGCAACGTATATGGCCGCCAAGGTCGATCCAGACGAGGAGCGCTCGCGTACCATGCTCCTGCACGCGTCGCAGCTGTTCGCACAGGCCGGAGATCCCGCGGGGCAGCTCGAGACCCTCGAGGTGGCGATCTTGATCGGCTTTGGTGACGATGGAATCCACCCCGACACGGAGGAATTGCTCGGGCGTGCCCACGCGCTCCACCAGCGCCTCGAGGATCCCAACGCGATCCCCCGGCTGGCGCTGTGGCTCGACATGGCCGACATGATGCTCATCTTGTACCGGGGCGATCACGCCCGGGCCCGGGCCCTCGCCAGGCGGGTGCGACGGTTCTCTCCCAAGGTCTCGCCGGCCACCACGTACATGCTCGCCGACCTGCTGATCATCTTCGACGAGTTCGCCGGTGACTACGACGCCCTGGTCCGGTCATCCGAGACCCTCATCGACTGGCTCGAGGGTCGGGGCGTGTTCGCGCGAGCCCAGCTGGTCGATGCCCAGTTCTCGCTGGCGTACTCGCTGCTCGGTATGGGTCGACTGAAGGAGGCCGAGCGGGCCTGGGACCGCGCGATCGAAGTCCGGGAGTCGATGCAGCTCGATGGTCCGTTGTCCGCCGAGCCGCTGCTGCTCCGCGCGCGCCTGGATGCCATGTCCGACCGGCTGCTAGAAGGCCTGGCTCGGCTCGAGTCCCTCCGCGCGCGGCTTCCGATGGAGAGCGCAGAGGGACGAGACGTTCGTGCTCTCCAGGCGGAGCTGCTGCTTCGCATGGGGGATCGAGATCAGGCCCTCGCCCTCGCGGGGTTGCTCGAGGAGGGACTACGGCGATGGGAGCTGGACTTGGGCGCGGCGCAGCCGTCCGTCGGCCGGCCCACCGGGCTCGAGGTAGTGACCGCGATCGCCGAGGTCTACCGCCGGTGCGGCAAGCTCGACCAGGCCCGCGCGCTGCTCCAGCATCAGGCACGCTGGAATATGGAGCACTACCCCCACGCGTTCCAGAGCCTGCACGCGGCGTTGGTCCAGGCGTGGATCGACAGCGATCGCGGGGAACTCGACACCGCCCAGGCTGGCTTCGAAGCGCTGGAGGGGACGATTCCCAGCGCTTACGAAGCGGCTTGGGCCACCGTCGGACGGATCGTCACCACGACCCGAGCCGGACGACCTCCTGGCCCCCACGTCGACGCCATGATCCGCGCGCGCGAGATCTTGGGTGAAGCTCCGCGGTACTACCGCGACGAGCTGGCCATGATCGACACCTGGCTCGATGCGACGGGCCCGGGCTGAGGGACCGGCGCCCGGGGGCTCCGCCTCCCGATCCCGATCATTCGATAGTACGAATAGGGTACGTCGCACTGTCGATGTCGTGCTCGCTCGAGCATGACGGAGCGTCGAAATCCGTCAGTCCGCTGAGGCGTCGATGGCCGGGGGGCGGCGGCGACCGTCCCTCACGCGGGACGCGGCGCTGCGGATACTCGTGAAAAAGAGCTGGCGTGACTGCGACATTCCCGATTGGGGTTTGTCTTCCGAGTCAGAGAGCCTCCATGCACACGACTCACAGAGCCTCGTCCGTCGCGGTGGCCGCTGGCCTCGCCATTCCGAGCATCTGCCTGGCTGCTGCCGCTACCGAGGGCCAGGCCTGCGGGCCATCTGGCAGCGCGAAGACGACGCTCGCGCTGCCGCGCACGGCCCCTGGACACCGCTCCGCTGTCCGTGGCGGCCCGTGACGAGGCGCGCCTGCGAGCAGCGATGGCGGCCGCCACGCGTGCTCGTTCACTCATTTCCAACTCTCCCGAGTCACGAGCATCACGGGAACGAGCCGTCCCCCGAACTCGGACATCGACGGATCGTCGAGTCGAGGGTTTGCAACCCTGTCCTGCTCCATTCTCGAAGTCAATGATTTCCGTCCATCACATCGGATATTCACATTTCGTTCTTGTCTATCTTTCGATCTCGGGGGAGTTAAAAAAAGCCATGACTCAGTGAGCTGATTTCTCGACTAGGTGACACCTACAATTCGACGGCGACTCAGTCGCCGCGGTCCTGCGGTCTCACCACAGTCCAGCCCTGAGAGCAAACGATGAACGACCATGCTCGCTCTGCTTCAACCAGGACCACGAACACACTGTTCGTGGCCACCACGCTCCTGCTCACCTCCGCGTGCAGCGAACCCGACGGCGCCGAATTCGGGTCCACGGAGCGGACGATCGACGGCAACCGCACGATCCGCATCTCGGCCCGCCCGGAGACCGAGCAACCCTACCGCTTCGGGATCCGTGTCGAAGACGCGACGACCGGCGCCATCGTGTTCGAGCACATCGACCAGACCGTACTCGCGATCTCGTTCCCGTACGAGGAGCTGTTCGTCGACGTCTACGACGTGCCGTTCCTCGGCGAGGACAACGTAGTTCGCGCGATCATCTGGCCGGTCGATCCCGTCACCGGCGAATACCTCGAGTACGCGGGCGTCCACCTGAACACCGTCCGGGTGCGAGATCTCGATCTGCCAGGAGACTACATCGCCAAGGACAACTACGACTACTATTGTCATCATGAGTGGAGTCCGGTCATCTCCCCTTGGCCCCACGACGAGTCCTTCGTGGAGAACTACGAGACGGCCAACGACCGGTGCCTGTACCTGTCCGACGAGGGCGTACAGACGCAGCAATTTCGCGTCCAGATGACGCCGGCCGCCGGCACGCCTCCGCGCGATTACACCTACGGCATCTATACCCGGCTACCGGACGGAACCCACGCCAACCGCATCAAGCGGGTGGCGATGGGCGGGATCGACGACGTCTTCACGATACCCGTCACCGACGACGAGATCCGTGTCTGGATCACGACCCAGCAGACCCAGCCCGATGGCTCGGTGCTCTGGCCGGAGCAAAACTGGGACCACGTCGGCGTCTACGACGTGGACTCTGGCGTCCCCATCTACGAGTGGTGGGGCTACGAGTACGCCTGCCACTACACCTTCTCCACCACCGTGTCGCCCCTGCCGCACCCCAACAGCTTCTACGAGGGCTGGACCACCGCTCATCAGCGCTGCGTCGCCCAGTGAGCCCGCGTTCGGGGCGACGCCCCTCGATCGCGATGAACCTCGAACTCAACCCGAAAGAAACACGTGATGAACAAGAACACCAAACCCGCGAGCCCGATGGGCGCCCGCGCCTCGATCTTCGTCCCGATGCTCCTGCTCGTCGCGGTGGGATGCGATCGCTCGGCCGAGTCCGCCGCATCGCCCCTCATCGACGACGTACTGACCGAGGAGCCCACGGAACCGCGCGAAGCCGCCATGGTCCCCGCGGTCGGATCGGTCACGATCTGCCGCGATTTCGAGCAGCTGTACGGCACCGAGCGAGCCATCAACAACGACTGGCGCAGTGACGACTTCGTGGTACCGCCCGGAGCGACCCCGGACCATGCACTCATCTCCAACCTGACCTTCAGGTTCGACATGCGGGTCGAGGGCCTCGAGGACATCCACCTCGGCATCGGGTACGACCCCCATGAAGACAACGGCCGCGCCGCGATGCTCGCCCAGCACGGGCTCGACTTCCAGCCCGACCAATTCCCCGGCGACGGGCTGGACCGTCAGCTCTGGCTCGCGCCCTTCGGCCCCCTCGAGAGCAGCCAGGAGCTGCCCGACGACTGCAACCTGAGCATCGACGGACAGTTCGAGATCGGAGGGAACGACGACACCCTGGTGATCCCCGGCTGCTGGTTCGAGGGCTGCGGCACTCCGGACGATCCGTCGACCGCTCTGGACGAGTCGCTGGAGTGTGGCCCTCGGACCCTGGTGGGGGCCGACGCCGACGCGATCTGTGCCAACGCCGAAGAGGCCGCAGATCTCGACGAGTACTGCGAGTACGACGACGACGAGCAGGCTTGCGCCGATCTCGCGCAGCTCCTCCTCGACGTGCCCGCGCTCGGCTTGGTCGATCCATTCGCGTTCTACTCCGTCACTCCGGTCGAGGTGCCCGTGAGCGCGCGACACTACTGCGAGGGGAGCCCCGTGCTGGCGCAGCTGGCGGCCGCGGGGCACGCCAGCCCGGTCGGAACCACCCTCATCCCGCCCGTCACCGCCCCCGTGCCCCTCACGCCCACGCAGAGCGAAGACTCGCTATATTCGACCCGGGTCTACAACGGGAGCGCCGCGACAGGAAGGTTCACGATGCAGTGGATCTCCAAGAGCCCCGCGCCGCCGCCGACGGATGTGATCCGTGGGTGGTGCGTCGAGATCGAATACTATGAATACTTCGATCAGTGCGACGAAACGCAGCTGGGCATCGATTCGGGCCCGATCATCGGGGGCCCCAACGAACAGGAGCCTCTCCCGTTCGATCCGCTCGGTCCGACCTCGGCGGGATGGGATTTCGATCGGGTGGTCATTCGGGAGCTCTACGCTCGAGGCGAAGACGGCGAGCCTACGGGAGACGTGCTCGACCGCCGCTGCTACCCCGTGCTGAACGGGCCGGCACAAGGCGCCTACACGTGTGAGGAAGCGGCGGCGGAGTTCAACCCGTTTCGGACGACCCCCGACGGCATGCACGCGGAGAATCCCCTGCCCACCGGCGTGACCGGGTCGCCGGAGACGATCTCCAGGTTCATCCAGCACGTCGATCTGGGAATCGACTTCCGGGAGACGGTCAATGCCATTCCGGCCATCGACAGCATCGTGCTGCTATATTCCGGGCTCGGCCCGAACTCCGGCGACCTTCCGTTCTTGTTCCTGAGCGGGAACGTTCCCACCATCGAGGCCGATCCGAACGGGTTCGACACTCGCAACCTCGGAGCCGATCATGCGGTCGTCGTGGCGCAGAGTGAGCAATTCGAGCGCTGCAGTGCCGACGGCGGGGGGATCTTCGGCAACGCCGCCCCGTAGCCTGCGACCACGTCGCCCCGGTGTCGCCTGCCGCTCGCGGACAAGACCATGACGGTTCTGATTCTTGGTCCTTCGGCAGCGGCAGCGCGACATCGAGGCCGCACGACGCCAGAGTCGATCGAGCCGACTCGAGCCGGTCGAGCCGGTCGAGCCGGTCGAGCCGGTCGAGTCGATCGAGCCGACTCGAGCCGGTCGAGCCGGTCGAGTCGGTCGATCAGTGTGGCACCACGGTCCCCGCCGCTCGCTTCCGGATCTCTACGTCCTCGGGGGTCGCGTACCCGACGACCGCCTCGTACTCCCCGTACGTCGAGAACTCCTTCTCGTCCATCTTCACCTGGATGGTCTGCGTGCTCTGAAGCGTGAATGCCTGGTCCAGTGTCACCGCGTCGGCGATCCCCGCGAGGGTCTGCGTGGTGGAGCCCTCGACGTCCATCTCCAGACCCACGGGCAGATCCAGCGTGATCATCGTGGGGGATACGGAGTAGGGAACGCTCCAGTCCACGCCGACCGTGGCGTTCGTCACCACGTCACCCGCGGTCGGGTCGCAGGGGGCGCAGACGGTGGCCAGCGTCAGCGTACCCGTCACCTCGGCGGTGGCTCCGAGCGCGACCGAGAGCGTTCCCGTCAGCGAGAGCTCGCGGCGGAGCGTCGCTCCTTCCCACTCCAGGTTCCAGTCCTCGTGCGAGGGGTCGAAGGTCAGATCGACGCCGTCGACCCCGGTGGTGGGCGGAGACACGGTGATCTGTACCTCGGCCGTGACGGGGCTATTGAGGCCGTCGGTCACCGTGTATGTGAACGAGTCGAGCCCCCAGTACCCGTCCGCCGCCGTGTACACGATGGCGTCGCCCTGCACCTGCGCCGTCCCGTGCTGCGGAGCGATCGAAATGCCGGTGATGGAGAGCAGATCTCCGTTGTGGTCCACATCGTTGGACAACACGCTCAGCGCCGTCGTGCTCTCGTACAGCACGTCGGCCGTGTCGTTCACCGCCTCGGGAGGCCAATTATAGATGAAGACGAACAACGGGGCACTGGACTCGTTCGTGCCATCGGAGACCGTGTACTCCGCCGTGTCCACGCCTTGGAACCCGGGTGGTGCCGTGTAGATGACGTCCGATCCGTCCGCGGCGATCTCGACGGAGCCGTGGGTCGTCGTCGCGCTCACGACGGTCAGGACATCACCGTCGGGGTCTACGTCGTTGTCCAGGACGTTGGCGGGCGTCGGCTGGATGTCGTACACGTCCAACCCGTCGAGGTTCGCCACGGGCGCGCCGTTGACCTGGACTTGTCGGGTCGCCACCACCACGCCGTAGCGGGTGGTGACCGTCAGCTCGACGTCGTAGGTCCCCGCCGTCGCGTACTGATGCTCGCGCGTCACGCCTCCGATCGCCACGGGGCTGCCGTCGCCGAAGTCCCACTCCAGCTCGACCGCGCCAAAGAGCACGTCGGAGGAGATCCCGCTGTCGAGCAGGTACCGGTGGGTGTCGATCGACTCGACGGTGAGCAGCGTCGGGTCATAGGGAGCGATCGGATACGTGTGCGTCGACAGGAGGCTGAGGGTGTCGTCGTAGCGGCTGTAGCTATTCAAGTAGATGGTCATGAAGTTGGCGTCCATCCGGATGTCGCCCACGGCCCCGGCGGCACCGAACAGCCCGTGCATCCCCAGATCGACGACGTGCTCGGGAAGATCCATGCCGGCGGCGCCGGGCGGGGCAGACACCAGGCTCGCGTGGACCGAGCCACTATGGCCACTGATCACGCCGACGACGTTGTAGCCGTCGAACGCCTCCCAGTAGGCCTCCTGGTCGACCACGGGAACCTCGGGATCATCCACCGGGTAGTGCTGCATCAGCACCACGGGGGTGTGCTGGTCGGCGGTATAGGCCTCCAGGGCCCGCTTCAGGTACGTCAGCGACTGGAAGGTCGGGACGGTGTTGCCGGTGGCGTCGACGCTCGGCCCGTCCGCGGCCCAGTTGCCCAGGGCGACGAAGACGACATCGTGCCAGCGCCACGCATACACCCCGCCGCTGCGCCCCGCGACGTAGTCCGGGCGGGGAACCGGGGCCCCCAGGTCGTTCGAGGACAGCAGGCTCGGGTCGCGGGCGCGACCCATGATGGCCTGAATGATCGCTACGGGGCGAACACACTCGTAGGACCCGAACCCGCACAGGAAATCCTGCAAGGGAGTCGGGGCGTGGTGATCGTGGTTGCCCATCGTCTCGAACACGAAGTCCGAGAAATCCCGGCCGCTATACCGCACCACGTGCGCAGCTGGCGCGCCTGCGCCGTCAGTGCCCCCACCGAAGAAGGGGGCGAGCCCGTGCACCGTGTCGAAGAACCACCGTGCCTCGTCGTGGACACGGGTGTTCTGGGTGAGATCCCCCGCCACGAGGATTCCGAGGTGCGAGGTGTCCAGCACCCGGTGCCCCAAAAAGCCCAGGGTCTCGGTGGCGGTGATGGCTCGATTGATCGAGCTGGTGTGCGTGTGGTCGTCGGCCCGGTTGTCGAACTGCGGGTCCGCCACCGCGTAGAACGAAACATTGCGGGTGGCGGGCGAGGGGAGGGCCTCGAACCTCATGGAGGAGTAGAGATCCTGGGACGCCAGGTGTGGGTCGTCCGAGTCGATCACGAGCGAGCTCCCGCCGTAGCCCGTGTGCTCGTAGAGGGTGACCTTGGCTCCGCCGAACACCTTGATGGAGGACAGCTTGTCGTTGAATCCGGTGACGGCTCCGCCGTCACCGAAGGCGATGTCGTCCTGGGAGACGGTGATCTTGATCCCGCCGTAGTTCGGGTGCTCGTAGAGCTCGACGTAGGGCGCGGCGACGGCCGGAGCCCCTCGCAGTTCCTGTTCCTGTTCCTGTTCCAGATCCAGATCCGGATCCGAGCATCCGAGCGCGAGAGTGCTGCTGGCCAGCAGCGCGGTGCCGGCCAAGGACGTTCTTCGGGTCTTGTGCATCGTCTTTGTCATCCTTTCGAGATCGACGGCGATCATCCGATCCGCAGGTGTCATAGCTTCAATGCTTTTGGCTCGTCCTTCCTGCGAATTTTTTCCGCCTTTGTCTTCGTCAGAAATGATGAAGTGATGCTTCGAAAAGTGGCAGGAGAATTGCCGAACGCACATGGACGAACGTCGTCATTCGCCCATGTGGTCGATGCGGCTCATGAGCATCGGGCGGGGTTCGTTGGTGCGTGGTGTCGGCTTCCAGCGAAGGCATGGCCAACGCGGGACAATGGGCGCGCACGAGGGCCTGTACACCAGAGGACAAACCCGATCCGAAGATGTCGCGGATCGCCTCGATTTTTTTTCGGCGGCATGGACGGATTGGCTCGCCTCGAGCGCAAAATCGCGCAAAATCGCCGACGCCGACCCAACAAATTCTTTGAGACACCAACAAAATTGGAGCAGGGTCGCGACATCCTCGGATCGGGTTTGTCCTTGGAGTCGAACGCCCCTATGTGCACCACTCGTCGACCATTGTTCGCGGCCGTCACGGCCGCGGTGGGGCGCAGTGGCCCGCTCCCGCCCCACCGACAATCGTGACATTGTCGAGTGATGAAATTCACCTCTGAACCCTCTGAACCCTCTGAACCCTCTGCACCCTCTGCACCCTCTGCACCGATCGCACCTCGCCAGAAGGCCGTAGACTCTCGCTCCCGTCACTCCGTGCAAGAAAGAGACGCGACTCGAAAAAAGACCGAGCCGAAAACACCGACGCGGCGACACTTAGGAAGCGAATGGGGTGACCTGCGATTCACCGCACCAAGACCCAGTGAGAAACCAAGCAGATGAACAAGAACACCAAGACCGTGTCCCCCGTGGCCACGAGCATCTCCGCCGTTGCCCTCATGCTCCTCCTCCCCGCTTGCCACGACCTCAGCGCGAGCTTCGAGTCGTCGACCCCCGAGCTAGACGACGTGCAGTTCAACGAGGCGCAGGTCGGCGAGGTGCAGGTCGACACCAAGCACACCATCCGGATCTCGGCCAAGCCGACGAGCGATCAGGCCTACCGCTTCGGCATCCGGACGAGGAACCCCAACACCGGCGCCGTCCTCTTCACCCACATGGACCCGACCATTCTCATCAGCGCGAACCCGTCGGTCCAGACGATCTCCGTCGACATCGCCAACGTTCCGTTCGACGATGGCAACCTCGTCGAGGCCATCATCTGGACGGTCGATGCCGTGAGCGGTGAGCGCGTCGTCTACGGCCAGCTGCAGGACTACGTGTGGGAGCCTGGTGGGCCCATCATAACCGACATCGACCAGCTCCGGCTGTATCCAGTCATCAGCTTCGCAGAGCTCGAGGTCGAGGACCTCGACACACAGCAGAAGTACATCGACACGGACTCCTACGAGTATCGATGCTCCCTGGAGTGGAGCCCGGTCCTGTCACCGTCGCCCCACCCGTGGAACTTCAAGTACCTGTATACGAGCACTTATAACACATGCACCGAGCCCTTCGAAGAAGACACCCCGACACGCCAGTATCTGCTCGTCATGGCGCCCGGCTGGGATGAGCCTGATCGAGAGTACACCTACGGAGTCGAGGTCGGGATACCGAACAGCACGAATACATTCTCGGAGCAGCGGGTCCAGTACGGCATCATCGAAGACATCTTCACGGTACCCGACAACGGCGGGGAGGTTCGCCTGTGGATCTCGCACGCAGAGGCTCAGCCCGACGGGACGACGACCTGGCCGGACCAGGAGTGGTCCTGGCTGGCCGTGCACGAGTGGTCCGGAGCGAGTGATACCTCGCTCGGCACGTTGCAAGGCACGATCATCGACGAGTGGGACTACGTGTACGAATGCTCACACCCGTTCGACGTCACCGTCTCTCCGACCCCACATCCCAACGACTTCGCGTCCGGGTGGTCGAGCGCGACTCAGCGCTGCGTAGGCAACGACTGACTCGCTCCGGCTCGTGCACCTGCGGCCAGGCCACCGGCTCGTCGGCATGCTCGTCGGACGATGCCTGGCCGCAGGTCATGTCCTGATGTCAACGAACTTCAATGAGCCGAATTCGGCAGGGCGCGGCCACTACCCGGTTGAGACGGACAACAACGGTTCACGGCGATGAATCGCGGCCCCGACGGCCACCTCGACTCACCATCTCACCATCAGCAAGACGACGCAATGAACCCGAGCGCCAGAGCCTTCGCCCCCATGCTCCTCGACTTGGAGCCCGACCCGCTCCCGGGCGATGGCCTGGATCGCCAGCTGTGGCTGGAGCCCTTGGGTGCGCTCCATGGGGCGCGAGAGCTGCCATGCGACTGCGACCTGAGCGTCGACGGAGAGTTCCACGTCGGGGGCAACGACGACACGCTGTTCCTGCTCGGCTGTCAATTCCTCGGCGGCGATACGCCCTTCGACGACCCGTCGACCGGCATCGATGAAACGACCCGCTGTGGCCTTCGCGAGGTCGTGGGCGAGGACGCCGACGCGATCTGCTCCAACGCGAGCGAGGCCGAGGCGCTTTCGAACGGGTGCCTGTTCCATTCGAACCAGCAGGCCTGCATGACCCTCGACCAGCTGCTCGCGAATGTCCCCGCTCTCCAGCTCGCGGCTGAGCCCGGGCTCCACTCGACCGACGAAACGAGACGACGATGATGAACGAGCTGTATACATGCGGTGCTTTGTCTTCGATCCTGGCCCTGGGGGCCTGCGACCCGCACGATCTGGACCCCGTGAACTCGCCACGAGCGCCCCGTCCCGAGAGCTCGGCGACGCCGCTCGACGACGTGGCGGATGACGAGCTGGCGGCGTCAGTCGCGGCCGGAGCGCTCGCCTTGGAGGACTTCCTCGACGAGGCCGACGCCCGGGGGCTCCTCGTGGTGGACGAGCGGACGGGCCAGTCGCCGATCTCCCGGGAACAGATCCTGGCGTTCGTGGAGGATGGACCCAATAGCGCTCGCCTCCCCGCCGACAGCCCTCTCCGAGCGGCCCACAGTGTTGCCTTCGTGCCCCCGACGGCGTCGGTTGGCGGGCAGATCGGGTCGTTGACCGACCGCGTCGACCCTCACGCCGCGCAAGGCCTGTGTCTGCCGGGGCAACCCACCTGTTGCGTCCACGAGTACGCGCTGAACTTTGCGAACATCGGGGCCCCCCACATCGTCCTTCCCGCCTCGTACAACGCGAACTATGCGGCGGGATTCTGCCCGCAGAGCTCCAACCCCAACGAGGAAGGGCATTATCATCGACTGTTCACCAGGATGGATCCCAATTTTCCCAACCCCGACGTATCGTGCGTGCCCACCAACTATCACAGCCTGTCGACGATCATCACCGACGACGATGGGTTCCACCTCATCAACGTCCCTGACATGATCGTCACCGAAGCCGGTTGTCGGTAGCGATCGCATAGTCTGCGTCGTCGGCCTCGAGCGCGGCGCAGACGCCCGCCGCACGATACACCGGCGCCCGGATGGTGGGGGCCGGCAAGCACCGCAGCCGGGCAAAGCCGAGCTCTACGAACACTCGCGCGATGCGTTCGAGTTCGAGCCGGTCATCGCCGACGTGCACACCACCCCCGCCGATGCCCTCGGTAATCCTCTGGGCGCGGTACTCCACGAGGGTACCGACTTTCCGCACGCGATGGTGCTGACGATCCCGGACGACCAGGGCAAGTCGTGCGCCTACGTGGGCCCGGTCTCGTGGGCCCACACGGTGCGGACGGTGGATTTTCAACGGCTCGACGACGACGAGTGGACGACCCGGCTCTTCTCCGAGGACGTGCCGCCGATGCCCAAGTGGCAGCAAGAGTTCATCCACGCCCCGTGAGGTGTCCGCCGAAAGGGGCCCCGGCGGTGATGGACGAGGCGGACCACAAGCTCGCCGAGGCCGCGGCCGAGGCCAGTCCGTAGCCTACGCGACCGTGCGCTGACCGGCTCGTGAGGCCGTGAGGCGATGGGCGGGGATGAGGTCGGCCACCGGAGCGCCCGCGACTCGAATGGCGACCTCGCAGTGGGTGCGCCCGGGCTCGGCCTGGGACCGCAGCACGACCAGCTGACCGCCGATCCGCTCGAGCAAGCGCCGGTCGTACTCCATCATCCGGTAGCACGCCGCGGTGTCGCCGGTGCCCCGCAACGGGCACTTGGTGTGGATCTCGGCGCGTACCGTGGTGTCGTCGATGCCGACGATCGGCACCATCTTGCCGCTGGGAAACATGCGCTGCCACTCGTTGCCGACCGCGCGCACGTCGTTCTTGCGTCGGCCGCCGCGAACGGCCAGGGTGAACACGGCCAAGCTGCGGGTGAGCCAGCGGGTCACTCGATGTCGCGAAGATCGGGCCAGGGACGCGACCACGCCAATGCCGCGATCCCACGCCACTCGTTCCCATCGTCGGGCCTTCATGTCACGCAGTTTGACCGCGACTGGCCATGCCGAAAACCGGCAATCGAGCGCTTCTGTCATGCAAAAATGCATGGCACAATATCCAAGCCTGCCGGCCCGAGCCACCATGCCTGAAATCGACGATTGGGACGATGTGCGTTTCTTCCTCGCTGTCGCCAGGGCCGGCGGGTTCACGGCAGCCGCTCGCCGACTGGGGGTCAACCAGTCCACCGTGTCGCGGCGAATTGCCGAGCTCGAGGCGGCGGTGGACGGCGAGCTCTTTCACCGGTCGACCCGCGAGTTTACGCCCTCGGAGCTCGCCGTTCGTCTGCTCGAGCACGCCGAGCACATCGAGCGGGCGATGGCCGCCTTCGATCGCGCCGCCAAGGAGACCGACGAGCCCGTCGGCGTGGTCCGGGTGGCCACCGCCGAGGAGCTGGCCAGCGCCTTGCTCGTGCCATCGTTTGCCACCCTTCGCGCGAGCTACCCTCAGGTCCAGCTGCAGATCGTCGGCGAGGGACGGGTCAGCCGGCTCGACCGCGGCGAGGCCGACGTGGCTCTGCGGCTCGTCCGCCCCAGTCAGGGCGCGCTGGTCTGTCGACGCGTCGCCACGCTCGAGTATGCGGCCTACGCCAGCCGGGGGTACCTCCGCCGATGTCGCAACCAGACGCTCGAGCGCATGGATTGGCTGTCACTCGACGATCCCCACGGGGTGCTGCCCGAGGCCCGCTGGGTGACCGACGTGCTGCGCTCGCGAGCGCCGGTGCTGGCGACCAACAACACCCTCGACATCGCGGCCGCGGCGGCGCGGGGCATCGGGGCAGCGCTGCTGCCCCAGTTGCTGGCGGCGCAATACGACAACCTGGTTCGTATCGAACCAAAGACCGCGCCGGTGTTGACGCGATCGCTGTGGCTGGTGACCCATCGCTCGCTCGCCCCGATCGCCCGAGTGCGGGCCGTGATGGAGTGGATCGCCGACGCTTGCGCGTCCGCGATGGCCTAGCGGCCGCGCGACTCGTCAGTCCTTCTCCCTCGCCTCGAGCACGCCGACCCGGGTATCGACATGGTAGAGCTGCGTCTGGATCTCGTCCACACGCGCCTCGAGCCGCTGACGTGCCTCGCTGGTGGCGGTAGCGGCTCGCTCGAAGAAGCTCAGGCGATCGCTCATGAGCCCGAGTACTTCGTTGGCCGTGGCCGCGTGTCGCTCGAGCGCCTTCAGGCGCTGGTCGTGCGAGACGAAGATCCGGCCGTGTTCGCGGAGGATCGCACTGTGCTCACGGAGGATCGCACCGTGCTCACGGAGGAGCGTACCGTGCTCGGTCAGCTCCTGTTGGATGCCGACCAATGCGCCCTGAATGCGCTCGAGGATACGAGGAGTGACATCAACGGGGGTCATGCCCATGATCGTAGTCGGCGTGGAGAGGGTGACAACTGGGAGAATTGGACCAGTGGGATGAAACGTACCACCCCGAATCCTGAAGCAAAGAGTGGGAGAGCGATTGCACAACGGCCGGTTACCAAGCCGTTACCGTGGACTCCGCGCGCCCCCCTACCCTGTCACCATGCGCCACGATCCCTCGGACCCGTCCCGTCCTCACGCTCGCCGTCCCGAGCCCCCGATCCCCGAGGGTGGGGCACCGGAGCCAACGCCGTCCTCCTTGCCTCCGGTGCCCCGGCCGCGCTCCTTCGCCCGCGCGCGGACCCCGTTAGAGACGGTGCTGCTGGCCAGCACGGCCGCCCTGCTGGCCGCGGTGGCCTGGCCTATCGCCTTCGGGAACGGATCGGACGAGCCGGCCCCCGCGGCGCCGACCGCCGCGTCGACGCCCGCCCCGGCGTCCTCCCCGACGTCCTCCCCCGAGCCCACGGCCACCGCTCCCGATGCCGTACCCGGCCCCTCGATCCAGATCGCCCTATTGCTCGACACCAGCAGCAGCATGAACGGGCTCATTGATCAGGCCCGCAGCCAGCTGTGGAGCGTGGTCAATGCCCTCGACGGCGCCACCCTGCACGGCGAGCGGCCCACGATAGAGATCGCGCTCTACGAGTACGGCAACAGCGAGCTGTCGCTGGACCAGGGCTTCATTCGCCAGGTCTCCCCCTTCACCCCCGAGCTCGACCGCGTGGCCGAGGCGCTGTTCGAGCTCGCCACCGGGGGAGGCTCCGAGCACGCCGGGCAGGTGATCGCCCGCTCGATCGACGAGCTGGCGTGGCGGGGCGAGGGCCTCAAGGTGGTCTACATCGCCGGTAACGAAGAGTTCGACCAGGGCCCGGTGGACTGGCGCACCGCGATCGAGACGGCGCGCGACCGCGGGGTGGTGGTCAACACCGTCAACTGCACCCAGGGCGCGGCCGATCGTGGGTGGCAGCCCGCGGCGGCCCTCGCGGGCGGGCGCTTCCTCCAGATCGATCACAACGCGGTGGCCGAGCACATCCCCGCCCCCCAGGACGAACAGATCGCCCGCCTCGGCGAAGAGCTCAACCGCACCTACGTGGGCTACGGCCGCGACGGCGCGTGGGGCATGCGCAACCAGGCCAAGCAAGACTCCAACTCCAAGCGCTTTGGCTCGGCCAGCTCGATCCAGCGGGCGGTCACCAAGTCCTCGACCAACTACCGCAACCCCAGCTGGGATCTACTCGACGCGCTCGAGACCCAGACCACCACCCTCGCGCAACTCGATCGCACGAGCCTGCCCGCCGAAACCCGGGACATGACCGACGCAGAGCTCGACGCCTGGGTCGAGGGCAAGCGCCAGGCACGGACCGACCTCAAAAAAGAGCTGGCCCAGCTCGCGGCCCAGCGGGCGCAGTACGTGGCCGCCCAGCGGGCGGAGCACAGCGAAAGCCCCGACCGCCTCGACACGGCCATGGTGCGCTCGATCGTCGAGCAGGCCCGTGCGGCCGGGTTTACCATCGAGTCCACCGCATGAGCGCCCCCGACCCCGCCCGCGTCGCCCGGACCGACTCGACCGACCACAACAGCCCGGCCGCCCCGACCGACCACCCCACGACGATCCTCGTCATCGAGGACGACCCGGCGATCGCCGAGGGCCTGGTCGACGCGCTGGGGTTCGACGGGCACCGGGTGCTACGAGCGGCCGATGCCCCCACGGGGACCGACTCGGCCCTGCGCAGTCGGTGTGATCTGGTCTTGCTCGACCTGATGCTCCCCGGCGGCGACGGCTTTTGCGTGCTCGCCGAGATCCGCCGCATCAAGCCCTCGCTGCCGGTCATCATCCTCACCGCCCGCGGGCGCGAGGCCGACCGGGTCCGCGGCCTACGCATGGGGGCCGACGACTACGTGGTCAAGCCCTTCAGCGTGCGAGAGCTGCTGGCCCGCGTACAGGCGGTGCTCCGCCGCTGCCCGAGCCCGGGGCCGTCGGCACCCGAGTCCCTATCGATCCCGGTCCCAGGGGGCACGATCGATCTGGCCCGCCGAGAGGTAAGCTTCGAGGACGGCACGCGCGAAGAGCTCTCCGCTCGCGAGCAAGCCCTGCTGGCCCACCTGGCGCACCACGCCCAGCGGACCGTCAGCCGCGACGAGCTGCTGCGCGAGATCTGGAAGGTCAACCCGGCTCGGGGCAAGACCCGCACGGTCGACATGCAGGTGGCTCGCCTGCGCGACAAGCTGCGCGACACGACCCCCCCGCGGATCATCCTCACCGTGCGCGGCAAGGGCTACATGCTCGGCCGCGAGGGCTCTTGATGAGACGCCGCGGCCCATGGCTGGTGTTCGGAGCCGCCCTGCTGGTGCTGCTGGGGGTGATGGCCGGGATCACGGGGCGGCTGCTGGATCTCGAGGGCGAGCGCGTAGCCGCCGAGCAGCGCAGCGCCCACCAAGAGCAGGTGCGCCTGGCCCTGTGGCAGCTCGACACCGTGCTCGCCCCCCTGCTCTCGCAGGAGATCGCGGCGGTGGCCGCCCTGACTCAGACCCCCGACGCGGCCGATCGACTCCCGCGCCCCCCGGAGATCCGGGCCCGCTTCGTGCTGCCCCGCGAGGGTGATCTGAAGGTGCTGGTCAGCGCCGACGACACCACCACCACCACCCTGCGCGGGCTGCTGGACACCGAGGATCTGTGGGCCGCCGCCCCGCCCCCGTCCACCGGATCCAATGACCGCCTGCGACTGGACAACCCGTCCACGTCGTCGGCCTCGCTGCGTCGCAAGATCCGCAAGAGCCGGCCATCGAGCGGCAGCAGCTTCTTCGGCTCGGCGCAGCAGGCCTACCGCGACGTCACCGAGCTGTCCAACCGAGCCAAGGCCGTCGATCGCAACGTGGCCACCTACCAGTCTTCGCTGACTGCGCTCGACCCCCTCCCGGTTGGACGCGACGACTCGGCCGCACGCCAAGGCGGGCCAGCTCGGCCGACATGGGTCGAGGGCGAGCTTGTGGTGGTGCGCCAAGTGGAGCTCGACGGCCTCACTGCGCTACACGGCAGCTGGCTTGACTGGCCCCGGCTTCGCGATCGTCTGCGGGTCGAGATCGGCGATCTGCTGCCCGATGCCCGCCTGGTGCCCACGAAGGCCGACACCGACGACGACGTCCACCACCTGCTGGCGACCCTACCCGTGCGCCTGGAGCCCGGCTCGCCCCCCGCCGTGACCACCAAGGCCTGGATCGCCCTGGCCCCCTCTTTGCTGCTGGGCTGGCTGGGCACGCTGGCGGCGGCGCTGGCCGTGTTCGCGGTGTTGCGCTGGTCGCTGGCGCTGTCGGAGCGCCGCGCGGCCTTCGTCTCGGCGGTCACCCACGAGCTTCGCACCCCGCTGACCACCTTCCGCATGTACGCAGAGATGCTCGGGGAAGGCATGGTCGCGCCCGCCAAGCGCGACCACTATGTGGCCACCCTGCGTCGGGAGGCCGATCGCCTGGGCGAGCTGGTGGAGAACGTGCTGGCCTACTCCCGGATCGAGTCCGAGCGAGCGCCCCTGGCCGGGCAGGTCCTCGGCATCAGCGAGCTGCTCGCATCCGTGACTGGTCGACTGCAAGAACGCTGCGACGCGGCGCAGCTGGAGCTGCGGGTGCAGGTGCCTCCGGAGGTCAGCGAGGTGCCGGTACGAGTCGATCCGGCGGCGGTCGAGCAGATCCTGTTCAACCTGGTGGACAACGCGGCCAAGTACGCCCCCTCGCGGCAGGCCCCGCACGTCGAGCTCGGCGGCGCCCTGGCCCCCCGCGGTCGGATCGCGCTGTGGGTGCGCGATCACGGCCCAGGGATCGATCCCGCCGAGCATAAGAGCATCTTCGAGCCCTTCGCCAAGGCGCGGGCGCATGCGTCGGGCACCAAGCCCGGGGTGGGCTTGGGCCTGGCCCTGTGCCGCCGGCTCGCTCGCCAGCTCGGCGGAGACCTCCGGGTCGAGGCCGCCAACCCCGGCGCTCGCTTCGTGCTCACCATGCCGCGAGCGCCGAGCTCGTAGGGTCGGACACCGCGTCGAGCCAAGTGAGGTCTACAGACCCTAGCCCCTGGGGACCGCCAGGCGCTTGCTCCGACCTGTCCCCAATGGGACGCTCGTACGCATGGTCTACTCCCGCCCCGCCCTCGCGCTCGCTCTGCTGCTCGCCGCCTGCTACGAGAGCCCCACGACCGACTCGGGCTCGGGCTCGAGCACCAACGCGACGCCGACCTCGTCGCCCGGCGACGGCAGCGAGGGCCCCTGCCCCAACGGGGGCAGCCTGTGCGGCAACGAGTGCGTCTTCCTCGGCAGCGACGAGAATAACTGTGGGGAGTGCGGCAACGTGTGCGAGGGGGCGGGCGTGGAGTGCATCGGCGGGATGTGCCTGGACACCGACCCCTGCGATGGAGGCCCCGGCACCGCCTGTGGATCGGCCTGCGTCGAAGACTTCGACAGCGACAACAGCCACTGCGGCGAGTGTGGCAACGACTGCAACACCGAAGAGGGCGAGGCCTGCAACAACGGCGAGTGCGTCATGCAGGGCAACGGCGAGTCACAGATGGGAACGGGGCCCGACCCCACGACCGGCGGCTCGTCCAGCGATGGCGGCTCGTCTAGCGGCGGGGGGAGCTCGTCGGGCGGCGGCAGCACATCCAGCGGCGGCATGTGAGCCACAGCGTCGTCTCGACCTCCAATAGGCGTGCAACCGCGCCCTCGCGGGCCCGTCTGAAGGGCGACCGTGCGCCCCGCCGTCGATGAGGACGGCCTCGGCAGCGGACAAGACTCACGCGAGGACCAGACCCCATGGGATTGCTCGACAAGATGTTTGGTGGTGGCACCAAGCTCGAACTGCGGCTCGACACGGACAAGATTCCGGAGGGCGGGACCCTGTCGGGCTCGCTGTCGCTCTCCGGCGGTAAGAAGCCCCTGAAGCTCACCGCGCTCAAGGTGCGGCTGGTCTACGTCAAGGTCGAAGCCCAAGACGACTCGCCGCTGCCGAAGATCGACATGCAGGTCCTGCTCGACAACACGGTCGTGGCCAACGAGGATCTGCCGCCCGGCTCCCTGCAAAAGTACGACTTCTCCTTCAAGGTGCCCACCGGCACCGATCCCGACGGGGAGTACCGCGTGATGGCGGTGGCTGACATCCCCAAGGTCAAGGATCCCAAGGCCGAGGCCAAGCTGACCGTGATCTCGCCCGACAGCGAGGGCGCCAACCAGGGGATCTTCAGCCGCCTCACCGGCAAGCCCAACGAGGACGAGATCCTGGCCCAGTTCCCCGGGCTGATGTCGGCCGACGAGGACGAGCGCTCCGACGCCCTGCACGACCTGACCTGCGCGGCCTATGACGACGACAACAACTTCGTCAACATCGCCGGCTACCTCGGCCGGATGATGAACGAGGGCTCGGTCGAGCTCCGCGCCGCGGCCCTGGAAGCCTGGGGCAACGTGCTGAACAACCGGGCCAAGCCCGAGCACATCCAAGCCCTGTCGAACATGGCCGCCGATCCCACCGTGTCCGCCAACCTCCGGCTGATGCGCGAGGTGGTGGCGGTGACCGCCAAGTTCGCCGAGGAGGGCGCCGCCCAGCTGGTGCACTGGTTCGCCCAGCACGCCGACCCCCAGATCCGCAAGGAGATGGCCGATCGCCTGCGCTTCGACGCCGACGACGAGTTCATGGACAAGCGCGCCGTGCTGACCGCGATGGTCGCCGACCCCGATCCGGGGGTGCGCGCGTCGGCGGTGGGCGGCCTGAGCGAGTACAACGACGAAGCGGCGATGGTCAACGACTTCGCCCAGCGCTCGATGTCCGATCCCTCGCCCGACGTCCAGGCCGCGTGCCTGTCGGCGCTGACGCTCTCGCATCACCATGGCTTCACCGACCTGGTGCTGACGACCTACCAGCAGCACCTGCAAAACCAACACGTCAAGGTGCGCAAGGAGCTCGCCGAATCGTGCCACTGGCTGCCCACCGACCCGCGCCTGGCCACGATCGTGCAGGCCCTGCTCAGTGACGGCAGCCCCGAGGTGCGACGGGCGATGGCCTGGCAGGGGGTCAACATGAGCGACCACCCCGAGCTGCGCGAACTGTTCATGCGCGCCTGCGACGATCCGGACGAGGAGGTCGCCCAAAACGCGCTCAAGGGCATGGGCCGGCTGCTCGGATGGGACGCGGCGGTGCAGTTCTACCGCCAGCGCATGGCCGCCCGACCCACCGAGAGCACCTACTGGGGGGTCTACTATGGGATCTGCTACGACCTGGAAGAGTCGCCCGCACGCGCGCTGATGCAAGAGCTCGCCCGCTCGCAGTTCGCCGAGATCGCCAACTCGGCGCGTGACTCGCTCGCCGAGCAGTAGGCGAGGACGCGGCGGCCTTCACCCAAACCATGGCGCAAGGGCATAGCCCTGCGATACCGCAGGGTTTATGCTCACCTTCTTGGCACCGGCTGGATATCATCACGACCTCCATTGTGCAGCCACCATCCAGCGCTGCGTGACTGATGGTGAGTCACCGTAGGCCGCCCCGAGAACCCTGAGCGATGGTCGAGCGCCCCATCATCCTGTGCGTCGATGACGACCCCGCGATCTTACGCGTACTGCGCCGTTCGCTGCAGCGTCGGCTCGGTCGTCGTTGTGCTATCGAGACCGCGAACAACGGTGCGGAAGCCCTGGCGTTCATCAAGAGGATGAATCAACAGAAGACCCCTCCGGCGCTGGTCATCTCCGACGCGGTGATGCCACTGATGGACGGGTACGCGCTGGTGCAGTGGCTCTATGATCACATGCCGGCCGTGCACACGATCCTCATCACCGGCTTTGGCGACGAGAACAAGATCGACCGGCTGCGTACCCATGCGGGGCTGATGGCCGCGCTGACCAAGCCCTGGAAGTCCGACTATCTGTGCTCGCTGATCGAAGGGGCCCTCGCGCTACCCCCCGCCTGAGCCCGTGGCGCAGCCCAGCGGGGTTCATATCCCCGCCCCCACCTCTTTTTCGAACATCGGGAGGCACTTGGGGCAGACGCTGTGGCTAATCGAGACGTCACTGTGTTTGGTGATGTACGCCTCAAAACGCTCCCAACATCCCTGCCCATCCCGGATTTCATGACAATAACAACATATGGGGATGATGCCTCTCAATTCTTTGATCTCGGATCTCGCCTCCTCTAGCAAGATCTGGGCGTTCTTGTAGTCGGTAATATCCAGCCAAGACGCGATCCCCGCGACGGTCGCTCCCGTCCGATCCTTGATGGGCGAACAGTTCACGAGGGCCCAACGGCGGTCACCGTTGTCGAGCTCCACGATCAACTCCTCGTTGACGACGTTCTCATCATGCAAGATCGACCGGGCCAGAGGGACTTCTTCGCTCTCCATTGGTGTTCCATCGGGGTACAAAAGCCTCCAAGACAGCACATAATCTTCTATCAAGATGCCGTCGAGAGGAGCCTCCGTCGGGCCGCGAAACTTGCGCACCGCGCTGTTGATGTACAAGATCTTGCCAGAGGGCGCTTCGGCAAGAATGACGGATGCCGCCGAGCTCTCCAAGACCACCTCCAGCAACGGTGAACCCAACAAGGACTGGAGTTTCTCGATCTCTGGGTACATCGCAGATCCACGATAAACACAACCGATTGCGCCGCGTGACGCAACGATCGTTTTTGTCCCAGCGTCATACTGTCGCCAACGCCTCGCGGCGCCTCGATCGCTCGAGAGGTCGGGCGCCCCACCGACCATCGAACGTCACCAATCGCAGCCCGCGCACCATGGGCTCACCAATCTCGCGATGCGCGTCGAGCCCACCAACAACTACAGTCCCGCTGATGTCGGGAGAATCGCCAATTCGTCCGCTCGCGGGACAATGCAACCGATCGTCTCCACCATGCACGATCGATAAAAGAGGATCCACTGCGATCATTGGCGCCCGCGGTGCTCATGAAGCGGTCGTACTCGCTCTGCACCACAAACGATGCATTGCACCACGATCTCGCCGACCCTGTCATCGACGGACCCCATGATGGGGGCCCGATGCCCCCAACCAACTCGGCCCATTGGCCGCAGCCGCGCATGCATGAGCGTGACCACGACGTACGCTCGGTCGGTCGTTCGAGATCAGCCTCACCGCGAAATGGAACCCGGGCGTAACCACGCGCCGACCCACCCTTAGTAATCTCGCCCGATGCAGGGATCTTGCCCTCGATCGTCGCGATGCCTCGCACTCCTGCTGGTGCTCGGAGCGGCCTGCTACACGTCGCGGGACGACTTCGATCCCGCCGCCGACTCGAACGGGACCGCCGGCTCGATCGGTGCCGCCGACTCGATCGAGCCCGCCGACTCGGGGCAGGGCACCACCCCGGACCCGACCGCCGACCCGAGCACGACCGCCGACCCGAGCACGACCGCCAACCTGGACTCGGCCGCCGACTCGAGCACCACGCTGCCCCCCGAGGATGACTCGACGTCCGGCGCCGTGGACGAGCCCATGGGTCCGGTCCCCGATCTCCCGACCCCGCGCGCACCGTGCCCCGTGATCACCGAGGGCATGGTGACGTTCACGGTCGACGGCGTGAACCGAGAGGTGCGCGTGTGGATGGAGCCGGCGGCCAGCGCAGCGATGGACGGCCCTTTGGTGTTCTACTGGTACGGGACCAACGGCCAGCCCTCGCAGGCACAGGGCGCCCTGGGCAACGGGCTGTCGCTCATCACCGATCTCGGCGGCCTGGTGATCGCTCCGGTTCACATCAACGGCGGGCCCTTCCCCTGGCTCGAGCAGAGCGAGGCCGACCATCGATTGGTCGATGAAGTCGTCGCCTGCGCCGACCAAGCGCCCGGGATCGACGCGCGGCAGATCCACGGGCTGGGCTTTTCCGCCGGCGGCCTGTTCACCTCCGAGCTGAGCCTGGTCCGCCCGAGCTACCTGGCGAGCGTGGCGACCTACTCCGGGGGTGGGAGCGGAGACCTGGGAGGATCCCGCACTGTTCCCTCGGCCATGATCCTTCACGGCGGCCCGAGCGACGAGGTCAACGGCTTCAACTTCCTGGACTCGAGCGCGGATTACCAGCAAACGCTGGAGGAAGCAGGAGGGCTGACGATCATGTGCAACCATGGATCCGGCCACACGATCCCCGGCGGGGTCGGGCCGGCGATCGTGCAGTTTTGGCTCGATCATCCCTTCGGTATCGAAGCATCGCCCTACGCGGGAGGGCTGCCGCCCGCGCTGCCAGGGTACTGCACCGCCCCCTGAACCGACGAGCTCACCGTTTTTACGTGCGGGATCTCGGGTCGAAGTTCGACCGCGTTCGTGGTCTGATGGTCTCGCCATGCGAGCGCTCCGTGCACGAACGATCCGTGCGTATCTTGCGACAGTCGCGACGGTCGCGACAGGTCCAGGATTCCGTCACCTGGGCGGGCTGGCCCTCGCGGTCCTGCTGACGACCTGCCAAGACCCCGCCCCCGGCACACAGACCGCGACGGCGGGCACCAGCACGGGTCAGGAACAAACCGACAGCATGACATCGCCGACCGGGACCCCCAGCCCCGGTAACACCACCCCGTCCGAGCCAACGACCACGACCGGCGCATCGTCCAGCACGAGCCCCACCAGCGGGCTGGACTCGACCAGCTCTGGTTCGCCGAGCACGAGCACGAGCACGAGCACGGGGCCGGGCGCGATCGAGTGTGCCGAGCTGTCGATCGATCCGGTGCTCTTGCAGGACAAGCTCGCCGAGCTCAGCGGAGCGGTGCCCGTGGATCTCGGCCGTGGAACGATCACGATCGACGAGCGCTCGTCCGCGGCGGGCCGCGCCAACGCGCGGGAGTGGCTCCGCCAGGAGTTCGAGGCGGTCGGGATGACGGTGACGACCCACGACTATGGCCCGGGGACCAACCTCATCGCCGAGCGTGCGGGGGCGGACGACCAGTGGGTCCTCCTGTCGGCGCACTACGACTCGGCGGGGCCGATCGCGGGCGCCGACGACGACGCGGCGGGCGTGATCTCGGCGCTCGCGGTGGTCACTGCCCTGCAAGGGTGCGAGCTACAGCATTCGATCCGCGTGCTCGCCTTCGACCAGGAAGAGCTCGGCCTCATCGGCTCGGGGCAGTACGTCGCACAGCTTACGCAGGCCGAGCGCGATGCGATCATCGGCCTGTACAACATCGAGATGACGGCCTACGACGGCAACGGCGACGGCCAGTTCAACATCATCGACTGCGATCGTCCCGAAGGGCAGCCGCTGGTGGCGGCCGTGCAGGACAGCGTCATGGCCCAGGGGCTGCCGATCTCCCCGACCATGGCGTGCACGTTCGCCAGCGATCATGCCAGCTTTTGGGACGTTGGCGTGCCGGCGATCGTGGTCTCCGAGCTGTTCTTCGCGCCCGTTCCTGACGCCAACCCTTGCTACCACCAGGCCTGCGACACCATCGACAACCTCGACTTCGACTACATGGCCGCGCTGACCGAGGCGCTGGCGTATGCGACGGCCCAGACGGCGGGGGCCTCGTAGGGGGTGCTCCGCCCCCGACGGGCCGCGTGACGAAGTTGCGACCCGCTAACCTTCACCCCCATGAGGAACCTGGCAGCGCTCGGCTCACACTCATCTATTCGAGTCGAGCGTCCAGGTCGCGAGATCGACAGACATTCCCACGCCATCGCCCGAGTCGCTCGACGCGCCGGATCTCAGGGTCAGCGCACCCCGTGGCCCGTCGTTCGAACCATAGGACAACGTCAGAAACAAGGACGCTCCCTTCTCGATGGGACGAAACTCCAAGCTTCCCAGATCCTCGTCGGTCACGTCGGTCACGTAGAGCAATGTATCGGGAGCCTGAAACGACATGGTCGCGGCCAGCGTTGCATCGAGCACTCCGCCATCGCTTTGTATCGCGACCTCCGCCTCTGCTTGGAGTATGTCGGGACACGCTAGCCGGTCATACCGGTTACCGCCTTGCCTCTGCACGTCGATGTCCCACGCTTGGTATGGTTGGTCGATCGTCACGGTAATCTGCGCTTCGCCAGGCGATGGAAAGCCAGCGACATAGGCCTCGCTCTCCAGCCAACGCAGTGCTCCGCTACGCTCGCCGACGATCGTCGCCAGCACATCACCATATGTCCCTCCAAAGAGTATGGCATCATTGGGATCGGTGAGGGCAGAGCGAGAGACTTCTACACAACGAGCCGGCTCGGCACAGGCCGTGAGGGTCACCGCAAGCACGATGAGTATACGAAAAGCGTTGTTCATGGGGCATCCTGAGACGCTCGGGGCAGCCAAGAGTATTCGGGCAGGCGAAGCTCGATGGTCGGCCGCGGCTCGGTCATTCCCAACAAGAGCATGCTCGAACGAGAGGCAGTGAGCACCTGGTCCGCTTTGGTCGTCGTGGAGTATGCAACAAGATACCGGGGCTCGACGACGCCCGACATAGCGCCAGGATCGAGAATGTAGACTGGCCGTCGACGAGTCACGATTATGGATTCGTAGACACTCTCCGAGTCGCTAAAGGACCCGATGAACGAGTCACGGAGGCGATCGGGGGAGGCCTGAATGGTGACATTGTCGAGCTGTTCCACATCGATGCTCGTAACTCTCAGCGAAGAAATTTCACCAGCCGGCGTGATCCCGATCCGTAGCCCAGCATCGAGTACGGCGATCCCATCAACCTCAGCGTTGGCCTCTAACAGGATCTCGTCCACCCAGCGTTCCTGAGTTCCGTCAGGCCCTACGACCCCGCTACGCACGAACGCGACCTCAGCATGGTCGATCGTCAGGCTATGATCGATGATGCTTCGCTCGGCCAGAGCTGCGACGACGCGCTTTGCAGCAGGCCAGGGAACTTCGTCGGTATCCACGGACCTGTCATTTTTTCTGTGTGCGAGGGATTCGGCCTAAAGATGGGCTCCGCAAAGGGAGACCACCATGCATACCGAAGCCATCGAGAAGTTCATCAAGGATCTGGATCTGAAGGGCGGCACCGA
>JBCCWC010000207.1:0-27792 GCA_039194325.1 Myxococcota bacterium
GAGGTCACACACCTCCCCGACGCCCATTCTTTGGCCCACCGAGAGGTCACCCACCACCCCCTATGCCCACTCTTTGGCCCTCCGAGACTCCGACCTACCCTCCTGTGCCCAATCTTTGGCCCTCCGAGACACCGGCCACCTCCCCGACGCCCAAACACTGGCCTTCCGAGGATCGGTGGGAGCAGTCGGGCTCCATAGAGGAACTCGATGGTGCCTCCGTCCGACACAGCAGGAGCAAAGGCCAGAAGCAAGATAGTGGCGACGTTGAACAACGTCCCATGCCTTCGGTATCCGTGACCCATGGCGCGCGTCCTCATCCTCTTCGCCCACCCCTCCCTCCAGAGCTCGCGGGTGCAGCGCCGGCTCATCGAGCGAGCGCCTCGGGTGAAGGGGGTCACCGTCCACGACCTCTACGAGGCCTATCCGGACTACGACGTGGACGTGAAGCGGGAGCAAGCGCCTCTTGTGACTCACGACCTCATCGTCTGGCAGCACCCGTTTTACTGGTACAGCACACCGCCCCTGCTCAAGCAGTGGATCGACCTGGTGCTCGAGCACGGGTGGGCCTACGGCTCCAAGGGGACGGCGCTCCACGGCAAGCACGTCCTGTCGGTGATCTCGGCCGGCGGATCCGCCGATGCCTACTGCGCGCAGGGATCCAACAAGTTCTCGGTACGGCAGTTGTTGGCGCCCCTCGAGCAGACGGCGCGCTTATGCGGCATGGAGTACATGCCTCCCTGGGTCGTGTTCGGTACCCATCGCCTCACCACCAACGAGGTCCGGGAGTGCGCCGATCGTTACGAGGATCTTCTGCGGTGGCTGGTGGCCGGGGGATTCAAGGACGTGGACGCCAGCTACCCAGGGACCCTCCAAGACGTCTCTGAGTGCCGGCTACAACCCCCGGTAGGCACCAGGGTCCCAACACTAACGAGCACCGTTGCCCGGGCGGGGGAGGGCGAAGCGTGAGCCTGGATTCCTTCCTGGGTCAGGCCTTCGTCTACCTGGCGGCGGCAGTGATCTCCGTGCCCCTGGCCAAGCGCCTGGGGCTGGGCTCGGTGTTGGGATACCTGCTGGCCGGGGTCCTCATCGGTCCCTTCGTCCTGGGCTTCGTGGGCTCCGAGGGCCAAGACATCATGCACTTCGCCGAGTTCGGCGTGGTCATGATGCTCTTCGTGATCGGGCTGGAGCTCGAGCCCGCCATGCTGTGGCGACTTCGTGGGCCGATCCTGGGGACGGGGGGGCTGCAGGTGCTCCTGACCACCCTGGGGATCGCCGGGGTGGCCATGGCCCTGGGCCTGCCGTGGAATCAGGCGCTGGCGGTGGGGATGATCCTGGCGCTCTCGTCCACGGCGATCGTGCTGCAGACGCTGGGGGAGAAGGGCCAGCTCACCACGGCCGGGGGGCGGAGCGCCTTCTCCGTGCTGCTATTCCAGGACGTGGCGGTGATCCCCATGCTCGCCCTGCTCCCGCTGCTGGCAGTGGGGAGCGCTGGCACTGGCGATGCTCATGGCGCGGCCGATGCGGCCCACGGCGCGGGGAGCCATGGCGCCGAGGCGGGCCACGAGGCGGCGGCCACCCTCCTCACCGGGCTCCCGGCCTGGGTCCAGGCGCTGGCGGTGCTGGGCGCCGTCGCGACGATCATCCTGGGCGGCCGCACCCTGCTGCGCCCCGCTTTCCGGGCGATCGCTCGGACCCGCAGCCAGGAGGTCTTCACCGCGGCGGCCCTGCTGCTGGTGATCGGCATCGCCCTGCTCATGCAGCAGGTGGGGCTGAGCCCGGCGCTGGGGACCTTCTTGGCGGGGGTCGTGCTAGCGAACTCCGAGTACCGCCACGAGCTCGAGACCAACATCGAGCCCTTCAAGGGGCTGCTGCTCGGCCTGTTCTTCATCTCGGTGGGCGCGTCGCTGGACTTCGGGCTGGTCGCCGGGGCTCCGGCCGTGATCGGAGGGATCACCGCCGCCGTGGTGGTGTTCAAGTTCCTCGTGCTGCTGGGCCTGGCCCGCGTGGCCAAGCTCTCCACGGATCAGTCGCTCTTGTTTGCTCTGGCGCTCCCGCAGATGGGCGAGTTCGGCTTCGTGCTGCTGTCATTCGCGGGCCAGGAGGGGGTGCTGGGTGCGGATCTCTCGGGGCCCCTGACCGCAGCCATCGCGATCTCCATGGCGATCACCCCCCTGCTGCTGTTGGTGAACGACCGGCTGGTGCAGCCTCGGTTCGGCACCAAGGAGTGCGACGACCGAGAGATGGACGACGACATGGAGGAGGCACCCGTGCTGATCGCCGGGTTTGGGGCGTTCGGCACCACGATCGGTCGACTCCTCCGGGCGAAGAAGGTCCGCACCACGGTGCTGGAGTTCGACTCGGACCGCGTGGATCTGCTGCGGGACATGGGGCTCGAGGTCTACTATGGGGACGCCACGCGGAAGGAACTGCTGGACACGGCGGGGGCCGGGCACGCCAAGATCCTCGTGGTGGCGCTCCCCAACCCGGGGGTCACCCTGGAGCTGGTCCACACCGCCAAGAAGCACTTCCCGAACCTGACCATCATGGCTCGGGCCTTCGATTGGCAGGACGCCTATGACCTGCTGGACGAGGGCGTCGAGCACGTGTACCGGGACAACCTGGACACGTCCCTGCGTATGGGTCAGGACGCGCTTACCCACCTGGGCTTTCGCGCTCATCAGGCCTACCGGGCCACCCAGCGGTTTCGACAGCACGACGAAGAGTCCCTGCGGACGCTCCAAGCGGCCCGTACTAAGGGGCGAGGGATCTACGTGAGCGCGGCGCGGCAGCGGATTGAGGATCTGGAGCAGATCCTGCGGCTGGATCTCGCGGAGCGCGATCCAACGGCCGAGGCCGGGTGGGATGCGGGGACGCTGCGGGAGGAATTTGGACGACCAGGCGCTGGGCCGGAGGCGACCGGGACCGGGGCATCAGCGTAGACGCGGAAGCTGTCGGGTGTCCGGTGTGGACTCGACCGATAAGGCGCCTCACTACGACCAGGTGGGCGATTGCGTGCTGCTGTACGGAGCGGGATGAGCGGGATCCCAAGTTGGCGACATCGTGTCGGTTTTCGGTTGAAATGGAGGGATTCCGAAGGGTTGGGGGGCGAGGCGTGGTGCTCGGGAGTGGAGCTGAGTGGAGCTGAGTGGGGGTGGGTTTTGGCAACGGTTGGCAACGGGACATCAGGAGCCACCGAAGCCCATCTTGATAAAGACGAGAAGTGTTGCGCAGAAACCGCGATCGCGTCTGAGTCCTCAACGCGGAACGAATATTACGCAATAAAGAGCGAGGAGTTCTATTCGAACTATCCAGCCCTCGAATTGTGCTATATCTCAGCCATGTCGGGGAATAGCGTCACTCCACCAACTGACTTCTGCGTCGCGGTGGCTGCGTACCCGACTGGCGGATTCGATGTTCAATCCGAGGTAGATCTAGTAAAGTCATGCATTCTTTATGCTGGTCATATCCGGCTCTATAGTCCGACCGCAGCCCTTGTGTTTCAGATCGGCTCTGCCTTGAAATCTATGTCCCGATCAGAGGCAGTTGAACTCGTCTTGGAAGTAATGAAATACACCGATGAACTTCCTGCTGCACTCGAAGGCGAGGGAGCAGGTAGATTGAAGCAGGCAGCTCTTGAACCCATCAAGAAAGGCTGGACTCGCAAGAAAAAGAAATATGCAAAAGGCCAGCGAAGCCTTAGGGCTCTTGTCGACGGTGCTATCGAGAACTTTGGAGCAACAGCAAGGAGATGGCGATCGACGCCGTCGTACAGAGATCTTCAACTTGCAGACAATCAAGGCATTCTATCATTCGCTCACGATGAAGTAGCTCTTGACCCAATGGAGCAAGTCGCAGATTTCACGATTGCCGCGCAAGGGGGACGAGTTCGGCCGGGCACTCTTGAGCGGGACCAGATCTACAAGGAGCGCATGCTTGGAACGCTTCTGCGATCGGTAGAAGGGCAGGGAGAGTATCCTCTGCTCGATCACAAGGTGCGATCATTAGTGAGAGCGTCAAAGGACGTTGGCCTCATCGATTCTGCCAGCGGGCAAAGTCGAAGCAAACCTATGGGTCTTGGGGAGAACATCTTTCGACGTCTCCCTGTTCCAAATGCGCCAATGGACGAACTTCTGGACCTTAGAGACGAACTCGAAAATACCGTTTCTCGATTTAGACGTGGACTTTTGCGCGCGTCTTTGGAGATCAGGAACGCTCAGTGGGATGAATCCTTTGACTCAGAAGCTTCCGAAATCTACTTGCGTCATGTTGCTCCCGCACTAGATGAACTCGAAGAATCACTTCAGTCCACACCTGCCTTGCGACGTTTCTTTCAGTTCGAATCAGGCATAAAGGCAACGGGAATCGCAGGCGGACTTTCTCTGATAATCAACAACTTGTTCAATCTGGCTCCTGAAATCGTTGGTTCGATAGGACTGGTCGGGGCTGCGGCAACGTTTGCTGCCGAGCAAATAAGGAGTCATAAGACTCACACTAAAAGAGCCAAAGAGAACGATTGGTTTCTTGTCTATCGTGCCAGAAAAAATCTGGAGGAATCGTAAGCGGCCGATTGCTGCGCCTCAAAAGACTGGCTCTTCTTTACAAGATCGTGCTCGGGAGGATGAAACCGAGTTCAGGCGTCGCATGCTCCCTCGCTTCAACTCAGGGGAGGGTAGTGGGAAATACCAGCGACGAGCGATGCTTTTTCCGGCAACCAAAGTTCATTGATAAGTACGGGTTTTACCGCATTGTAGAGATCTTTTCCTAGACCGCTGTCAGCATCTAGATCTTTGAAGTAGTGGTGTGCCACATGCGCAAACATATCAGCGAGGCTAAACAAAGGATCGACGTCAGCCTGGGTTACCTCGATAGTCAGGTTGCACTGACGTGGCTCGATGAGACCTGCTTTCACATACTCATTGAATGATGTCTCCCAGTTCTGTGTGAGCTTGTTAGCGATTAGTTTAAGTTGTTTCTGAAATTTCTGGCTTCTACCAACTTCACCAATGTGGACATGAATCTCGATGCTACCGGGAGCGTCGTCGGATTTCAGGAGTCCGAGAACAGGGAAACGAATCAACGGCGAGTAGGTTGATAGTAGACGTGCCACCCCCTTGACATCGGGCAATATGTCGGTTGGGTCAACCAGACCTCCTTGGCTAAGCGGAGCCTTAGAGATCTTGTCCATCATCGATGTCGAAGGCGTGTCTGAGTTCGACAGTTGACCCGATAAGGCGCGGAAGTATTTATCCCTCCCATAGCTTGGGTCTGTGCAAACGTGAGCGCCGAACCAGATACGATCACCTGTGGAGAGTAGAGGTACTACTTCGTTGACTTTGGAGATTTTTCGTTTTCGTCGAATATTTTTGAAATGCAAACCGTTGGGGAACTTGTTTGATAGGGTGGTTCGAAGATTATCCGCATCCGTCCCTCGTTCAGCTAGGCAATAACCATAGCCATACGGCACATCGTCTGAGTCAGAACTAATCGTCCCGAACTCGTCCATAATGAGATCAAAAACTGCCATTGTTTCTACCTTTGTCGGTGTGTGAAAACACAAGGAATCGCCAGATGCCTAGAATCTTATCATCTTCTGTCCTCTGGAAGGAGCAGCATATGTGGTTTGCACTCCAAGGTTACGCACACCTTCGCCAGCCAATCCGTGGTTGCCGCCTTGCGCCCCGCGAGCACGTCGTAGAGCTGCGTGCGTCCCACGCCACTGAGATCCGCCAGCGCGTTGAGTCCGATATCCTTCTCGCCGGCCAGACGCCGGATATTGGCCGCGACGACCTCGCGTAGTTCCTCGGGGGACATCCCGGTCACCTTAGAACCACTTCGCTATTGCGAAACACGCTAAAGCGGAGTACCTTGCCTCTTTCCCGCTGCATCGGGTCAAGGGCAACGTGTGCTTGCCCCTGTCGGTCATGCCCTTGGCTGGCCGGAGCCTCTTGGGCAGAAGTCGGGGCCCAGGAGTAGCCGTGGGGGTGCAGCCCCATGGCACCCGCATTTCCGCTGCACACGGAAGGGAAACATCATGGAACACGAGGAAATCGCCACCGACGGTGGCGACGAAGGGTGGTCATTGCCCTCACACCAGCGAAGTTGGAGCACACGGCTCGAACAGGCCCGCGAGCAGAGGGGATCTCCTCCACTTTGGGATGCCGTCGCGAGGCGGCTCGATGCAGCGGAGCGTCAGCGCGACGTCATCGCGCCGATGATCCGCCTGCTGGAACAGATCCGCGAACGCGTGGACGAGGAGACCTGGGGCTTGGTCCTCGACTTCGAGTGGCGATCGGCGAACGAAATGATGACCGGTGTCGAGATCGGACTTGAGCTGGGCTACGACCACGGCCGAGCAACCGCCATCGTGGCGACTGAATGCGTGCCAGGGGACGCAGGCAACATCCTGATGGGAAGGCTCGCAGATCTTCTCGGGGACACGGAGGCTGAGTACTCAGACATACTCCTTGCTCTCCTCGCAACTCTCAAGGCGACCATCATCATGGCCCGCAGTGACGACTCGCCCGTCACACAAGGCTGAGTCGGTAGCCGGGAGAGGCCCAAGAGTGCTTGTGACCTCTGGCCTCTCCCGGTGGTTATCCTTTGATACTTGGTGAGACTGCGTGCTTTCGTCTCCTGCGCGATCTCGTGATTGCGAGCGTTCTGGGTCGGGTACACCGACGCGCCATCTCTACCCCGCGGCGCGAGTCTTGTTGATGCCCGCGAACGCGCTGCCCGGAATGCGGGCACCATCCAATATCGCGCATAATGTTGCCCATTCGCGCAGATGAGATGGTGTGCGAATTTGGCAGAATAACTGCGCCTATTGCGGGCTCGGCCGACCGCGCTCGATATCAAGGTGCGACGCAGGTGCGACGCAAAATCGCAGTTTTGAAGGTGCGACGCTACTAATCCGAACCGATCCAGATGCTTACAACTGTGCGTCGCACCAGTCGCAGTCGTCGCACCTGAAAATTATTTGGACAGTGCGACGGCCATGTTCTCACGCTGCAAATCGAGTCCGGCGACCCAGCTCGGTGGCCCATGTGGCGGAAATGTGTACCGCCCGGGGAATCGGCATTGGTACTGGCGCGCCGTGATGGCACTTGGAGAAGCGATAGGGCGCTATGGGTAGAGCAAGGAGATCACAATCGCACACACCGCCCAACCGGGCCCCCCTGGCCGGGACTGTGCAATTCCCGCGTTTCCTGACCCCCGACGAGACGGCCGATCTCCTGCGCACAACCCGCCAGGCGATCTACGCCCAGATCCGCAAGGGCACCCTCCCAGGCGTCATCCGCCTCCGCCGTCGCATCCTCATCGATGGCCAGACCTTGCTATCATGGCTCGACCGAAACCGCGCGGTGTCGCTCCAAAGCGAAGGAGCTTAGAGCGATGGCCGTAACACTACGACCATACAAGACGAAGAACGGCAGCGTGATCAAGTGGCATGTCGATATCCGGCTGACTTTCCCGGGGGCTCCGCCCTTCCGGGAGCGGCGGGTATCGCCTCATCGGTCCAAGACCGCATCGCGGAAGTGGGGCGAGGAGCGGGAGCGGCAGATCATCGAGTCTCGCCAAACCGATGCCAACGGTGAGATCGTAGCCCCTGATCTTGTACGAAAGGAGATCCCCACAGTACGTCAGTTCGCAAAGCGCTACCTCGAACACCACTGCAAGGCAAACCGCCAGAGCACCGCGACCCTCATCCGCAAGGCCACGGCCTTTCGGAATCACATCAACCCGGCACTCGGAGGCATCCGGCTCGACCGCATCACGCCCGAGCACATCCAGGCGCTCAAGGCCCAGCTCGGCGAGCTGGCGCCGGTCACCGTGAATGCCATCCTCCAGGTGCTCCGCGCCATGCTTTACGTCGCGGTCGACTGGAAAGTCATCGACAAGCTACCCGCCAAGATCAAGATGCTCCGCGAGTCCGAGAAGGAGATGGACTTCTACGACTTTGACGAGTACGCGATCCTCCTGCGGGCCGCCCAGACCCTCGGCCACCAGCACCTCCTCGTGGCCCTGCTCGGCGGCGACGCCGGCCTACGTCGCGGCGAGATGATGGCCCTCGCCTGGCGGGATCTCGACCTCAACCGCGGCACCCTGACCGTCAACCGGTCACGTCACCGTGGTGAGGAGACCGGCACCAAGGGCCGCCGCACCCGCGTCGTCCCGCTGACCCCACCGCTCCAGCAGGCCCTCATGGACCACCGCATGGGCGGCGACGGAACCCACGTGCTCTACACCCGGCGCAACACGCCGCCCACCGAGAGCACGATCCGCAACTGGTTGCTCGCAGCTCAACAGGCATCGGGGCTCGACCCCCGGGGCCCGCACCAGCTGCGCCACAGCTTCTGTTCGCATCTCGCGATGCGTGGCGTGCCTGCCAAGGCCATCCAAGTGCTCGCCGGTCACGCTCACCTGCGAACCACCGAGCGCTACATGCACTTATCCGACGTCGCTCGCGAGAATGCGATCGCGGCGCTGGATCGCACTTCCCTTTGGCAAAATGGTGGCAAAGCCCCAAATTGCCGCCCCGACCTACAATGAATTCATAACCTTACCCCCCAACCCACCGCTGCTGTACGCAGTGGCCAGTGCCCCGAGCACCGTCGCGTGCCCGACCACCATGCCGCTCGCCGCTCTACTCATCCAGCAACGCCAAGATCTCTTCCAGCGTCTGCCCCAGGCACTCCGCGGTCTCGGTCGAGATCATCGCCGAATCCCCGCACTGGCTCCCCTCGCCGGTCCCGCAGGTATAGGTGCTGCCGAAGTAGCGAACCCGCATGTCCCGATCGATGAGCACGGTCACCGCGTTGGAGCAACCCGGCCCCCCCGGCATGGTGGGTTCACAATCGTTGGCGTCGGCGTACGCGTTGTAGACGTCCCGCGCCGGATCGGTGATGAGCACCCCCTCGAACTCGAGCTCCGACTGCCAGTCGGCCAGCTCGCGGCCGGTGGCCGGCTGACCGCTGCAATTCTCGGTCATCGCCACCAGGTAGACGATGTCGTCTCGGCCCATCAGCGCCTGGGGATCCCGCTGCCATTCGCCCAACTGGGCGAGCCGTTGCCGGCAAGGGGGTCACCACTCGGAGCCGGATTCCAGGTAGATCACCTGCCCGCAGTAGTCGTAGAGCTCGACGGGGGCCCCGCTGGCATCGAGCAAGGTCCAGTTGGAGGAGATCTGTCCGACTGCAAAGCCCTCGCCTTGGATGTCTCCGCAGCCTACAGCGCCCGTGGCGCTGGAGCTGGTGCTGGCGTTGGTGCTGCTGCTGGTAACGGAACCGACGCCCCCGCTGCTGTCAGCCATCAGCCCACTACTGACCGCTTCACTGCTCGCGCTCGGACCCCCGACCATGCCGGTGCTGGACACGGCCGGACCCTGCGGACCGCTGGACGTGCACCCAAACACGACCGCCACCACGGCGCCCAGCACGGTGGATCCCCGAGTCATCGTGCTCACTAACGATCTCATCGCTCGACCCCCCCGCCCCCGGGAGTCAGCGGGATCGCGAAACCTCGCGCGACGAAATCGCCCGCACAAAGATGACCCCTCGCCGCCCGCAGGACGCCGGCCAATCTACCGGCGGCCCCGACGAAGGAGCAAGCGCTTTATCCTCCGCGCCCGACGGCCACGATCCCGCGCCGCGCTCCACCGCCCCTCGAAGCACGCGAACCATCGCCTCCCTGGGCCCCGAAGAACGCAAAGGGCCCGAGTCACCCGACCCGGGCCCTTGCAGGGAAACAACGCTTCAGCCGGAGCGCTCGGCCGACCCTGGGTTCTTCGACCCGCTCACCGTCACCATCACGATCTCCATCCCCATCCCCATCCACCGCAACCCATCCCTAGGTCATCGCTCTCATCCACCATCCTAGATCCGGTGGCCGATGCTCACCGTCCTCGTCCTCGAGCTCCTCGTCCTCGAGCTCCTCGTCCTCGGGTTCCTCGTCCTCGGGTTCCTCGCGGCCGGGGAGCTCGACGAATTCCCACTCCAGTTCCTCCATCCCGAGGTCATCGCCGCCCAACCCCAACAGGACAAACGTGATCTCGACGAACAGGAGCAGGGGATCACCGGTAGCCCATCGGATGAACTTGTGCATAATCGCGTCACTTTCGCCGGACTGAGCCGCTTACGAGGCTCACCCACCAAATGGGCTCAATCGGCCCCTTCAACAAAGGGACGACTCAGCGCTCCACGCATTGACGGGCCGTCCATGGCCCCATATTGGCCACATTATCATCCGGATACGGGCCCGTCACCTGTCAAAAGTACCTGTTGTCGACCGAGTGGACCCCGCCCACTGTCACGAGATCGACCCGCCGGGCCCCGGTGAGCCCCGACGGCACGTCACAGCCCCAGCGCTACAGCCCCAGCACTCGACGCAATCGTCGAGCGGTCTGTCGCGAGACGGGCACCTCGTCGCCGCTGCGGGTCACCGCCAGGTAGCCCCCCGACTCGGTAGGGCGGAGCAGCTGCACCTCATGCAGGTTGAGCAGCGCCCGACGATGCGCCCGCACGAAGCGATCGACGGGCAGCCGGGCACCGAGCTCCTGGAGGCTGGCGTCGGTGAGGTGTCGCTGCCCGTCACACGTGGTGAGGGTGACCAGGGTGCCATCGAAGACGGCGTGGCTCAGCATCGTAGGGTCGAGCAGCACGACCCCCTCCCGCGTGGTCACGGGCAGGCGCGGCAGGGCGGCGGGCATGTCCCCGCCCAGCGGCTCGGGGGCAACCCCGGGCCGCGTGCCCACCACGGCCCGGGCCCGCTCGATGGCCTTGCCCAGCCGCCCCGCCTCGATCGGCTTGAGTACATAGTCGACCGCACCCAAGTCGAAGGCCTCCACCGCGTGCTCGGGGTACGCGGTCGCGAAGATCACGTAGGGGGCCGGCGGGGGCAAAAGGGCGTGCAGCTCGAGCCCGGAGAGGCCCGGCATCTGGATGTCGAGCACGAGCACGTCGACCGGCTCTTGCTCGATCGCCACCAAGACTTCGTCGGCCCGAGCATGACAGGCGACCAGCTCGACCCCGGGCATGGCCCCCAACAGACGACTGAGGCGCTTGCGCGCGACCAGCTCGTCGTCGGCGGCCAGGATCCGCAGCAGGGGAAGGGGCTTTTCGGGCACATGGCTCATGGTGGCGCTCGCGAAGATCATCATGTCAGGCATTGGCGTGGGGTACCTCGACGTCGAGCGGCAGCGCGATGCAGGCGAGGGTGCGATCGCCCCGAGCCTGCACCGTAAGCGACGCGCTGCCGCCATAGGCGTGCGCGAGGCGACGCCGCACCTGCGAAAGGCCCTCGCCGCCCTCCCGCTCGCCGCCGAAGGGCCCGGGGTTTTCGACCTCCAGCCGCAACCGGCCGTCCCCCACGTGCGGGTCGACCCGAACGCGCAGCGCAATCGCACCCCTATGCCCCGCGTTGGGGCCGTGCTTGGCGGCGTTCTCTACCAGCGGCAAGAGGATCATGGGCGGCACCTTCACCGCAGGGGCCTCGTCGAGGCTCGAACACTCGAGGGTGAAGCGCTCGGGATCGCGAATACGGTGCAGATCGAGCAAGGTCTGGGCCAGGTCGAGCTCGCGGCGCAGCGGCCAGGCGGGCTCGCGGGTGGCCACGAGCACGGTGCGCAGCATCTGCGACAGCCGCAGGGTGGCCTGCTCGGCCACCTCACCGTCCTCGCGGCACCACTCGGCGATCGCGTTGAGGGTATTGAACAAGAAGTGGGGATCGAGGTGACTGCGCAGGGCCAAAAGCTGCGCCCGCTCGGCCTCGGCCGCCAGCTCGGCGACCCGCGCCCGCTCGATCGCGAGGCTGGACTCCAGATCGATGTGCCGCCCCAGGCCATAACCTCCCACCCAAAACAAGGCCAGCGAGACCAACAAGCTGACATCGGAGGTCATGAAGGTGGGGCCGATCCCCAGCCGCTGAGGCAGAGCCCAGCCCACCAGCAGCACCGTGCCCACCCCGGTGATCCCGTACACGATGAGCCGACCGAAGGGGGCGGCAAACGTGGGTCGGGCGTCGAGGGTGGGAGGAAAGAGCGCACGCCACGAGACGGGCGCGACCAACACGAACGCCAGGCACATCAATAGGCCCAGCGGGGTCGCCCCGGGATCGAGCGAAAATCGCCACTGGGCCACCACCAACACCGCACCGAGCAGGGCGATCGGAACCAGGCGCTGCGGCACGAGCAAGGCCCGCAGGGTGCTGCGTAGCAGCGAGCGCTCGGGGCGACCCGCCGCCAGCTCCGCCACGCGCGTCCGACGATCGCGAGCGACCTTCGGCGGGCCCGGGGTGCTCGGAGCGCTCGGGGTCATCGGCTCCATGATGCCTCGCCGGGCCACCAAAAGCCCGGGGCCTCGCCGGTGAGCGGTCGCCCGAGCGGATCGAACGGTCGTGGACCCAGCAACCGATGACTCGGCGCCCCCGTTGTTCGAGGCCGGGGCTTGCTGGCATGCTGGGCGACGGCGATGTCCATCACCGACGATCCCAGCGCCAGCCAGTGCTCGGGAGAGGACCATGACCTGGAGATCACGGCCCCCAGCGGGGTCGAGGATGTTCCGCACACGACCGACGAGGAGGAATTGCTCCTCGACGGGGCCAAGGTCGGCCGCTACACGGTGCTGACGCGGGTCGGCTCGGGGGGCATGGGGGTGGTCTACTCGGCGTTCGACCCCGAGCTCGATCGCAAGGTCGCGCTCAAGGTGATGCACCAACATCGCAGCCCCCTGTCCTCCAGCGTGGGAGGCAAGGAACGGCTGCTCCGCGAGGCGCAGGCGATGGCCAAGATCTCGCACCCCAACGTGATCACCGTCCACGACGTGGGCACCTACGAAGATCGGGTGTTCATCGCGATGGAATTCATCGACGGCCCCACGCTGCGCGCCTGGCTCGGGCAGGGGCCCCACGAGTGGGGCGACGTGGTCGAGATCTTCGTCCGGGCGGGCCGAGGCCTGGCCGCCGCGCACGCGGGGGGGCTGGTCCACCGCGATTTCAAGCCGGACAACGTGCTGATCGGGCGCGGCGGTCGGGTGCTGGTGATGGACTTCGGCCTGGCTCGACAGGCGTCATCGCGGGTGGCCGAGGCCCAACCCACGGGCACGCCCCCTCCCAGCAACGTCCGCAACGTGGTGCTCACCCGCACCGGGGCGCTGGTCGGCACGCCCGCCTACATGGCGCCCGAGCAGCACAAGGGATCCGCCGCCGACCCGAGGGTCGACCAGTTCAGCTTTTGTGTGGCGCTCTACGAGGCGCTCTACGGCGAACGCCCGTTTGCGGGCAACAGCCTGGCCTCCCTGGCGATCAACGTGCTCGAGGGCCAGATACGCCCTCCCCCCAAGGGCAGCCAGGTCCCCGCGTGGCTGCGCGCCGTGGTGCTGCGGGGCCTGTCGGTCGACCGCTCCGATCGCTTTCCCTCGATGGACGCACTGCTGGCCGAGCTACAGCGCGATCCCCCCGACACGGGCCGCCCTTGGCTGACGGCGGCGGTGGCCCTGGGCGTGGGCACGCTGCTGGTGGGCACGTACCTGCTGACGCGCGGGCCCGACGAGGACCGCTGTGTCAGCCCACACGACCGGCTGAGCTCGACCTGGGGCCCCGCGCAGCGCGACACCCTACGCGAGGTCTTCTCGGCCACCAGCCTGTCCTTCGCCGACACCTCCGGCCAGAGCACGGTGCGCATGCTCGACGCCTGGTCGGCTCGATGGTCCGAGCAGTGGGTCGACCAGTGTCATGCCGCGATCGAGGCGGCCGCTGGCGGCTCGTTCGACCCGCAGGCGCAACCCGAGATCCGCTGCCTCGACCTGCAGCGCCGAGACCTCGAGGCCCTGGTGGCGCGCATGATCGAGGCCGACGACGCGGTGGTGCTGCGAGCCCCTCGGGCCGCCTCGGCCATGCCCGAGCCCGCCCGCTGCCAAGCGGTGGAGGTGGAGCTGTCGATCTCCGACCGCAGCCCCCCCTCGTCGAGCGACGAGCGCGAGCGCCTGGCCCAGCTGCACACGTCGATGGCGCAGGGCCGGGCCCTGCTCCACACCGGCGCACCCGACAAGGCGGCCCGGATCGCCGAGGCGCTCGTCGACTCGGCGGTGGCCCTCTCCGACCCGGGGCTCGAGGCAGAGGCCGGGCTGCTGCTGGCCCGAGCCCACGACGCTCGAGACGACCCCGGCCGAGCCAAGCGACAGCTACGCAAGGTGATGCTCACGGCCGCCGCCGGTCGCCGGCCGGGGCTCGAGGCGGACGCATGGACCGAGATGGTCACGGTGGTCGGTGAGCGCCTCGGACAGCACGACGAGGGCCACCACATCGCCCTCGCCGCCGAGGCGGCGATCGTGCGGGCCCACGATCCCCCCGGGTTGCGCGCTCAGCTGGGTGCGGCCCGGGCTGGGATCCAGCTCGATCGAGGCCGATACGACGACGCCCGCGAACACCTCGAGCGCACCCTCGAGCGGCTGCAAGCGCAGGATCCACCGCCCCCCCTGCTCCTGGCCGACACCTGGCACGATCTCGGGGTCGCGCTGGACGGCCTGAGCCGATTCGAAGAGGCCCTGGCCGCCCACGAGCACGCGCAGAGCAAGCGAGAGCAGGTGCTCGGGGCCCAGCACCCGCTGGTGGGCGCCACCTTGGCCCGGCTGGGCGGCACCATGCTGGGCCTGGGCCTGTTGCTCCAGGCCGACGCGACCTTCGTGCGCGCCCGCTGGATCCTCGATCCTACCCACTTCACCGATGATCCCGAGGCGTCACCGCCAGCCGAGATGTCTCGCTGGCAGCGCCGCGAGCTGGCCACCGTGCTCGACCGCCAGGGCCTCTTGCAGCGCAACCAAGAGGAGCCGGCCGCGGCCGAGGCCCTCCACCGCCGCGCGCTGGCGCTGCTCAAGGACACCCTGGGCCCCAGCCACCGCGACCTGGGCTACCCGCTGGTCAACCTGGGCCTGGCCCTCACCGAGCAACAAGCGCCCCTGGACGCCATGGCCTACCTGCGGCGCGCCCTGGAGATCTGGAGCACGGAGCTAGACCCCGAGCACCCCGATCTGGGCACGGCCAACCTCGATCTCGCCAACACCCTGTGGGCGCTTGGCGAGCACGACAAGGCCCGAAAGCACTACGCCGAGGCCCTGCGGATCTGGGAAGAGCTGCTGCCCGACGATCACCCCCTGCTCGCCTATCCCCTCACCGGCCTGGGCCGCTGCGATCTGGCCCTCGACGCGACCGCCAGTGCGATCGACTCGCTCGAGCGCGCCTACACGCTGCGCGATCACGAAGACGAGGATCGCCTCAACCTGGCCGAGACGAGCCTCGTGCTGGCTCGCGCCCTGTGGAAACAAGGCGAAGATCTGACCCGCGCGCTCGATCTGGCCGTGCGGGCGCGCGACCTGGCCGGTGCGATCGAGCCCCGCGACTCCGCCGGTATGCAGCGCATGCTGGCTGGGGGAGCGGTTCCCAAGCTCACCGATCAGTTGGTCCCCGCCGGACTGGGCGCACTCAACCGCAACACCCGTAGCCGATAGCCCGGCCGCCTCATCCGGCCTACCCGCGCGAGAGCCATGCGTCCATTTGGGCGCGGGCGGCCTCGTACTCCTCGCGAGTCCGCCGCAGGCCCGTGGCCAGCACCACCGGATCGTCCTCGCTCATCACGTCGGCCAAGGCCTCGTGCAGCCGCAGGGCGCCGATCATCCCCGCGCTGCCCTTGAGGGCGTGGGCGGCGTGCCGGTAGGCCTCGATGTCGCCGCGCGTCAGGGCGGCCTGCATCTGCGAGAGGTTGTTGTCCGCGCTGCGGTGGAACATCCCGAGCATCTCGCCGGCTTCCTCGAGATCATCGGCCACCGCCGAGATCCGCTTGGACTCGAAGATCTCCGGGTCGGGCTCGGCCGGCGACGACCCCACCGGCTCGGCTCGCCCCGCCGGAGGCTCCGACGGCGTGAGCAGGGGCCTCAGCGTGTCGACGAGATCTCGTTGGAACACGGGCTTGAGCACGCAGCCGTCCATGCCCGCCATAAGGCCCCGCTCTCGATCGCCCGTCAGCGCATGCGCGGACATCCCCACGATCGGCACTCGAGCCGCCTCGGTGGTGCCCTCCCGAGCGCGGATCGCACGGGTCGCGGACAGACCGTCCATCTCGGGCATGCCCACGTCCATCAGCACCGCGTGATACGGCACATCCTGCACCATGGGCAGCGCCTCGCGGCCATTCCCCGCCAGATCTACGATACACCCCAGGCGCTCTAGCAGCATCGCGACCCCTCGCTGGTTGACGGGATTGTCCTCCACCACCAGCACCCGCTGACCGGCAAAGATCCGCTGCGTTCGGCTGGCGCTGCGACTGCGGGGGAGACGACGGGAAACCACGTTCGTCTTGGATCGCTCCTCGCGAGCACCCGGTGTCACCTCGTCGACGATGAGCGGCAGCTCCGCCCAGAACACGGGACCGCGATCGGGCTCGTGGGTCAGCCCAGCGGCTCCGCCCATCAGCGCGGCTAGCTTTTGAGCGATGGTCAGGGCCAGGCCCCGGCCGCGGCCCGGCTCGCCGGACACGGGCAGCTCGGGCGGACGAGACTCGACGGACACCGATGCGCGATCGGCCTCCGAGACCGGAGCGGCGGTCCCGTCCACCTCCACCCGCACCCACACCACGCCATACTCGTCGGCGCTGCGTCTCGATCGCATGACGCGAATGACCACGTGCTCGCACATGCTGTGCTCGATGGCGTCGTTGACGAGGTTGTCGAGCACCTGACGAATGCGACCGCCGTCGCCGACCACGTGGCTGGGCACGTCGCTCGAGTACCGAACGACGAACTCGCGGCTTCGGTTGGGGGCCCGAGCCCCGACTTGCTCGACGACCTCGGCCACCAGCTCACGCAATCGCGCCGGCCCCAGCTCGAGCTCGAGCTCGCCCGCCTCGACCCGAGACAGCTCGAGCACATCGCTCAGCAGGCCAAGCAGGCTCTGCCCCGAGGTGCGCGCGGTCTGCACGTAGGTGCGCTGGGTCGAGCTCATCGGCTCGTCGAGCAGCAGGCCGAGCATGCCCAGCACCCGATTGAGCGGCGTGCGGATCTCCTGGCTGATGCTGGCGAGCACGTCGTTGTGCGCTCGCTCGACCTCCGCCGCCCGCCCGCGTGGCCTCGCGTGGACGCCACCGAGGACACCGAGCAGCCCGGTCGTCGCCAGCAAGGATGCGAGCACTCGAAGGCCGTACACCGGATCCCCGGGGGTGACGAAATAAAGTGCCACCAGCAAGCCCGAGACAAGCAGCCCGACAGCAATACCGACCCGCGAGCCGTAGGTGAACATTGTCAGCGGCGTGACGACCAGCAACCAGAGGATCGCGGGGGCAAGCAGCCCGTCGACCATCCCGGCGACGAACACCGGAACCGCCATCATGAGGGTGACCAGCCCGTATCCCAGCCACCGCGAAGGCATCCCCACGCGTACGCCGAGCAAAAGAGCGACCGCGCCCAACCAGGCGACCGCCATCACCGTGGTCTCGACCATGCGCCCGGCAAGCAGCTCGCTCAGCAGCAGCACTGGCGCGGTCGCACACAGGCCCAGCGCAAAGCCGACCAAGACCCGAGCTCTGTCGAGACCTTCGTCCTGTTTGGCCACGACCTCGACGGGAAAGAAGCGATCCGTGAAACGGACCGCCATCCCCGTGGATGTCCGGGCACCTGGCAACCGTCGAAACATTTTCGTTGTGCGCGAGTCCGCAAGCCCGTCCCCCGACGGGACGTTCCCCTCTCCTACACTGACCGAACTCGCTCCTCTCGACGACCCGGTCTTCGAATAATGCAACAAAAGACGGGTTTCACCGACTCACCAGCACGTCGGCCAATACTGCGATTTACGTAGTTCTAGGCGACGCTACGGGGGCCGTCAATGGGCCGTCGAGGCAGTTTGCCTCCGTTTCCATGATTCCCCGACACCATCATCGAACAAATGCCCGAAACAGGATTGGTTCGACGTGGTGGTCCAATTTCGCCGCGATGGCTCAGCTCGCTGTATTTCGTACCAACGCGACCCACTGCACCAACGACAGATGGACCAACCCGACACACGAACCAACTGCACGTAGCAAAGCGCCCCGAACTCGATCGACATCGGCGATCGACCAAGTCCGTGGCTCCACCCCGACCGGGACCGGCGAGGTCGCGTGCCCGACCCCACGGGATGCGATCCATCGGCGCCGGCGCCTCCTTCCATCGAAGACCCATCGAAGACCCATCGAGACCGCCGTCGGCTTGGGCGAGCGATTACGGGCACCCGGCACCAGAACCCTCATAATTCCCGGCGGCTACATCGGACGAGCGTCCGTCGCCACAGATTGGTACACACGAGGCCGGCCATGACCCACGCGCTCCATGCTCCTCGCGGTTCACTCGCCGGATCGAGGTTCGGTACGAAACCTGCCCTTACGGAAAGTTCGTGGTCCGCATGAGTCCCGCCACCCGACCCCGAGCCCGCCCCTCGCTCGCGCTCGCTCTCGCCCATGCCCCCGCATCCGCCCTCGCCCTCGCCCTCGCCCTCGCCCTCGGTTGTGGCCCTCGTCCGTCCGAGTCGGATCCGACCCGGCCCACCGTCGAGATCTCACCGGTGGTGATCGCTCCCGCGGCCGACGGGACCGCCGAGTGGGTCACCTCGCTGGGCGCGGCCGGCAGCGTGCGCCTGCGCTGGCGAGGCGTCGACCTGATGCAGGTGCAGTACCCCTTTTGGGGGGCCGACTGGAAGTGGGCCAACCCCACGGTGACCGAGGTCGAGGCGGACACCACCGGCTCGACCTTTCGCATCGAGATCCCTGGCCTGAGCACCACGATCGAGGCGGTGGCGCGACCGGTCGAGCCGGGGGTGCTCGAGGTCCGGTTCACGGCCCAGGTGGGTCGCGATCTGGCGGGGACGATCGGGGGAGGCCCCGAGTTCCACCTGCGCTCCGACGTGGTCGCCCGGCAGCCAGGGTACACCCCGCCGCAGTTGCTCCCCGGGCAGCAGGGTTTTGCGTGGACGGCCATCGAGGGGCAGACGGTCACCGTGCGCTTCGATCCTTCACCGGCCCGCGTCTACTTCGAGCAGGGCCGTCGGGAGCAGATCCGCGCCTTCGTGCTGGGGCCCGGCACCAAGGCCGGCACCCATCAGATGACGATGCGGGTGGAGCTACCCGAGGGAGGCGCGGTGGGACCCTCGCTGTCCCAGCGCTACGCGGCGGGCAACGACCCCTGGTTTCCCGCCACCATGGAGTGGGATCGGATCCCCGTAGATCTACGCCACCTCAACGACGGCCACCGCCCCGCGGGGATCCGCGGTCGGATCGAAGTCCGCGACGATCGGCTGGTCTTCGCCGACGGCACCCCGGCGCGATTTTGGGGCACCAACGTCGTGGCCTACTCGATCTTCTCGGCCGATCGCGCCAGCGTGACCGCGCAGGCCCGCCGCCTGGCCGCGCTGGGCTTCAACCTGGTGCGGATCCACCACCACGACTCCCACTGGGTCGAGCCCAACATCTTCGCGAGCCCGAAGACCGAGACCCAGCGCCTGTCGGACGAGGCCCTGGCGCGCCTGGACTGGTGGATCAAGTGCCTCCAAGACGAGGGGATCTACGTGTGGCTCGATCTCCACGTGGGCCGGCACCTGCGCGCGGGCGACCGAGTGCCCGCCTTCTCGGAGGTGGCCGCGCGGGACGGTGAGCTCAAGGGCTTCAACTACGTCGACCCCCGGATCGAGGCCCTGATGAAGGGCTTCGCCACGCGCTACCTCGATCGCGAGAATCGCTACACCGGCCGCCGTGTTGCCGATGATCCGGGCCTGGTCGGGGTGCTCATCACCAACGAGAACGACATCACCCATCACTTCGGCAACCTCATGAACGAGGACTCGGGGGCCCCCGAGCACCGAAAGATGCTGCGGGCGCTGGTCGAGCCCTTCGCCGAGGCCAAGGGTCTGCCGGTCGACGCCGCGATGCAGCCGTGGAGCTACGGCCCGGCCAAGGTGGTGATGAACGAGCTCGAGGCGCGCTTCCACCTGCGCTTCATCGAGCACCTGCGAGCGATGGGCGTGCGCGCCCCGGTGGCCACCACCAACTACTGGGGTGACGATCCTCTGGCCAGCCTGCCGGCGCTGACGGTCGGTGACGTGATCGATCTACACAGCTACGGCGGCGAGGGCGAGCTCGAGGTGGACCCGCGGCTGTCCCATAACTTCATACACCGGCTGGTGGCGGGTCGGGTCGAGGGCATGCCCACCACGATCACCGAGTGGAACCTGCTGCCCCCCGTGCGCGACCGCTTCGTGGGCGCGATCTGGCTGGCCGCGATCGCCTCTTTGCAGGGCTGGGACGCGCCCATGCACTACTCCTACACCTCCACGCCCCTGCCCCCGCCCGACCGGCTCTACGACGGCATGGGCCTCATCGATCCCGCGACCATGGCGCTGATGCCCGCGGCCGCGCTAGCGTTCCGACAAGAGCACGTGGCCCCCGCAAAGACGCGCTACCGCATCGTGCTCGACCGGGCGCACCTCTACGACCAGGAGATGGGGGCTCATCGCAGCGCAGCGATCCGCACCCTGAGCGAGCAGAGCCGGGTGGAGATCGCCCTGCCCGATCTGCCCGAGCTCGACTGGGACACGCCCCGCCGTGCCCCGCCCGGAGCAACGGAGGTCCACGATCTCCACCGCAGCTTCCTGCCCGACGACGCCACCGCGGTCGTCTCCGACACGGGGCAGCTACGCCGCGACTGGATCGCCGGCGTGGGCACCCTCGACACCCCCAAGAACCAGGCCGCCTATGGGTGGATCGGAGGCCGGACGATTACGCTCGGCGACGTCGAGCTGCGCATCGACACCCCCAAGGCCGCGGTGGCGGTGAGCGCCCTAGACGGCCGGCCGATCCGCGAATCCACCCAATTGCTGGTCAGCGTGGCCGCGCAGGTGCAGAGCACCGACGGCAAGCCTCCGCTGCGGGCCCAGGCGGTCTCGGGTCGGCTGCGGATCCGCAGCACACACTCGCAGCTGACGATGCGGCCGATTACCGAGGGCAGCCGGGGCGCGGCCAAGCACGCGGGCGCCGAGCAGCGGGGGACCCCCGAAGGCGAGCACCAGTCGTTCCAGCTGCCGCCGCTACCGACCCACTGGTATCGGATCACCCCGGGCTGACCCGTCGAGACCGCGGACTGCGGACTATTAAGAAGCGCGATCTTCGCTCCGCTCGCGCAAACGCTCGTTTGGGCTTGCTCACGCGCCGTGACCTCCCCATCCCCGGCTTGCCAACCCGACCGCTACGATACGGTCTTCGCCACGAGGCATCGATGCGAGAACAAGAGCTCGGGACCTACGAGATGCTCTGGGACTGCCCCGCCTGTGGCACGCCCAAGCTGCTCGGCATCCAACATCGTCACTGTCCGGCCTGTGGATCCCCCCAGGATCCCGAGCGCCGCTACTACCCCAGCGACGAGGACAAGGTCGCAGTCCAACACCACGTCTACCAGGGAGCGGACAAGATCTGCCCCGCGTGCGGCACGGCCAATGCCGGCGCGGCGCAGTTTTGCGTGGGCTGCGGCTCGCCGCTCGAGGGTGACGCCAAGGAGGCGATCGCCCGCTCCGAGCACCAGGTCGCCGACGGTCAGGCCTTTGCCGGCGAGTCGGTCAAGGACGCCCGCGACGAGGCCCGCGCTCGCCGCGACGCCCGGGTGCAGCAAGAGCTCGGCAAGGGGGCGCCGGCGTCCCCGGGGATGTCGCGCGGCCTGAAGATCGGCCTCATCGTGGGAGGGGTCGCCTTGTTGGTGGGCGTGCTCGTCTTCGTGTTCTTCTTTTGGAAGAAGGAGGCGTTCGTCGAGGTGCAGGGGCACCGCTGGGCTCGCACGATCGAGATCGAGACCTTCAAGGAGGTGCAGGACTCGGCGTGGTGCGACCAGATGCCTCGCAAGGCCCGCCGCGTGACCAAGAAGAAGGAGAAGCGCTCCACCAAGCAGGTGGAAGACGGTGAGACCTGCGTCAAGAAGCGCAAGGACAACCGCGACGGCACCTTCAAGGAGGTCAAGGAGTGCAAGCCCAAGTATCGCGACGAGCCGGTCTACGACCAAAAGTGCTACTTCGAGGTCGACAAGTGGGTCACCGAACGCACCGAGAAGGCCGAGGGCCAGGGCAAGGATCCGGCCCCCGCGTGGCCCGCGGTCACGCTTACCCGGGAAGGCAAGTGCAAGGGCTGCCAACGCGAGGGTCAGCGGTCGCAGACCTACACCCTGCTGTTCGTCGACAAGCAGGAAGGCGAGAGCTACGACTGCGACGTGGAGCAATCCAAGTGGCAGAGCACCGAGGTCGGCTCCAAGTGGAGGGCGGAGGTCGGCGTGGTGACGTCGGGCATCGAGTGTGACGACCTGCAGCCGGCGCCGTAGGCAGCCTCAGCGCGACGACATCCGCATCGAGCTCGGATAGCGCAGCTCCAGCCGGTACGGCCCCATCTGCATCTGCGTCCCCGGGACCAGCCGCACCCGGTAGTCGAGCGCGTGGCCGTTGACCAGCACGCGGCCGTCGGTGAGCAACGGCTGGAGCTCCGCCTCGTAGGGAGCACCCGCCCACTCGAGCGAGGCGAACAGGGTGGAGGTGGGCTCCCGGGCCAGCGTGATCTCGAACCCCTTCCCCACGCCCACCCGGTGCACCCCGGGCAGCAGCAAATGCCGCTTCTCCCGACCGGCCGGATCCAACACCCGCAAGATCGCGCCCATCGCCTGGCCCAGATCGTGGTGCATGATCCACGACAGGCGATTGGCCAGCACCCCCGCGGTAGCCGGACGCTGCTCCGGATCCTTGGCCAGCACCTCCGTCAGCAGCTTGACCAAGCTACGGGGTAGCGCTCGCCCTTCGGGATAGCGATCGATCGCAACCAGCGGCTCCTTGACGTGCGCCACCAGCCACTTGAGCGGATCGTCCATGAGCGCGTCGCGGACCTCGCTGACGGGCTGGTCGGGGAACAAGGGCGTCCGCCCGCACAGCAGCTCGTAGAGCACCACGCCCAGGCTGTACACGTCGCTGGCCGGGGTCAGCTTGCCCGTCTTGACCTGCTCGGGCTGCGCGTAGTGGGGCGTACCGATCAGCATGTGCCCCATGGTGACGTTGGCCCCGATCGTCGAGTCGGTGTCCCAGGCCCGCGCCAGCCCGAAGTCCAGCACCTTGATGCTCCGGTCGGGCATCAGCCACAGGTTGTCGGGCTTGATGTCGCGGTGAACGATCCCCGCGCGGTGGGCTTCGTCCAGGCCCAGGCACGCCTGGTGCACCACCCGGGCCGCCTCGGCCGGAGCCATCGGGCGATCGAAGTCGTGTCGGGACGACAGCTCGCCGCCCTCGAGCAGCTCCATCACCATGTACCAGCGCTCGTCCGCCCCCAGCCCGTGATCGAAGATGTGAACCACGTGAGGGTTCGAGAGCGTGCCGAGGATCCGGATCTCCCGCAGGGCCCGTAGCGCCGTCTGCTCGGAGTCGACCGGCGCTCGTGAGAGCTTGAGCGCCACCGGCGGCACGTAGTCGGCGTGGCGGGCGGCATAGACCCAGGCGAAGGTCCCCGCCCCGAGAACCCGAAGGATCTCGAAGCCCTCGTAGCGCTCCCCGATCTCCAGCGGGCTGCTGCTGGCGGTCAATCGCCCTTCTCCTTGCTGTCTTTGCCCTTCTTGCTCTTGCCCTTCTTGTTCTTGCCTTTGTTGCTCTTGCCCTTCTTATTCTTGCCCTTTGGGTTCGTACCTTGCTCTTCGCCCGCGTCGTTGGGATCCGCCGCGTCGGCCGACTCTCCCTCGGCCGCTCCCGGGCTCGCCCCCTCCGCACCGGATTGCTCGTTGCCCCGGCTCGACATCCACAGCACGGCGATCAACCCCCAGGCGACCAGCACACCGACCAGCACCAGGGCGATCGCGTTGCGTCGCGAGCTGCGGCGATCCTCGGCCGGGGGCGGGATGACCCCGAAGTCCCCGGTCGTCGACTGCGGCCCCCCCATGTACATCGCCGACGAGGAGCCGGTCGCGGACATATGGGCGTTGGAGATCGCGAGCGGATCGTAGACCGCCGACCCGGCCGGGCCCACGCCGTGACTCATCGACGCCGAGGCCGTCGAATGCATCGCGTGCCCATGGTTCATCGAGCTCCCCGCCTGGGGGCTGCCCCCGTGCGCCACCGACCCTGCGGACGGTCCCCGCCCAACCGAGCCTATGGGGGCAGCGCTGTGGGGCGTGGACACCGGCGGCGAGGATGGTGCGGGCAACGGCACCGCCCCATGTGCAGTCGACGACCCCGCGACCACCGTCCCGCCCGAGCGGATCGGCTGCGCCGCGTCGGACCCGGACGCACGAGACTCGCCAGCGGCGTCCTCCTGACCGGGCACTGTACTCCCCGATCGTACCGGCACCACCGGCTTCGAAGCACCGCCGGTCGGACGAGATCCCGGCGCAGGATCGGCCTCGTCCTCTCCCGGCACCGTGCTCCCCGACCGCACCGGCACCACCGGCTCGGCCACCGTCCGCTCCGCGGGATCGGTCGACGCTGGCGTCCGACTGGCCGTGTTCGAGGTCTCACCGGGCCGCTCTGGGCTCGCGTCGGGCTGCGCTGCGTCGGGCGGCGCTGTGTCGGGCGGCGCCGCGTCGGGCTGCGCCGTATCAGGCTCCACCGGGGCAAGCGCGACCGTAGGCGCCTCCACAGCGGGGACTGAGGCTGCCGCCGCGGGGGCGGGCTTGGTCTCCATCGCGGCCACGAGCGCCTCTCGGGCCGCCCGGGCCGAGGGATAGCGCTCGTCGGCGTCCTTGCTCAGCAGCGTAAGCACCACCTTCGCCACCGCCGGCGGCACCGACTCGGGCAGCGGCGACGGCTCGGACAAGATCTGCATGCGCAGCAAGATCCCCGGCTCGTCCGCCTCGAAGGGAGGATCACCGGTCAGCATCTCGTACAGCAGGATCCCCACCGCGTAGAGATCGGTCCGCGGATCGATCGTCCCCCCCGCCGCCTGCTCCGGGCTCATGTAGGCCGGCGTCCCGAAGGCCATCCCCATGCGGGTGAGCTTCTCCATCCCCGCCGCTTCGAGCAGCTTGACGATCCCGAAGTCGACGAGCTTGATCCTCGTCTCGCCGTCGTCCCCGGTGACCAGGAAGATGTTCTCCGGCTTGAGATCGCGATGCACCAGGCCGCGCTTGTGGGCGTGCTCGAGCGCCCGCAGGATCTGATCCCCAACGTCGATCACCTGCGGTAGCGGCAGCGCCTCCCCGGTCAGCTCGCGCAGCTCTTTGCCGTCGAGGTACTGCATCACCAGGTACTTCATGCCCTTGCGGCTGGTGCCGAAGTCGATCACCTGTACGCAGCCGGGGTGATCGAGCTTGGACGCGGCCAGGGCCTCCCGCTCGAAGCGCTTGCTGACCTGCTCGTCGTCGGTCAGCCGCGGGTGCAGCAGCTTGACTGCCACCGGACGATCGAGGCTGAGGTGCGTGGCTCGAAACACCGCCCCCATCCCTCCCTCGCCGAGCAGAGCATCGATCCGATAGCGATCGGCAAGCACGTGACCGACGAGCGGATGCTCCTCTCCGCTGTCGTCAGTATCCATGGCATCGCCCTGTTCGGTCACGGCGGGACGAATTATCGAGGGGGGCCGGGAGCCCGGTCAAACGCGCCGCAACAGGCCCTCGAGCGCACGCCGCAGGTCCAACCGGTCGACCACCGAAGCCCCGCGCGGGGCCACCCGATGAGCAACGAGCGATCCCCGCGCCACCCCTCACGACTCCCCGCGACCCGGTGACCACCCGCGCCTCCCCACGATCTCCCGCGCTCCCCCGCGTCCCCCGCTCTTTATGACGACGAGGGCGGCCGGTAGCGCGGCGGCGGACGCCACTGCTCTTGGGGCTGCTGCTCACCGGCAGCCGACGGCCCCGCTGGCGGCCCCGCTGGCGGCCCCGCTGGCTGCCCCGCTGGCTGCGGCTGCCCGGGATGCTGCCCAACCCGAGGCTGAGCTGCCGGCGGCATCGGCCGCCCCGACTGGGCCGCCGGCGGCACCGGTCGCCCCGGCTGAGCCACTGGCGGCACCGGTCGCCCCGGCTGAGCCACCGGCGGCACCGGCCGTCCGGGCGGGGTCACCGACGGCGCCGGTCGGCGTTTGGGCGTCCCCAGTGAAGGCGGCTCGGGGATCACCGCGTTGGGCACCTGCGGGGCCGGCCAGTAGCCGGGTCGCTCCTGCCGATTCGCTCCGCTCGCTCCACTCGCTCCGCTCGGGGCCGAGCTCGCTGCCCCTCGACCTCGGACCGCCGGCGTTCGGATCGCCGACCCGCCGCCGCCCCCCGCGGCTCCGGCCGCTCCCGCTCCACCCCCTCGATCCGGGCCTCTACCCGGGCCTCTACCCGGGCCCCGGCCCGGGCCCGAGGACGGGGCAGGGGACGCAATCGCGTGCCCCTGGCGTAGCTGCTGATCGACGTTGCGCAGCAGCCCAATAAGCTCGACCACCCGCTCGTCCACCTTGGTGGGGCTGACCAGCTGCTGGTTGGTGGTGCGCACCAGCGGCACCAGCGTGCGCTCGATGATCGCGATCTGCTGGGCGAGCAATTCGTCGATCGCCGCCGGGGCGTCCACCCGCACCTGCACCTGGGGCTGCGCCAGGGTCTGGATCGCGTGCTCCATCCGCTGCAGGTAGCCGCCGAGCATCTGCACCATCTGCACCATGGCATCGCTGACCGCGGGGCTGGCCGGCGCCGTGGCCATCGCAGGCGGCGGAGGAACGGGTGCGGACGCCGGCGTTGGCGCTCGGAAGTTCGACCCCGCCTGCCGCACCACCGTGGTCAGGGCATCCAGACGCTCGACCAGCTCCCCCCCCACGCTCACCTGCGACAGCGCCTGACCGATCCCCTCCAGCCGGTCCACCACGCCCGAGAGCGCCTCCGCCTGCCCACGCGATTGCCCCAGCGCCTGCTGGATCCCGCCCAGCTGCGTGACCACGCCCGAGAGCGCTTCCGCCTGCCCACGCGATTGCCCCAGCGCCTGCTGGATCCCGCCCAGCTGCGTGACCACGCCCGAGAGCGCTTCGGCGGGCCCTGGCGATCGACCCATCGCCCGGGCGATCCCCTCGAGCCCCTCACCCAACCGGGCCAGGTGCTCCCCCTGACTCATCGATCCCTGGATCCCCTCCAGGTGCTCACCCAGGGTCGACAGCTGCGCGGTGATCCGCACCACCGGATCGTCCTCGGCCCCGCCCAGCGTCCGCTGCTTGCGGAACTCCTTCTTGATCTCCTCCCACCGCGCGCTCTTGCCGTCGTCGAGCGCGCCTCGGATCTCATCGAGCTTGAGCAGGTTCTGCTCGGCGCCGGTGGTCAGCGTCTGGGCCTCGCCGATGTAGTGGTCGGCGATGAGGGCCTCGAGCTCCTCGGCATTCATCGCCGCGACCACCTTCTCGGCCAGCTTGTTCATGTTGCGGTAGCTGCCCTGCAGCTTGAATGGGGGCTCGGTACGGTAGGCGTCGTCCATCGAGGCCGACTCGATGTAGTTGAGGTTGACCTGGAGCAGCACCTGTTGCACCCGGAATAGGTGCCCCAGCACCGAGGTGACCTCGCTGAGCTCGACCGCCGAGTAACCATGGGCCAGATCGGTGGTCGGGATCTCCTCGCCCTGAGCCATACGGACCAGCTTGTAGATGTCCGCCTGCTCGCGGGTGGCCAGGGGGGCCAGCACGGGGTTGGAGGTGATCGCGTTCTCGATGTAGCTGAGCGCGAACTGCTCTTCTTTACCCCCGAGGATGTCGCCGAGGTTGTAGTTGTCGGCGCGGTTGGCCAGCATGTCGGGGATCTGAAACTTCTCCCCGCTCTCGGTGTA
>JBCCWC010000208.1:0-27456 GCA_039194325.1 Myxococcota bacterium
CACAACCCGGAGCCGGCCGCGTCATGCGATCGGCCCCTTGACCCGTGGATGCCCACAGACTGCGCCTTATCCGCCACTCCAGTCTTGATCCCCGTGACACCACCACCTCCCGGACAGTACCGCTCAGTTGAACGCTTCGCGGCTTCTATCCCTTTCGTAGAGGTAAGGATAATCCCTATTTTTTCCGTGGCCACTCCGAGGTTGTTCCTTTGTGGATCCTACCCACTCACTGATGGGAAAGATTTCTACTCCATTATTGGTGAGCCGTGGCATTCACATCAAGTGTTTTCTCGGGCCATCCCCATGGGGATTTCTCTCAATCACTTGTTAATATTCGCATTTAATGCGCGGGCATTAGCGCTCGAAACGTTACGGGAACGAGTCGTTCCGCCAAGCGCGCGAAGAACGCCTAACAATTCGCACTGCGCGAAACAACGATGGAGCGAAAGATCCAAGGGTTTTACGGATAGCGGCGGCGGCCCCGCGCCCTAAAGTGTGCAGATCGCGGACCTCGGTGGGACCGCTTGTAAGAAAATTGCGCGGACCCCGTTGGTCTTTCGTGATGCAGGTACACGTATGGTTGACGATGGCGGTATTGATAGCTGGATGTGCGGGCAAGGAGGAGCCTACCTCCACGACCCCAGAGGTCGTACCTGCACCGACTGAAGATCCCTCGGCCGGCTCCGAGGGGCGGACGATCCCGATCGCGGCCGCGCGGATCTATATGCTCGGCGAGGAACGCTACACCGAGGGCCGCTTTGACGAGGCGGTGGCGCTGTGGGGCCATGCGCTGCTCCAGCTCCCGGCCGATCCCTCTGCCGACATTGTCCGCCACAAGCTGGTGGCGCGCATGGGCTACGGGCTGCTGCAGGCTCATCATGCGACCGGCGACATGTCGTACCTGGTCGATGGTCAGGCGATGTGCGAGCTGTATGTAGCCAAGCACGAGGAGCTCTTCGGCGACACCGAGGAGGCCGCAGGGCAGCGCGGCGAGATCTACGAGCTGCTCTATGAGTTCGACTCTCGCCTCGATGTCCAGGTGACGATGGAGGAACAGAGCGAGGCGGACGAAGACGACAAAGAGAAGGCCGAGGACGAGGACACGGCGGAGGTGACTGTTGCGTCCTCCGCCGCCGATCCGCCGACCGCCTCACCGGGCTCGAAGGCGCCCGAGCTCGAAGACGGCGAGGAGTATCGGCTGGTGAAGGTGCGACGGATCGATTGGGCCGACCCCGATGACCCTCGGGTACGCGCCTTCCTCCTGGACGAGCGCTTCACCGGGTCGTCGCTCGTCGACTACGGCTACGACCAGATCAACGCCGGGCGGGTGCTGGTTCGGGTGGGCGCGCTACCGCGACCGGTCGCGGCCAAGGCCAACACCCGTATCCGCGGCATCGCGCGCCAGGCGGGCCTTGCGGCGGTCGAGGCGGCTCGCCCCGCCCTCCAGCGCTGCTACGAGGTCGCGATGACCCGCGATCCGGTGACCACCTCGCGGGTCGAGGTGACGCTGACGGTGGAGGCCGACGGCTCGGTGACCCGCCCACGGCTGGTCGACGGCTCGGTCATCGATGCCCAGGGCGACGTGTGCACGATCGAGGCCCTGGCCGACACACAGGTCGAGTCCGCGTCACTCGACGCGGCCCTCGACGTGACCATACCGCTGCACTTCTTCTATCAAGATCCCACCCGTACGGCGGCGCTGTTTCCTAGCAATCGCCCGGTGTCCGGCCGGGCGTACGAGCGAACGTCGGGGGTCGGCGACTTGCCGCCCATCGACGAGTTCATGTCGTCGGAGCCGGCGGCCCGTATGCGGCAGATCCTCAAGCGGAGGATGTCGCTCCCTCCGAGGGGGATCCCCAGGGCGAACACGGCCAAGTCGGGCGACGCCCGCAAGTGAGCCAGAGATCACCCGGCGCGACCCATACGCCGCACGGCGCGGATCAACGCATACTCGACAGCCGCGCGCAGGCAGGAGACGAAGCGTTCGTCGCTGGCATGCGCGCTCGCCTCGGTGACTGATCGATCGGGTTCACCACCACGCCGGTCGCGGCCCCACTGCGCGGGGCCGCAGCACGCGGCCGACGACCACGCCCACCACCAGGCCCACCACGTCGAAGCCAAAGTCGTCCCAGCTGCTGTGGCGCTCCCAGGGCATCAGGCCCTGGCCTACCTCGGTGACCGCCCCCACCAGCACCCCGAGCGGCAGCAGCCATACGCCGCGCACTCCGTGCCAGGTCCACAGCCCGCCAAAGGCAGCAAACAACCCGAAGTGCACGAGCTTGTCCCACCACCACCAGACGATCTCGGGCGGGGGCGGAGGCGGCATCCACAAGAAAACGAAGATCGCCACCGTCCAGGCCCACGCGGCCAGGAGTACGGCACGAGACCACCGCGGGGAAGACTCGCTCATGGCGTGGTCAGGGGACAATAGTCAGGATCGTGCTCGCGAGCGCAACAACCCCGGCACGGACGGAGCCGCTCCACCGGAAGACGCCATGACCCGCGCGACCGCGACGCTCACTGCCTGCCGGCCTCGGCCGTGACCCACAGCGAGATGATCTCGTTGTTGTCGACCACCCGTGAGTGGTGGTGCCCCCAGGTATCGCTGATGAAGACCATCGAGCCCTTGTCGAGCTTGGGGGTCAGGTAGATCGCCCGATATTCGGCCTCGCTATCGCCGACCTGGCCAAGCTTGGGCAGCGGGACGCCAGACACGGGGCACAGTAGCTCGCACTTGGTGCCCTCGGGCAAGCCATCCATTCCTTGCTTGCGGCGATCCCCGTGGATCGGAGACAGATGAACCATCTCGTCACGCTCCCCGGCCCGCACACGCAAGGTGAGCGCGGGGAACCCATCGAAGACGACGTCGCCAAACCCGATCAGCGGATCACCACGAGGACCGTACGCCTGATTGACGACGATGATGACCTCGTCACGAACGGTGATCGGCGCATCGGGTCCGCTGCGGGGCGCTGCCCCAGTGATCTGGAGATTGTCGACGTCTACGTCTTCCCGACCCATCGCATCACCCATCACAGCGGGTTGGGCGGGGATCCGCAAGCGAATAATCGACGCTCGACCGAGCGCCAAGCCGCCCCAGGTGCGGCATTTTTCTGCTAGCCTGCGCGCCCGATGGCCGCACCCGCCACCTTCCATCGGCTGTTCATCGCCAATCGCGGTGAGGTCGCCGTTCGCATCGCCACCGCCTGTGATGCGCTGGGAATCACCCCGGTGTTCGGGGTCTCGGAGGCCGACGCCGACGCGGCGTATCTCGACGGGCGCGAGTCGGTGCGGCTGGGCCCGGGCCGCGCGACCCACAGCTATCTCGACCCGGCCCGCGTGGTGCAAGCGGCCCGCCAAAGTGGCTGCACCGCGCTCCACCCCGGCTGGGGCTTCTTGGCCGAGAACCCGCGCTTTGCCGCCCTGTGCGAGAGCCACGGGATCACGTTTGTGGGACCCCCCGCGCACGTGATGCACCTGATGGGCAAGAAGACACCGGCCAAGCGGGCCATGGCCGCGGCGGGGCTCGACCTCATCCCGGGCAGCGACGGGATCTTGGCCGACGCCGAGCAGGCCCGGGAGGTGGCGGATCGGATCGGCTACCCGGTGCTCATCAAAGCGGAGAGCGGCGGAGGTGGCCGCGGCATGCGGATCGCCCGAGCGCCCGACGAGGTGGCGGCGGCCTACGCCGACGCCCAGGCGGAGGCCCGGGCCGCGTTCGGCGACCCGCGGGTCTACATGGAGCGGCTGGTCGAGGGCGGCCGCCACATCGAGATCCAGGTGGTGGGCGATCGCTACGGCCAGGCGATCCACCTGGGCGAGCGCGACTGCACGGTGCAGCGCAACCACCAAAAGCTAATCGAGGAGTCTCCCTCGCCGGTGCTGCCCGAGCCGGTGCGCGCGCGCAGCTTGCAGGCGGCGGTGGAGGCGACCCGGCGGATCGGCTACGTGGGGGCGGGCACCATGGAGTTCTTGCTCGACAGCGACGGCGTGCTGCGCTTCATGGAGATGAACACGCGCCTGCAGGTCGAGCACTGCGTCTCGGAGATGCGCGCGGGGGTCGATCTGGTGCGCGAGCAGCTACGGGTGGCGGCCGGACATGCGCTGTCGCTCCGCCAGGAGCAGATCGAGCTCACCGGGCACGCCATCGAGTGCCGGATCAACGCCGAGGACCCCAACGACGGCTTCCGCCCGGCCCCGGGCACGATCACCCGCTGGCAGAGCCCCGACGCGGCCGACGGACAAGTGCGGGTGGACACGCACGTGACCTCGGGCTACCGGATCCCGCCGCACTACGACAGCCTGATCTGCAAGGTGATCGCCCGCGGCAACGACCGCGACGCGGCGATCGATCAGATGCTCGGGGCGCTGGACCAGCTAATCTGCGAGGGAGTCCCCACCACGGTGCCGATGCACCAGGCCATCCTGGCCTCGGAGGACTTCCGCGCGCACCGCTACGACACGCGGAAGATCCCGGGCTGGCCTGTGTGACCCCACCACGAGTACCCCGTCGAGCAACCAGTCGAGCGCTGAAGGAACTGCTGGCATGACCCACGTCCCTCTGGTCCCCATCGGGGCGCCCCGCGCCGAGATCTGCGACGACGCCACGTTCTGTGCGCACGCCGACGCGCTCACGCAGCGCGAGGCGATCCTCGCCGAGCGCCGCGCCGAGGTGGCCGCGGGGTGGGGCGACAAGTACGTCCAGCGCGTGCACGCCAAGGGCAAGCTGACCACCCGCGAGCGGCTGGCCCAGCTCGCCGATCCGGGCACTCGTTTGTTCGAGGTGGGCACCTTCGTCAACTACGGCGAGCGCTTCGGCGACAAGGGCCTGCAATCCCCCGGCGCGGGGGTGGTGACGGCGTTCGCCCAGATCGAGGGCCGCTGGTGCATGGTGATCGCCAACGACAACACCGTGGCCTCGGGCTCGTGGTGGCCCCGCACGCCCGAGAAGATCGAGCGCGCCCAGATGATGGCCCTGCGCCTGCGCCTGCCCACGGTGTATCTGGTGGACTGTAGCGGCCTGTTTCTGCCCGAGCAGTCGCGCTCGTTCCCCGGAGCCAAAGGGGCGGGGCACATCTTCAAGATGAACAGCCTGCTGTCGGCCCACGGGGTGCCCCAGCTGGCTGGAGTGTTCGGCGATTGCATCGCGGGCGGCGGCTATATGCCGATCATCAGCGACCGGGTCTATATGACCGAGCAAGCCTATATGGTGATCGCGGGAGCGGCCCTCATCAAGGGCGCCAAGAGCCAGAAGATCACCAGCCTCGACATCGGCGGCCCCGAGGTGCACGTGCACGCGAGCCGCTGCGCCGACGCCCGGGTGCCCGACGACGCCACCCTGCTGCGCGCGCTACGACAAGACGTGGCCAAGCTGCCCGGATCGGCCGCGGGCTACTACCGGGGCGACGCGGGGCCGATGGAGCCCACGTTCCCCAGCGCAGAGCTACGAGGCATTCTGCCCGCCGACCACCGCGAGGCCTACGACGCCACCGAGGTGCTGGCCCGGCTATGCGACGGCAGCCTGTTCTGGGAGGTGATGCCGCATAGCGGCGAGGAGATGATCTGCGGGATCGGCCGGGTAGGGGGCCTTTACGCCGGGTTCGTGATCAACCGGCAGGGCCTGGTGGGCGACCCCGAACGCCCTGGGGCGCGGCGCCCCGCGGGGATCCTCTACCGGGCGGGGATCGCCAAGATCGCGGCGTTCTCCCGCGCCTGCAACGACGACGGGATCCCGCTGGTGTGGCTGCAAGACATCGCGGGCTTCGACATCGGGCTCGAGGCCGAGGCCCAGGGCCTGCTGGGCTTCGGCAGCAGCTTGATCTACACCAACTCCACCAACCAGGTGCCGATGTTCACGGTGCTGCTGCGCAAGGCCTCGGGGGCGGGCTACTACGCGATGGCCGGGCTGCCCTACGACCCGGTGGTGCAGCTATCCACGACGATCTCGCGGCTCTCGGTGATGGAGGGACGCACCCTGGCGATCGCCACCTACAACACCAAGCTCGACGACGACTTCGAGATCATCACCCAAGATCCGAAGGAGCGGGCGCAGCTCGAGGCGGGCATGAAGGCGGTCGAGGCCCGGATCGAGCAAGACATGGATCCCTACCTCGCGGCGCAGACCCTCGACACCGACGAGGTCGTGGCCCTGCCCGAGCTGCGCGACTACCTGCGGGTGCTGGTGGAGGCTTCGTATCAGTCGATCGGGTATCGACGGATCAAGAACAGCCGCATATGGTCGCTCCACGACCTCCAGGTGCTGACCGCCGGCCCCCGCTAAAGGCCCCCCACTAGGACCCCACTAGGATCCAACGAGGAACGGACGATGAAGCGTAAACCCGTCGACGGTAGGGTGTTCGTCCCCGAGCTTGTGGCCACACTGCGGCGCGACGGCGCCCAGCAGGAGCTGCTAAGCCCCGCGGTGGGGCAGTGGCGCAACGCACCATCGGCCGGGCAGCTGGTGATCCCGGGCGCCTCGCTGGGCGAGCTAGAGATCCTGGGGGTGCAGCACCACCTGCGAGCGCCCGCCCAGGCCGCTGGCCTGGTGCTCGAGCAAGAAGGGCCCCGACTCGCCCGTCAGCCGGTGGCCTACGGCGACGTCCTGCTGCGGCTCGATCCCGAGGCCAGCCCCGCCGCAGCGGGCTCGGCGGCGGCCGAGGCGGCGGCCGAGGCCGACGCACAGGGCCTGGTCTTCTGCACGCCACTGTCGGGGCGGTTCTACGCGCGCCCAGCCCCGGACGAGCCGCCCTTCGTGGCCGCGGGAGACATCATCGAGACCGGGCAAGCGATCGCGCTGCTGGAGGTGATGAAGACCTTCAACCGGATCACCTACGGCGGCGAAGGGCTCCCGGCCCGAGCCCGCGTGATCGCGGTGGTGCCCGCCGACCAAGACGACGTGGACGAAGGCGACGTACTGCTGCGGGTCGAGGCGGTGTAGGCGTCAACGCACCAGATCCAGCACCGAGGCCCGCCCGCTGGGATCGGCGCCCACCTGCCACGACGACGCGGGAAGCCCGAGCTCCTCGACCATCCCCCCGAGCGCTTGGACCTCGCGGTAGTGCACCCGCCAGCCCAAGACGTAGTCGAGCAACCAGGTGCTCGCCGGCTCGACCTGCAGGTTGCCGAGCATCAAGCGTCCCTTGGGGGCCAACCACCGGTGCAGCTCTTTGATGAGAGCCCGCGCCCGCGCGTCGTCGAGCCCCCCGAGCACCCCAACGCCGTAGATCAGGTCGTAGGGTTTTTCGTCCCAAAGGGGCAATCCGGTCGGCGGCCGCGACTCGACGTGCAAGGTGTCGGACTTGCCCGACCAGCGCCCCCGCCACTGCGGCTCGTTAATGCTGCGGAGCTCGGGATCGGCCTCGAGCAGGGTGAGCTCGAACTGCGCGCCGCCCACCATCTGAACCTCGCTCAGCTCGGCCGCGTAGCCGGGCTGCACCACCAAGACCCGAGCTCGTGGACGACCGCGCAGCTCCCCCCACAGGTCGGCCAACCAGCGAGGGCGCGCGAGGATCGTACGCACCAGGGGAAAGTGAGCCCATGCATGGCGGAAGAACCGCTCGGGACGACTGGCCCCTTCACGAGCAGCCGCCTTGAATAGGTACGGCAGGGCATAGTCGTCCACGACGCCATGGGCGGGAGCAGGCGCCACATGCCCAGGGATCGCCTTACCCAGCAGCTGACTGCGTGCGTGCTCGGCCGCGACTTCCCGCTGCTCGGGCTCGAAGCCCGAGGAGAGATCGTGCAAGCGAGCCAACGAGCCCAGACATCGCGGCGCCCATTGGCTGAACAGACCCCCGAAGACCTCTTGCTCCTGGGACGGCGTCAGAGATCCCCCCATGGATCGAGTGGTGACATCGAGATACTCGCTGCTCCACCGCAAGATCTGTCCCAGCTCCGCCACGGCTGCGCGCCAGTCGGTGGGCAAGGCGGCGGCGGCGGGGTTCGATCCGCCCGGATCGAGGGATGCACCGTCACGCAGGCGTAACGCGCTCAGATCGAGCTCGCCGCCGGTAAAGTGCAGCTCGGCCCGACGCTCAGCACCCGCTTCGATCTCGCCGACGGTGGCGGTTCCCTCGGCGACGGTGCGGTGCCGCTGCTCGAGTCGCACTTGGTCGAAGCGCATGCCCTTCCACATCGGGACTTCGGGCGCGACGAGGATCCCCAGCACCTGCGCGGCCACGTCGAGCACCGCACAGCGGGCTACGATCTCGCCGTCGTAGATCAGGGTGCACTCGAGCGGCGAGGCCAGTTCCTCGGAACCAACCCCGGACGGACGCTGCCGAAACGCGAGTGTGGCCACCGCGAGACCTACGTCGGTGCGGTGATGGGTTCGGTTCCGGGGTTGGAGGGTAGGGGCTCCGTCTTCGCGGTTTTCGGTACCCACGGACCCGACCATACCTGCCAAACGAGGACACCGCGCCGAAATCCGGCCATTCGAGGTGCCCCGATTTCGGTCGGTCGGCGATCAGTGGCCCCAGGAAGCACCCTCGGCCCGGGCCACGACCGAGACCACCGGGGCCTCGGGCGACGGCTCGGGCGCCGATGCAGCGTTGTCGATGTTCGCCAGCGCGCCCATCGAGGGCTCGGCGGGCGCCACGGAGTCCACGGCCGACCCCGCGGTGGGCCCCACCGAGGTCCAGGCACCGGCCGCCGCGGCCAGCGCCAATCCGGCCACCAGCAGGGCCGGACGCCGGGACCGAGACCGAGGCCGAGCCGCCGCCAGAGCGTCGAGCAAGTCGTCCATGCTGGAGAACCGGGCGGAGGGATCGGTGGCCAAACCCCGACGGAGCACCCGATACAGCCGCCGCGGCACGCCGCGCCGCGGACCCACCACCTCACCTCCGATGAGCGACCGCTGCAAAGACGGCAGGTCGTTGCCCGGATAGGGCCGACGACCATAGAGCGCCTCGAACAACGACACGCAAAAGCTGAACTGGTCGCTGGCGGTATGCGCCGGACCGCCCAAGAACTGCTCGGGCGCCATGTAGGCCGGTGTGCCCAAGATTGCTCCGGTGCAGGTCAGGTGCAGATCGACCGGCTCGCCGTCTTCGGACTCGTCGAGCGTGGGCATCAGCTCCCCGAGGCCGGCGCTGCGGGCCAGTCCAAAGTCGACGACCCGCGCCTGGCCTTCGTGGTCGATGATCAGGTTGTCCGGCTTGAAGTCGCGATGCACCAGGCCGGCCTCATGGGCCGCCGCGAGCCCTCGGCCCGCTTGGAGGAACACATCGACGATCTCCCCGCACGAGCGAGGACGCGAGCGAAGCCAGCCCTTGAGGGTGCGCCCCTCGACCAGCTCCATGGCGATGAAGGGCACCCCCCGGCCGGTGGTCCCCACCTCGTAGATCGTGGTCACGTGCGGATGCCGCAGCCGGGCGAGGGCCTTGGCCTCCCGAATCATCCGGGAGCGCGCGTGCATCGAGCCCTGGGCGTCCGCATCGGCGCGCAGCACCTTGAGCGCCACGCGACGATCGAGGTCGGGATCGAGCCCCTCGTACACCACGCCCATCGCGCCACGGCCGATCTGCCGGACGACCTGGAACCGACCGAGGGTCGGTGTGGGCTCCGATGCGTCCTCGCCGAAGAGCTGCCGCTCTACGCGGGCATGGGCCGCCTGGGCTTCGAGGCTCATGGGCAAGACTTCCCCGGATCCTTCGTGCTCGACCCGGGTGCATTCCCAAGAGGCGAGCATGGAACCGTTCATATTCACACCATAACTCCTTAAACTAATCTGCGTCAACTCACTATTATGGGGAATGCAATGATTAATTCGACAGGCTCTCGCGATCCAGTGCGTCGATGTATGCCGTAGTAGGTTTCCATTGGACGGAGGCCGCTCATTGCGCGTTGTAGAGTCAACGCACGAACTCGGCGCTCCCTACACCGGATCGCTCATTCGTCGTGGGCTAGCCCACGGCGGTCACGGCCGATGAACCTGGGGGCTTGCGCGGGTGGGCTCCGCCGCCTACGCCCAGCACCGAGCATGTCGACGTCGGAGGAACGAGCGCTGGCGCAGCGCGAGGGTACGGAGATCGCCTCGGCCGATCCTTATGAGCGCAAGTACATGCGCGGAGAAGGCCAGGTGCTCTATCGAGCCAAGCAGCGCGCGCCCGCGGCCCTGACCGCGGTGTTCGGCGGGCTGACGCTGGCCACGGCGATCCCCGTGCTGCTGGGCACCCCGGGAGCGTGGCTGAGCATGGCGCTGACGATGCCCGTGATGTTCGTGCTGTGGGTGTTGTTCGCGGTTTTGCGGGTCACGGTCTCGGAGGGCAGCGTCAAGATCCAGTATGGCCTCTTCGGTCCGACGATCCCCATCGCGGCCATCGAGTCGGCCGAGCTCACCACGTATAGCTGGGTGCACTTCGGCGGATGGGGGATCCGGCGCGGACCCAAGGGCGAGTGGCTCTACAACATGCCCGGCGACGGCGGAAAGGCGGTCCGCGTGGTTTGGCGCGACGCCAAGGGGCGCCGCAAGGTGACGCTCATCGGCTCGAAGGAGGCGGAGTCGCTCGCGCGATCGGTAGCCCGCGCTCGCCGAGCGCTACCGGGCGCGGAGTCTGAGTCGAAGGCACTGCCGAGTCGCTCGTAACTTGGATCCCGGCACCGAAGCGGTCCGGGTTTCACCAGCCAAACGTGAGCCTCCGCGACGATCGAGACGGCAAGAAGATTCAATTCGGCGGCAATGAATTGCGTGACGCGAGGTTGTCCCAGCCGAAAGGAACCAACCGCATGCTCCCCTTCAGCTTCGTCCGTCAGATCGCCTCCGCCGTCGCCACTTTGTTCGGGTATCCCCGTACCGTCAGCGACGAACTCCGCGGACGATTGCTCGGGTGAGCGAGTCCGCCCGTGAACGCCCCCGACGAGCGCCAATGGTCCACGTCGATGGTTTCGTGGTCGTCATCGACCCGCGGTACGCGCTAGCGTCATCGATCGGTCCATCGCGGCAAGATCAATCGGCACCTGTCAACTCCCACCACGCTCGACCGTGGTGGAGAAGGCAAGCCGACGACGCATGCCGCAGTCACCCACCACAGGGCTCAAAAGATCCATAGCGGCGATTCATTTCATTGCTAGAGTCGATCGCAAGGGGATCGCCAAGGGGACTATGGTCGAGCACAGACGAGCAAAGGGCCTCTCGCGGTCGCTGAGCCGATGGCTGACCACGCTGACCCTGGCTCTATGCCCTTCCCTGGCGTGGGCGGGTCCTCCGCAATTGCCCGCGGTGCCCGGCGGCACCATGCCGACCACCCCGGCCGAGCCGATGGAGCCCGCGGCGCCCGCCCAGCCCGCGCCCACTGGGCCCGCGCTACAAGCGCAGCCCACGGCCCCGACGGTCCAGCGCCCGGCCACGATGCAACAACCAGCGCGTCCGACGGCGCTCCCCGCTCCATCGAGCCCGGCAGTCTCGCCTGGACCACCGGCAGAGGTCGGCCCCCAGCCCGCACCTCCCCAGCCCGTAGTGATGGGCCCCGCCCCCGCTCCAACTACGACCCCCGCCTCGACCCCGGATTCGGGCACGCCACCCACGGGGGCCGCGCCAGTCGTCGACCCAGCCGTCGAGCCAACCCCGTCGCTCGGGGACGAGGGCTCCCCACAAGCGGCGGTCGTCGAGCAGGCCGAGTCGCCCAAGGATCGCTTCGCCCATCGCGGCGTGGTGGGTGATCTGCGGATCGGCACCTTGGGCTGCATCGGCGGCATGTGTCGCGACGAGCGCCACGATGTGAGCCCCGGAGTCCGACTGTCGGGCTTCATCGGCGGCAATATTCGGGGCTGGATCGAGCTGGGCCTGGCCGGCGGCTGGGGCACGATGACGCCCAAGATCACGCCCGGCACCAACGCCCTGCTGCTCTACGGGCTCAACCCCGCCGTGCTGCAGCAAGCGCTGCTAGCCCAAGCGGCGGGGCTCATCAACATCAACTTCGCGGGCTTGGCGGTCGACGACGCCACGATGCGAGCGCTGCAGGTCGGTCCCCGCCTACGGGTCCACTTTGTGCCACGCGGTCGAGTGGGCGCCTTCTTGGGCACCGGCGTCGGCTACAACCGCCTGCGCAACCGCTACGAGACCGCCGCCGGCTCGATGGAGCTCGATTTCCACGGCGTCGAGATCCCGGTGGAGGCCAACGTCAGCGTGTATGTGCTGCCCCGCCTCGCGGTCGGCGTGCAGTTCGATTACATGTGGACGTGGTACGGCCTCGCGGTGCTCGACCACCCGGACCAGCGCGCCGCCATACCGATGAGCGTGCTCCAGGCCGCGGCGCAGCAGCAAAATGTCGACCTGCGGGGCGAGTTGCCACAGCTTTGGACCCTGGGCCTGGCCGTCCGCGGCCGTCTGTGAGGTGCCTTATGGCCGCCTGGGTGCGCCTGGGGTGAAAACCCCGGAGCGCCGGTGCGTTTGACGTCGTGCGCGAGTGCGTCCTACATTTCCGCGCCGCGTTCGGAGCACCATCATGAAGCGTATTCTCGTCAGTCTGGGTCTGCTCGGCACCCTCGCCCTCACGGGCTGCGATCCCCAAGGAGGAGGCAAGGGCTTCAACATCCCGAGCGCCAAGGACCTCAAGGCCGGCGGCGTCTACGTGATCTACTCCCACGACTGCACCAAGGGCTGCAACGAGGTCAAGAAGGGTGATCTGATCCAGTCGATCGACGGCACCCCGGTCAAGACGGGGGCGGATTTCGACAAGGCCAACGTGATCGACGGCCAGCCCCACAAGCTGGAGATCCTCAGCGCCGACAAGACCACCAAGACGGTGGAGCTCGTCGCGCAGCCCAAGACCGACATGCCGCCGCTCGAGAACGTCCCCCCGCTGTGGACCTCGGGCGCCGAGCGCCTCAATCAAGCGCCCGACTGGGCGCGACGCCGCATGTTCGCCCACGCCAGCCCCTCGGTCATGCTGGTCAGCGTCGACGGCGGGATCCTCGACGGCCGCCAGCTCCAGGGCAAGAAGCGCCTGATGATCTACTGGGACCAGGGCGACCGCGAAGAGCAGGCGGCCGCGGTGACGTTCTTGCAGGTGCTGCAAAAGGCCCAGGCCGACCTCAACGCCCGGGACGTCGACGTGATGTTCATTCAGGTCAAGTTCCCCACCGGGCGCCAGGTGGCGCTCAACGACAGCGACCTGCGCAAGTTCCAAGACAAGTGGACGGTGGAAGAGGGCGGCCAGAAGATGCCGCCCTTGCCGATGTATCGGTTCCCCAACAAGACCGAGTTCAACCCGGCGCGCGAGCTGGGCATGGAGAACGCCTTCACCGTGTTCGAGAACCTGGGCCAGAGCCCCACGATCGTGCTGCTCGACGAGCGAGGCACGGTGCGGTGGCACTCCGAGGGCCTCCAGACCCCGATCGGCAGCGACGCCGACCCGGCGCAGTACACGATCATCGAAGCGGTGAAATACTCGCTCGACAAGCTGTAGCGGGGGGCGCCCGGGCCAAGCGCCCGGGCCAAGCGCCCGGGCATCGCAGATCCGCGGGCCCGAGCGGACCGGGTGGAGCACTTTTTCACTCCTCATCGATGCACGCGGTCTTGCGGTTTCCCTCGGGCATCGACTCGAGGCCACAGTCGACACCAAGCTCGCACCCGTCGCAGTTCCAACACCACCGGTCGAGCAGGATCGTGGTGTCGCGATCGTCGTCGAGTAGATCGAACACCGCCACGACGATGGTCATCCGCTCCCCCGGCTCGGCGGGACCGCTGAGGGTGAGCCAGCCGGTGGACGCCCCGCGGGGACAGTCGGGGTAAGAGGCTCCCGGCAGATCGCAGGGCACACCGGTGGTGCCGTCGAATCCAGTGCCGATCATCGGAGCCACGTTGCCCAGCAAGCCCTGGCTGGCCACCCAGGACGCGAGGGCATCGGCGGTCAGCGGCGCCCCGTCGAGGGTGGCCACGTTGCCGGTGAACGCCTCGCTCGACTGCCACCACACGACGATGTCGGTACCCGCGGTCTGATAGCGAGCCGGCAGCTCGGTCGAGAACCACGCCAGATCGACCTGGTAGCCGTAGGTCCCCGCCGGCACGTCGATGTCGAAGGACATCCATACCAGGTCACGAGCGGGACCTCCCGCCTCCCAGGGCCCCGGTAAGGACTCGGAGCAGTCCCCGACCCCATCGCAATCAGAAAACGGTGAGCCGCCCGCTCCGCCCATGCTGCCGGGCAGGGGGCTGATGGGCGCCGGCAAAGAGACTCCATCCGGGTTGCCGTTGTTGCCCTCGGCCGCATCAGTGACTCCCTGCGGGACCTCGAGAAACCCGGATCCGTCGGGCGCCGGGAGCACCCCGGTGGTCAAGACCAACAAGTTGCCGCCCTCGGTCGACTCCCACGCGACGTTGCCATACTCCCGGACCACCCGCCATGCGTTGGTCTCCGGGGAGGTCAGCGCAGAAGAAACCAGAGGCTGGGTATCGAATGGACCACCACTGGGGCAATCCAGCCCGAGGGCATGAAAAGGATCGCCGTCGGAATCGCAGACACTGTGCCCCGGCGGAGCCTCGCACTCGACCACGGCAGTCTCGCTGCTGCTGCTAGCGATCGTGCCGGCGGAGCCCGAGGCGACCGAGGAGGTCGACCCATCGGCCTCGACGGTCGTCCCCCCCACCGAGGAGCTTCCCTCGCCCGACCCGGCACTGTCGACGACGCCGATCACGAATTGCTGGCGACATCCGGAGGCGAGCCCCACGACCCCCACGAGCCCCACGGCAAGCGAGGCAAGGCCGACCCGATAGAGCCCGCTCGCCTCCGCTCGAAGAGGCCCTCGTGACCGAGGACCCGAGGTCATCGTGGATCCGCGCTCATCGCTTCATGTCGCTAGCCGGCCGTCCCGGCATAGCGACTGGAAGGATAGCGGATCCGGAAGGCCTCGATGGCCTTTTGCTTCTGTCGGTCGCGACCGAGGGCGCCCAAGGCCTTGATCCGGCCGATGTACGCCTCTTGAGCCAGGGCCCCACCCTTGCGCAGGTACCGATCGAACCACGCCAGGGCGGCTTTGGGTTTTCGGGCCTCCAGGTAGAGGTCGCCCAGCGAGATCATCGCAGCCCGGCTCGCGGAGGCGCGCGGGTAAAGACGCAGGAGCTTCTCGTAGTGGGCAATGGCCGCGGAGCGATTGCCTTCCGAGCGGCTGGCCCGAGCGCGAGCCAGCAGCGTCTTGGCGTCCGGCCGCGTGCTGCTCCGGGCGCTCCGGGTCCGCTGTCGCACCTGCCCGGCCTCGAGCACGTGCGACTGCCCGTCGGCATCGACCACCTCCACGCGCCCCTCGAGCACGGTCACCCGCGTGGAGCCGCGCTCGTGAACGACGGTCTGGATCGAGACGGGGCTGTCGATCGAGTAGCTGTCGCCGGCGATCTCCACCGTCATCACGCTGCCGACCATGGAAGGCGCCACCGCGGGCACCACCTCGATCGCGCCCTCGCCCTCGACGAGCACGAGCCGCGTGGGCTGCTCGGCGTCGACCTCGAGCCGGGCCCCCCGCTCGAAACACGCGGTGGCCTCACCCAAGCCGACACACCCGCGGTCGGACTCGACGCGCACCGAGCCCTGCACGGCTGCGGAGGCGACCAGCGGCGCTCCGGTAGAATCGACCAGATTCCCCGAGGACACGATCAATCCGGCCGCGGGCTCGGGCACAGGCGCCGATGCAGGGGACTTGGTGCTCTCGTGCACGGGCATGGCCGTGTCTTCACCCGGGGCGGTGTCCGCCATGGCGATCGGCGAGTCGCTCGCGAGATCGGTCGAGGAGCGCATCGCCTGCACGCCAAACCATCCGACGACCACCGCGGCCACCGCGGCCACCGCCACTGCCCCAGCGACCACCCAGCGACCCGCACCGCGCCGACGCTCCAACAGATCGATCGGTGGGGCCCCCTGCAAGGCCCCCTGCGATACCCCCTGCGAGGCCCCCTGCGAGGCCACCTGCGATACGGGGGCAGCCGGCGCGATCCGACGGGCCGCCATCACGTGCTGGACGGTGGCCTGGATCAGGGCCGCGTCGGCCTGGGGAGACTCGTCGCCGTCACCGAGGTGGGCCAAAGCCGCGAACAGCTCGGCCTCGGCTCGACCCTCGGCCGAGCGCGGGATGAATCGTTCGAGGTACTCGCGATCGGCCCCCGACAGCAACACCCCTTCGGCGTCGGCGTCGGTGAGCCGACGCCAGCGGGCCTCGGCAAAGTCTGCGGAGCGTTCGTTCATGACGTCCTCGCCACGGGGTTGGCCCCCAAGTTGATGTCTCGCTGGATCAATCGACGCACCTGCTGGCGAGCCTTCTTGATCCGCGACACCACGGTCGGTTCGGGAGAATTGGTCAGCTCGGCGATCTCGGGGATCGTGTGGCCGAGTGCATGGCGCAACATGAGCGCCGTCCGCTGACGCTCGGGGAGCACCCGCAGGTACTCCTCGAGGGGACGCGGCAAAGAGTCGAGCATGGTGGTGCCCATGGCCGTCGTGCCCAGCTCACCGGACTCCTCGAGGTCTTGCAGTCGGGAGCTTCGCAGCTTGCGTGCGTGCCGAAGCACGACCCGGCTGGCGACCTTGCGGATCCATGGCTCGAGCGCCCCGGTGCCGCGGTAAGTCTGAGCCGCACCGAGCACCTCGATGAGCGCGAGCTGAAGGGCGTCCTCGGACTCGGTACGATCGGCGATGATCGCTCGTGCAACCCGGCGAACGACGGGAAGCGCGCGACGCATGAAGTGCTCGGCAGCGTTGAGGTCTCCCGCCCCCGCCGCAGCGGCGAGAGCGAGATCGGCCGCGTGTGGCGATACAGACGGGTCACCCATGGGGGGCTCCTCCGAGGCCGTGACCAACGCCAGCATCACCCTTCCAAGGGGGATCGAACCCGGTCAAACCGATGAAGAAATCCGAGCCCACGAAACACTCAGAACGCGTAACCCACGCCAACTCGGGCAAGCCCGGACACGGGATGAGGAGACAGACGAGATTCTTGTCGGTTATCCACCGATACCACGAGATCCGCGTTGAGCACCCATAGATCGGCCCGCACGTGGAGCATCAAAAAGACGCCACGCCCGAGGATCCAACGCAGCCCCGCGCCCGGAGCGATCGCAACCCGAACACCCCGGCCCGAGCGCGCGTCGACCCCCGGAGCGCCACGGGCCTGCCACACCATGGGATCGACCACCACCGAGGCATCGAGGAGCGGCCGAAGCGCGCGATCGGGCGCAAAGCGATAACCGACGCCAAGGCTCAGCGGGATGCGCCACACCGTGGTCCGGGGCACCGAGCGCAGTACGGCGGGACCGAGCACCGAGGCGGTCAAGCGCCCCACCACGTGGACCGGCGTCTCCACCTCCAGACCCAGGCCACCGCCACTTTGCCAGGGAAAGGGATCGGCCAGGTTACCCCCGGCGTAGTGGAGCTCGAGGGCCCACCGGACCGATGGAGGCGGCGGAGGCTCCCGCGGCGGGGGCTCCTGCGGCGGGGGCTCCTGCGGCGGGGCCTTGGGCGGAGGTTTGGGCGGAGGTTCGACCTCCACCATGCCCGGGGGTGGACCGCGCTCTAGCCACAGACTGATGTATCGAACCATGGCGCCGAGCGACTCGAGCAGGGCGTCTGGATCCGACGCCGGCGGAAGCTCGCGCACCCAGGTGGCACCGCTCTTGGGCTCGAACAGATAGAGCTGCTGCCGCTCTCCCCGGCCCGACACCCAGAACACGGCCAGCACGTCGTCGTAGACGACAAAGGTCGACGCCCAGTCCAGTCGCGTGTCGCGATCGCCCGACCTCGACAGCAGCGCCACGCGATGGCGAAGGCTCGTGCCGGCGAGGTGACCCGCGAGCGCCTCGTGGAGCTCTTCGCCGGTGATCTGGGGATCTCCGGATGTGATCCCCACGATCACGCGATCGCGCCGCGCGACGGGCGGGGACTGCGGCTTTGCGGAGGGCTCGTCCGCCCTGACCCCCACGGGCTCCTCGGACTCGGGCTCCTCGGATCCCGGCGGCTGAGTGGGGGGCGCGAGCAGGCTCGCCGCCATGAGTGCGACGAGCGGGGTCACGTGTCAGTCACGAGGCCCGAGCATACGTCGTCACCTCGCCTGAACGAAGCCAGACACTCCCCAGGGCGCGATTTCCCGGCTCCTGACGCCGAGCCACGCCCTACCCGGCTCGATTTCGCCGGTCTAGCGCCGTCTAGCGCCGTCTAGCGCCTCCCGGCCGCCCACCAACCGATGATCGGGAGACACGGGGAGCCAGCCGTGCTCCCCGGTCCGTGGCGGCCCGACCTCAGCCAAGCAGGCCGGGCAAGGGGCCCGTTCCGTGGCCCGTGTAGCCGAACTCGTCGATCGGCACCCCGGCCATGTTGGCGATGGACACCAGCAGCTTGGTGTGGGCCTCGTCTTCCCCTCCGGATGTCCCGCGGTAGTCGAGCGAGCGACCCGTGGTCAGCTGACCCCCGGCCCGCCCCGCGAGCACGAAGGGCATGTCGTTGTGATCGTGGAGGTTGCCGTCGTTGATGTCGGTCCCCATGAAGAGGATCGTGTTGTCCAGCAGGCTCCCGTCGCCGTCGGGCATCGCCGCCATCTGCTGCACCAGGTAGGCCAGCTGCTCGCAGTAGAAGCGCTTGTAGGTGATGAAGTCCTGGGCCAGCGGCCCGGAGTGATCGGCGCCGTAGTGCGAGGAGTCGTGGTTGGCGGCGTTCGCCCCCAGGTCGGCCAGGCGCGTGGGGCTGACCGCGTGGGACCACATCAGCGAGCCTACCCGGGTCACGCCGCACGACAGGGCCAGCACGGCCAGATCCATCTGCAGCTTGCTCACCGTGGCAAAGTGCTCTTCCTTCTCGAAGGTCTTGGGATAGGTGTCGCTCTCGGAGACAGTGAAGCCCTCCGTGTTCCACACCACCTGATCGCACGAGCCGGTGAGGGTGCCCTTGATCTGGCCCTCGACCTCCCGCAGCGCGTCGAGATGGATGTCGAGCTTCTCGCGCTCGACCATGCCCAACCGGTTACGCATGCGCTCGAGGTCGTCGATCGAGCGATCGATGACGCTGGTGGAGCGCAGCCGCTCCCAGTCGGGACCCATGGGCTCGGGCGTATCGGGCTGCCCGAGGTCACCAAACAGCCGCTCGAACGCGTTGAGCGGGTTGTCGTCGGGGGCCACGGGCTGGTTGGCTCCGATGTACGAGATGCTCCCCGCGCCGTTTTGGAAGTTGGAGGCCACCCCCAGCTGAACCGACTTGTGGGGGGTACCGTCCCCGATCTGCTCGCCGAGGAAGATGTCCAGGGAGAGATCTCCGACGCCGGTGAGGAGCTTGGCGATCCCCCCCTCGTGGGTGCCTCCGCCCGCGTACATCTTGAGGCCACGGACGAACACCAGGTCGTCCTTGACCGGCTCGAGCGGGGCGGTCATCTCCGGCAACGAGAAGCCGGTGGTCCCCCCAGTGGGGTGCCACAGGTCGGGGATCACCCCGTCGGGCATGTAGCAGAACATCACCTTGACGTCGCCGGGCGCGGCCTGGGCCTTGCGGCCGAGGGTTAGGGCCAGGGGCGAAGCTACCCCGGCGGCACCGAGCATCTGGAGGAAGGATCGTCGCTTTTGGATCAACACGGCACTTACTCCTGGCGCAGCACGAAGGCGTCGAGGGCAACGTAGTCGATGATCATCTCCCGCAGATCGCCGCCGCTGTCGGCGAGCTGATCGGCGAGGGTCTCCACGGTGCAGTCGTCCTCATCGGTGAGGTGGCGACCGGCGCTGAAGCGAACGTAGTGCTCCACCGCACACCCGGTGACCGTGGGGGAGCCGGCCAGGATCTCCGCGAGCTCATGAGGCCCGTCGAAGGGGACCGGAGCCAAGCCCATCTCCAGCGCGTAGACCTCGCCCGATGCGTCGATCGGCAGGCCGTTCTCCGTGCTGCGGAAGGCTCCCACCCCGTCGTAGGACTCGAAGCCGAAGCCGAGCGGGTCGATGAGGTTATGGCAACCCCGGCACGCCGGATCCGCCGAGTGCTGCCCAAAGCGCTCACGCGTGGTGGCGTTGGGGTCGATCTCGGGCGGAGTCGCGTCCACGTCCTCGGGAGGCTCGGGCAGCGGCTGGCACAAAAGCCGCTCGCGGACGAAGGCGCCGCGCTTGACCGGAGACGACTCGTTGGGGTGCGCGTGGCTGGCCAGCACACTGCCCAGGGTCAGCAGCCCGCCCCGCTCGCTCCCCTCGGGCACCTCGACCCGCACGGGCGTGCTCGAGCCGGGCTGCGGCAGGCCGTAGAAGCTGGCCAGGGTGTCGTCGACGAACACATAGTTCGCCGTCAACAGCTCGGGCAGGGTGGCGCTGCCCTCGAACAGCACGTGATCGATGAACGCCTGCTGCTCGGCCGCCATCGACTCCCGGATCTCCGGGGTGAAGCTGGGGTAGATCGCGTTGTCCTTGTTGGCCAGCAAGAGCGCCCCGGTGCCCATCCACTGGGTGAAGAACTCACCCAGCTGCGCTCGGCCTCGCGGGTGCTCCAGCAGGCGCCGAGCCTGTGCCTCGAGCCCGTCGGTCTCGTCGAGATCGCCCGAGGCGGCCGCGTCGAGCAGCTCGTCGTCGGGCATCGTCCCCCAAAGGCCGTAGGAGAGGGCCGAGGCGACCTCGTACGGGGTGAGCCGATACATGCCGCTGCCGACCGACTCGCCCAGCTCGGAGCGGTAGAGCAGGTCGGGGTTCATCAGCAGGCTACGCACCACCAGGCGCATGCCCTCGTAGAAATCGCCGTCGGTCGCCTCCGCCGCGAACAGGTCCACATAGAGATCGACCTCGTCCCCCGTCAGCGGCCGCCGCAGCGCCCGACGACCGAGCGACTCCACGAACAGTCGCGGGCACTCGGGGTCAGCCGGCATGCAGCCGGCCAGCATCGGCGCCGAGCTCTCCACGGCCTCGTTGGCCACCGTCTGCGCCAGCTGCATGTACGCGTCGACATGGCGCGCGGTGACCACCGAAGACTCGGCGTCGTTGTTGTAGCCGTCGACGAGCGGCTCCACCGGGATCCCATCCACCGGCGGAGGCTCGACCCCCAGCAAGTCGGACACCGTGGCCGCATACTCGCGGCGGGTGAGCAAGCGGAGCACCCGAGGACCCGGATTGCCCTGCTCACACGAGAGCGGGCCGATCCCCTCGGTCTCCTCGCCGTCCGTCTCCCCGTCTCCCCCTTCACCGGCCGTCAAGGCGCCAGACGCAAACCCATCGCGTTCACCCCGGCCCTGGTAGCAGCCCCCGATACTCGACAGGACGAGCATCGCTGCCGCCGCGGTCGCTCTTGAATCCATCACTCGCATGCCTGCCTTCCCTCACCGGACTTGGGACACACGGCGACCCAAATGGATGAAAAAAGTCGTGCGTCGACCCCCCGATCGACCTTGCTTTAAGCGTAGTCGAGCTTACCGGGCGGGCAAGTCGGGGCCGCGCTCGCGATTCCGTCTCGCTCGAGATGGATCATGTGGATCACGACGAGACACATTGGGTGTACGACGCCCCAAGGGCGTGGTTTCGCGGCCTCATGACGGATCCAGATGACGGATCCGGATGACGGGTCCGGATGACGGATCCGGGAGGCCGACGCGTCGGGGTCACCGTGCCCCAGCGGCGTGGTTGGACGACCGCACTACCGACGGAGCGCGGGCGGGCTCGGCTCGTCGGGGTCGCCCTCGCCCGGCGGGTCGCGGCGCAGCGGGTGCGGCAGGGTCGGCAAGCGCTCGTGCTCGCCACGCTCCACCAGCAGCTCGAGCCCGTCGAGCACCAGATCGGGGGTGGTGATCTGCACGTCGACGGTTTGGCTGAGCACCCCGTCCATGCCCACGTCGGAGGCAAACCCACCAAACGCACCCACAGCCAGGCGCAGACGCTCGGTGTGGGCTTGCTGACCGACGGCCCGGATCCGCCGCAGCGTCCGCATGGACGCGGGCGCCAACACGGCGCCGCGCACCAGCGTTCGCTGGCCGCTCCCGTCGACCTGCCACACCCGGGCAGGCAGCGGCAGATCGAGCTTGCCGGTGCCAGCAAAGGCCGCGGCGCTGGGCCGCATGACGGGGCCCAGCACGGTGCCATCGCGTAGGGCCTCGATGACATAGGCGAACTCGTACCCGTCTTCACGGGCTCGCCGCAGCAGCTCGCGCTCGAGGGCGGCCGACGAGAGCCCTCGCTTGCGGCTGCGCAGCGTCAGGTTGCTCAGCCCCGGACCCACCTCCAGCGCGGGGGTCATGCGCGCTCGGCCGTTGCTCCGCGCGCCATGGTGGGGGTTGGGCACTCGCGTGAGCAGCAGATCGCGGAGCACCCCGGCCTCGACCAGGTTCACCGGTCGGGGCGAAAAGCCCTCGGCGTCGACCTCGTAGCTCCCGAAGCCGTCGGCCCGGGTGGGATCGTCGATGAGATCGATGAAGGGCGGCAGCACCGTCCGGCCCGTCTTGGACTGCCACTTCGGCTCGATCTCCATCAGCCGCCCGCCGTCGGAAAAGGGCGCCGGGAGGCCCGAGGCCTCGGTGGCCACCGTCGAGGCCAGCAACTGCGCCGCAGCGGGGCCCATCAGCAAGATCGGGCCGTCGTACTCCTCCTCGATCATCGGGGCCCGAGCCAGCTGGTCGAGCTCGCGCAGCACTCGGTCGACCAGCTGCTCGGCGCGGGTGCGCAGCGCGTCGTCGACCACGAGCGCGCCGGTCGAGTGCAGCGCCAAGCCGTGGTCGAGCTGCATCCCGTCGGCCGCCTGGGTGTTGGCCACGACGGCCAGCACCGCCCGATCGTGCAGCTGCTGGACCACCACCCCCTCGCTGTCGACGACCGTCTCGCGGCTGCGCAGGATCTGCACATGGACGTCGCCGTTGTCGATGGAGGGCCAGGCCGAAAAGCGCGCGCTGAGCTCCCGGGTCAGGGCGACCAGAGCCTCACGGTCGACAGGCGCCGGCTCACCCGTCGCGAGGTACTCCGCCGGGGATGCCCCGGGCCCCAGATCGGCCACCGTGGTCTCCGAGCTCAGCTGCTCCAGCGCGACCTGCTTTTGCGAGTAGGCCAGCGTGGCCCCGCGGAAGGCCCGGTCCAGGCCCAACCACAGCTGCTTGCGCAGGTACTCGGGGGCGGGCCTCACCGGCACGTCGAAGCGAGAGATCCCGGCGTCGGTGCCCAAGAAGCTGCTGTCGTCGCGCTCGGCCGAGCCGACCCGCAGCTCGACCAGACCCGCCGCCTGGTGCTGCATGACGTTGGTGATGATCCCGCCGTAGGACCCATCGAGGCTGAGCAGATCGGCCCGTACCCACCGCGCCTGCGCGCGATAGGGGGCCGGCGCGTCGGGCAGCCGCAGGCCGGCGATGGCCCGAGACAGCTCGGCCTGCACGGCGCGGATCTCCGCCTGATCCGAGACCTCAGCGGGCTCGGCGGGGGTGATCGCAGCGGGCGTGGTCTCAGCAGACGTGGCCTCAGCAGGCGTGGTCTGAGCGGGCGTGGCCGCGTCGGGCGTGGCCGCTTCGGGTGTGGCCGCTTCGGGTGTGGCCGCCGCGTGCCCCGATGGCGCACCGAGCCCACTCCACGACACCAGGCCCAGGGCCAGCGCAATCCCGACAGATCCACGTCGACACGATCTCATGGCTGTACTCCAGCGGTGGCGTCCTCGGTCCCGGGGGCCGAGAGCATCGGGGGGCGGTCGCGATCGTGAGCCGCTCGCTCGATCTCGATGGTCTCGAGCAACAGCGAGGGGCTCACCGCGCTCACGGGCACCCAGCCCGACTCCGCGCCGCACATGCCGTTGAAGATCCCCGGCTGATCATCGGTGCCGATGATGGTGTCGAAGGACGAGAGCGGTGTGCCCACGATCTCCACCCCGCGCACCAGCTCGTCGGGCCGGCCCTCGTCGGGGTAGACTTTGTAGACCATCAGCGGGGTCACCCGAAACGCCTGGGGCCCGCTACGGTCGGTGATCGTGTAGCCGCCCTCGATGTCGGAGAAGCGCAGGCCATAGGGCTTGCCTTGCCGCTTGATCTCTCCCACCAGCTGCTGGCGTAGCTCGCGAGACGAGTAGGTCTTGCGCGAGGTGACGACCAGGTTGCCTTGCCGCGCCACCGTCTGGAAACCGGGCGAGCGTCGCCCGTGACCGTTGCTGCGCCGGAAGGGCAGCACCGGCGAGCGCCCCAGCAAGAAGGTCTCCAGCTTGCCCCGCTCCACCAGCACGGTACGCTGCGCGGGCACGCCCTCGTCGTCGACGAAGTAGTGCCCAGACAGCGGCGTGCCGCCCAGGGTGGTGACCGTGGGGTCGTCGACCACGTCGAGGAAGCTGGGGAGCACCCGGCGTTCGAGCTTCTCGGTGAAGGTCTGCCCCTCCAGGTCGTCCTTTTGCCGGTGCCCCTCCAAGCGGTGGCCGAAGATCTCGTGGAAGTACACGCCGGCGGCCCGGCCCTCGAGGATCGCCGGCCCGGTATAGGGATCGGCGATCGGCGCCTGACGCAGCGCCAGCAGCTCGCCGCGCAGCCGGGCCGCGGTCTGCCGCAGGCGCTCGAGGTCGGGCAGCTGGTCGGGGCGGTGAGCCTCGAAGGTCTCCGCTCGCTGGAGCATCATGCCGTCCTCGGCCTGGGCTCGCGCCTCCAGAAGCACGCGCAGGCGCACCCGCCCGGTCTGCACTCGCGAGCCCTCCGTGTTGACCATGAACTGGTCGGTCGCGGTGGCCAACAGGGTCACCGAGCTGCGCAGCACCAGCGGGTCGGCGCTCAGCTCGGCCGAGATCTCGGTGATGATCCCCGGCCACGCCTCCCGCAGCGCGGGCAGATCGAGCGGCGAGAGCCGCTCCACGTGGACGGTGGGCTTCTCCCGGCTGAAGTCGGGGTGATCGGGCTCGTCGCCCTCGGAGCGCAGCTGCTCGCTGCTCTCCACGTCACGCAGCTTGGAGACCGCCGCCTTGTACTGCGCCTCCGTGTCCAGCCAGATCGCCTGGGACAGCGAAAGCTCCACGTCGCCGAGGGTGATAGGCATTCCCGAGCCCAGGCCGTTGCCCGGCCCGTAGTCGCCCCCCTGGCTGTTGCTGTTGTCGCGCTGGTGATCGCCCACCCGCACGTCGATATCGAGCGAGCGGCGACGATCCTGGTCGTCGCGCAGCAGGGCGCCATCCTCGGCCTCGAGGTAGAGCTCCTCGGTCGCGGTGACCGAGTACCCCAGGTAGTAGGCCGGCGGATCGAGCTCGGGCGAGCTGAGCGACGCGAAGTTGCGCTCAAGCTCGGCGTCGAGCATATCGAGCAACATGGCCGGCTCGCCCTTCTCGGCCTTGGCCCGATCCATCACGATATTGGGGCCGCGACGTCGCTTGCCCCCCCAAACCCGCTCGTCCGGCGGATTGCTCGGCCGCGGGTTGCAGGCCAACACCAGGGTGCCCGCGAGGGTGAACGCGCCGAGGTTGCGGGCGGTCGACATGGCAGGGCAAAGGGTAGCCCGGTGACGCGATCCCCGGGTGCGCGATCCATGGTCAACCGGGTCGTTGGCCGGTGTCACAATCGAGCGCCGATCAGGCCGTAGTCAGGCCGTAGTCAGGCCGTAGTCACCGGGGCCTGGGAGAGGGTCGGGCCATTGCGCGCACTTTTGCGCATACGCGTGCGGCTCGCCCCTCTCGCTCATTTTCGCTCGGGTTCGTCTCAAAGTGAGAAAGCGGTGTGAACAACACTAGACACCAGATTCGATCGGTTTTCCGGCAGTTGGGGAGCGCAAACCTCGACGATTTTTTTGCAGTTTGAACCACAAAAAGTGCTTGCTGATCCTAGGTAGAGCCCCTACATTGGCCGCACCTGTCGGATGAAAAGAGCGTAGGGCTCGATACCTGACGAGCCGACGCGCCGGATCCCGTGCATCGAGGGATCCGACACCGGAGAAGAACAACGCCGTATGCAAGACAAATGGATTCGCAAGGGTCTCATCCTCTGCACCCTCGCTGCGCTGGGCGCCTGCGGGACCGAGGGCGACGACCTCGGGCCCGCGGATGATGCCCAAGCCAATGTAGTAGAGGACGAGGGCGCCGAGGGCATCACGGTCCTGACCGGCCAGCTGCTCGACACCGACGAGCGACCGGTGGCCCACGCCGAGGCCGTGCTCGTGATCGGCTCGGTGCCGGTGAGCGAGCCCGTCGTTACCGATCTCGACGGTCGCTACACCCTGGCGATCCCCACCGGCCGCGTCTGGGAGGCGTGGGCCTCGGGCTTCGAGGTCACCGTGGTGTTCGAGACGCTCGCGGACGATCGCCTGCCCCACGGCACCGCCGAGGGCGATCTCATCCACGTGCTGCCTGCGACCCTCGAAGAGTTCGTCACGCCCTCCGATGTGGTCTCGGATGCGCGCCTCGAGATGAAGACGGCTTATGTGCCGCGCCAGGGCCAGGGCTTCCCGATCACCGACGAGCTCATCCAAAACGGTGGCGAGCTGACCTGGGTGACCAACGACTCGCAGTATGGTGAGGATTTCCGGGTCTCCTTGCTCATCGAGCCGGGCTCGATCCACCTGGGGCAGGAGGCGCAGGACGAGATCACCCTGACCCTCATCGAGCAGGTCAAGGCGCCCATGTCGATCCCCGAGGACGGCTTCGGGCCCATGTGGACGATCCAACCCCGCGACGTGGTCTTCGATCCGCCGGCGCGGATCCGCATCGAGGGCAACCGCTTCCCGGTGCTGGGCGCCTCCGAGCTGGCGGTGGGCGAGCGCACCGAGCTTTTTGGTGCCTCGCTGGAGACGGGCTGGAAGCTCTTTGGCGAGATCGAGCTGGCCGACGAGACCGACGGGCGGATCACCCTGGAGACTCCCGAGGGGATCATCTCCCACGGCGCCTGGGGGCACATCTTCAGCAACACCGACAACGACTACGGCATGCTGGTGGAGTGCTTCAACGCCGACGGCAGCGCGCGCGTGCCCTGTGCGGTGCTCAACGACAATACCTACTGGTACCAGGACCCGAACAACTTCAACGCTTGGAACATCACCAACCTGTGTGAGGAGCCGGGCTTCACCCCGCCGCCCGGTGTGGGGGGTGGCTACGACGACGGCTTCCTCACCTGCGACCAGTGGGACTTCGGCACCGGCAACCACGACGGCAACCACATGGTCTATAGCTCCGACGCCGAGACCCGCTGCCGTGGCTGCGGCGGAGCGTCGGCGCCCTACGTGCTGGCCATGTCCGCCGGGGAGAGCCTCGGCGGCTCCACCGACCCGGTGTGGGGGGCGGTCACCGCCTTCCCGCTATGCCCGGAGGAGGCCGACATGACCGACATGGACGCGCTGTGGAGCAGCCTCTATCAGCGCCTCGGCAACTGGAACCATGGCGGCGTGCTTCCCTTCGAGAATGCCGCCGTCAGCGGCGAGATCGAGGCATCACTCAACTGGCGTAACTTCTCCAAGTCGGTGCAGATCTTCTTGCCCGAGCCCACCGGCTGCGCCGGCTGAACGGAGTGACGACGTGCGAGAAACCATGCACCAACGCGGTCGCACGTCGTGGAGGGCCGCCGGCGTGGTGGCCCTGCTGCTCGCCGGGCTCGGCTGCGACGCCG
>JBCCWC010000209.1:0-27439 GCA_039194325.1 Myxococcota bacterium
CCGACCTCGGCATGGACAGCTCAGTCGCAGCCGGCGGTCGGATAGCCGACCGCGAAGTCACGAATGTAGACCGAATCACCTCGCGAGGTCTCGAGCGTGCCCGGCTGCCAGCTCGTTCCGTCGTCGCTCCAGAAGAACTCTTGGCCGGTGTCGCTCACCGCCGCCCAGGTCCCACCACCGTACGCGGCCTTGGCGAGGTTGGTGCCCACGTCGGCGACCTCCGACCACGCGAGGCCATCGTCCGAGTGCAGCAATCTCGAGCCCGCCACCACACCGAAACCATCCGCATCGGCGAAGAGATCCTGAATGTCGGCCCCGGCTGGATCCACGATCACGTCCCAGGTCTGGCCCATGTCGGTGGACCGACAAAGATCGCGGGTGCCGACGAGCAAGGTGCCGTCTTGGAGCTCGATGTCCCCCCAGTGCTGGATCGGATGGGAGCAGTCGGGTGCATAGCCCGTGCCCTCGGTCCAGGTCTGGCCGCCGTCCTCGCTCACGGCCACAAAGTGCCCCACCGGGTGACCCTCGCCGCTCTGGCTCTCGAGGGAGGCCACCAGCACACCCCCCGGGAAGCCCCGCAGCTGCCGCAGCTGATCCGAGCCTGGCGGCAAGTCGATCTCGGCGGGCTCCCAAGCCATGCCGGCGTCCGAGCGCCAGTTCATCGCGCTGAACACGAGGAACTGCTGGCCGTCGAAGGCCACCCCCGAGGTATGCGCGTCGTAGCCCAGGACACGACCCCCCTCGGTGAAGCGCTCGGCAGGCAGATCCTCCCAGTCGAGGCCATTGGCGGAATACAAGAGGTGACCGGGCGCGCCCCAGCCAAAGCCTGCGACAAAGCCATCGTTGCCAAAGGCCAGCCCACCGAATGCAGTCCACGGGGTGTGATCGCCGATCTCGTCGGAGAAGGCATGCTGCACCCAAGTGCGACCACCGTCGCAGGAGGTCGCGGTCCAGCCCCCGTCGGCCAGCGCGACGAAGACGGGGTCGGCCGGCTCGGGAAGCTGCTCGGTGTCGTCGCTACCTTCGCTCGACTCCGCAGGATCGCCGGTGCTGGTGGAATCGATGGGAGCGGCACCGGTGGTGTCGCCCGCTTCGGCTCCGGGCTCCGAGCTCTGGGTGCCTGCGGGGCCGGGGCCGGAGGAGCCTTCGCCTTGCTCGGGGGGCTCGTCGGTGCACGCGAGCGTGAGCGCCAGGCAGAGCAACGCACCGTGGAACGGACGACGGCAAGGGCGAACGCGCGCAGCGAAGCTAGCGCGCCCAGAGAAGGCATGCGGCATGGCGGTCATGGGCTCCACGCCCATCGATACGCCGACGGCCCCAACCGGGTGAGAAAATGTCGGGCCTCGCTCGCGACCGCCCCGTCCCCGTGCGCCTCCACCCGAGCGACCGCGTGGCTCGGTGTGAGCCGCTACGGGAAGATCGACGCCTTGACCCCGACCATGAAGGTCAGCGGCGCCCCGGGGCGGGGGCCAAAGGGACGCAACGAGGAGACATAGGCGTTGTTGGTCACGTTACCCAGCTGGGTATAGATCCGAAAGCGCTGGAGCACGCGCACCTCGGCCGATAGATCGAGCACGAAGAAGCCGTCGGTCCGCTCGCCGTCGGGGATCGACCCCTGCCCGGCCACGTCCCGCATGGCGCCGGTGTAGTTCGGCGACACGGACACATCCCAGATCCGCCCGCCCACGCCCACGGTCCCGCCCGCGATGTGCTGCGGCACATAGGGGAGCTGGTCGCCCTCGCTGACTTCACCCCACTGGGGAAAGGTCGACGAAAAGGAGCTACGAAAGTTCGAGCCGGTATAGGTGTAGCGAGCCCCGACCTCGAGGCCGAAGCCGTTGTCGAAGCGATGCCGATAGCGAGCGAGGGCCTCCGCCCCGTAGACGAGCACGCGCCCCGCGTTGAACTGCTCGCTACCGTCGCCCTCGACGCAGCCCGCCGAGAAGGTGCAGGCCCCGATGAGGTTGCGATAGTCGCTGACGAAGCCGACCGCCTCGGCCGATAGCCCCTCCCGATTGGCGCGCACCCCCGCTTCATAGTTGATGCTGGACTCGGGCTGGATCTCGGCCAGCTGCCCCGGCGCCACGGGAGCAAAGCCCCGGTGCACGCCCCCGAAGACGCCGAGCCACTCGGTGGCCATGACCAGCGCCCCTATTCCGGGCGAGAACGCGGGATCGAGCCGGCGATTCTGCTCGTCGGCCAGCTCGTCTCTAAAGCGCATGGAGATCACCTCAACCCGCAACCCGGGAGCGACGGTGAGCCGGTCCCAGAAGGTGACCGCGTCGTAGAGGTGAAAGGCGGCGGCGCTCGTCTCCCCGCGGTTGCGCACGGTGTCGACACGGTCGGTCCCCTCGGGCACCATCGTGCCCGAGACCATCAAGAAGGCGTCCTCGGTGTGGTTGCGCTCGATCCAGTCATTGTGGATCCGGGCCCCGACCTCGAGGTCCTGCTTGACCACTGCCCACCGGGGACGCCAGCGAAAGGCCGTCTGGAGCCCCTGGCTGACGAAGCGCCGGTCGTTGTTGGTGACCAGCAGGGCCTGCTGAGGCAGCAGCGAGTCTTGCTCGCCGCGCAAGATCGAGTGGAACACGGCGGCCTGGCCGGCGTCGGGCTCGGCGAGGATCGACGTGAGCGCCGGACCCCCGCGGAAGGCATTGAGCCGGCGCCACACCCGATCGAAGTCGTGGCGATAGAGGCGAGCCTCGAACTCGACCGACTCCTCTTGTCGCAGGACGTAGCTCACCTCCGCCTGCGACCGCCACCAGCTCATGTTGTCGGGATCGCTGGCGGCGTAGCGACGGTAGGGCGTGGCCTCGAAGTCGGCGCGGCTCAGGCCCAGGTAGGTCTCGTCGGAGTCCTCGGTAGCGACCCCCGCCTTGAGCTCGATGTCGTGGGTCAGCCGCCGGCCGCTCGGCGTCTGGTAGCCGAGCTTGAGCATCGCGTCGTTCTTGGTGAACCCGGTGTCCCCGCCGGTGTCGAGCTCCTTGAAGCCGGTGGTCTGTATGCGGGCAGCTTCGATCAGCACGCCGAAGCCCCGGTAGGTGGTGCCGTAGTAGGCGTGCCCCTTGGCGTAGCCGAACCGACCGCCGGCCACGTCGACCTCGGCCATGTGCGCCTGCGGGATCTGTCGAGTCAGCAGGTTGATGGCGCCACCTATGGTGCTGGGCCCGTACTGGATCGAGGCGGGCCCCTTGAAGACCTCCATGCCTACGAGCCGGGTGGTCAGCGGGAAGTAGTAGGCGGCCGGGGCGGAGTAGGGAGCCGGCCCCAGCAACAGCCCGTCTTCGAGCAAGGTGATCTTGGCCGAGCGATCCGGGTTGGCCCCTCGAAGCCCGATATTGGGGCGAAGGCCGAAGCCCTCCTCGCCACGCACGTAGACGCCGGGCACGGTGGCTAGCACTCGGTGGACGTCGTCGTACTCGTGGCGCTCGAGCTCGCGCTCGTCGATGACGTGGGCCGAGCCGGCGATCCGGGGCACATCGGCTCCAGAGAAGAGCGACCCCACGCGGATCTTGCGGACCTCCGGCTCGTCGGTGGGCTCGGGCTCGATCGACTCGAGCGGAGCCGGCGTGGCCGGAGGCTCCTCGCTCACCTCGGGGGAAGGCTCGACCTCGGACGGCGTGGGCTCCATCGGTGGGTCCGCCGTGGGCTCTGCGTCTGGGTCCGGTGCCGGTGCGGCCTCCGGTGACGCCCCATCGGGATCCGCATTGGGGTCGGGTTGGGAATCCCCTTCGCCTTGTTCTTCTCCTCCTTCGGCGGAGCCCTCCGGGACGGGTTCGGCCCCGGGCTCCGGGTCTGGCTCGGCTCCCGACTCCGGCGACGGCTCGGGCTCCTCGGGCCCGCTGTCGAGCGCACCTTCGGTCGGCTCGGTCGGCTCGGTCGGCTCGGTCGGCTCGGTCGGCTCGGTCGGCGCTCCGGGCTCGACCCGGGCCTGAGCCGCTCGGGGCAGCAGCCACAGCCCCACGAGCACCGCGGCCACCGTGGCCTTCCCGCGGCGCCGTCCGGCCGCGTCGAGCAGCGGCCCGATCAACATCGACCAGACGCCGTCGTACCGATGGTTGGCTGTCTCCAGCCCGTACTCACTGGGCGCTCGCTCGGGCGCCGCTCGCCAGGTGCCCGCCAGCCGATCCCACAGCGCGATCCAGGTGCCGAGGTTGCGCTGCTGAAGCAGTGGCTCGCGCGCGTGGTGCAGCTGGTGCTGCGCGGGCGAGAGCAGCCAGCGCTCCAACGGGCCAAAGCGCAGCCACACGTGGGAGTGCCGCAGGTTGGCCCCGGCCAGGTTGAAGGCGAACCCCAGCGCATTGATGCCCAGGATCTCGAGCGGCTCGGCCGTCCCCGAGAACACATAGAGGAATACTCCAGTGATCCCAGCGGTGGTGAGCAGCCCCCGTAGCTCGTAGAGCAGGCTCTCCACCGGGTGCGTGCGGTAGAGGGTCAGCGGCGTGAGGGCACGCGCCGAGTGGTGGACCTGATGAAACGCCCACAAGAGCCGCACGCGGTGCATCAACCAGTGCAGCACGAAGCGGCTGAGATCCCAGCCCACGAAGAGCACCAAGCAATAGACCACGGCGACCGTCCCGCGCCCCCAGCCGGGGGGCTCGGCGGGCCCGAGCCACTCGTGCAGCGTCAGGGCCACCCACAAGGTGGCGCCCGTGGTCGCGGCCAGCCACGGGACCCGCAGCACGATCCCGAGCAGCGCCTTGACGAACACGAGGGTCACGTCGGCTCGACTCGAGGCGCTGCCCCAGACGGCCCGGCGCAACAGGCCCTTCCGCAAGGCGAGGGTGCCTCGGCGCAGGCCGAGCACCAGCCAGGGCATGGCCAGCGACGACACCAGGAACACCCAGAAGATCCGCTCCTGCGGATCCACCAGGGCTCGCAAGGGCTGCGAGAGCGCGCCGAGGATGTCGAGCCCCCCGACCATGTCAGTCAGCGTCGCCCGCACCCTCGGCCGGAATGGTGAGCATCAGCGCCATGACGAAGGGGCCCTTGAGTATGTCGGTGACCTCCTTGACCGCCCCGTGGAGGGCTTCGGCCGCGGCGGGATCACTGGCGACGGCCTGCTGGAGCGGGTCGCCGAAGCCCTCGGCCACGGCGATGGCCGCGTCGATCCGACCGAGCAGATCGTTGGCGATCTGGGGCTGCCCGATGCCCTCGAGCAGATCATCGAAGCCGGCCGCGGTCTCGGGATCGGCCCCCCCCTGCACCATCAGCTTCAGCGCGCGGAGGTTGGCCTCGATGGCCCGCGTGGACTCGGCGCTCCATGGAGATTCCAGCAGGTTGATGCAAGGCACCGCGGGGCACCCGTCGACGAGCCCCAGGGGCAGGCCGAGCTTGGCGTCCTTGGTCTGCTTGTCGACGTAGAAGATCGCGCGGAACACCTCGTCGAGCGCCTCGGCCTCGCTGGCGTAAGGCGACGCCCCCTGTCCGGGCTGGGCCAAGGCGGCCGCGAAGTCGTCGCCCTCGGGGGACCAGCGCGCGGCCAGAGCTGATGCCTGCGCGGCGATCCCCTGGGCGACGACGCGCGCGTACTGGGCCCGGCGCTGCTCGATCTCCTCGATGCTCAGCGCGGCCCAGGGACCATCGAGCTGGACCTGGGTGGGGCAGGTGTGATCAGCGTCGTGCACGAACAGCAGGTACTCCAGCGCGTCGAGGCCGTAGGCCCACACCAGCTGGGTCGTGAAGAAATCGTCCTGCGCGTAGGCTTCGTCGACCAGCGCCCGGTCCACGCTGCAGGTGTCGGCGGTGGGCCACGAGTAGATCGCATCCCGCAGATCCTCGCCCCCGATCCCGTTCAGAGCGGGAGCCGCCGGTCCGACCTGCATCAGCTCGAGCTGCTGCCAGTGCACCATGGCATCCCGCCAGGCCTGCTGAGCCGCGGCCAGCGGTTCCTCGGGGTCGGCCGCATCGGCGTAAGCCTGCACCGCGGCCTGTAACGACTCGGCCGTCCCCACGAAGTCCGCGGTGCTCGGGACGAGAACATTGTTGGCGATGCTCGCGAGCACGTCGCCGCGGGTGACCTCACCGTCGACCATGCCCTCGTCGTCACCGTCGGAAGTCGCACCATCGCCCGAGGCGTCCGCGCCACCACCGTCCTGGCAGGCCCAGCCGAGAACGCCGAGCCCCGCGAACGCGAGCGGGAGCAGCCAGGAGGTCGACGAGTCCGAGGTCTGGGAGCGAGCAATGGGTCGCATGGTGCGCAATCCTTCCTCCGCGAAATCCGACGAGGGTCGACGGCGGGGCGGAAATGATAGTGACATTCAAGATTTAGTTCACCTACAGACCCCCCCTGTTTTCGTTGTGTGATCGCTCCATAATTTAGAAATTGATATCAATTTTCACTTGCAGTACATCAGGGGTCTGCGGAGGGTCGGCACTGCCCGACCGAACGAATTCCAATGCGTATGCCTCAACAACTGCTCCAAAACCCCACGTTCTCGTTGCTCTCGATGCTGGCGCTCCTGGCGACCGGATGCCCCGGTGACGATGGCAGCGCCGAGGGGGGCAGCGGCGACAGCTCGTCCACCAGCGACCCAACGACCACCGAGACACCCCCGACGACGATGAACTCGACAGGTCCCGGGGGCAGCGGCTCGACCGCGGCGGACGAGACGGCGACCGATACGGGCAACCCGACATGTGACGTCTCGCTCGATGACTGGACGGCCCCCGACTGGGACGCCAACGCCGCGTCGGCACTGGCGCTGCGGGATCAGCTCGACACCTTGACCGGCGACATGACCATGCGAGGCGCGGAGACCGGCGCCGTGATGATCGGCGCTCTGTCGGAACTAACCGACGTCTGGAACGCAGGAGATCCGAGCCTCGCGTCGGCGGCCAACCCCGGCTACGTGGCGGTGGTGGAGGCGAGCCTCGAAGACTTCATAGACATCCTCGACGCGGGCGTGGTGAGCCTGATCGACATGGACGGCAACTGGACCCCCGGCAACGCCGGCGGGATCTGGGGCGAGGACAGCCGCGGGATCAACGAGGGAGGTCTGGAGGTCCGCCAGCTGGTCGACAAGGGCGCCTACTCGGCGGGGATCTTGTACGCGTACGCGTTGAGCCTGACCGAGGGCGAGATCAACGCGGCGACCATCGACGCGATCGCGGCGGCCTGGGGCAACAACCCCACGCTCGATACCGAGGATCTGACCGACGCGGCCGGCTACAGCTACTCGATGGGCTTCCACGCCGACATGGCGACGGCCCTGACCGCGGCCAAGGTGCTGTCGGACAACCCCGACTGCACGGCCGAGCGCGACGAGGCCGTGGTGACCTTCTTCAACCTGTGGGAGCTGACGATGTACGCCCGCGTGGTGTTCTACGGCAACCGAGCCGAGGGCAAGCTGCTCGCGGCGATGACGGAGACCGAACTGGCGAGCGTGCTACACGATCTGGCCGAGGGAATTGGCCTGGGCGCCGGCTTCATCGGGCTGCCCGAACCGGCCTCGGGCCCTCTGAGCGGAGCGGGCCGCGTGATCACCGACGACCAGATCACCGAGATCATGGACGCCTACGGCGTGGATCTCACCAACCTGGGCGCCTCGACCACCGGGCTGTTCGTCGAGAGCCTGCCCGACCTCGAGACCGCGAACACCGAGGCCGAGGCCGTGGTCATGACGGTCTTCGAGGTCGACGAAGCCGCCATCATGGGCTACGCAAATCCGACCCCGGGCTGATGGGACTCGTCAGAGGGTGCAGTCGATCCCCTTGGGCTCGATCAGGTGCTCGTAGCGCTCGTCGGTGAGCGCTCGCAGAAAGCAGACCAGCCCCTGCACCTCGAGATCCGTGAGCGGGTCACCGACCTCGAGCAGGTCGGTGACCGTCTCGGGGATCTCCGGCGGGCGCCACGGCTCGCCCGTCTCGGGGTTCGTGGTGCGAACGTCCATGTTGTTGAAGTGGTCGTAGAACTCGACCACGGTAGCTAGATCCCGAAACACGCCGTTGTGCATGTAGGGGCCGGTGACGGCGACGTTGCGCAGCGTGGGCACCTTGAACTTGCCGCGGGCGTCGGGATCGGTGTCGTCATGGCTTTGCAGGCCGACGTCGGGCTCGGTGACCCCGTTGAGCTGGCGCACCTGCTCGTTGACCGGGATCCCGATGTTGTGGAACTCGTAGCCGGTGAAGGGCTCGACCCTCTCGTTGATGGGATCGCCTTCGCTGTGCAACAGGTGGCAGATGCTGCAATTGGCGAACTGCGAGAAGAAGACCGACTTGCCGGTCAGCTCTATGAAGGTCAGCTCGAGCTCACCACGCACGAAGCGATCGTAGCGCGAGTCAAAGGGCGCGAAGATGTCGGTGCGCTCGTACGCGGCGAGACTCTGGGTCATCGCCGCATAGGCTCGCTCGTCGGTGTCGAATACGTCCTCGCCGAAGAACTGGACGAAGGCGCGCGCGTACTCTTGGTCTTGCAGGATCCGCTCGACGACGACCGCCTCGTCGGGCATGCCCATCTCCAGCGGATTGAGCGGGGGCCCGCCGGCCTGCCCCTCGAGATCCGGCTCGCGACCATCCCAGAACTGACCGCCGAGGGCTCCGGTGTACAGCCGGTTGTTGTTCTGCTTGTTGTGCCGCTCGCGGGTGCCGATGTGGAATTGTGGCGTGAGCGAAGCGTAGGCGGCCGTCGGCGCGTTACGGTCGCCCCACGAGACGCCGTCGTCACCCAAGGAGACGGCGGCGACCATCCGGTTGGGCCCGTCAGGCCCGTCAGGCCCGTCAGGCCCGTCAGGATAAGTGCGCCCGTCGGTGAACGCACGCTCCGGGTCGTGGCAGGTCGAGCACGACTGGGTTCGATTGCGCGACAGGTTGGGTTCGTCGAAGAGCGCGGCCCCGAGCTCTTCCACGCTGTCGTAGATGCTGTCCTCGGCACAGCCGGTGAGCGCCGACCCCAGCGCCAACCCCAGCGTCGGGCCAAACATAGGGATAGCCACGAGGGCCGAGAGTCTCGATGTCCTTGGCATGATCCGGCTCCTCGTACGCTCAGTCACCGTCGGAGAAGGTGATCCCCAGCTCGACCCCGAGCCCGTCGGGAATTTCCCGCTTCACGTTGCCCTCGAGCAACCCGATCGCGGTGATGAGCGCGTCGCGATCCTCGTTGGCCGCGGCCGTCTGCGCCATCGCCAGGTTGGCCTCGACAAGCGCCACGTCGTCGTCCAGACCGCGGGCCGCCATGAAATCCAGCATACCCACGGCGTCGTCCGGTGCGGGCTGCACCAGCAGGTTCTCGAGGCCATCGAGCATGGCCGCCACGTTGGGATAGAAATGGCCCGAGAGCTGAGCATCGAGGATTCCCTCGAGCTTGCGCTCCTTGATGTAGAGCAGGTGGTCCTGGACGGCGATGAGCAGGCCCGCGACCGGCTCCGCGCCGTCGGGGAGCTCGGTGCCGAGCATGGTGTCCCGAAACGCCTCGCCGCCCGCGAACGAGTCGTTCCACTCGGTATCGAGCTGCGCGGCGCGGCCGACGATCTGCGCCATGATCCCGCGCAGGTACTCGCACTTGCGCGCCTGCTCCTCGTAGTCGGCGACGATGTCGGCCGGGTCGGTCGAGCCGCCCTCACGGCTGTCCTCGAACACCAGCACCTCCAGCGCGAGCATCCCGACCCGGTTGAAGGTCAGCCCGTCGAAGAAGGCGTCGTCCAGCGGGTCGGCCCCGCCGATCGCCATGGCCGCAGTGTCACGGACGGTCTGCGTGTAGTCGATGCCGCGCTGCCGCATCGACTCGAAGAAGATGATCTTGGGCGTGATGAAGTCGTCGTCCAGCGGGCCGAGGTTGTACGCGGCGACGGTGTTCCAGGCCTCGGAGAGCGACCTCCAGCTGGCTTGAAGGCCGTCGAGGGCCTCCGGGCTCGGCGCGGCACAGAACGCGTCGACCTCCCCTTGCATCCCTTGGGCGGCCACATTGAACGCCGCCACATCGGGCACGATCGTGTTGTCGACCGTGCTGCGCATGACCTCGGGGCCGGACGGACCGCCGGCACCGTCCCCTCCGGGCTCGGTGGCGCACGCGGCCAGGGTGAACGAGACCAGGGCGAACGAGGCCAGGGCGAACGAGGCCGCACCGAGCCACTGCCGGTGACGGAGGTTCGAGCGGAGCGTCAAGGTGCGGCGTGGAATCGTCACGGACCAACCTACGTGGGAACTACGATCATATGGTTGTCCCAGCGAACATCGGAGAAGCGTTCCCGAGCCTCTTCAACCTCCGCGAGGGTGTCGGCATCGACGAGTCGAACCTGCCCGCCGGAGCCGCTGAGCACGAAGCGCCGCTGGTCTCGCGAGAGCGCGACGCCGCTGACGTCATCGAACGCGAGGTGGCGGACGAGCTTGCCCGTGTCGATGTTCCAGAACGCGACGAGGTTGCCGCGCGGGCTGGGCACGGCGGCGACCCGCGAGTGGTCGTCGACGGCCACACCCGCGGCATAGTCCTGCATCGCAGTGGTGAGCTCGAGGCCGTCCTCGAGGATCTGCAGGCCGTGGCCCGGCCTCTGTACGGCGACCAGCGGCCGCGGCTCGGTGTGATCGAGAGCCTCGCGCTGCACCTGCATCGCCACGACCACGGTGCCGTCCTCGGTCACCGCAAGATGGCGAATGCTCGCCTTGTCCTCGGGCACGCGCTCCTCGGCGAGCAAGGAGCCCGACGCCAGATCGACATAGGCGAGCGTGGAGCGCATGGTGTCGAGGTTGAGCTTGTCCCGACCGGTCTCGGGGCGCGTCAAGATCCCCCCGTTGGCCACCACGACCGTTCGACCATCGGGCATCAGCGCCGCTTCGTGGGGGCCGATGCCGTATGTATCCAGCTCACGAACGATCTCGAGCGTGTCGGCGTCACGGACGGCGATCGTCCCCTCGGCCGTCTGGATGTCGGCCTCGACCGTCAGCAACCGGGTACCATCGGCGTAAAAGCAGCCATGCCCGGCCAGCCGACGATGGGCGACGCACTCGAAGCGCTGCACGATCTGGACCCGCTCGAGGTCGACGACGATCCCGAACCGACCGGGTCGGCGAGCGAACATCACCACTCGGCTCGGATCTGCCGGGTGCAGGGCGACCGCGTGGCCCCGAAATCCGCTCTTGACCGTGGTGGCCACTCCGCCGGGCTCGGCCACCACCAGTCCGTAGGTGTCATCGTCGGCGCCCTGCGCCGAGATCCACCGCTCGCCAACGAAATCCGCGTCGCACCCCGCCCCCACGACGGGCATCGCCAACATCGCCCCCAAGCCGGCCAGGAACGGTCGGCGGGGCAGCGGCAGCGAAGCACGATCCGACATCACAGCGACCTCACGAAGGCGACGATTGAGCGCCGGTCGTCCACGGCGAGCACCGAGAAGCGATCCCGGCTAGCGCGAGCCTCTCCATCGTGCCAGAGGATAGCCTCTTCGATGGTCCTCGCCCGACCATCGTGCAACAACCCCACCTGATCGTGCATGGCCCGGGCAAGCCCGGCGCTCCACAGCGGTGACGTCCTCCACTCCGAGCCGCTGGCGAGATGGTCCTCACGGCCATCGGCGAGACCAGCGCCCATATCGTGAAGCAGCAGATCAGTATAAGGCCAGATCTCCTGGTTCGACAGGTGCGGGTACGCCGGGTCCGACCCGGTGACGTAGTGCGGCACGTGGCAGTCCGCACACCCAGCGTCGTCGAAGAGCGCGCCCCCCCGCACCACCATGGGATGGGTGGGCTTGCGGCGCTCGGGGACCGCGATGGACATGGTGAAGAACACCATCAGCTGCAGCAGGTCCTCGGAGATCTCGTGGCCATTGGCGTCGTTGCCGGTGGGCGCCTGGAGGCATCGGGATTGCTGCGGCGTGCAGGGCTGCTGGGGGAACACGGGGCTCGAGATGCCCATGTCACCCAAGAGCGCCGCCGCCACCTGCACGCGAACGCTGGGCTGGTTGGCCTTGAGGCCGAAGCGACCAGGACGCTGGGTCTGAGACTCGGGATCCCAGACCATGTTCACGCGCCCCGAGATCCCGTCGTGGTCGCGATCTTCGGGATCGGCGTTGCGGTCGATGTCCGCTTGGTCCACCAGCTCGAGCAGGCCCATCCCCGCCATGGAAGGAGCATGGCGCACACCCATGCGCGTGTCGGGGTGGAGCGGTCCGTAGCCGAGGTTGCGGATCTCCAGGGTGGGCGACCGCAGCTCGACGGTCTGGCCATCGGGATAGGTGAAGGGCGCCGAGGTCCACCGGATGAACGCCTCGCCTTCCGGCGGCGGTCCTTGGTCCTTATAGGCGTCGGCGCCCGGCCGCCCGCGCAATTGATGGCTAAGCGAGGTCGACTGCGGCTGCAGCTGCGTACCATAGACGGGGTCGGGAATCGGTCCGCCATTCGGGCCGCGCCCGGGCCGGCTCAGGCGAACGAGAGAGGCCAGCAAGGGCTGGTCTTTCGGGCTCCCGGTTGGGCTCCCGGTTGGGCTCCCGGTTGGGCTCGCCGCCTGGCCTCGACCGCCTTTGATATGGCACGCGAGGCAGCTACGAGCGTTATAGACCGGGCCGAGGCCATCGCGGGCATCGGTGAGGGTGGGCGCCCGAACCCAAGGCTGAGTGGCCAGCGCCTTGCCGGCGTAGAACCGGGCCTTGGCATCGTCGTCGAGGTTCGCGGCGGGCCGAACCAACGACGGGTTCGGCCCCAGGGCGACCGAGGTGTCGCCCCCCGGCCGCGTGCTGCTTACGGCGGGCGAGGGCACGTCGTCCCGGGCTTCGTCTCGACGCTCGTCTCGCGAGGACCCACACGCACCGAGGGCCACAACGCAGAAAGCCACCGGCGCAACCCATCGCCGGTGCACCAGTGGCGTCCTGTCCTCGCGCCGCCGAGCGGCATCGGCGAGCGCCACTTTGGCTCGCCGCGCCGTCCCTAGGGTCGCCTCAGCACTCGGCCGTCGGGTTGGTGGTGTCGCACTCGGACGCATCGGGGATCACGACGTCCTCAGCCGTGCCGACGTCGAGCTCGATCGCGATGTTGGCGATCTGCGTGGACTGGGCATTGAGCGAGACGATGGTATCCCGCATGGGCCCGGCCGCATCCCCGGCCGCGTCCATGATCACCACATCGACCGGATTGCTCCCGCGGGCGCCCGCATCGATGGCCATATAGTTGGTCTCGGTCATGTCCAGGGCAGCGGACACCGCGCTCTCGAGCTCGGTCAGCCCGAGATCGGTGAGGTAGTCGTCGATGCCGTAGCCGCTGACCGCGCTGCCGGTCTGGTCATCGCTGCCGTCCAGGGTGCTGTCGTAGCCCGCATACTCCCCGCGGTAGGCGTTCGAGATCCCCTCGGCGTTGAGCCAAATGTCGCGGTGCGTGTTGTCGGCAAAGCAGGAGTGCTCGTCCTCCTGGGAGTTGGCCGACAGGGCGATCTGCATGCGCTCGCCGGCGAGCTCCCCCTCGTACAGAGTGCCCATCCCAACCAGGATCTCCAGCAGCTTGGCCTTGGCCGCATCGACGTCGTCGACCGTGGTGAATGCGGTGCGATAGTCCGCGCCCTGGTCCCACCCGTCACGAACCGAAGTGAGATCCGCGATGAGCTTGGCCACGGCGACCTGGAGGTACTGACCGCGTCGGACGCAGAGCTCGGGATCGCCATTCTCGGTGGGGCCGCTGGTGCAGGTATCGTCGAGGGCGAAGTCGGTCACCGGCCGCTGCCCCGCGGTACTGTCACGGCTGTCGAGGGTGTCGGCGCTACCGTCGGCGTTGAGGTCTTGGCCCCACAGCAAGAACTCGATGGCGTGGTACCCCGCGATGACGTCGTGCTCATCGTCGGCGGTCGCAGTGTTGGAGATCAGCGCCTCGTCGATGGTGATGTCCGTCGAGTTGATGATGTTGTTGTCGGGGATCGGATCCGAGACACCGGTCTGGTGCTCGGTGACGTTGACCTGGTCGTCCCCGAAGTCGGTGCCGGTGACGACGTAGTCGATGAGCCCCTCGCCGAGCGGCCACGCGTTGATGTCACCTTCGGGGCCGTCCTCGCCGTCGGAAGCGTCGTAGTTGGTGTCGTCGATCGGGCTGGCGCGGAACCGGTACACCTCGGTCTGGCCGTAGGGCTCGCGCGCGACGAGCCACGCTTGCTTGGCCGCGGTGAAATTCGCCTCGGTGGGTTCGTCCACGAAGGTGTTGATGGCCTCCTCCAATCGCTGCGCGGTGGTCACCGAGTCGGAGTAGGCGGCGAAGGCGATGTCGGCGTTGGTCTCGAGCACGGAGCGGAGCTTTTCGAGATCGTGCTCGACGCCCGAGCCATCGTCTCCACCGCCATCGCCCGAGTTGCAGCTCCACGACGCCGCGAGGGTCATGGTCAGCACGAAGAGCGGAAATCCTTGGCCACGATGGGTCATAATCCGTATATACTGAAAGCAGTTTTCATTATCAACAACAGCGGACACAGAACGTTGTTCTTGAGCATTGTAATTGCTTAGGAATTGCGTTTCGCACTCATTCTTGTCGCGAATATTGCGCACATCGCACCGCTGATTGCCCCCATAGAAGGAGGTTCGAGCCGGCGAGATTGGCGCCGCTCACCGATCTGGCGCGACGACGCGACCGCGATACCGCAGGTGTCGCCACTCGTTCGCTAGCGACGGCGACGGACACCGGCGAGCAACCCCAACAGCGCGAGCATCCCCGAGTAGCCGGTGCCCGACCGCTCGGTCACGCTTCGGCATCCGCAACCACCGCCACTGTCTGCGGCTCCAGGGCTCGTGTCCGAGCTCGTACCCGTATCCGTACCTGTGCCGGCGCCCGTGCCCGTGCTCGTGCTCGTGTCCATGTCCATGCCCGTGCCCGTGCCCATGCCCGTGCTCGTGTCCATGCCCGTGCCCGTGCCCGTGCCCGTGCCCATGCCCGTGCCCGTGCCCGTGCCCGCGCTCGTGCTCGTATCATCGGAGTCACCGCCGGACCCCTCACCGCCGGACTCCTCACCGCCGGACTCCTCACCGCCGGACTCCTCACCGCCGGACTCCCCACCGCTCGGTGCTACATCAGTGCAATCAGCGTTACAGTCCGCCGACGGACCGCCATCATCACACTCCTCTCCCGCTGTGACATTGACCACCCCGTCTCCGCAGACCGCCAGTGTGCAGTCTGCATCGCACGCTGCGGACTCGCCGGAGTCATCACACTCCTCGACATCCTGCGTCATGCCATCGCCACATCCGCCATCGATGTAGAGCATGCCGATGAAGCCGGGTTCGGGATCGAGGCCACTCGCAAAAGGCGGGGCCCCGGCGGTGAAATCCCCGCCGGCGGTAATGTCATAGATGGCGCGCTCGGACCCCGAAGCCGCAAAGATCCCGGCGGGTGTCTCGATGACGTTGAGCGCATTGGGAACGAGGGCAAACGGCGTCTGAAGCGACAGATCTCCCCCCGCGGTATAGTCGTAGATCTGGCCGTCGACCGCGGCGACATAGGTGTCCGAGAACCCCACGAGGTCGCTGGCGGCCCACGCGAACGGCATTGCGCCAGACATGTCGCCCCCGAGCGTCACGTCGACTAATCCAAAAAGGTGGTTGGACCACAACGTACCCCCGACCGCATGCATATGGACCGGAACGATCAGGCCGGAGGCAAAGGGCGGCTCGTTGGTGAAGTCTCCCCCGCCCGTGATCTCGGTGATCTGCTGCGCGGGGGCCTCGCTCACGAAGATCTGGGTCTCGGTGCAGTAAAGAGCCAAGGGGACGCTCAGCCCGGTCGCGAAGGGGGTCGCCCCCGTAAAGTCTCCACCGTCGGTGATGATGGTGACCTCGCCGGCCGTGGGCTCGGCCACATAGATCTCCCCGCCCGGACCCACGCATATCCCCGCCGGGTTGCTCAGCCCGGTCGCAAAGCGCGGAGCGCCCTGGAAATCTCCCCCGGCGTGGATCTCGACAACGCTCCCGGCATCGCGCTCGGTCACGTAGATTTCGCCCTGCATCGGTGCCGCAAGGGCCATGTCGACGGGGAGACAGACCAGAGCGGTCAAGGGGACGAGGGCGGTCAGGATGCAAGCGCGATTGATGGGCTGGACGGGTTTCATCGCAAACGACTCACGAGCAGGTCATGTGGAGCTCGACGCACCCATGGGTAGCCACTGGCGACCACTGGCCCTTGCTACGCACACCAGCGCACCAGCACACCAGGTGCCCTCGAGCTCGAGCCCGTGACCTGCGGGACTCACCACGCTGTCCGACGACGGCCTGGTTTTGATTTCAGAGACGAACGAATTCCGACGATGCGCGGTTTTAGCCCAGCTGAACCCGAGCCCGTCTCCACTTCGCCTCCCCAGTGCGCCCGTGCTAGCAGCCGTTGGCCTCGCAGGCGCAATCTGAGCCGGATGACATCACAACCGGACCATCGGGCTGGCCAACGCCGCAGTCGACAATGCTGTCGCTAACTCCGCAATTGAACTGGACCTGATAGCAGGCCTGATCATCCACATCGCACCGCAGCGTGCATGGTCCCCCCCCACAAAGGACAGTGGCTTGAATGCACGCCTGCTCGCCGTTACACACGATCTCACACGCATGATCGGGGGGACACTGGATCGTGGCGTTCTCACACGACTGGCTGCCCGTACAGAGGACTCGACACGGACGATCGTCTGGACATGCGATTGGGTTCTGCCCAGAACACTCCTGTTGTCCGTCGCACTCGATCATGCAAGCACCCCCCGGACAACCGCCACACCCCTTCTGGCAGCCATTGGGAGCCTCGGGGCCCTCCCCGCAGCTCCGCCCCCCCGTGGTCGGCATCGTATCGCCGACCTCCATGGTGGTCGTGCCACCCTCCGTGGTGCTCGACCCCGGCGTGGTGTCGGTATCGGGAGTCGGGCCAGAGGACATCGTAGAGGTGGTCCCAACCGAGGTGCCCTCGGTCGTGTCGGCCGAACCCTGCCCGCTGCCGCCCCCGCTCGCGGACGTCGACGCCACCAGGGTGGTCGAGCCATCGGGAGGCGCAGCTACGGTGGTGCTGCCAGCGCTCGCGGACCCACTCGCCGAGCCACCGAGCCCACCGGTATCGAGGTTACAAGCCCCCATTACGAACAAACCAAAGAGGAGACCCCGCACGACGGCAATGTACCCGATGGCCCGTGGGCTCGAAAGGACGGCCGCATTCACGTCGGCTCGCGCAGCGCGTTGACCGATCTCGCCTCGCTCCAAAGACCGTCGAATGACGAGAAAGATTAAAGCAAGAACGGCACCAACGCTCGACGCCCGGGCGGATAGTCAACGAAAGTCTCGCGATACCAGCGATGGTTGGCCATGGCCCGCGGCCCCACGTTGGCCGCAGTGTAGAGCGCAAACGCGAGCCCGGGCAGTGACCAAGTCGCGAGCGCCCAGCCCACCCACTCGATGATCTCGCCCAGGTAGTTGGGACACGACACGAGCTCGTAGAGCCAACCACGAGGGATCTTGTAGCCAGTCTCGCCGGGTTTACGCAGTGAGAGCAAGATCTGATCGGCGCGTTTATTGATGGCGTATCCCGCAGCGAAGACCGACACCCCGAGCAAGAAGCGGGGATCGAGCACCCAACTGGGGTCGTACTCCCCCAGGTGGGAGATCCACCGCGCGTTGATGTAGGCGTTGAGGGCGTTGAACACGAAGCCGGAGCCGACGATGAGCAGCGGCATGGGTCGATGACGCGAGCGTAGCCGCAAGGGGAACACAAAGGTGCGGTGCACATAGTGCCCCTGCCACAGGGCCAAGAGCAGCAACGGCACCAGCCCAGCCCGGTGCTCCCCCATGGCGAACACACCCGCGAAGATCACCACCGAGGGGCTCTCCATCAACACCCAGCCGAGCCAGTTGGGCACCGTAGGCCCCCACCCCTTTCGGTAGTGGCGACCGTAGGGGGCGCGAATGAAGATCAGCGCGACCGCAGTGACCGCCGCCAAGCCGATCTGCAAGAGCGTGAGCCCGTGGTGCAGCGCTCCCTCGTCCATGATGATCTCCTCGTGACCGATCGCTCCCGACCGAGCTCAGGCCGCGCTCACCGCCTGCTGCCGCAGCGCTCGGGTCGACTCGTTGCACGGATCGATCACCCCCTGCGAGAGCATCCACGCGTAGACGTCGCGCAGGGTGTCGTCGATCGGGCGGATCCGGTAGCCCAGCTCGCGCGCCGCCTTGCGGTGATCGTAGGCGATGCGCAGGCGAAGAGGCATGAGCGACTCGGAGGTGTATAGCGGCTCGGCGTCGAGCACCCCAGAGACCAGATCCATCACGGGCGCCCCGAGCTCGGCCAGCCATCGCGGAGCGACCAGGCGCGGCCGCGCGACGCCGGTGAGCCGAGCGACCCGGTCGGCGAGCTCGATAATCGAGAGGTAGCGCCCGGTGAGCAGGTAGCTCTGGTTGGTCCGCCCTCGCTCGGCCGCCGCGATCATCCCCGCGCTGACATCCCGAGCGTCGACGAAATCGAAGCCCCCAGGCAGCAGGGCGGGCAACCGGCGGCGGTAGAGCTTGAGCAGCACGTGACCCATCCGCGAGGGTCGATAGTCGAAGGGGCCGAGCACGGCCGAGGGATGTACGATGACCGCGTCCAGACCGTCCTCGATCGCCTCACGCACGATCGCCTCGCCTTCGGCCTTGCTCACGTCGTAGGCCGGCGCATGGCCGCGGCGTACCCGGGGGCGCATCTCGTCGGCGGGGAGCTCGAAGGGCTCGGGCTCGAACACGTGCACCGAGCAGCAATGCACCATACGCCGCACCCCCGCCCGCAGCGCAGCGGCCGTCACTCGACGCACTCCCTGCACGTTGACCGCGTCGACCATGCCGTCCATGGGCCCAACGATCGAGATCTGGGCGGCGAGGTGATAGAGCAGGTCGACCCCGTGCAGCAGCGCGTCGAGCCCCGCACCGGTGGTGAGGTCACCGCGGACCTGCTCTACATTGTCAAGGCCCCGGAGCTCGGCCGGCTCGGGGCTCCGCACCAGCACTCGGACTCGCTCCCCCCGCTCGACGAGCTGACGAACGAGGCTCGAGCCGAGGTGTCCGGTGGCTCCGGTGATCGCAATCGTGGCCATGCGCGCTCCTCCCTGCGGCGAGGCCGATGGTACGCACTATTGCCGAGTCTTGTCGGGCGCACGAGCCTCGACCGCTCACCCCGTCGCGTCGGATCGCTCACCCCGCGGATCGTCCTCCGAGGAGCCCCCGGCCGGGCTCTCGACCGAGCTCTTGACCGGGCTCTCGACCGGGCTCTCGACCGGGCTCTCGACCGGGCTCTCGACCGGGCTCTCAGACGGGCTCTCAGACGGGCTTTCAGACGGGCCCTCGGAGGGGACGCTGATGCCCAGGATCGACAGCCCGCGTGCACCGATCTGCTCGAAATAGTGGTGCCCGCACACGGGCACATACTCCTCGTCGCCCAGGCTCACCTGATCCCCCTCGATCACCGCCGCACCATCGGCGATCCGCAGGTTGAAGACCGCCTTGCGGCCGCATTGCTGACAGGTGACCTTGACCTCCTCGATGCTATCGGCGACCTCCATCAGCCGTAGCGAGCCGGGAAACCCCCGGGTCTGGAAGTCGGTACGCAGACCGTAGCAGATCACGGGTAGGTCGAGCCAAAGGGTCACCAGCCGGAGCTGATCGATGACCGCGGGGGAGAGGAACTGCGCTTCGTCGACCAATACGCAGTCGACCCCGCGCAGCGCCTCGAGCTCGAGCACCGTGCCGGGCTCGAGCAACAGATCGGCGTCGTCGCTCAGACCCGCCCGAGAAGCCACACGGCGATCCCCGAAGCGATCGTCCAGCGCCGGCTTGGCCAGCACCACGCGCTTGCCCTGCTTGCGATAGTTGTGGGCAACCGCGAGTAGGTTCAGCGTCTTGGCGCTGTCCATGGTGCCGTAGCGAAAGTAGAGCTTGGCCATGGTCGCTCGCCGAGCTCGCTCCCGCGGGGGTCTAGAACCGACCCTGCACGCTGACGCTGCCCGGACCCACCCCAAAGCGAACCCGTCGCCGACGCCGGGCGGTAGGCTCACCGGCTGTCGCGGGCTCACCAGCCGCCGCAGGCTCACCAGCCGCCGCAGGCTTATTGGTCGCGTCGACCTTCTTGGACTTGCCTCGCCGGCCGGCCGAGCTGAGCAGGATCGCGACCCCCAGCGTGGTCAGAGCCGCCCCCGCCACGGCGGTGCCCAACACGATCGGCTCGGTGTTCCACAGCCGAGGGCACTCATTGTTGTCATCGGGCTCATCGCAGGCCCCGCCAACCCGGTAGGGCTGATTGGCGATCGCAGTGAACGCGACGGCGGCCCCAAGCCCCGCGATGCCCAGCCCCATGGTGACCCAGCCCCACGGTCGCGCGGGCAAGCGAGACGGCACCTTCTCGAGCTCGAACCGCTGGACATCTTCGATCCCCTCGACGAACTCGACCTCGCGCTCGACGGTGATGTAGCCATCGAGGCTGATCCGCAGCCGGTGCTTGCCCGCAATCACCGGAGCATTGAAGGGGGTGGTGCCCTTGAGCTCGCCGTCGATGCTCACCCGCGCCCCGGTGGGCGTGCTGGACACCGAGAGCTTGGCGGGACCCTGGGCGAGGTTGTCGAGCTTGGTGCGCAGGGTCGCGGCCGCGGTGTCGAGCAGGTCGCCGACCTCGGCCACCCCGCAGATCTGACAGCTGTCCTCGGCCGCGGCGACCTGGGTGCCGTCGTCGCCGTCGACCAAGACCACCCGGACCTGGTAGTCGCGATCCTCGACGTTGACGACCGCGAGCACCACATGGCTGGCATTGGCAGCCTTGGCGATCGAGGTGTAGCAGCCCGCGGCGCGGCAGCTAGAGGCGCCCGATGAGGCCGCGAGCACCTCGTCGGGTGCGACCACCTCGAAATCGCCCCGCATCAGGCCGTCGACCAATCGCCCGGCCAGCCGAGTGCGATCGGCATCGGGCATTGTGTCCCCCTCGACGGCCAGCGGCAAGATCGCGGCGCGGGTGGTGGCGCCGTCGCTGGGCGAAGCCACCGGCGCGGTCTTGGCCGCGGCCCCAACGGGAGGCTCGGGAACGGGTTCTGGCCCGGCGATCACGGCCGAGGGCGTAGTCGCGACCCCAAACCCCACCGCGGTGGCCATGGCCACGAATCTGGCACTGGATCTGACTCTAGATCTGGCCCTACCACAGACGCTTCCCGGCCCGGTGTGCATCCACACGGACCCTATCACGCTTGACCGCTGCGTCACCACCGACGCACGCTGCCCCGAGCATGGAACGACCGGTCTCGCTGGCGCTGTTGTTGCTGATGAGCGCCTCACCGGGGTGTGGACGCGATCCGGCGCCCGACCAACCCCGGGCCAGCCGCTCGACCCCGACCCCCGCGACCACGGGGCCCTGGCGCTTCGTTCCTACGCTGGAGCAACACCTCCCCGCAGGCGCCGTGGCCGAGCCGATCCTGGAGCTGTCCTTGCCCCGCGTGCAGACGGTGATCGTCCTGGCCGCCGTACTACGTCAGGGCTCCCCTTCGGTGAACATAGAGCGCTGGACGTTCGAGCAGACCCCGGGCGAGGAGTCGTTGAGCCTGGTGGAGGGAGGCCAAGCCCTGCTGCGGCTGCGCCCGGGGCCGCGACACCAAGAGCTGGCCGAGCTGCGACGCCAGCTCGCTACCCCTCGGGCTGTGCTGACCCGCCCCCTGGGCCTGGGTGATGAGCCCCGCGCCACCCTCGACCAGTTGACGGCCGCCCTGTCAACCCTGGGCGACCCGGCGAGCGAAGGCCGGGCTCGGGTGCAGGCGGCCGCGACCGTGGTGCGGGGACTCGACGATGCCGTGGTCCTCGAGCGAGATGCGATCTGGGAGCTCGACGACCTGCTCGATCCCACGCCACCGGTGATCGAGGTGGCGATCGAGGTGTCGATGCTCTCCGAACGACGAGCCCGCGCGACACTGACCAGACAAGGGCACACCGCCACCCTCGAGCTCCAGCGCAAAACCGAAGGCTGGGCCGTCGCGGCCATCGACGCCTGGCGAGCCCCAGCCCCGCCCGAGCCCACCCGCAACTCCGGCGGAACATCGATCGAGGACTGACTGCGGGAGCGCTCGACGACGAACGAGCCGCCGAGTGAACCTCGAGATCCCCAGAGTCCGAAAATGACTGTCCTAAAAATGGTCAGTCGATCGACGGTCGAGGAATTTTGCCCCGGTCCATAATTGCACCGCGAAAACGTTGTTTTTGCGTTGACCGGGAGATGACCGAACCAAATACTGGATTGAGCCTTCAGTGCCACTCGGGGGGAGTGGAGCCGCCAGGAGATCTCTTCTGTCGGGGGCGAGATCCGAATATGCCTAGGACTGACCGACGCAGGAGGCGGAGGCCTGTGGTGCGGGACGAGAGACGCCGGGGGCGTGACTCGACCGGCCATGCCCCCGTGGACGACACGATCGACGCAGCGCCCGTCGATCTGAACCACGCCCTCGGGGCTTCGTGGGGGGTGAACTTCGATCCGCTCGCGCACGCGTGTGATCAACCCACCCGGTCCCGAGATCCCTTCGATCCGGACGAGGCTCTCGCAATGCTGGAGCCTGGGTCCAGCGCCCCATTCGAGCAGATCGGCCGGTTTCAGGTGCAGGGCGTGCTGGGCTCGGGCGGCATGGGCACGGTGCTACGCGCCTACGACGACACGTTGGGACGCACGGTGGCGCTCAAGCTGCTGCACCACCGTCATGATGCTCGACGAGAGCAGCGACTGCTTCGCGAAGCGCAGGCCCTGGCCCGGCTTTCGCACCCCAACGTGGTGCAGGTCTACGAGATGGGCATGGTCGAGGACCAGCTGTTCATCGCCATGGAGCTGGTTCCCGGTCAGACCTTGCGCCGGTGGCAGCACCAAGACCGGTCGTGGCGCGAGCGACTCAACGCCTACATCCAGGCGGGGCGTGGCCTGGCCGCGGCTCATGCCGTGGGCCTGATCCACCGCGATTTCAAGGCCGACAATTGCATCGTGGGCGAAGACGGGCGGGTGCGCGTGCTCGACTTCGGCCTCGCACGCGGCTATCGACCGGCAGACGACGACGAGACCGCGCGCAGCAACCTGAGCGAAGTGACCCACTCGGGCGGTCACGACCTGGGGCTCCGACCACTGACCCGGAGCGGCACGGTGCTGGGCACCATGGTCTACCTGCCCCTCCAGCAGCTCAAGGGCCTACCGGCCAGCGCCCAGACCGATCAATACAGCTTCTGCGTGTCGCTCTACGAGGGGCTCTATGGGGTGCACCCCTTCGTCGAGCACTCGATGGGCGATCTGATGGCCTCGCTGGAGCAAAGCGATCTGCGCCCGGTGCCCCGCGGCTGCCCGATCCCGAGACGAGTGCGGCAGATCTTGCTGCGAGGGCTGTCGCAAGATCCCAACGAGCGCTGGCCGTCGATGGAGATCTTGCTGAGCGAGCTCGAGCGCGTACTCAAGCCGCGCCGATGGTGGGTAACGGCCACCGTCGGCTCGCTGGTCGCCGCGCTGGGGGTGACCGGCGCCCTGCTACAGCACTCGACCGAGACACTATGTGACGCTCCGGAGGCCGGGCTCCTGGGCGCCTGGGGATCCACCGACCGCGAGGCGGTACGCGCCGCGATCCTGTCGAGCGGCCACCCCGATGCATCCCACCTCGTCGACAGCGTCGAGCACCACCTCGATCTCTACACCCGGGCGTGGGTCCAGATGGCCGAGCAGTCGTGCCGCGCGACCTTCGTCGAGCACCAGCAATCGCAGAACCTCTTCGATCGGCGCATGCGCTGCCTTCAGCGTCGACGCAACCGGCTGCGCAGCACCCTCGATTCGCTTCGAGAGGCCCAAAACTCGCAGCAGGTCGCCGAACGCATGATCCTGCCGTTCATGCTGCCTCGCCTTGAGCCCTGTGCCGACGTCGATGCGCTGATGGCCGCGCAGCCTCCGCCAAGCGATCCGATCTTGCGATCCCGGCTCGCTCAACTCCGCGAGCAGATCGACCACGCCAACACCCTGCGCGAGTCGGGCCAGCTGGCGCGAGGGCTCGACGTGGCCACGGCGCTCGTGGAGCAGGCTCGGAGCCTCGATTACCCCCCTGCGCTGGCCGAGGCACTCGAGTGCCTGGGGCACCTCCAGGCCAACGACGGGTCGACCGCCGACGCCCTGGACACCCTGGATGAGGCCATCGAGGTGGCCGCCCACGCCCGAGCAGACGACGTGGCCGCCCGCGCCTGGGCCCTGATGATCTTTGCGCTGCAGGACCAAGACGAGCTCGACCAGGGCCTGACGCTGGAGCGTGCGGTCCGAGCTGCGGTGCTCCGATCGGGCGACGAGACCGCCCGCGGATGGATGCTCAACAACCTCGGGGCGCTCCACGGGCAGCGCGGTGATCTCTCGCGAGCGCGCGACTACCTGCGACGCGCGCTGGACTTCAAGCGACGAACCCTGGGCGACGAGCACGTGGAGGTCGGGATCGCCTGGTTCAACCTCGGCCACGCACAGGTCACCCACGGCAGCGGAGACGAGGCCATGGAGGCGTTCCAGCAGGCCCGCGAGATCTTCGAGCTCACCGTGGGGCCATCTCACCCCTTTGTGGGTTTCGTGGCCACCGGCTCGGGCAAGCTCCACGCGGCGCAGGGCCGAACCTCCGAGGCGATCGAGCACCACCTTCACGCCCTGTCGATCCGGCTCGCGGCCTTCGGCCCCGAGCACCCCCAGGTCGCCCGATCGCTGCGCTACCTGGGAGAGTCCGAGCGCGACGGCAACCGCCCCGAGGATGCGCGGATGCACCTGCAGCGAGCGCTCGACATGGGACAGCGATTGTTCGACCCCAACGACTTCGAGATCGCCCGCACCCTGACCGCGCTGGCGCTGCTCGAGCTGTCGGTCGACCGGCCACAGGCCGCACGCCCCTACGCCGAGCGAGCCGTCGCGATCACTGGCGCCGGCCAAGCGTCCCCGGAGGACCGGGCCCAGAGCCTGTTTGCGCTCGCCCGGAGCGTGGGTGCGCAGGACCGCCGCCGCGCACGGTCGCTCGCCCAGAGCGCCCGCGAGCTCTACGCATCGATGGACCACCCCAACTGGTCGGCGCTGAGCGAAGTGGAGATCTGGTTGACCAAGCACCCGCTCGATCCGCCGAGGCCCGAGGGCGAGCCCCCGCCGTGAGTCCTCCCCGTATCGAGTCTGCGTTCGTAACCGTCGCTTCGCCCACCCAGGCGCTTGCGCCTGCGCCGCTGCGGTCTATGCTGGACCGCGGATGACCGAGGTCGCCTGAGAAACCACGCACGGCCGATGCCCCCGGCAGGCCCGTGCGTGGATACGAAACGCTTCGCCGCGGCGCGATCCGGGAGCACGAGCGCTCCCGCCGGGCCGCATGTCTCGACGTATTTCGAATCTCAGGCAACAAACCAATGAATCTCGACGATCTGGGGTGGACCCCCAGGCTCTCGGAGGCATTTCGTGCCTCCGGTCACTCTCACCTCGACCCAGAACGGCTCGGGCGCATCGGGCGCATCGGGCGCATCGATGGGGCCCGGGCGACCGCGTGGACCCGTGCGGGCCCGGTGCGGATCGGCCTTCCCTCCCGACTCTATCGCGGCGGCCAGGCCCCGGTGGTGGGCGACTGGGTCGCCATCGAGTCGCTCGATGACGGCTCGGCCCGTGCCATCCGCCTCCTGCCCCGAACCACCCACCTGGCCCGCCGCGCCGCGGGTCGCCGTGTACGGAGGCAATGGCTCGCGGCCAACATCGACGTGGTCTTCATCGTCTCGTCGATGGACGAGGATCTCAGCGAGCGCCGGCTGGAGCGCTACTTGACGGTGGTGTACGACGGCGGGGCACGACCGGTGATCTTGCTGACCAAGGCGGGCCTGGTCGACGATCCCGGGCCCTATCTCGATCGAGCCCGGGGCGTGGCTCCGGGCGTGGACGTCCATGCGATCGACGTGGTGTCTGGGGTCGACCCCGAGCGGCCGCGGACGTATCTGACCCGGGGCTGTACCGCGGTGCTCGTGGGCTCTTCGGGCGTGGGCAAGTCCACGCTGCTCAATCACCTGGTGGGCGCCGAGACGATGGCCACCCGTCACGTGCGGGCGAGCGACGGCCTGGGTCAGCACACCACGACCCACCGGGAGCTCTTCGTGCTCGCCACCGGCGGGGTCGTCATCGACACGCCGGGTCTGCGCGAGCTTTCTCCGTGGGCCGACACCGAGTCGCTCGACGAGGCGTTCGGCGAGATCGACGATCTGGCGCGGGGCTGTCGCTTCGGCGACTGTTCCCACCGTCACGAGCCCGGCTGTGCGGTCCGCGAGGCGGTCGCCACGGGCACGCTCGACGAGGCTCGCCTCCGTAGCTACCTGGACTTGCGGCAGGAGCTCGCGGTCCAGGAGGTGCGCAGCAGCGAGCACGAGCGGCGCAAGCGAGATCGTGCGCTTGGGCGGATCTACCGGCAGGTTCAGGCGCACAAGCGACGGCGCCGGTAGGACGTGTGGACGTGACGGCCCGCCCGCCCGCTCAGAAAACGGGGCAGTCGGGCGGGTCAGATCAGAGCGGGTCGTCACACTCGACGGCGGCCACGTTCGGCGTGGTCGTCACGATCGCTACGACTCGAAGACCTCGTCGAGGTGCTCCGCAGTGGCGGCGCGGCGGAGCCACTGGTGCAGAGTCTTCTGGTTGCGACATTGCACGATGCGTTCGCGCACGGCGGGCTCGAGGGACAACCCCCGTGCTTGCAGGAGCATGGTCAATGCAGCCGCGTGGCCCTCGCGCTTGCCCTCCAGAAGGCCCTTGCTCTCGCCCTCCGCGTAGATTTTCTTACCCCACTCGCTTTGGGGCCGATAGCCATCCAATAGTATCATGAGTTGTCTCCTTGTTGTCTCACCGATGAGTGCCAAGAACTGATCCCAGTAGAGATCGTGCCGTGGATCAAGTTGTTGATCGGATCTTCGGTCGAGTGCCTGCCAGAGGGCTTCGCCGATCTGCTCGGCCTTGGGTTCTTTGGGGTGGGCGAGCCCGGACAGTACGGCCATCGCGACGTTCTCGCGAGCATGCCTTGGATCGAGGATGATGGGAAACTGTTTCGGCCCGATGACGATCGGCCGAAAGTGAGTCTGCCCGGTCCAGATTGTCTCATCTGCCCAGCGAGCAACGCTGGGTTTGATGGCGAGCACCACGACGAAGGTGGGGCACTGGAGTCGTCGGAAGGTGCTGGCTTGGTACGACGGCCACGCGTATTTCTTTTGGCGGCGGGGGCGCAGCTGGACCTCGAGGACCAGGGCACAGATAAGCTGCCCGGTTTGGTCGCGGATCTGCAGGACGAGATCGGCGTCGAGGTCGGGGAGCTGGCTGTAGTTGCGTTCGACAGGCTCAAATTTGCCACCACGGAGGTCTACGGTGCCGAGCTTGTCGCGCAGCAGCGGGATCAGCATCTCGGGGTTTTCGCGAATTAGATCGATCAGGATTTCGTGCAGCATCGAGGGCATGGGCCGATGTAATGCGGCTGGCGTGCCATGACCTGGAGAAGTGATTTCGCGGGGTTGGTCGTTCGAATTTTGGCAATGGC
>JBCCWC010000210.1:0-27210 GCA_039194325.1 Myxococcota bacterium
CCAGACCGTCACGGTCTTCTTGTTCTCCCAGACGCCCTCTTCCTGCTTCCACTCGCGGTAGACGCCCACGACCTCGATGCGGCCCTGACGCCACTCCTCGACGAGCTCCTTGCCAACCTCGTCCTCGCCTTCCTCGATCGCCAGCGCGAGGAAGCCCTTGCCACGACCGGACATGACGCCGCTCATGTCGAGGTCCTTGCCGCAGCGGTACGCGTTGGTGAAGTAGCCGCCCTGGTGGTTCTTCAGGATGAGGAACTCGCCATCGGGCTCCCAAACGCGCGTCTCGTCGTTGTCGCTGCTGGGCTTGGCGGTGAAGATATGGATTGACCGTTTCTTTTGCTCGTCGGACATACGCCTCTTTTCACGTACAAAGGCCCGTAGTCTTCAAAAAAAGTGGGGTCCGCGCTTCCCGCTTCCCGGACGCCCGATTTTGGGTCATGGTGGGGGCCGCACGTGCTGCTGCGAGTATCCATCGCCAAGGCCGGGGAGGACGTCTCACGCTGTCCGGAGTTCGCCAAGCCCGAGGTGACGATCGGTCGGCGGCCCACGAACGACGTGATCCTGCCCGACGACGGGGTCTCGGGCGCACATGCGAAGCTGCTGGTGACCGGGCGTACGCTCACCCTCATCGACCAGGGCTCGACCAACGGGACCTTCGTGGGCGGGGAGCGGGTCGAGGGGCCCCGCTCGGTGGGGCCGCACGACGAGGTGCTCATCAGCGACTATCGGTTGACCTTCAGCCTCGTTGACGAGGCGGTTGCCGATGATGGATCGGTGCGTACGCCGGTTGCGCCGGGTGGTACGGCCGAGGTCCCGCTCTCCGAGGCGCTGGGCTGGACCGAGGAGGGCGATCTTCCCCCGCCGCCGCCCATGCTCGACGTCTCCGCGCCGGTCCCCGCTCCCAACCCGCCCACGTCACCATCGCCGGCGGCGTCGGCCACCGCCTATTCGGCTCCGGCGGCGTCGGCCACTGCGTACTCGGCCCCGGCGTCCCAGCCTGCTCCAAGGCCGATGCCGGTGGCGGTCGTGCCATCGGCCTCGCCGTTCGTGGACGTGCCTACGCGGACCGACGACGACCCGTTCGATTTCGATCCGCACGGGCCCGTCTCACTGCACGAGCAGGTCTTCGCGGCGGTGTGGGCCCGGGTGTCCGAGGAGGTGGTCGCGTCCGCACCCGGGGTGGATCGGCGCGTGGGGATCCTGCTCACCCGAGCGGTCGCGGCGGCCTCACAGGTCGGTCAGCTGGCCTCGGGTACCCAGGAGCAGATCATCGCGGAGATCACCACCATGCAGGTGGTGGACTCGCTGCTCAAGGGCGAGCCCGACGAGGTGCTGGTGCAGGGGGTCGCGGGGGTTCGGATCGATCGCCGGGGGCATGTGAGCATCGGTCCCAGCCCGCTGTCGTGCGCGACCGCGGTGCTCGCGCTGGGCTCGCGGTTGTGCCAGACGGTGCTGACCCCTCGCCATCCGGTGGCGCGTCGGGCCTATGGCCCCTACGCGGTCCAGGCGATCCACGGCAGCGCGGCGGGTGGGATGCATACCCTCAGCCTGCGCCGCAGTCCGAACCGACCCAGCACGATCGAGGAGCTCGAGTCGGCGGGCGCGATCTCCAGCACCCATGCCCACATCATGCGTGCGACGATCCGTGCGGGCCTACGGATCGTGTTGTGCGTGGGTCCCGGGACGAACGGGCGTCCGATCCTGGGGGCCTTGATGGCCGCGGCGGCCTCCACCGAGCTACAGATCGTGGTGGCTCCCGCGGGGGCGGACTTGCGCAGCTTGCGCTCAGGCACGGTGCTGCTGACCCGGGGTCCTCATGTCGATGCGGTGGGGACGGCGCTGCGGCTCGGCCCCTCGCGTCTTGCGCTCGAGGACATGGCGTGGGGCGACCTCTACGAGATGGATGCGCTCACCGCCTCGTCGACTCGCGTGATTGCGAGCATCGCCGCCCGCAACCCGTGGGTGGGGATGCAGCGCTTGACCGCGATGCTCGAGCGATCGCAGGGGTCCGGCCCGTCGGCTCCGGCATTCTTGGCGGCCAGTATCGACCTCTTCGTGACGGTGGGTGCGTCGCGGGACGGCACCCCGCACATCACCGGGCTCACCGAGCCAGTGGTCTCGACCACCGGTGAGGTGGAGCTCTCCGACCTGACCACCTACGATCCACAAACCCAGACCTGGACGGCGAGGTTCGGCTCCTCGCCTTGCCTCGACGATCTGGTCCATCGTGGACTGCTCGACCCGAGGGTGTTCCAGGCGATGCCGAACCCTGAGCCCACCGGATGAGACACCTGCACCCACGCCACCCGCTGACGGTCGTGCTCGTGGCTCTGGTCGCGATGCTGACCGGGGCCTGCGGCAAGAAGACCGGGCCGACCTGCAAGCCCGAGAGCGTCGACTGGCGGCTTCAGCTGGCCATGCAGTCGGCCAAGGTCATCAACCCCACCGACGAGGGCAAGTCGCTGCCCACGGTGGTCCGGGTGTTCCAGCTGCGCGGCGATCTGGCCATCGACGGCCTGGAGTTCGAGAGCCTGTGGGAGGCCGAGGAGGTCGAGGCGCTCGGCGAGAGCTTCTTGAGCATGGAAGAGATCACCATGTTCGCCGAGCAGAACGAGGTGCGGGAGATCCCGGTCGAGGACGAGGCCACGCACGTGGTGGCCGCGGGCCTGTTCCGCAAGCCGGCGAGCACCAGCTGGTTCACCTCGTACGAGATCCCCAAGCAGCACCCCGAGGTCGTCTGCGCCAAGGCGCCGACCGACAAGATCTATCCCAACCCCTGCTTCTATATGTTGCTCGACCGCAACGTGCTCGACGGGGGCGCCACCCCGCCGGCGGGGTATCAGACGGGCAAGGATCTCCAATGTGCGCCGCTGGGGGTCACCATCGCGCCCGAGCTCAGCGAGCGGGACAAGCGCAAGAAGAAGCGACAGGATCGGTGGAAGCGCTTCCGGGAGCGTCGCAAGGAGGCCGAGGAAAAGCCCGACGAGCTCGAGAAGTCTCTCGACGAGCAGACTCCCACCGACGACATCAACGAGATCCCCGGGGTCGACGTGGATCGGCCCGAGCTGCCGGAAACCGAGCTGCCGACCCCGGAGGTCGAGCTACCGAAGTAGCAGGGTTGCGAGCGTCGTCGTGCGCCCCGTAAGGATCAGGGTCGAGCGGGCCGGAGAGGCGGCAGAGCGTGATTTCTCCGGCTCACCGATCCAGATCGGTCGCAACCCCAAAGCTGACCTCTCGCTGCCCTACAAGGTCGTCTCCAACTGGCACGCGATCATTCGCTTCGACGAGCAGGAGGCCACCTTCTTCGACTTGGGCTCCACCAATGGCACCGAGCTCGACGGTCAGCCCGTAGGCCCGGGGCAGGAGGTGGGCTTTGATGCGCAGCCCGTCCGTGTGGTGCTCGGCGGGGCGATCGCGCTGACCTTTTGGCGCGTCGAGCTGGGCGCGGTGACCTCGGCGGAGGCGGCGGGCACGATCGTGGCGTCGGCGCAGGCGCCGATGCATGCGCCCACCCCCGAGGTGACGGCGATGCTCGACCGGCTGCGGCCGGCGTTCGAGCAGCTCGATGCGGTGCGTCGCCACTTCGATGACGCCCTGGGTCGCGAGCTGGCCGCTCTGCCGGCGCCCGTCCGTGATGCGGCCAGCGAGTGGGCACAGCGGGCCTTCCCCGCGTCGCCGGGGGTCCACCGGCACTTCCCCGACGGCGGTCCGGGTGGCGGCGGTGGTGGCGGGATCGGAGCGGGCGAGCGCCTGTTGCCCTTCGGCGAGGCGCCGGCCACCGCCGAGGCCGCCCGCGACCTGGTGCGCCGCGTGGGCGACATGATGACCGTGTGCGCCAAGGGCCTGGTAGAGCTGCAGGAGGGCCAGGAGAGCATCAGCCGAGAGTTCGGGGTCAAGGCGGTCAAGCACTACACCGGCTTGCGCTTTGCCCTGTCGGCCGAGGAGGCGCTGGCCTACCTGTTCTCCGACGCCGACCCCGAGGGGCACCGCCGTCGGGTGGGTGAGCTGTCGGCCGCGTTCTCGGACACGATGAGCCACCAGATCGCCACCATCAACGGGGTGGTGGCCGGCGCCCGAGCCCTGCTCGACGAGCTCGAGCCGGGGTCGATCGAGCGCGGGGCGGATCCGGGCCGGCTGACGCGGTTTCGGGATTGCTGGAAGACCTTCGTCACCCGCTGGGAAAAGCTGGCCAACCAAGACAGCCCGCTGCTCGCGGTGCTCTTTGGGCCCGAGTTCGCTCGGGTCTACGCGGAAGTGGGCGGGGAGCTCAGCAACGCCTGGCGCCGCAGCGTGGATGGTTCGGACCAGACCCAGCCCCAGGCTCATCCGCCGCAGATGGCCCAGCTCCAGCCGCACGCCCAGCCTGAGGCGCCGGGACAAGCCTCCGGGGCGCCGGGACAGCTCCCGGTAACGCGGGATCAGACCCAGCCACAGCCACAGCTACCGCCGCAAGGGCCAGAGGGGATCGAGCGCGATGTCTAGGATCGGTAGAGCATCGAAGATCGCATTGCTCGGCGTGGGTATGGGCTTGATGATGGGAGCCGCGTGTCGGCCCAAGCCCTCGTCGAATCCGCCGTTATGCCGGTTCAAAGCCAGCGATGAGGATCTGGCGACGCAGCAGCTGACTCCCGACAAGTGGTTGTCGGTCATCTCGCCGAGCGTCGATCGCTCGACGATGACGCGCAAGGGTCCGCTCAAGGATGCGTGCGGGCGGGTGCTCGAGGTTCCCGCCGATCCCTGGCCGGCGTGCCCCGGGATGGCGCCGCCCACCGTCCCCAAGGGCGGCGATCGGATCGAGATCTCGGATCTGATCGTGGGTCAGGTTGGTGAAGGGCGCTTGCTGATCTGGGCGGCCACCGAGGAGCTCGCCACCGGCGAGGCGATGGGGCCGGCGGCCCTGGTCTTTTGGAAGGGGGGCGGGCTCGAGGTCCACGCGGCGGGCATCTTGCGAGGCCTTCGCGAGGAGGCCCGGATCCGCCTGCACAAGACCAGCGGCAAGCTCGTGGTGATCCTCGAGTCGCAGCAGTGCGCCTCCGACGGTCGCTGTACCGCGATCACCAAGTTCTTCCCGATCGTCAGGCGCCGCTTCCAGGACTTCCCCATCAAGGGCCCCGAGGGGGAGTGCGAGGGAGAGGCGAGCTTCGTGCTGTCGCGCAAGACCGAGGAGCCTCGCTCGGGCAAGCTGACCCGTCGCTTCGAGCTGCAGCGTACGGTCGAGCTGGCCGAGGACGGGATCTACCTGGTCGATCTGGTCACTGGAGACGAGTACAACCCTCGGGATCCGGTGGGCACGGTCAGGCCGTTCCGGCGGGTCACCGCGCGGCGCAAGCTCGAGCTGGCCGACGATCACTTCATGGTGCGATCGCGCGACCTGTGGAACGACGTGCTGCGGGACTTCGGGCTGGTCAGCCCCACGGGGCAAGACGGACCGCGGATGGACGCGGACGCCGAAGAGCTCGAAGGGGACGAGGGCGGCGAGGACGACGAAGGCAAGAGCAAGGGCGGCAAGAGCAAGAAGAAGTGAGCCGTGGCTCGATGCGCAGCCACAGACAGGGGCATCGATGTCCGAAGTAGAGCCGCCGCGCAGAAAAGAGGCCGAGCTCGGGGGCGCGGACACGGTCTCGGACCCGCGGCTGCCCGCGTCCGTCGAGCCGGTCGGCCTGGTGGCCACCCGCCCGCAGCGCTCGCCCAGCCAGCAGCAGCTGCATGACGACGTCAAGGGGGCGCTGTTCTCCCAGCGGCCCTTGCCCGTGCGCCCTGAGATCGGCAAGGTGTTCGCCGGCCGCTATCGGATCGAGCAGCGGCTCGGCGCGGGCGGCATGGGCGAGGTCTTCCGGGCGCACGATCTGGTGCTCGCCGAAGACATCGCGCTCAAGCTGCTCCCGCGGGAGCTGGTCACTCGACCGGGCTATCACGAGCGCTTTATTCAGGAGGTTCGGCTCGCCCGACAGGTCTCTCATCCGTGCGTGTGCCGGGTGCACGACATCGGAGAGGTCGACGGCCAGCCCTTCATCTCGATGGAGTACGTCGACGGTGAAGATATGGCCGCGCTGCTACGGCGGATCGGTCGGCTCGGATCGGAGAAGGCGCTCGAGCTCAGCCATCAGCTCTGCGCGGGGCTCTCTGCGCTCCACGAGCAGGGCATCGTTCACCGTGATCTCAAGCCATCGAACATCATGGTCGACGGTGACGGCCGGATCCGGCTGGCAGACTTTGGCCTGGCCTCGGTCGCCGACGAGCTACGCGAGCACGAGATCCGCGACGGCACGCCGGCCTATCAGGCCCCCGAGCAGCGGGCCGGTCGCGAGGCGACGACTCGAAGCGATGTCTACGCGCTCGGCTTGGTCATGCGCCAGATGTTCCTCGGTGGCGGCCCGCTGGCGACCGAGAGGTCCGGCTCGAAGACGAGCGCCGAGGCCCGACTCGACCCGGGGATCGGAGAGGTGATCGCTCGGTGCCTGGAGGCAGAGCCCGTCGAGCGCCCCGAGTCGGCGGCGGCGGTGTCCGCTGCCCTCCCCGGGGGAGATCCGCTGGTGGCCGCGCTGGCGGCTGGTCGTCGCCCCTCGCCCGATGCGGTTGCCAATGCTCGCACGGTGGGCGGGCTGTCGATCGTGCGGGCGCAGGTCCTGTTCGTGCTCACCTTGGTGGGGCTCATCGCGCTCGCGGTGCTCCACTCGAAGCGCTCGGTCCTGGGTATGAGCTCCGAGCTATTGTCTCCGCCGGTCCTCGAGCACCGTGTGCTCGAGGTGCTCGAGACCCTCGCAGAGGAGGACCGAGGGGTTCGCACCTCCATCCTCTCGTACGATGATGCGGTCCTCGATGACCTCGACGGGCACGGCATACGATCGACCGAGGTGCTCGCCGACTACTCGGCCTTTCGTTTCCAGTATCGTCGCTTCGGGGGCCTTGCCGCGCTGCCCCTCGCCGCCGAGGAGTTCCCTCTGGCCGCTCCTGGCGACCTGAGGGTCGTCTTGGATGGCCGGGGGCGGCTGCTCGAATTGAGCCGAGTGCCCGCCGCGGAGCCGCCGGATCCTGCGACCGAGCTCCCCACGGAGCCCGCCGAGTGGAGCGAGTTCCACCGGCAGGCCCAGCTCGATCCCTCTACGTTGGTGGCGACCGAGCCCAGCCGCGTGCCCCCGATCTACGCCGACGAGGTTCGGGCGTGGTCGGGCCGCTATGGCGAGACGGAGCTACGGATCCACGCGGCGGCTCGGCTTGGTGTTCCGGTGTGGTTTTCGGTCGAGCGGGTCCAGAGCCCGACCGAAGTCGTCGAGGAGATGACCGGCATCAAGGCCATCGCCATACTCGTGGTCATGCTGACCGGGCTGGTGTTGGCGTCGGTGATCGTCCGTGACGCTCTATCGGCACTGCGTGGGCGAGAGGGGGACGTACGCGGAGCTCGGATCGTCGCGTTGCTGACCTTCTTCATCGCTTTTGCGGACTGGGTACTCTCGATCTCTCTTCTGAGCACTATGCTCTTCGTGTTTTGGATTCCATTCATGGCGGGTCTGGCGATGATGAGCTGGCTCGCCTACCTCGTCCTCGAACCCTACGCACGTACACACTGGCCACGGACCCTGGTGTCCTGGAATCGCCTGCTCCAGGGACGCTGGCTCGACCCCATGGTGGGGCGTGATCTGTTGATCGGTGCCTTTTCGGGGGTCGGCTACGCGCTGCTGTCGTATGTGTCGACGCGTGAGATCACTGCATTCGAGCTCGAGTCGATGCTCAGCTCGGGAGCGATACTGGGGGTCGTGCTATCGAGCGTCCCCCTGGCGCTAGGGCTGACGTTCTTGGTCTATATCGCGCTGCTGGGGCTGCATCGCGTGTTTCGGGTCCGCGTGGTCGCGGTCGGGATCTTCGTTGGCTCGGTGCCCTCGTTGCTGCTGATCTTGGATCGTCCGTCGTCATTCGTCATCATGGGCTTGGTGGTCGGTGCGGGGGCCGCCCTCATCATGCTGCGCTATGGCATGCTCGCGATGGCGTTCAGTATGTTCGTCGGCTTGATGTGCGCGAGCCTGCCCGTGTCGTTCGGGTTTGGGGCATGGTGGACCAGCGCCGGACTGCTGACCACGCTGTTGATTGCGACGATGGCGGTCGGCGGCGGCTGGTTGGCCTCGTCTCCAGGCCGTGTCGTGCAGGCCCGAGTAAGGTCTACCCGTACCTGAGGCAGAGCGCGGAACTAATGGCAGCTCGGGCGCTACGGGCAGCCCAGGCGCTCGGTGGCTCGCTCGATCGCCCGTGCGTAGCGACCCCCCGAAAATTGCCGGGTGTGCTCGGCCCAGTGGGCGCAGGCGTCGTCGCGGTTGGGCAGCTGGGTCGAGAGGACCGTGCCCAGCTCGTAGCTCAGCACCTCGCGGGTGTGGCGATCCCAGCGCTTGCTCAGAGCGCCGCGTAGCAGCGACACCGCGGCCTGGTACTGACGCTGAGCCCGGAGCTCGGTGATCTCGGAGACCAAGCGCGTGAGCGCCTCGGCGTTGCGGGCTCGGGCGTGGCGACCCCGAGAGCCGCGGGCCTTGCCCTCGCGATCGGGGCGGCCGAGCGCGGCGAGCAGCTCGCCGGCGGCCAGCGGGGCGCCCTCGTCGGCCTCTGCGGTCGAGTCGGTCGGTGCCGCTTCGTTGTCGCTCACCCGCGATGACGCCGCGCCGGCGGCGGGATCGTCGGCCGCGGCCACGGTAGTCGTCGCGGAGAACCGGAAGCGCTCGCCGGGTTGCACCCGATGCACCCGCCCGTCGTGGCCCACGAACTGGATCGCTCCCTCGAGCAGGTCGACATGGCCGTGGTCGCCGTTGACCACCACCGAGAAGCGGGTGCCCATGACCTCGATCGCTCCGCCCGGGACCTCCACCCGCCAGGGGGCGCCCTCGGTGACCGGCTCGACCTCGAACAGCGCGATCCCGTGGCGGAGCTCGACACCGTGCTCCACCGCGCGCAGTCGGGTGGTCTTGCGGCTCTCGATCGTCAAGCCCGGCTCGGAGGTCTGCACGCGGCAGCTGCCGTCGAGGACCAGCTCTACCTTGCCTCGGGTGGCGTGGCAGTTGCTGCCGCCGACCAGCCACGACGCGTGCACGGGCACGTCGGCCGTGATCTCTTCGTGCGCCTGCTCGGCCCCGTCGCCGAAGGCGAACACCGCCAGCACCAGCGCGGCCCCGGCGGCGAAGCTCGCCATGGGGATGAACGCGCGACGGCGCGTGGGGAGCTCGGCGTGCAGCAGCTCGGCATCCAGGCGGCGTGTGATCCGGTGCACCGCACCGGGGCGCAGGCGCTCGGACTGGTGGACCTCGTCGACGCGGCGTAGCTCGTCGAGGAATGAAGGTCGCTCGTTCATTGCCCCACCTCCCAGCCGGCGGCCTGGATCTTGGCCTCGGCCCGCTTGATGAGCTTGCAGACGTAGCTCTTGGAGAACCCGAGGATCTCGCCGATCTCCGCCTGCTCCTTGCCGTCGAGGCGATACATGCAGAACGCGATCCGCTGCTTGGGGGGCAAGGTCGCCAGCACCTGATCTACCCGACGCAGGTCGCGGCGCTCGGTGGTCTGCGCCTCGGGGTCGTCGCTGCCCTGGATGCTGCGGCCCAGCAGCCACCGCACGGCCGGAGCGTTGGCCACCGCCTCGCGGCGCAGCCGGCTCAGGCAGCGATTGGTGGCCACTCGGTAGAACCAGCCCTTGAGGGCCTCGTCGTCCTCAAGGCGGTCGATCACCTTGCACAGCGAGACGAACACGTCCTGGGTGACGTCCTCGGCCCAGGTGCGATCGCCTCGGCCATAGCGCAGGGCCAGGCGGTAGACCTGATCGCGGTGCTGGTGGTACAGCGACGCGACCCGGGCCGATCGCGCCCGAACCGACGTGCGCGGCGCATCGTCGCTCAGTAGCAGCAGGGAGCTCGAGTCGATCTCGTGCATCTCTCCGATCTCTCCGATCTCTCTTATCTCGCCGGCCTCGTTCACCGTGGCCTCCATCCGTAGCTCAGTCCGACCGAAGCCCCGATCCTCCAGGCGTTTCGGCTCCATACCACCACGTCGTCCACGCGGTGCTCTCGGCCTCGACCGGCGCGTCCCCCTCGAACGGCCAGGTCGAGGGTCAGGCCCCGGGCCAGGCGCAGCGAGGTGCCCACCGGGATCTCGGCCGTCCAGTCGTAGCGATGCCCCGTCTGGGCGCCGCGCTGGCGATAGCGGTGGATCTGGATCCCCGCGATCCCCTGCAGATGGATCCCGACGATCGAGGTCACCGCCCACGTCCACCCAAAGCCGGCCCCGATGCTGGTCTCGAAGATCGAGATGTCCGGGGCCGAGGTGGGCAACATGAGCACGTCGAGCAGTCCGCCCGGGCCGGGCTCACGACCCACCCGCACGGTGGTGCCCACCGCGGCATCGGCCGAGCTCAGGCGCCCGTAGATCCCGGTCCGCACCCCGATCCGGATCGCCGGGGCTCGGGGATCGGGCCGGTCGTCCTGGTCGACCGTCAGCCCGGTGGTGCGCGGGGATGGGGCGGCGGCCACGGGTCCCGGGCTGGTGCCCTGGGCGGGGGCCGTCGCGTGGAGGAGATCGTCGACCGAGTCGTCGAGCTCGCCCCGATCGGGCTCGGACTGGGGCAACGCGATCAATCGGGTCGGGGGACCGCAGCTGTCCGCGTTCGTCCCGCGCGATAGCTCCAGCGCATCGCCCTGGCTCTGGGCGCAGAGCACGGCATCGGGGTTGGCATCCAGCGGGACCACCGCGTTCTTCTGGTCCAGCAGGCTGCGAACGAGCGCGCGTCGCACGACCTCGGGTGAGGTCTCGGCTGGCGCGCTCTGCACATGGACCGCATAGCGAGGCGGTGTTGGCGCGGAATTCGCCGCGCGAGGGATCACCTCGTCGAGCGCCTCTATGGCGCGGTGGACCGCTTCGAGGGGGAGCACCGGTCCGGTCGCGACCTCGAAGCGGCGTACGTCCTCCCCCTCGGCTTCCACGCGAATGCCGCTGTCGGTGGTCTCTACGCGCAAGGTGCGGGTGGCGGTGGTCGCCGTGGGTGCCAGGGGGTAGCCCTCTTCGAGCAGGCGGATCATCAGCTGATCCCGCAGGGAGTGGGCCTGCGGGGTCGTCGATTCAGCGGCCACCTCTATGTAGACCGGGGCGGGGGCCATGAGCAGCGCGAGCAGGGGGGCGATCATGTCCGCCTCCCCACCCGTCGAGCTATCGTGCCCGCTAGCATTCGCGATCAGCATACCGGGAGCCGCCTGGACCACGCGACACAGGGGCGGTGGTTTCCTCCGGGGGCGGCATAAACGCGTGCGATCTCGGGAATATGAGGATTTTTGGGTTTCCGGTGAGGCGATCATGGCGCCCGTCGGGCATACTAGCTCGCATCGTGCGTACGAAGCCGGGTGGAGCGTTGTGCGTCGCGACCTTCGCGTGGACCTTGTGCGCATGTGGCGAGGTCGACATTATCGATCACGATCCCCTGCTTGAGGTGCCGGAGGGGAATTTCCCGCAGGCAGCCGAGGCCCGTTGCGGGGCGCTGCCCGCCAACGTCCCGCCGATCGATGGCCTGACCACCGCGTGGGCGATGACCCGGGTGCCGGTCAAGCAGCGTGAGGCGCAGTTTCGCGTGAGTACCAGCAGCTTGGTGCTGCGCCTGTCGGATGATGGGGTGCCGTGCGAGGGCTCGATGGAACCCTTGATGCTCGGCTGTCCTTCGGCGTGGGGCGTCGACGTGGTCTTGCGCAACACCGAGGCGCGCCCCGGCGTGTTCCCGCTGCACAACGATAGCTACAGCTACGGTCAGAGCTACGCGCTGTCCACCGCGTTCCGGGTCGACGGCGAGTGCGAAGGTGAGCAGCATCAGGGCGTGTTCGAGGCGGGGCACGTCGAGCTCTTCGCCGTGACCGACGAGTGCGTGGTGGGTCGCTTGGTCGACACCGCGGATACGCTCGACGAGGCGGGAGCCTCGGTCGAGGGCGGGTTCGTGGCGCTGCGATGTGATCCCGATCTTTGAGCTTGGGTCTTTGAGCCGGGGTCTTTGAGCAGGGGTCTTTGAGCAGGGGTCTTTGAGCCCGGCAATCTGGCTCCATGGGGTTCGCAATAGCGAGGTTGCTTCGGTGGTACGTTGCGCCGATGAACGGCATCGAGCGTTCGTGGGTCGTGGCGGTGAGCCTCTTGTTGGCGGTCGCCGCCTGCGGTGACGAGTCTTCGACCGAGGCCCCCGAGTCGCCAGAGCCGGAGGTTCCCGTCGCGTCTTCTCCCCCCCAGCCCGAGGTCGAGCCGAGCCCGGCGGCCGAGCCCGAGCCTCCGCCGCCCTCGGGGCACGCGGTGGCGCGAGTGGGCGCGCTGTTGTTCGACGCGAGCACGGGCGAGGTTGGCTTCGAGGTGCCCCCATTGGGCAAAGGGTTGGGCAAAGGGCTGGGCAAAGGACCCACGGCCCCTGCGGGGCTCACCGTCAACGTGGTCGGAGAAAAGGACGGTCGGCTCAAGGTGGAGACCCTGGTGGCTCAGCCCTCCGAGCACCACTGCGCCGGTACCCTCGACGGCCTGAAGGACTTTCGCCTGCGGCTCTACGTCTCCCCGGACGACCTGCTCCCGGTGGTGACCGAGCAGGTCACCCAGGAGTTCAGCGATGGGACCAAGCTTCGCGTGGCGCGAGGCGTCACCGTGCCCCCGGGGGGGACGCTGGTGGCCGGGGGTACTACGGTCGAGGTGGCCGTGCCCGAGGGCTCGCTGGGGCGCTACTACGAGCCCAGCGAGCCCTTCTCCGAGAAGACCGAGCAGGATCCGCTGTTCTCGCGTGAGGGCGCCACGCTGACCTACGACGGGGGCAAGCTCCTGGCCGAGGATTCGCTCTACCGGCGGGGCGAGGGGCTGGCGCGCTTCGGCACCGTCAACGAGGCCGGTGGAGCGCTGGTGACCGTGCGCAACGCCTGCCTCGAGGTCACCGCCAAGACCACCAACGAGCGGGCCAACACCAAGATGGCCGTCCCCGCGGTCCGTAAGTTCGAGGCGGGGACGGAGGAGGCGGTGGGCATTTTGGGGATGATGGCCAAGGAGGAGGGCCACTTCCTCGCATCACCCTACGGAGCCGCCTTCGCGGTGGGCGGGGACGACGAGGACGTGTGGGGCGGCTTGACCGGCACCGAGGTGGGCGAGGCCTTCGGCGTGGGCGGGCTGGGCTTGGTGGGGGCGGCCAAGCCCAAGTTCTCGGTCAAGGCCGGCACCGCGATCGTGTGGGCCGATGGCAAGCCGGCGGGGCAGGTCACCTCCGATCACACCTTCGAGGCCGAGCCTCGTGAGCAGGCGGGCAACTCCTGCTTCGACGTCGCGCTGACTGGTGAGCCCACCCCGACCGTGGTGCTGTGCTTCGCCCCCGGCGACGTCATTCGGACCGAGCCGCCTGCGGTCGCGGGGATCGGAGCGCTGGGCGGCGTGCGGTCGGCGGGCGAGAGCGGCTATGGGACCGGCAGCGGGGCCGGCTTTGGCGGTCGCGGCAAGCGGGTGCCCCGGGTGCGGCAGGCCAAGGCCAAGGTCAAAGGATCGCTCGACAAGGACATCATTCGTCGGATCGTACGCGCCCACATCAACGAAGTTCGTTACTGCTATAACCAGGGGCTGGCTCGCGATCCCGGGCTCAAGGGGCGGGTGGTGATCCAATTTACGATCGGCCCCACCGGCAAGGTCCCCGTGACCGTCGTGCAGAGCACCACCCTCTCGGACAAGAACGTCGCCAACTGCATCGCCAAGGCGGTCAAGCGCTGGAAGTTCCCCAAGCCGTCCGGAGGGGGCAACGTGGTGGTGACCTATCCCTTCTTGCTCGAGCCGGGGTGAGCCGGGCTCCGGACCCGATATGATCCGGGCGCGTGACGGACGGCGAGGCGACGAGTCCAAGTAAGGTGCAGGGCGAGGTACGGGCCGAGCAGAGCCGGCGGGGTCGAGCCCGGGCGGCCATGCTGGTCCTTGCGGCGCTGGTGCTGGTGGTGCCCGCGTGGCTTGCGGCCGTCGAGCCCACCGCGCCGCCGGCGGGGTGGGCCGAGTTCTTCGGTGACCAGCCTTTCGACGCGCGGCAGGTGCTGCGCTGGCCGTATCGCGTCATTGCGATCACCGAGCGTGTGTGGGTGCCCCTCGATCTGGTCCTGGGGACCGGGGGCTCGATGCTCGTGGTCGCCGCGCTCGTCGTTGCGATCTGGCCCCGGCTGGTGCCGCGCTCGGTGGGCATGGAGGTGATGTTGGTGATGGCCGGGTTGGCCGGCTGCGCGGTGGTCGTCTCGTGGGCGTTGGTGGTCCCGGGCATGAAGATCGTCGGGACCTTCATGGTGTTCACCGCGATGGGGATCGCGTACGGAGGCGCGGAGCTGGTGGCGTGGGGAGGGCGAATGTGGCGGAGGTGACTGCGGCCGTGATGCGGTGCGAGCCAGGGGAAAATCAGGTATCGTGAATGATGAGTCTGAGACCCCATGGCCACGCAACCTCGACGTCGCTCATTGGTTGGAGTCTTATGAAAATTATCACCTGTAAAATTTACTCGATTCGTCTATTGGTTGTAAGTGTTTGGTCAATAGGGGCATGTGCAGGTGGTAGTTCTGGCAATACCTCCGCGATGGCATCATCGGCATCCACGACCGATCCTTCGAGTAATCTCACGACGTTCGGGGCCACGATGAACACGGTTGGCGGGAGTGCCAACAGCTCGATTGGTGAGGGCTCTACCACCATGAGCACGGGGATGGACACGGGCAGCAGCTCGGGCGTGGACAGCAGCTCGGACCGCGGCTCGGGCTCGGACAGCAGCTCGGGCTCGGGTTCGGACAGCGGCTCGAGCTCGGGTAGCGGCTCGGGCTCGGGCAGCAGCTCGGGCTCGGGGAGCAGCTCGAGCACCGGCGATGGCTTCATGTGCGATGATGCTGAGTTGATGGCAAATACGGCTTGCGATGATGCAGATCCTCTTACGTGCACGTGTGCTGCCTGCGACCCGGGGAATGGCTGCGAACTTACCGAGGATTGCGTATGTCCAGACTGCGCCCCCGCAGATCCATTCTGCTCGGATCCTGCAAGTTGTAATAACGATGGTCTATGTATGCCTTATAATGAGGGCTGCGTCTGTGCTGACTGCTTCGGCCATCCTTTGTGTCCGTAGGTAGGGCCCGAGCCCGGTCGATCCGTTCGGACCATGCAGTCGAACGAGATCGGTCGCCGGGTAGCCGTCTACAGCGCATCTGCTCGAAGCCAGCGGGAAGACCGGGCCGCTGTCGCTGACGGGAGGCCAGGCTGCTGAGAACGAAATGCCGTCATATCGACGAGCGGAAGCACCAAATCAGGACTCCGATGGTGCCCCCCAGGAGCAATCCAATGCCCCGGTGAGAATCAATCCTAGGCGATGAAAAACGCAGCACTCTTCCTCCTGGTTTCATTCCTGGGCAGCGCATGCGTCGATGCCGACGTCGACTCCACACCCGAGTCCGCGAGACTGTCCGAATGCGCCGAAGATCTGTTGGATCACCACGACGCGTTGTTCTATGTCGCGGACTCCGACTCTTGTCACTATGCTCGCACGGACCTCGCTTCTCGGGAGTACAGCACGGTCGAGTATGAATCCGAGAGCCGGCCGAGGTCCGTGAAATGCTGGACGTTGTCCGAATGCGCCGCCAATTGCTCGACGTGGGACGCCGATGGGGCGGTCGTGACGAGCTGCGAAATGTGTGAGTGTATCTACTTGGACGAGCCCGCGAACGACTGAAAAGAGGCGAGCGACGGGGCGGTCGATCACAAGGTCGGTCCGACGACACGCTCACTGGGCAAGCGCACTGGCGACGAACGTCTCACCGAGCGCGTTCACCCTCGTCGTCTCAGCGCGGTGTGACTGGCCCGGGTCGAGGGGCGAGCGCGTGTTGCGGTAATGCGCACCGCCAAGCGCGCCAAATGCGCGGTCGGCAGGGAGAAATCGGCGTCGTCCTGAGGGGATCGGCGGGTGCGTCTCGTCCGGGTAGGCGAGCGCCGACCCCCCCGGCGTTTCGAGCCCCCAATCCCTTGCGCACCTATGTCTCGATCTGCGTTCCCTGCGCCATCGCTCTCCGATGGGTTTCGACCCGTTGGGTCTCCGCGTCTGACCCTGGTCCCTTCGTCGTCCGAGAGTCCCACGGTGGCTCGGACCCCGGAGTCCGCAAGCATTGATCGTCCTGGAGCTCATGGCGTGCCTCGGAGTCGTCCGCGAGCGATAGTGTCCTTGACGATCGAAAGCCCCCGTGAGAGTGCTCAGTTGCGGTCCTCGTCCGTGTCCGTGGAATCTCGCCGTGGAATCGAACCCGAAGCCGACGATGCGGCGCTCCGCGCCAAGATCAGTCGGGTAGTCGCGCGAACCTGTCCGCCCTGGGCCACCGCCCAGCGAGAGGACATCGTGCAGGCGGCGATGATCCGGGTGCTGCGGGTTCGCACGCGGCGCGAGACCGACGAAGTCCTCCCGGCGGCCTACCTGTGGAAGGTCGCGTACACGGCGACGATCGACGAGATCCGCAAGCTGCGGGCCAAGCGAGAGGTCTCGCTGGCCGCCGACAGCAGCACCGAGCTGGTCGACGTGCGAGGGATCGGCCCCGAGCGCGTGGCTCAGGCCGCCGAGATCTCGGCGGCGATCCGTGAGTGTCTGGCGATGCTCAACGATGCGCGTCGCCAGGCGGTCACGCTTTACCTTCAGGGGCATTCGGTGCCGGAGATCGGTCGACTTTTGGGATGGTCGGCCAAGCGCGCCGAGAACATGGTGTACCGCGGGCTCGCCGAGCTGCGGGGACACTTGCAGAGAAAGGGGCTAGAACCGTGAGTTCGAGGATCAACCCGGACGAAGGCGAGGCGCTACGCCGTGCCTTCGCCCAAGACCCACCGCCGTCCGCCGAGGACCCGGTCGACCCCGACACGCTGTGGGAGGCGGTTCGGGGGGAGGCCCAGCCGCCGGTCGTGGCGGCCTTGGTCGATCGCATGGCCCGGGATCCCGCGCTGGCCGAGGACTGGCGCGTGGCCCGGGCATTTGCGATCGAGGCCGGCTCCGGGCAAGAAGAACAACGACCAGGACAGCAGCGAGCAGAGCACGGAGGGGTCGCGGAGGAGCCTGCGATCCCCCCTTCGAAGGTCGTCGCGGGGGAGCCCGCCAACCGTGGCGACTACCGGCGTTGGGGCCGGCGTTGGGGCGTCGTAGTGGCCCTGCTCGCCGCGGCCGTGCTCTTGGTCTTGGCCTGGCCGCGCGGCGGCGTGGCTCCCTATGAAGACCCCGGCGACCATCGGATGCGCGGGGGCGGCCGTGGGATCGAGGCGATCCGTGGCGAGGGGCGGCTCTTACGGGACGAGGCGGTCTTGGAGTGGAGCGAGGTCTCGGGGGCGATCCGCTACGAGCTCTACGTCAGCACCGCCGAGCTATCGCCCCTCTTGGAGGACCGCACGCTGGAGTCGACCTCGACGTTGCTCTTGGCCGAGCGGCTGCGTGAGCTGCCGGCGGGGACCGAGCTTTTGTGGCGAGTCGAAGCGGTGATGCCCGATGACCGGCGGATAGTCTCGGAGACCTTTGCGTTCACGGTGCAGTGACGTGACGGGGGGGCTCGATCACGGCCGTACGCGCTCCCGGTGGGGGCTGGGTGCGCGGCTGGTCGTGCTGATTGTCGGGTTGTGGCTGGGTCCATGGCGGGAGGCCTCGGGGGCAAGCCCGCCTGGGTCCCGAGCGACCGAGGCGGAGCTGGTCGACGCGCTGGATGCCTGCCGTCGCGGCATAGAAAAGCTGCCCGTCAGTCGGCTCGCGGCCTGGTGTTTCTATGAAGTGGCGCGCCAGCAGGAGCGCTGGGACGAGGTCTACCAGGAGCTGAGCGCTCGGGTGGCCGAGCCGGGCGCTTCGCCGATGCTGCTGTTGCCGCTGGGGTTCGTCGAGGGGCATCGCGGCAACCTGGAGCGAGCGGCCGAGCTGTTGGGGGAGGCGCTCGAGGCGATGCCGGATGCCACCGCCGACACTCGGGCGCAGCTGTTCGTCAACCGAGGGCTGTACCTGCGCAAGCTGGGGCGTCACGCCGAAGCCCGCGCGGCCTACGAAGAGGTGGTGGAGCTCGGTCGGATCCACGACATCGCCGTGTTCGAGGTGGCCGGTCAGCTGGAGCTCGGCTCGTTGCTCTTGCAGCAAGGCGGGGATCTCGGTGAGCTGCGGGCGCTCTACGATCGGGTCGTACCGCTCGCGCTTGATGTGGCGTCCTACTCGGTCGGGACCAAGGCCTTGATCGCTCGAGCGACACTATGGCGTCGACTGGGGCAAGACCACCGGCGGCGACAGGACTACGAGCAGATCTTGTCCCGGGCACAGCAGCAGGGCGACGCCTACGATGAGCTCTTTGCCCGCAGCGAGCTGCTGGGCATGGAGCTGGAGGCGCTCGATCTGCGCGATGGAGGCCAGGTCCCACCGCCGCTCCGACAGCGGCTCGCTCAGCTGCGTCGTCAGGCCCAAGATACGCACCAGGCGGCGTCGGTGAACTTCTTGTGGTGCCAAGAGGCCCAGCTGCTCGCGGGAGCGGGTCGGGCCGGTCAGGCGGCCCAGCTCTACGAGCGCTGCGCAGACGGGCATGGCGAGACCAAGACGATCCAAAACCAGCTCGTGGCCCAGCTCGGGCAGGCCCTGGCGTTGTCTCGGGCAGGTGACCACGCGCACGCTCGCTCCTTGGCCGAAGCCGTCGACGCTCAGGCGCGGGCCCATGGTCTGCGAGAGCTCCAGCTCAACACGGGCTATGGTCACATCGTGACGGCGATGAACGCCGGCGCGGTCCCGCGAGCCCTCGAGCGCGCCGGCCGTCACTTCGACGATGTCGAGCTCTACCGGGAGATCCAAAGTGACGAGGCGGATCGGTCGCAGGAGATGTCGGAGCTGTCGACGAGCTACTACTTCGTGTCGGGCTCGCTCTTGCGTCAGCGTGGCGATCCTGCGGGCGAGCTCGATACCGCGTTTGGGGTGATCGAGCGCATGCGGGCCCGCAACCTGCTCGACGGGCTCCGCCGCTCCCGCGCGCTCCGGTCCGTATCCGATCTGCTCGATGTCCCCGACGAGCAGCGCTGGCGGGAGACGGTGGCCGAGATCGCCGCGGTGCAGCGCTCCTTGCTGCGCTCGGGGCTCGACCAGGCCACCCGCGATGCTGTGCTGTTGAGCCTCGAGCAGCTCGAGGCCCAAGAGCGTCGGCTGCGGACCGTCCTGGGGCACAGCGGTAGCGAGCTCGGTCGGCTGCTCGTGCCCCAGATCCCCACCCTGCCCGAGATCCAGGCCACGCTCGGGGCTCGGGATGCGATCCTCAGCTTTCAGCTCGCCGACGAGTACGATCGCCTGGGGGGCCCCGAGGGGGGATCGTGGCTGTGGGTGATCACTCGTGACGCGGTGCAGGTGGTCCCGCTGCCCGAACGCCGGGTGCTCGATCGCCAGCTCGCCTTTGTCGCCGGCCTGTTCACGCGCCGGGACGGTCGAGAGGCCGAGCCGATGGCTCGCCTTCATCGCGATCTGCTCGCGCCAGCCCTCGCTTTGCTTCCTCCCGCGATCGACAGGCTCGTCATCGTGCCCGACGGGGCGCTGTGGTCGCTGCCCTTTGCCGCGCTGCGGCCCACCGCCGAGGACGAGCCCCTGGTGTCCCGCTACTCGCTGAGCTTGGTGCCCTCGGTGACCAGCTGGATGCGCTGGGGCGCACGTGCCGGCGAGGTCGCGCCCGGCCTGCTCGCCCTGGCCCAGCCGCAGCTCGAGCTGGGCCAGGGCGCGGCCACATATCGTCAGGGCACGCTGGCCTCGGGCCTCCAGCTCGGGGCGCTGCCCCGCGCTCGGCAGGAGGTCGAGGCGATCGTACGGATCTGGAGCTCGGGGTGGGGCTCGGGCGACAGCACCGCCGAGGTCGGGGAACGGGCCAGCGAGCGCTTCCTCAAAGGATCCGATCTCTCGAAGTATGGGCTGCTCCACTTCGCGACCCACGCGGTGATGGATCCGCGATTTCCCGATCGCTCGGCGGTGGTGCTGGCCGCCGGGGGCGAGGACGAAGACGGGCTGCTCCAGGCCCGAGAAATCGTGCGCTTGCCCCTCGACGGCAAGGTCGTCGTGCTCTCGGCCTGCAGCGGGGCCGCGGGTGCGTTCGTGCGCGGCGAGGGGGTGATGAGCCTGGCCCGGGCCTTCTTGCAGGGCGGGGCCCAGGCGGTGGTGGCCAGCCGCTGGCCGCTGGCCGACGCGGATGCCATGGCCCTGTTCGAGCGACTCTACCTGCACCTGGACGAGGGGCTCTCGCTGGCCGACGCCTTGGCTCGGGCTCAGCGTGATCTTATCGAGGCCGGGGCGCCCGCGGCCGCATGGGCCGGCGTGGTCGTGCTCGGTCGCGGCGACCGGGTGCTCGTCGCTCGACCCTGGTGGTGGCGATGGCGACGCGAATGGATCGCAGCCGGGGCGCTGCTGGCCTTGCTCGGGGGGATCGGGCTGGCCCTCGGCGCGCGACGACGCGTGGCTCGTCGCTCGATGGTGTAGACCGAGAGGTGACGGTACGGCAGGTCGCCCGCGGTCGAGCGCACGAGGGGAGCCTGGCATACTCCGGGCATGTCCGACGGCAACGGCACGACCAAGCACCTGGTACGGACCTCGACGCTCGATCCCGCCGAGGCGATGCACATTAGCCACCCGCACAACGAGCACTCCGAGATCTACCTCACCCGCCTCAGCGATCCGGCTGGACTGACTCACCTGGGAATCTCCCTGGCCCGGATCCCGGCGGGTCGCGAGAGCTTCGCCTTGCACCGGCACACGATCCAAGAGGAGTGGATCTACGTCGTGTCGGGGCGAGGGCACGTGCGCCTGGACGACCACGAGGTGCCGATCGAGGCGGGTGACTTCGTGGGCTTTCCCGCCGGTGGGCCGGCGCATCTGGTTCGCAACACCTCCCCGGAGGATCTGGTGCTCTTGCAAGGGGGCGATCGCCGCCCGGGTGACCGCGGCCACTTCCCCAGGCTCGGCAAGGTCGCGTACCAGCACGACGAGGGGCACATGGCGCTGATGGACGAGGGCGACGTTCAGCTCGTGCCCTTTTCTGCCTGGCTCGTGAAGACCTGACGCGGTTGCGGTGTCGGCGGCCCTCGGCCAAGGACTCGCGGGGTTGTTCGTGAGCGGCCCCGCTTGACGCTGCCCGAAGGCGCGGGCTACGGATGCCACCGCCATGTTGGGTACGCTTTTGCGCCGAGTCACGGTCAAGACCCTCGACGTCGTCATCGACCGGGGGCGCACCTCCGAGCGCGCCCCGGTGCGGGCGGCGGCGTCCGCCCTCGACCGCGTGCGTGGCGTGGTGGGCCTTGACGCGATCCTCCCCCAAGCCCCGATCCCGGATTGGTCGGGTCAGCGGCCCGACCGACCCATGTGGGAGAGCGACCGCAAGAAGCTCTACAAGCACCAGGTCGATCACGGGATCATCAAGGAAGCCGAGGAGGCCGCCGAGGCGCAAGGGGATCCGGAGGTCGAAGCCGCGCCGGCCGTCAAGGTGTATTACAAGCGCGGCTGCCCCTACTCGCGCGCGGCCATGGATCTGCTGCGCGAGCGGGAGATCCCCTTCGAGGAGCACGACATCAAGGGCGACGACGCCACGATAAGCTGGCTGAAGATCGTCACCGGCAAGCAGACCACCCCGCAGATCTTCATTCACGGGGACGGGGTCGGGGGCTTCGACGAGCTACGAGCGCTCGATCAGTCCGGCGAGCTGCGCGAGCGGCTGCAGCGAGCCCCCGAGGTCACGCCCGACGAGGAGCTGGTCGACGAGCTCGAGGTTGCTGACTTGCGGGCCCGCGTCGACGCTGGCGACGAGGTTCGCATGGTCGACGTGCGCACCGACGCCGAGGTCGAGCAGGGCATGATCCGGGGAGCGATCCACCTGCCCCTGGCCGAGCTCGATGCTCGCCACGGGGAGCTCGACGCGGACGACGTGTGGGTCGTGTACTGCAAGTCGGGCCAGCGCTCGCAGACGGCGGTGCAGGCTCTGCGCGGCCACGGCTTTCGCTCCGCGGTCAGCCTGCGCGGTGGCGTCGAGGCGTGGCGGGCAAGCGGCGGCGAGCTGGTCTCGCCTCGCGAGGCCGCGCCCCGGCGACGGTTGCCCGTGCTGCACCCCGAGCGCTCGCCCTTCGAGGGCCTGGGGGTGGGCGACGGCGAGGTCTCCGAGCGGCTCGAGGGGGACGCCCTGGTCGCCCGGGTCCGCGAGGTGCTCGACGAGTGCCGCCCGCTGGTGCAGGCCGACGGCGGTGACATCGAGCTGCTCGATGTTCAGGGCGACACCGTGCACGTGCAGCTGACCGGTAATTGCGTCGGTTGTCCCAGCTCGCAGGCCACGCTCCAGCAGGGGATCGAGCGCCGGCTCCGGGCTCGGATCCCGCAGATTACCGGCATCGCCTCGCCGCAGCTGGCCGCCGGCTGAGGTCGGTATGAAGGCGGTATAGTGCTCGGCGTGACCTGGAAGTCGATCCCTCTGCTCGTGGCGAGCCTGCTCGTCGCCTGTGCGCAGGCCGAGAACCCGCCCGCCTCCGGCGCCAAGGCGGCTCCCGTCGTTGGCCCCGCGCCCTCGTCCGCGCCCTCGTCCGCTGTGGGCGAGTCGTCCGAAGAGGCGGTCGCGGTCACGATCACCTACTGCATCCCGTGAGGCTACGAGTCCAAGGCGGCCAGTTTGGCCGCCGAGATCCGCAAGCAGCGGCCGCAGGCCAACGTCGAGATCGTCGGCGAGTCCGACCAGCTGGGCATGTTCAACGTGGTAGCCAACGGCCGCCCGCTTTGGAACAAGCACCAGATGGGCGGGTTTCCCGAGCCGGAGGCCATCATCGCGCAGGTGCCCCGGGCCCCGGCATCTTGAACGTCGGCGGGCGGTCGGAGTGTCGGTTGCGTCTCGTTCACGCGCTGGCGCGCTATCGTTGGCCGTGACCCGAACCTTTGCCTACCGAGCCCCCGTCCATCGGCCTTCGTGCGTACGGCGTCGTAGATCGCTCGCCTGCCTGTCGCTTGCTGTGTCGCTGACCGTGGCCGGCGGGGCCTGCGGAGACGATGGCGGCGAGGAGGGCGGTGGCACGGGGTCGGTCACGGAGACCAGCGCGCCGGGGCCCTCAAGCGGCTCGACCTCTATGCAAGGCAGCAGTGGCCCCGCCGATGGCTCGAGTGGGGGCAACACCACGGGGGCCACCGGCGATGGATCCATCAGCGATGGGGCCACCAGCGATGGGGCCACCAGCGATGGGGCCACCACCGGCGCGGCAGAGGATCCCGTCTATCCGCGACCCGAAGGTAACAATTGCCCGGGCGGCACCGCGCCCATCACGTTGCCGCAGTCGGTGATCTGTGCCCCGTTCTGCGCGGGGCGTGGTGATGTCTGTCCCGCCCCCGCCGGCGGCGATGCACCGGCCCAGTGCATCCCATTCCTCGGCAACGGGGGCAGCGGCGATCTGTGCGACGACATGACGCCCTGTGGCCCCAACGAGGGCTGCGACATGGGGGGCATGTGCGTCGAGATCTCGTTTTGGGCCTGTCAGCTGGTCTGCGCCGACGGCCAGTCCTGCCCCGACGGGATGATCTGCAACGGCATCAATACCTGCGGCTACCCCGGAGCGTGATCATGTCCGTCGTCACCGAGCTTCGTTCTTTGCCGCCCCGGATCTCGCGGTCGCTGCGGCGTCACCTGACGCTGCGCTCCATGCCTGGCCCTCCGGGTCATCCCGTGCTTGGGCACCTGCGCCAGCTCAAGCTCGGCACTGCCGTCACCCACATGAAGGCGTGGGCCGAGCGCTACGGTCCGCTCTACCGATGCCGGCTCTTGCACCGGCCCGTGGTGGTGGTGGCCGATCCTTCGCTCGTGCGGGAGGCGCTGCGCCTGCGGCCCCAGAAGATCCGCCGCATGGAGGTCATGGAGTCCATCCTCGACGAGCTCGGGCTCAATGGGGTGTTCTCCGCCGAAGGGGACGACTGGCGGCGGCAGCGACGGCTGGTGATGTCCGCCTTTGGGCGCTCCAAGCTCGCCGACATGCAGGCCATGGTCGCCATGGTGACCGATCGGCTGCTCACCCGCTGGGAGGGCCGCGTGGACATGCCCGGCGACGTTTACCCCGACCTGGCCCGCTTTACCGCCGACGTGACCACCTTGGTCGCGTTTGGCTACGATCTGGACTCGCTGCGCACTCCGGCCGAGCTCCAGGCGTGGGTCGCGAGTGTCTTCGACGGCGTAGCCGGGAGGCTCTACGCCCCGCTGCCCTACTGGCGGGTCTTCGAGCTCGGTCGCGACCGCGAGATGAAGCGGGCTGTCGCGTCGCTGCGAGCGACCGTGCAGGCGATCCTCCGCGAAGACGGGCGCGAGGACGGGCGCGAGGACGGGCGCGAGGACAGGCGCGAGGACGGGCGCGAGGGCGATCGCACCGGGCCCGACAACCTGCTGCGTCGCCTCCAGCAGGCGCGCTTGAAGGAAGGCTCGCGTCGCGGGCTGAGCGAGCAAGAGCTGTTCGCCAACGTGATGGCCTTGCTCTTCGCCGGCGAAGACACCACCGCCAACACCCTGGGGTGGATGATCCACTACCTGGCCACGCATCCCGCGGTGCAGGAGCGCATGCGCGCCGAGGTCGACGAGGTTCTCGGCGACGCCACCGCCGTGCAGACCCCCGAGCAGGCCGCAGCCCTGCGCACGGTCGATGCTGCCTTCATCGAGACGCTACGCCTGCGGCCGGTCGCGCCGATCCTCATGCTCCAGGCCAGGGAGGCCCTGTCGCTCCACGGCTACGAGATCCCTGCGGGCACCGAGATCATCGCGCTGCTCGATCGCAACGCGCGCTCGGCCGATCGATATGCCGACCCCGAGGCGTTCGAGCCCGAGCGTTGGCTGGGCTCCACCGTCGATCCTTCACGGCCCGACGATGGCTTGTTTCCTTTTGGTGGGGGCCCGCGGGTCTGCCCCGGGCGAGGCCTGGCCATGCTCGAGGCGCAGACCCTGGTGGGGAGCCTGCTGCGGCGCTTCGAGATCGGTTCGGCCCCCGGGGCGCCGGCGCCCCAGACGGTGGTCAGTTTTACGTGGGGTCCCGATCGGATCGACGTCGTCTTGAAGCGACGGCGTGGGTAGTCCAGCGCAATTAGCGCGAGACCATGACCCCGTGCCTCGATCGGCAAGGATGCGCTAAATGCGCAACACGCTGACTGTCCCGCGGTCCGGCCTTTGAGCCGGTGGTGCTCGGAAATCGGCCGAAATGCTCCATAAGTTGCGCCAAACCCTCGGGAGGGCGGGATCTTGTGACTTGCCTCGTCGCCGGGACGTGTGCGACAAACGCCTCTCAGAATCACTGACACCCGTGTCAGTGACGGGCGTGTCAGTGACGGACACGTCAGTGACGACCGCGTCACCGAATCATCGGTCTACCGCGCATGCCAACCGATGACCCGTTGCGTCTTACTCCCAGACCACAAGAGACCACGACCATGGCCACCAACGCCGAGCATCGCAGTCAGCTCCTCAAGGTGATTCAGCAGCCCGAGGTCCAGCAACTCCTCGACGAGGCGCGCGAGCGCTTCTCGGAAGAAGAGGGCGTCAGCTTCCAGTCCGTGAACCTGCAATTTCAGCGGCCCGTCGAGCACGACTTCACCGCCGATCAGCGCCCCCACACCACGATGCTCTTCGGGGGATTCACCTTCCGGCACGAGCATCTCATCAGCAGCCACTTCCGGCGCTTGGGCTACCAGGTGGAGCCGCTGCCCACGCCCAACACCGACGCCTTCCAAAAGGGCAAGGAGTACGGCAACAACGGCCAGTGCAACCCCACCTACTTCACCGTCGGCAACTTGGTGCAGTACCTCGAGTGGCTGCGTGACGAAAAGGGGATGTCGACCGAGGAGATCATCGACCGGTACTTCTTCATCACCGCGGGCGCCTGCGGGCCCTGTCGCTTTGGGATGTACGAGGCCGAGTATCGCCTCGCGCTGCGCAACGCGGGCTTCGACGGCTTCCGGGTGATGCTCTTCCAGCAAAAGGGTGGTCTCAAGCAGGGCGACGTCAAGGCGGGCCTGGAGATGAACGCCGACTTCTTCATGGGGTTGGTCACCACCATCAATATGGGGGATCTGCTCAACGAGCTGTCCAACCAGATCCGGCCCTACGAGACGGTGCCGGGCCAGACCGACCGCGTGCTGAGCGAGGCGCTGCAGTTCTTGGGCGAGGCGATCCAGAACATCAAGCCGGCGCAGGTCACCGGGCCGCTGCGCAAGATCCTCGAGCGCGACGAGGACGCGCTCGACAAGCTCGAGCTGGTGGTCAAGTTCCTCGATCTGCTCACCACCGAGGACTACACCGCCCCGCTGCGCGAGGTGGCCCGGCGGATGAACGAGATCGAGGTCGACCGGCTGCAGCCCAAGCCGGTGGTGAAGGTCACCGGTGAGTTCTGGGCCCAGACCACCGAGGGCGACGGCAACTTCAACATGTTCCGCTTCCTCCAGGCGGAGGGGGCCGAGATCATCACCGAGCCGATCGCGACCTGGATCACCTACTTGATGTGGCAGGAGAAGATCAAAGCCGCCGATCGCCGGCGCCTCGACGAGGCCGAGGGCGAGCTCAAGTGGTGGAACGTGCGCGAGCGCTTGGCGCTCGAGAGCAAGTACTACAAGAAGCGGGCGGCGATGGCGTTTGCCGACAAGGTCTACCGTCGCGAGTACGACCGCATTCGCGAGGCCCTGGGCGGCACCACCCACGCCATCGTCGACATGTTCGAGATGGAGCGGCTCGCCCACGAGTTCTACCACACGCGCTCCGAGGGCGGTGAGGGTCACCTCGAGGTGGCCAAGAACATCTACTACACGGTCAAGGGCATCGCGCACATGGTGCTCTCGCTCAAGCCCTTTGGCTGCATGCCCTCTACGCAGTCCGACGGCGCGCAGTCGGCCGTGATCAACCACTTCAAGGAGATGATCTACCTGCCCATCGAGACCTCGGGGGAAGGGGAGATCAACGCGCACAGCCGGGTGCAGATGGCGCTGGGCGAGGCCAAGGCCAAGGCCAAGCGCGAGTTTGCCGAGATCATCGAGAGCAGCGGCTACACCCTCGAAGATCTGCGTGCCTACCAGCGCTGCTACCCCGAGCTGAACCGGCCGCTGTTCCACGTGCCCGAGTACGAGGGCATCGTGGGCACCGGCGCCCGCTTCGCGCGCTGCCTCATCGACCGGATGAAGGCCGAGGGGATCCGCCCCGTCGCCCGGGTCGACGCCGAGATGGCGGCGGAGTAGGTCGCTCG
>JBCCWC010000211.1:0-27086 GCA_039194325.1 Myxococcota bacterium
GGTCAAGCCTGGGTGGACCGCGGGCGTATCGTCCAGAACGCGGGTGGTGGCATCGTAGTTCGGAACAACGGTACGCTCGTGCTGCGTAACAGCTTTGTCGGTGACGGGACCAACAGCGCCAACGCCCTGACCGTCGACGGAGGCTCCGCTGACGTGCTGTATTCGACCCTTGGGGCAAGCTTCGAGAACTTCGGGGACGTCTTCCCGGTGTTCTGCAGCGGCAACGTGACCGTGTCCATCCGCAACAGCCTGCTGGTCTCGTTAGACGATGGTGAGGAGATATCGTGCCCAATGGCCACGGTCTCGAATTCAGCGTCGGAGACCCTCATCCCCGGCACGGGCAATGTCGCCCTCGGTGACGTCGGCATGACCTGGTTCACGGATATCGCGGCGGGAGATTTTCACCTCGACAACCCGCCACCCATGCTCGATACGACCGCGGTATGGGAAGCCGACGACCCGTCCACCGACATCGACGGCGATCCCCGTCCCAACACCGATGGCACCGCTGACTACGCGGGCGCGGATGTGCCGTAGTCGCTGGCTCGCCCCTGGTTGCTCCGTGCTACGAGTTCCGACCACTCCACCATGAACCCGGCGCAGCGCTTCCATCCATCCCGAGACCTGGGTAGCCGAGGCTCCCACCCGCTGCCTCCGGCACGGAGCTCATTCTCCCTCCCGCGACCCAACTCTCCACCTAACTCCGCGAATTCACGCCCCTACTACAATCAGCGGCCCTCGCGCCGGGCCGCCCCCCGCAATGCTACCCTCCCCTCACTGTGGCCCATACCGTGCCATATCACGGCGCGCGGAACGAACCCGCACCGCCGCCGACCTCCAACACCACCGCGAGCCCGGACGAAGCTTACGAGGAGACGCTCCCCGCCACCCGAGGCAGCGGCGGCGTCGGCCAGGGCTCCAAGGTCGGCCGCTACGACGTGCTCGAGCGGATCGGCGCCGGCGGCATGGGCGAGGTCTTCCGTGCCCACGACCCCGAGTTGCACCGCGAGGTCGCCCTCAAGCTCCTCAAAGCAGGCCGCACCAGCGGCAAGGCCAACAGCAAGCGGCGCAAGCGGTTGCTCCGCGAGGCGCGGGCGATGGCTCAGCTGTCGCACCCCAACGTGATCCCCGTCTACGACGTGGGCGTCTACGGCGATGGCCTCTACATCGCGATGGAGTTCGTACTGGGCAGCAACGCGCGCGAGTGGATCCGCGCCGTCAAGCCCCCGTGGCGACGCACGCTGGGGGTGTTCCGCGCCGCGGGCCGAGGCCTGGCCGCGGCCCACACCGCGGGCCTGGTGCATCGCGACTTCAAGCCGGCCAACGTGATGGTGGGCGACGACGGCCGCGTGCGCGTGCTGGACTTCGGCCTCGCCCGTGCCGCGGTCGACGGCCCGGAGAGCCTCCAGGGCGACCACGCCCTCGAGCCCGGGCACGCAGAGGTCGACCTCGACGGCAACTGGTCGGAGACCCTCACCGCCGACGGCACGATCCTCGGCACGCCGGTCTACATGGCCCCCGAGCAATACGCGGGCAAGCACGCCGACGCGCGCACCGATCAATACAGCTACTGCCTGGCGCTCTACGAGGCCCTCTACCTGCAGCTGCCCTTCAAGGGTCGCACGGTCAAGGATCAAGCCCGCGCCAAGTACCACGGGCAGATCCGCGAGCCCCCTTCGCGCTCCAAGGTACCCCGCCGGCTGTTCCACGTGCTGCGCCGCGGGCTATCCCCCAGCCCCGACGATCGCTTCCCCTCCATGCCCGATCTGCTCCGCGAGCTGCGGACGGTCCAGCAGGAGAACAAGAGCACGCCCACCCCGTGGCGGGCCTGGGCGGCGGTCTTCGGCGTGATCGCCCTGACGGCGGGCCTGGTGGTCACCGCCGGCATGGCCCAGCCGCCACCGCCCGCTCCGGTCGCCGTCTGCCCCAGCGCCGAGGAATCGCTAGCCGGCGCCTGGGACGATCCGCGACGCGAGCAAACCCAGCAGGCGTTCATCGACTCCGAGGTGGCCGGCGCCGAGGATCGCTGGCAAGAGATGGCCACCCGGCTCGACGAGCGCACCGCCACCTGGACCGAGCTCTACGACCGCGCATGCGCCGAGCCGGGCATCGACTCTCGAACTCGGCGCCTGCATCGGGCCCGGCTGGCCTGCCTCGAGCGTCACCGCGGCGATCTCGAGGCGTTCGTAGACGCGCTCGCGGAGCCCACCGCGGTCGTGGTGCACCGAGCGGCCTCCGCCGTGCATGGCCTTCCCTCGCTCGAAGACTGCGAGGACCAGACCGCGCTGCTGGCCTCCGCCGATCGCGACGCGGGCCAGCACACGCGCGTGGTCGAGCTCGATCGCCGGATCGGGCGCGCCCGAGCCCTGCGCACCACGGGCCAGGCCGAGGCAGCGCGCGAGGAGATCGACCAAGTGATCGAGCGGGCGGGCGTAGAGGATCTGCGCCCGGTCACCGGCCGCGCGCTGCTGGAGCGGGCCTACCTCCACCGTAGCGCCACAGACATGGCGGCAGCCGAGCTCGATCTGCGCGCGGCCTACTTCAACGCGGTCGCCGACCGACGCGCGCGGGTAGCCGCCACCGCGGCGGTCGGCTTGGTGGATGTGCTCGCCGCCCTCGACCGCACCGACGATGCGCTCGCATGGTCGGAGCACGCACGAGCGCATATCTACGCGCTCGACTCCGCCCTCGCCCTCGACGCCGCGCTACGCCAGGCGCTGGCCCATGTGGGCGCCGCAGAGAAGAAGGGCACCGAAAGCCCCGCGGACCAAGAGGCTGACTCGGCCAACGCGATCCCGCGCGAGCACGACGAATGAGGCAAAAACCGCAGATCTGCAATAGAGTATTCACGCACTACACCGATCTGAACTAACGGAGTAATCCGCCCGGCGGCGCCAAGCTAATGTAGTGTCAGCACATGCTATAAGCCATCAATACGTCGACTCACTCCCGGTCAACACATCATTGCTGTACATGGACAAAGTCCGCCAAGTGATGCACCAAAGCACGAACCTGCGGACTCTATCGAAGACCAGACCGCTCGCGCCTTCACCCCGCCGGCACGGCCTGCACGGCCTCGCGTCTCACTCCGCCGACGGCAGCACCTCGTCGATCGTCTCCAGCAAGAGATTCCGATCGAAGGGCTTACCCAGGCAAGGTCGCTCTTTGCGGGCCACGAACTCACGAACCTCGGGATAGAATGCACCGCCCGTCATGAACACGAAGCGCGCCGCCAACCCTGGGTTGTCGACCTTGACCCGGTCGTAGAGATCCATCCCGGTGATCTCGGGCATCATCAGATCACAGAGCACCACGCCGAACTCCGCGTCGTTCTCGAGCAGCTCGAGCGCCGCGACCCCGCTGGTCGCGGTCGTCACGTCGTGCTGCTTGAGCATGCGACCGAGCATCTGCGTGATGAACGGCTCGTCGTCGACTACAAGGATCCGATTCATCGAGATCTCCATCGGCGAGGGCTCCGTCGGCCTGAAATCCTCGATGAGCCCCAACCCGTCTTCTTCGCCATCCTTGGCTCAACCATGTCGATCTAGCATTCAATCTATTCTAATCGCGGCTTCAGAACAATGGATAATGATCCTAACGGGTCACGGGGCGCGACGGGGCGCGACGAGGTGCTACGGGACGCGATGGAGCGCTATGGAGCGCCACAGATGTATACAGTTGAAAGAAACGAGCGCACATCTCGGAGCGCCCGACCACCGAGCCACCGTCGCCACACACCATGAACAATCCTTGGACCACGTGCTCCCCCTTCGTTCGGCGTTGGCTTCGTCGACCTCGACGGTCGATCTCGACGACCGCACAACGAGCCCGAAGATCGCCCCTGGTAGACTTTCGGCATGAGTGACGAACCGGGCTCCGACGACATACCCGTCGTGCAACCCAGTGGCGCACCGTCCCAACGTTTGACACCCGTGGGCCATCAGTCGGTCAGCGCGCCCTCCGAGACCGGCACCGAGCCTACGTCATCGAGCCCCAAGCAACCCCTCCACCGCCTGCGGACGTACCGCTACCGGCAAGAATTGGAGTGGCCCGAGAGCAGATCTCCTCATGAGCAGGTGCCCGCAACGAGCGCCAAGCCTCAACACTCGTCCGCGCCCGCCCACACCGCCGACCTCGCCGCCCACCCTCCCTTCGCCGAACCCTCCCTCCAAGACCCTCACCCAGCCCACGCCGACCTCACCGCTCACCACCCCTTCGACCCGCCTTCCTCCCTCCAAGACCCTCACCCGGCCCACGCCGCCGACCTCACCGCTCATCCCCCCTTCGCCGGACCCCCCCACCCACCAGATAACGACCGCGCTCCATCCACCTGCTCACCCGAAGAGCCTCCCCGCGCCGCCCGTTCTGCGCTGGTCATGAGCTCGACCAATCGCGGTCACGTCGTCGTCGATCGCGAGCTCGAGCTCGAGCGCCAAGAGCACCTGGCCGCGGTAGGCCGCATGCGTCGGCTGATGCCGCTGGCCGTGGTGCTATGGCTGGGGTTCTTCTTCGTCGACTGGGTGCTCGCCACGTGGGTCGTCCCGGGCTCTTTGTTGCCCTACCTCGGGCTACGCGTCGTCGGCGTGGTGCCGATCCTCGGCTCGTGGTGGCGACTGTCGCGGCCGCCGATCCCCAGCCCGCGACTGCTGACGAGCCTCGACCTGATGATGACCACCAGCTCGGCCACGATCCTCTCGGTGATGTGCCTGCTCTCCGGTGGTCTGACGAGCCCCTATGCCACGTACATCGCGATGGTCCTCGCCGGCCGGGCCGCGTCGATGCCCGACCCCTGGCGTACCGGGATGGTGCGGCTTGGCGTACCCGCGCTAGCCAGCCCGGTGGTGCTGGCCCTGGCCTACCCCTGGTCCAGCGCCCTCCAGGCCCAGCTGCTCGACGCAAGCGCCCGCGGGACCTACTTCTTCTACCTGATGCTCATCGGCGGCGCGTGGGGCCTTCTGGTCATCTCGAGCCACAACGCGTGGATCTTGCGGCGACAGATCTTCCGCTCGCGCAGCATCGGCCGCTATCGCCTGAAGCGAAGGATCGGCGAGGGCGGCATGGGCGAGGTGTGGGTGGCCTGGGACGAGCAGCTACGCCGCGACATCGCGCTGAAGATCCTGCGCCCCGAGGCCGGCACCCAGCCCGCCCTCATCGCCCGCTTCGAACGTGAGATCATGGCCACCGCCGGACTCTCGCACCCCAACACCGTACGGATCTTCGACCACGGAACCACCGACGATGGCCTATGGTACTACGCCATGGAACTGCTCGAAGGGGTGGATCTACACGACCTGGTGGCCCGCGACGGCGCCCTTCCCCCCGATCGAGCGCTCTACCTCGCCCGACAGGCCGCGGGCGCCCTAGCCGAAGCGCACCGCCGCGGGGTCGTGCATCGCGACCTCAAGCCCGAGAACCTCTTCGTCGTCGAGTTGGGCGGCGAGACCGACTTCGTCAAGGTGCTCGACTTCGGGATCGCGCGACTGACCAAGAGCGAAGAACCCCGCCTCACGAGCACCGGCTGGATCGCGGGCACCCCCGAGTACGTCTCGCCCGAGATGGCCGCGGGCGGCGAGGCCGGACCGCCCGCCGATGTCTACGGGCTGGGCGGCGTGCTCTACTTCACCCTCACCTGCACCCCTCCCTTCGAAGAACCCAACGCCGCTCGCCTGCTCCAGCTGCACATCGGCGCGGAACCCGAAACACTCTCGCAGCGCATGGGCTATGCGATGCCCCCCCGGCTTGAAGCGACCATCATGCGCTGCCTGGCCAAGTCCCCCGAAGATCGCTACGCCGACGCAGGCGAGCTGGCCGCCGCCCTGGACGAGTGCATCGCCGAATACTGGGCCCAAGGCCCCTTCACCGCCGACGAGGTGGAGACCCCCGGCGAGCCCCGCAACACGCAGGGAACCATGAGCCAGGACTGACTCGCTCCTCCCGGCGCTCGTAAAGACACCCGCATACGCCGGCCGAGCAGCGCGGCCCTGACCGATCGCGAGGCGCTCCGCCCGTGTTCGCGCCGCGCTCGTCAGCCGCGAGCAACAGTGGCCTCACTCCAGGAGTGAGATTTCTTCCGTTTCGGGCCTCAAAGTCGGCTTGTCGCCTCATTATTTTGGTCGTAATGACTTTATTATGGTCATCACGACCATTTAAAGAACGAGACCCCGATGCCCAAGATCCACCTGGTCGTCATCGACCCCCAAAACGACTTTTGTAGCCCCAACGGCGCGCTCTTCGTGCCGGGCGCCGACGAAGACGTCACCCGCCTGGCCCACCTGGTCGACCGGCTGCGCGACAAGCTCACCGACATCCACGTCACCCTCGACAGCCACCGACGGGTCGACATCAGCCACCCCATGTGGTGGCAGGACCGCAAGGGCAAGACGCCCGATCCCTTCACCCAGATCACCGCCGCGCAGCTCGCCGATGGCCAGTGGGTCACCACGCAGCCCAGTGCGTTCGACCGCTCGCTGGCCTACCTTCGGGCGCTGGAGGCCAGCGGCCGCTACCCCCACGTGGTGTGGCCCTACCACTGCCTCATCGGCGACGAGGGCCACAACGTGGTGCCCGCGCTCTCCGAGGCGATCCACCGCTGGGAAGACCGCTTTGCGATGGCCGACATGATCACCAAGGGAAGCAACCCCTGGACCGAGCACTTCTCCGGGGTACAAGCCGAGGTGCCCGACCCCGAAGACCCCTCCACCCAGGTCAACATCGGCCTCGTCCGCACCCTCGAAGAAGCCGACGTGGTGCTGATGGCCGGCCAGGCCCTCTCGCACTGCCTGGCCAACACGGTCCGTGACATCGCAACCCAATTCTCCGACCCGAAGTACGTGGGCAAGATCCACCTGCTGCGCGACGCCACCGGCTGCGTCCCCGGCTTCGACCACTACGGAGAGGACTTCATCCGCGAGCTGACCGCCCAAGGGATGAAGGTCACCACCACCACCGACTTCATGAACGCCGCCTAGCCGAACCCAAGGAGGCACCACCATGCCCATACTGACATCCAAGACCATGGTCACCCGCCGCCTGGGCGCGTCGGGCTTCTCGTTCTCCGGCACGCGGGTCACCGATCTGGCCGCCACCGAGTACACGCTGGTCGGCGTGGCCGCCGACGCCAGCGCGAGCGTGGGGCCCTTCGCCAAAGAGATCGAGTCGTGCATCAAAGAAGTGGTGGCCGCGTGCCGCCGCTCGCCCCGCGCCGACAACCTGATGCTCCGGCTGGTCACCTTCAACCGCCGACTCAAAGAGATCCACGGGTTCCGCCCCCTGACCGACTGCCCGGTGGACTCGTATACCGACGTGGTCCGCTGCGGGGGGATCACCGCGCTCCACGACGCGGCCACCACGGTGGTGGAATCGGTGGACGCCTACGGCAAGACCCTGTGCGACGCCGACTTCGACGTCAACGGGATCGTGTTCGTGATCACCGACGGAGCGGACAACGCCTCCAAGCACGATGCGAACGATCTGGCCCGCGCCCTGACCACGGTTCGCCAGGCCGAGCACGTGGAGTCGCTGGTCTCGGTGCTGGTTGGAGTCAACGTGGGCGATCCCCAGCTCGACGCCTACCTCCAAGACCTGGCCCAAACCGCCGGGTTCACCCGCTACTTGCCAATAGGCGACGCCAACGCCAGCTCGCTGGCCCGCCTGGCGCAGTTCGTGTCTCGGTCGATCTCGGCACAATCGATGGCCCTGGGCACCGGCGCCAGCCAGCCTATCGGGTTCTAGCGGGGCTCGACATGCTCACCGACGCCTGGTTCGCGATCGGAGACACCCACGTGGTGTGCCAAGACTTCGCCGTCGCCGGACACACGGCCGACGGCAACGGCTTCGCCGTGGTCTGCGATGGCTGCTCGTCCTCACCCAACACCGACGTAGGTGCCCGGCTGCTGGCCGCCGCCGCCTGCATCCCGCTGCGACAAGGGCAGCTGCCCGGCCCCGAGACGGTGGAGACCGTCCAGACCGTCCAGACCGTCCAGACCGTCCAGACCGTCCAGACCGTCCAGACCGTCCAGACCGTCCAGACCGTCCAGACCGTCCAGACCGTCCAGACCGTCCAGACCGTCCAGATGGTCCAGATAGTCGAGCAGGCCGCCCGCGCCGCCGCGATGCTGCAACTCCCACCGCGCTGCCTCGACGCCACGCTGCTGGTGGCCCTGACCGACGAGCAATGCTGCCGGGTCCGGGTCTTCGGGGACGGCGTAGTGGCTGCGATCCGACGCGAAGGACACCTGCAGGTGCATCGCTTCGAACAACCCGACGGAGCCCCGCCATACCCCAGCTACGAGCTCGACCCCGAGCGCCGACGACAGTGGCACGAACGATGCTCGCCGATCATTGAAGAATGTATCGAGCACCATCGCTCACCCGACCCCGTACCCATCGAGCACCAAAGCCCTTCTCAATTCATGCGTTTTTCGCACGAAAATGATGATCAAAAAGTGCGTATTAAGCACGAATCTCCACCACAGCTGTGCTTTGCGCGTGACGAGTTCATCAGCGTCGCCCTGGGCTCGGACGGACTCGATGCATTCGTGCACGTAGAGCACGGCGTGGCCACGCCGGTCCCCACGACGGCGGTGCTGGAGCGCCTGCTGCATGCTCCCCAGCCACGAGGGCGCTTCCTCGTCCGCCGCGGCCGTCGGTTCCTGCGCCGCGAGTGTGTCCGCGACAGCTGGCGCCCCACGGACGACGTCTCGCTGGCGGTGATCCGGTGGTCGACGGAGGCCGCATGAGCACCATCGCGACCCCCACCGCGGCCGCAACCGCCACCGCCAACACGTCGTCACGCTCGACGCTCACCGTGTGGACCGACGCGGGCGAGCGGCTCGAGCTGACCTCGCACGAATTCGTGGCCGGCGGGGGCGAAGGCAACGTGTATGCGATCGGAACGCGCGGCTTCAAGATCGCCCACAACCCCGCCGCCGCCTGCCCCCGGGATAAGCGAGCCGAGCTGGCTCAGATCGGCGACCCCCATGTGCTGTCCCCCACCGGAGCGCTCCACCTTCATGATGGCCGGCACGATGGCCGCCGCGATGGCCGCCGCGATGGCCGCCGCGACGGCCGCCGCTCGACCGTGGTCGGACACGAGATGCCCTTCGCCCCCCAGACCTGGACCGCCTGTGAGCTGATCCCGGTGGCCTTCCGCCGACGTCACGCGCTGTCGCCGACCGTGATCCCCAAGCTCGTCGCGCAGCTGCGGGATCGGATCGCCGCCGTGCACGCCGCGGGATGCCGCGTGGTCGACCTCAACGAAGCCAACGTGCTCATCTCGCAGGACTTCCAGACCGCGATGCTCATCGACGTGGACAGCTTCCAGACCCCGAGCTTCCCCCCCACCGCCATCGTCCCCACGGTGGCCGATCCCACCCGACCCCCCGGCGACTTCGACGAATCGACCGACTGGTTCTCGTTCGCCGTGCTGGCCTGCTCGCTGCTGGCGGGCATTCACCCCTTCCGCGGCAAGCACCCGAGCGTCAAGGGCCTGATGGCGCGGATGCAGGCGGGGATCTCGATCTTCGACCCCTCGGTGCGAGTCCCCCGAGCGTGCTTGCCGGTCAAGTCGATCCCCAACCCATGGCGAGACTGGCTGCACGCGACCCTCCAGCAGGGCCAGCGCCGACCGCCCCCGCACCCCGGCGGGGCCCTCCAGCTCCGCACAAACTCACCGCCCCGTGCACCCGCCGCCCGCCTGCGCATGCAGCCGCTGCATCGAGCACCCCACCACATCCGCGCCGTGCTCGAAGCCCAGGGCCGGCTGGTGAGCCACGCCGGGAGCCGAGTCCTGGTCGACGGTGCGGTGCGACTAGACGCCGCCGAGTCGGTCGCGCTGGGGATCTCATCGAGCGGGCACCCGGTCGCCGCATGGGTGCAAGCCGGCAAGCTCCGGCTGTACGACCTCGACCGCGAGGCAGCCATCCCCTGCACGGCCGCGGCTCGAGAGGTCACGTCGGCCCGTGGCACCCTCTACGTTACCTGCGGCGACACGGTGTCACGCGTCGAGCTGCTTGAGCTGTCCAAGGAAGGAGCCCCCACGCTGGTCGCCGGCCTGCGCCCCTGCGTGCGGGTGGCCCCCCGGGCCTCCCGCCTGTGGCCAGGGTGCGTGATCCAGCAATTGCTGGGCTCGACGACCGTATCACTGCTGAACGAGTCGGGAGCCGCCGAGCAGCGCCGGCTCCCCGAGCTCGACGGCCGCCGGATCGTCGACGCAGTCGCCGATCGCCATGTGATGGTCGTGGTCACCCAGCGAGGCAACGGCTACGAGCGGCTGGTGTTTCGCTTCCGCCCCGGCCGTGGTCACACCATGCGGTGCCAGACGGATCAACCGGCTCACGCCGCCCAGCTGGTGGTGCTCGACACCGGAGTCTGCGTCAGCCTCGATCCCGACGACCAACTCGAGCTGTTCGTCCGCGCCCCCGATCACCCGACCCGAAAGCGACTCGACGATCCCGCGGTGGGCGGTGACTGGCTGCTATACCCCGGCGATGGACGCCTGCTCGCCATCGTCGGACCCTGCGTATACGAGGTCTCCATGCACCAATGAGCCTGATACCCTCGCCGTCCCCGAGCATGGCGCGCACCTATCGATATCCCCGCCCGGCGATCGCCGTGGACATCGTGGTGCTGACGATCCGCCACGAGCTACTCCAGGTGCTGCTCATCCGCCGCGGCCTCGAACCCTTCAAGGGCAAGTGGGCGCTCCCCGGCGGGTTCGTCAAGGTGGAAGGAGGCCGGGGCGGCCGCGGGGAGAGCCTGAACGCCGCCGCCCGTCGCGAGCTGCGCGAGGAGACCGGCCTCGACGTGGACGAGGTGTGGCTGGAGCAGATCCACGCCTTCGGAGCCCCCAGCCGCGATCCACGAGGACGGGTGATCTCCATCGCCTACCTGGCGGTGGTCTCCCCCGAACGCTTCGGGCAGGTCGCCGCGGCCACCGACGCCGACGCCACCCGCTGGGTGCCCGCCGACGACCCGCCATCGCTGGCCTTCGACCACGCGCAGATCCTCCGGTTCGCCCTCGACCACCTGCGAGGACGCCTGGCCCAGGATCCCCGCACCGCCTTCCACCTGGTCCCGCGAGAGCTGACGATCGGCGACTTACGGCGCGTCTACGAGATCATCGAGCAAACCACGTACGACAAGGCCAACTTTCGGCGCCGATTCCTGCGCCTGGTCGACGAGGGAAAGATCGAGCGGGTGGCCGGCCAGCAATCCACCGGCGGCCGCCCGGCGGCCGTGTATCGGCTGGTGGAGTAGCAGGCGCTAGCCCCGGTTCAGGGCTAGACCCCGTGCTCGAGCTCGACGTCCTTGACCTCGGAGCCCTGAAAGTTGGTCGTGGTCGTACACGTGGTGTTCGCGGGATCCGGGCACTGCGCCCCCCCGGTGCAGCTGGTGGTGACCTCCAAGACCGAGGTCCCGCTGATCTTCTTGCCATCGATCGTCAGGTTGACGTCGAGGATGCTCGTAGAGGTGAACCGCGACTCCGCTCCTCCCGCCGGGTCGGGCAGGATCATCACGTCGACCGTCTCGCCGCTGAACGAGTAATCCTTACCGTCACGACTCCCCGCGAGCGAGGCCATCTCGAAGTCGAGAAAGTAGACGTCGGAATCAGCCGCGAAGATCCCGAACGTCTGCCCCACCCGCACCGTCGTGCTGTCTCCGGTGATGTCCTCGCCAGGATCGCTCGGATAGCACCCGGTGCTCTCCACGGTGTCCTCGTTGGCCACCCGGTACACACGGTACTCCCCGGGCTTGATCTGACAAGAAGCGACCAGGGCAGTAAGCCCCACCAATCCCATGCATGACTTGCGTAGCAACATTGCGTACTGCTCCGGGGCACGATCTACACCTTCTTTGGCTCGGCCCGCCATGCACCCGGTGCCCGACGCCACCGGACGCCGGGCCGATCTCGCTCCATTCCCCCAAATACGGCGTCATGGGCCAGGCTACGCGGTCTCAGGGCTCGCTGAGCGACACCCCGACCTGAGCCGTGGGTCCCATCACGAACACGACGTCGGTCACAGAGTCTCCGTTGAAGTCGGCCCCCTCCATGTCGGCCATGCCGCTATGTAGCAAAAAGTTCTGCCCGGCCTGAAACCAGCCCATCCCATCCCCAGCGTAGACGGTCAGCTCGTCGAACATCAGCGGCGTGGTGCGAGCAAGCACATCGGCCTCGCAGTCGGCGTTGGCATCTCCGACCACCGCATGCGAGCCGGTCAGGATCATCGGCTGGACCGCGAAGGTCCCATCGCCCGCCCCGAGGAGCACGAAGACGTCGTTGCCGAGATCATCGACGACCACGACGTCGAGGTTTCCGTCTCCATCGAGATCTCCGGTCGAAAGCTCCGTGGGACCGAACATCGTGGAGGGAACGGCGGTGATCGAGGGCGCCATGAGCGTACCACCGTCGTTGAGGTACACGGCCAGGCTCTGGGTGAAGACGGCCGCAACATCGAGATCGCCGTCGTCATCGACATCGGCCAGCTCCAGATCTAGGCCGTCGACGAGCGCCGGGCTGGCGACGTCTTGAGACGCGCCAAAGGTCCCGTTGCCCATCCCAAAGTGCAGCGAGACGCCCACGTCGTCGACCACGACCGCATCGTTGAACGAGTCGCCGTCCAGATCACCCACCGCGACCGCGCGAGGCGAGAGCATCAGCGCGTGGACCATGGGGAACCCGAAGGCTCCGCCGCCGTCGTTGGTCAGCACCCGCAAGCCCGGCGGGGAGTCGAAGGCGACCACCGCATCCGGCCACGTGTCCCCGTCCATGTCGGCGGCGTCTACGTCGTTGCCCCCCTCGTTGAGCCCCATGGCGAGCAGGTAGACGTCGTCCGGGACCAGGTTGCCCAGCCCGTCGTTGAGCAGCACCGCCATCGAGACGGGAAACCTGAGCAGTACTAGCGTGTCGGGATCGCTGTCTCCGTCTAGATCGATGGCCCGTATGCGAGACGCAAACGTGCCGACGTCCTGCAGCGGAGGCGTGGTCTGGTAGCAGAGCTCGCCAGCCACGACCATCCCGTCACCGCACACCATGTTGCCTCCCGGGTTCGTCGGCTGACATGCGGGAGGCTCGACCCCCGTGCTCTCGTCTCCGGTCGTCCCCGTCGAGGTCTCGGTGGCCGCCTCGGTGGTCTCCGTATCGTCCGAAGTGGAGCTCGACGAGCTGGCAGACCCGGAGCCCGTGCTCGCGCCCGAACCCGAGGTGTCGAGCGGGCTCAGGGTGGTGTCGACCGACGCGGTCGAGCCCGAGGTGACCATAGATGGCAGGGTCGAAGACGAGGTGGAGCCCGCGGCGGTCGTCGACGATCCTCCCTCCCCGTCGCCAGGGCTTGGGTCGGAACACGCGGTCAGCAAGCAGCCACAGAGCAAGACACGAGAACGCATGCCCGATGCTATCGCCTCATCGCTCGCGGATTCGCCCTCGAGACGCTCTCGGCTCGTATCACTTCGACGCCAGCGCCCGCACCTCGGCAAAGCGTGACCGAAACGCACGAGGCGGCGGAGCAACCACGCAAAGGCGCTCACCAGATCGCGGGTGGTCGAGCTCGAGACGCAGCGCGTGAAGTAGTAGCCGCTTGGTGTCGGGCTCCGCTCCTCCATAAAGGTCGTCTCCGAGGATCGGAAACCCCAGGTGGGCAAGGTGAGCCCGGATCTGGTGGGTCCGCCCGGTCAGCGGCCGCGCCTCGACGAGCAGACGCCCACCCGCGCGCCCCCGCACCCGCACCCGGGTGCGCGCCGGCTTGCCGCCAGATCGAACCACCCGCGTGCGACCGCCAGGACCCTTGTTGGGCGCGAGATAGGCGTCGATCTCGGTCACCCCGTCGGGAAACGACCGCGCCGCCTGCGACCCGACGATCGCCAGGTACACCTTGTCGACCCTCCGCTCGGCAAACGCAGCTCCGATCGCCGCGTCGAGCGAGGGCTGCCGCGAAAAGAGCACCGCCCCGCTGGTCTCCCGATCGAGGCGATGATGCAGCGCGAGGTGACCCAGCACGCCATCGCGAGCGCGCAGTAGGCGGGAAACGGCCGCGACCAGGTGATCGCGGTGGGGATCCACGGTCGCGTGGGACACGAGCCCGGAGGGCTTGTCGACGACCAAGAGATCCGGATCCTCATGGAGGATCCGACGCGGTGTGAGCTCTACGATCCCCACCAGCTGTGCCCGACCAACCTCGTGAGCGCACCCTACTGCCGAAGCCCCGCAACGTCCACGACAGTGAGTTGATCCCGGCACGCAGGGGCCGGTACAAGGTCGGCGTGAGCGAAGCACGCTCGGGCGAACGCCGGGCCACGCTGGCGCACTGCCGCGATCCCGGGTTCACCCCCGGCGCACGCGATGTCACCGCTCTGGTCGAGCTATGGACACGCACTCGCCAGCCTGCGCCGCCGAAGGAAGGATCGGGTGAAGGAGTCGACGCCCGAGCGAACGCACGCGAGTCGGCCCAGCTCGTCGTCAAGGCACTGGCCCGAGGCGACCGCGGCGTAGCCCGGGCGCTGCTGAACGGTTGGGCCGAGGCCGACGGCGAACAGCGGGCCATGCGGCTGCGCGTGCTGAGTCGGATCTCCCAGCGTGTGGAGCTGCCCGACCTGCCCGACCTGCTCGACCGAGCCCTGGACGACCCGGAGCCCCGGGTGGTTCGCGAAGCGGCGCGGGCGATCGGCAGGCTGAGCGCAAACGCTCCTTCACGCCCGGATCCTTCACGCCCGGATCCTTCACGCTACGAGGACGCGTTGCTCCGGGTCGGCGAGCGAGCCCCACTGCCCGAGCAACGTGCGGCCGTAGACGCCCTAGGGCAGGTAGGAGGGCCCCGAGCGCTCGAGCGCCTACGTGGGCTCCACACCGACGATCGAGATCTCGCGCGGCGCACCGCCGAAGCCATCACCCTCATCACGCGTCGCCACGATCGCGAGCACACCAGCCAGATCGAGCTCGACCGCCCGCTCCCGCCACTGCCGGTCCCCCTGCGAGTGCGCCTGCGCTGCCGCCGTGGCGTGGCCACCGTGGTCGCCGATCAGCTCTCCATGTTGGGGTCGCGGTCCCCTACGGGGGCCCCAGCGCCCGTCATCTCCCAGCAAGATCCGACCGGCGTGGAGCTGCCGTGGTCTCGCAGCCTCGGCGAGCTCTACCGGGTACGCAGCGCCTTGGAGATCGCGCTGGTCTTCCCCCTGCCCGCCGCAGCCGAACTGCTCGATCGGATCGTCGAGGGCCTGAGGCAACCAGCCCTCGTCGACGCCCTCACGGCCTGGACCCAAGGCCCCCCGCGATTTCGCCTGACCTTCGCCGCCGGCGGCCGCCGCCGGGCCCTCGTGTGGCAGCTCGCTCGCACGCTCCGCGAGCGCTCGTCACCGCTGGTCAACGACACTCGCCAGATCACCTGGACGATCGAGATCGACGAGGGCCACGATCGCATCCTGTGCCTGCCGCGCGGCGCCGATCCGCGCTTTACCTATCGCCGGGCCGACGTCCCCGCCGCAACCCACCCCACCTTCGCCGCGCTGATGGCCTGGGCCGGCCGTCCGCGAGCGGGCGAGCTGGTGTGGGATCCCTTCTGCGGGAGCGGCACGGAGCTCGTCGAGTGCGCCATGCTCACCCGCGGTCTGCACCTACGGGGCACGGACATCGACGCCCACGCTATCACGGCCGCGCGCCAGAACCTGGCCGCCGCCGCGCTCGACGTCGCGAGCACCGAGCTGCGGCAGGCCAGCGCCCTGGCGGTCACCCCCTCCTATGGCAAGACGCGCGTCTCGCTGATCCTCGCCAACCCTCCGATGGGCCGCCGGGTCATGGTGGAGGGCCGCGGCATGCGGCGGTTACTCGACGACTTCGTCGCCCACGCCGCCGGTGTGCTCGCCCCGGGAGGACGCATGATCTGGCTCTCACCGGCTCCCCGCGCCACCGCGAGCGCGGGTCGACGCACGGGCTTGGAGCCCGAGGACCTCGAGCCTATCGACATGGGCGGCTTTTGGGCGACTCCCCAGCTGCTCCGTAAGCCCCGCTGATGCCCGCTCCCGCACCACCCTCGGGGGGACGACCCACGTGCTATCGCTGCCTCCGCCCGCAGCGCTGTTGCGTGTGCGGGCTTGTCGAGCGAGCCGACAACCGCACGCCGATCGTGGTGGTGCAGCACCCCCGTGAGCAGCGACACCCCTTCGGGACCGTACGCCTGGCTCGCCTGGGGTTGCGGCAGGTGGAGATCCACGTGGCCTCACGGGACCGGCAAGGGCTCACTCGCTGCCCGCCCTGCGCCCCACCGGGCGCGATGCTGCTCTACCCCGGTCCCGAGGCCACCCCGATCGACACACTCCCGGACCCTCCCACCACGCTCGTCGTGGTGGACGGCACCTGGTCCACGGCCCACAAGCTGGTCCGCGACAACCTCTGGTTGAGCGCGCTACCCACCGTGGCCCTGACTCCGCCACGACCGGGTCGCTATCGCATTCGACAGGCCCCTCGACCCTCGGTGCAGCTGTCGACGATCGAGGCGATCGTAATGGCGCTGAGCGCCCTCGAGCCCGACAACGCCACCCTCGATGGCCTGCTCGCCGCCTTCGACGGCATGGTCGAGCACCAGCTGGCGATCGAGCACCAGCACCGCCGACCTCGCGAGTGATCCCCCTCGGAGCCGATCGACCCGCACCTGTCGAGCAAAAGCCCCGGGTCACGATGGACCCGGGGAGGGCAACCCGACCCTTGCCCATTGAAATCACCCGGACTACGCATTGAGTCCAGGGACGTGACACGACCCCCGTCACTCGAACGAGCCCCGGATCTCCCAGGACCGGGGCTCGTCCTCGCCGACTACAAGCAGCTGGCGAACAGCGGGCCCACGCACGCGTTGGTCTGCGAGAATGTCGTGGAGCCGAAGTAGCCGCTGGTGAACGTGGTATCGCTGATGCTGGCGGTGGCCATGACCACCCCGTCATTGTCGCGAACGACGCTAATGTCGCTACCGGTCTGCTGGAAGTCGATGGTCACGGTGTACGACTGCCCCGCGACCCATCCCTCGGTGGTCACCTCGGCAGGGGTCAGTAGCAGCTCGGAGCCATCGGTGTCGATCGGACAGTAGACATCGCTGACGGTCAGGGTCGCGAGACTATCGGCCTCGACCCGCTTGACGATGATGCCCGCCGGAGACACGCAGGACCCCAGAGACTGGGCGCCTCGCTTCCACGCGAGCGAGTAGAAGTGGGTGTTGTCCTGGGCGCCCCACACCAAGCCGAGCATGTCGTCGTCGCCGGTACCCGCGAGGACCTCGAGCTGACCGACCAAGCGGGTATCCTCGAACACGACATCCTCGCACAAGTGCAGTCCGAACCCGTTGTTGCCCAGCTCGCAGGCGCGCGTCCCCCCCATGTCGTAGGAGATCGAGGCGGGAGCTCCCCCCATGTTCCCCTGGTAGAGCGTGCAATTGTTCTGCAGATCGAAGGGGTTGTTGTCGACCACCACCACCGTGTCGGAGGCTTGCTCGACGCCGTCGTCCACCGTGACCATGTACGACTGGATCCCGGCCGGCGACGCCAAGGTCGCGGCCTGGTCGGTGGTCGTGAGCGTGCCGTCGTCGGGCGTCCAGGCGTAGGTATAGAGCCCCGTCCCACCGCTGGCGTTGGCCTCGAGCGGCACCGGCATGCCCTCGTAGTTCGTGCAGCTGGGCGAGGCCGAGACCACCAGCGGCTCGGGAGCAGGTGGCGGCCATAGCGAGGGCACGTCGACCTCGAGGTGGACAGGTGAGCACCGCGGCACCAAGAAGTCGCCATCGTCCGGGTACCACGTGGTCGCTTGGCTGGCCGCGTCCCAGATCCCGACGCGCTGCCCCCCATCGACGGTGGCCAGAAGCGCGCTGGCCATGATGTCGCCATAGCGGAAGGGCAGCGAGGTCACCAGGTTGTCGCCCGGCAGCAGCTGGATCGACACGTCGCCCTCCACCGGGACATGGCCGACCATGGTGTAAAAGTCGGGGCTGACCGGCGCGCCCAGCGGGTGATGCACGGTCACGACCTCGCCGACCCCGAAGCTCAGCCCAGGATCTTCGTAGGCCCAGGCCCAGTCCCACGATTGCGTGGCCGCGTCCCACATATGCGTGCTGATGGGGTTGGTCCCCATGTCGGTGACCAGCTCGATCGACGTGTCGATCTCGGGAATCAGGCACTGACCCAGCTTGGTGTACCCCGGCGCGAGCGCCTGGGTGATCTTGCCAACGGTGGTGGACAGCGGCTCCATCCCGCCAACCGCCACCACCCGGTAGTAGCGCTCGACGTCGTCGTTACCCCCAACGTGGTCATAAGACGAGCCGGCGAGCCCGCCAGCCAGCAGCACCGAGCTGGCATCCCCAGGCTCGAAGTAGGGCTCGGCGCTGGTCCACACCTCGTACTCCTGCGCTCCCTGGTCACTCCACCAAAGCGCGATGTCCGGTCCGTCCTTGGCGATGGACAGGTCGAACCCCGGCACCTGGGCGTGCTCACGCGGTGCGTCTGCGAGCTCGCCCAGGGCATCGAGGCCGGCGACCGGCTCAACGAGCCCGTCGGTGGGCTCGGCGTCCAGCGTGCAGGCGGCCAGCGCCAGTATGGTGCTCGTAGTGATCGTCGATAGCGTGCGTCCTTGCATCTTCGTCGTCCTTTCGTCGTGCGATTGCGATGGATCGACCCACGGCGTCGCCCCGTGCGAAGCCCGTCGGTCCACCCACGAACCCGATCTCGGCCCCGCCCAACCGCACCGGGGGCGCGAGGAGCCGGCGGGCCGTATTGGTGCTCGAAAGATAGGCAGCCCCACCGAATGTGCCGCTATCAGGTGATTTCGACCGATTTCAGCCGATTTCAGCCCCGGCCCGTTCCGACCGCCCCCAAACCAGCCACTTGTTTGGAGACGAGTCCAAGTCGTGGGAATGGGTAGGACAAGGTGGCATACGAAGCCGAGATTCCGTCCCCTACGCCCGCCGCGACTCGCAAGCGGGTGATCCTGCTGTGCTGTGAAGATCTGCGCCCGATCGCGTGCTCACTCGAAGAGGCGCTGCGGGGCCGGGGTTGGGACGTGCGGGTCGAGTTCGGCGCCGACGCTCGCCCATGGGTGCAAAAGACCCCGCCGCAGGGCCCCTCACTGCGGGTGCTGTGCGTGCCCGGTACGGTGGATCGTCGCCTCGTCCACATGATGCGAGCCGCCCTCGCGCCGGACCCTGACGCCGATCTGCACATCCTGGGCGTGGACGACTCGCCCGGGCTGGTCCAGGAGATCGAGCGACTGGCGGGCGTCGTACCGCCCCCTCGCCGCTCGCTCCACGCCCCGCCGCGCCTTGGCCATGCCACGATGATCGAGACGACGAGTCGTCGGGAGCGCGGCTGGTTGGTCGGTACGACGGCGGCGTTGAGCGTGGTTGCAATCGCGCTGAGCGGGGTGGCCATGGCCAAGTTTGGACAACGAGCCACACGGATGGCGGCGCTGCCAACGACCAGTATTAGCGTGCCGGTCACGAAGTATCGGCCGGCGGCCGATCCCCGGGTGGCGAGCATCGAGGCATTCTCCGTCGTCTCCCCCGACGAGGCCATACCCACGGTCCGCTCGGACGACCCGGTGTTCTCCGCCGTGGCGACCCCCTCGTTCGAGGACTGGGAGCCCCTCGAGCCGCTGCCCGAGGAGCCCGCCGAGCTCGCTGCGGAAGACGAACGTGATCTGGTCATCGAGGATGACGCGCCCATGCTCGAGCCTCACCCCGTACGCCGCGCCGCCGACGTGGCCGCACCACCATTGGCCGAGCGTCATCCGGCTGCCGAGCCCGAGCACGACGCCCAGGACCTCGAGACCGACCAGGTGGTGACGCCCACCACCGAGCTCACGGTGCCCGCGCTGCTTGCTCCACCCGCGGTAGCGGTCGTGGAGTTGGGCGAAGGTCCTCCGCTCGCCGACCGCCCGATGCCCGAGGTTCAGCTACCTGCGGGATTCTTGCCCGTCGCCGGGCTGACGGCCGCGCCAGCAAAGGCGGCTCTATCGTCGATCACTGTCTACGACCCCTTCGAGGACACGTCGGTCACGGCGACGACTTCGGCGCCGTTCGAGACCGTCGATCCCTTCGCCAGCCCGGTCGACACCGCGGCACCCTAGTCATCGTTCGGCCGAGCGGAATCTCCCGGTCTGGTTTCGATCGGACACGCGGTCGTTTCGAAGACCGGCGGGCCGGCATCGAGCCAGCCGGTGAGGCTGGCGCCGCTTCGCACCGAGTGCAAACGCGAACAGGAGCCGATGGGACGGCAAGCTGCACCACATCTCTTTCGTGCCGGCTAACCTCTCGGGATCCAAAAGAAAATTTGTCAAAACCCGGATCTGGGGGCCAACCGTGCGGGATCCGTGGGCAAACGGTGGATCGACGAGGATCGCGCCGAAACGACGATCCGAACAGATTGCAACTGTCGTTCGTAGATCCCGTCGAACAAGGCGACTCCCTCCCCCCAGCCCCCCGGACCAGAAGCCTGATGCTACGCAAGAAGATCCTGGACTACGTCAAGATGCGCCTCTACGCCGCGTCGCAATTCCCCAGCGTGCAGGGCCTCTACGAACACGGAGGGATCGGCGCCATCACGAGCTACCTCAAGCAGTGCGCATCGCCGACGATCACCAGTGAGACGCTGGCGCGCTTTGGCGCGAAGATCCACCCCGACTGCCAGCCCATCGGCCCGTGGATCACGATGCACGAGGTGCCGACCGACTATTCCAACCTGGAGATCGGGGCGCACTGTCACATCGGCAAGGAGGTCTTCTTCGACCTCACCGACAAGATCATCATCGAGGACGGGGCCGGCGTGGGCATGCGCTCGGTGATCCTGACCCACCTCAACTTCGACGCGAACCCGCTACGCCCGATCGCGTCGATGGTGCCCAAGATCGCCAAGCCCACCGTCATCAAGCGAGGGGCCGCGGTAGGGGCCGGAGTGACGATCCTGGCCGGCGTGACGATCGGCGAGCACTCGGTGGTCGGCGCAGGCTGTGTGATCACCGAAGACGTCCCCCCCTTCACGGTCGTCAAGAGCTCCGCCCCGGTCGACGCCTATCGGATCCCCGAGTCGATCATGCGCAAGGTGATGGCCAAGGCTGCCAACGCCACCAGCACTGCGGACGAGTCCCAGTCCGACGCTGCCTGAGCGACAAGGCTTGCCCAAGCTCGCCTCGCGAGCCATATCGAACGCCGCAGGCAAATGCTGCCCGCGGCGTTCGTCGTGGTTGCGCTCGGCGGTTCTCGCCGCACACCAGAGCTCATCGAGCGAGAACACGCTGAGCTGACGAGTTCTCGGGAGCCCAAACGCGCGATGCTCGATGTGTAATTAGCTCCGCAGGAGCCTTGAACGGGATGCTCTCAGCGAAACTAGTTTCTTTGAAGGCCAAAATGAGACAATATCATGCTCAACAGCCTAGTCTCTGCCTCAAACGGGACAACATTGGTGACAATCACATATTGGTAGCTATTATCGAGACAGTTACTCGGCCCTGAGCTCTGCTTTAGATGATAATGAGACAATACCGGTAGCTGAACGCTCCGTCGGTTCCCGTGGCGCCATGATCGCCCGCCGCATCGCCGCGCCCGGGTGCTCCGGGTCGAAGGACCCATCCGCCTCCACACCGAGCCGCTCGAGCGCGGACTCGACGTCGGGAAATTCGGCGGAATCGAGCAAGGGCAGCGCGGTGCTCGTGAACAAGGGCTTTCCGTACCAGCGGTCGAGGTGCTCGAGCAGCGACCGCGCGCTCGGGCGCTCGCGGCTATCGCAGCAACGACGAAGCTCGCGCATGGCATCGTCGAGGCTGCGCTCGCCCTCGGAGTCGACCCGCAGGGCCACGTCGAGCAAGAAGGCTACGGCCGCGCCTCCCCAGTACACCCGATGATACGCCCCCAGCTCGTTGATGCGTTCGCTCGCCTCGCGCAGCGAGGCCGGGACTTCGTGGTCCTGACCGCGCGTAAAGCCGTCGATTAGCGCGCTCCAGCCCCGCTGCTCGCTTCGCTGCCCCCGGCGGGTCCGCAACACGGTGGTGTAGTAGGTCACAAAGCCCTCGCTCATCCAGGTGCCGTCGACAAAGGGCATGCCGTGGTGGAGCAACTCGTGCACGGTGACCCAGTGACCGGGGAGCTGATCGTCTTCGGCATTGGCGTCGAATATCAACATCACGCCCGAGCCCCCGCCCCTACACGCGGTCCCTCCCAGCACGGGGTCGTCGTGGCCCACGACCGGCAAGGTGAGCACCTGCAGCCGAGACCGAGGAAATGCCCCGTAGAGCATGGTGACGCTGTCGATCGCGTCCTCGATCCAGCCGCGCCATCCCTCATCGCTCACCGAGACCTGCAGATGGGGCCGGAGTAGCTCCACCTGGGCCCCCTGATGCTCAAAGCGCTCGGCGACGAAGTCACCCATGGCGACATACCCGAGCCAGCGATAGAGGGTGGAGTCGAGTATGAAGTGCTCGACCTCGGCTCCGTCGGAGGCCGGGCTCGGTGTCCACGACGCGGAGAACTCAGTATGCGCCGGTCGCCGTATCTCTAGCTCGATCTTAGCCGACGCGAGGTATCGTGGTGGCCGCCATAGCCACATCGCCGGCCGAGTCACCAGCATTCCTGTGTCCCTTACCCGAAACGCTCGCCACCAATCCCCCTCGCGCACCGCCTCGGCCAACGCTGAGAAGTCCACCGCGTAGTCGAGGCAGTGGTCGTCACCCATGACGCTCAGATCGATCACTCCATCATCGTGGGACAGCGCGACACCAGAGGCGCTGTGCACATCGACCAAGCCATAGCCCGAGACCGTACCGACAGCGACCAGACGCTCGGGCCGTGGACCATCGAAGCACAGCCGTACCTGTGCCCCGTCGATGACCTCGCGCTCACCTCCGTGGAGAGTCACGCGGTAGCTCCAGGCGCGAGGTAGGCGAGCGCCCGACTCGGCCTCCGGAGAGACACTGGAAAGAGACGATACGCCGCTACAAGCGCCGGCCATCGCGAACAATGTGGCGATAAACCACGACCGCACGCCTAGTAGAAACCCATCGACCCGCCCAAGGTTCCCTGGACCACGAATGCTTGGTGACCATCGAAGCCCGACCGCGTATTAACCCTCCGTGACCCTCGCCGACCCGCACGACCGCGCGACTCGCCAAGCCCTGGCCACGGCAGCGCAGTGGCTCGGGATCGGCGTGGCCTCGCTCCCCGTGATCGACATCGCCGACCGAGCGGGCCTCATCGTCTTGCTCACTTCGCCAGAGCTGCTGGAGCTCTCACTGGTCGCCTGGCCGCTGCTGCAGATCGCGTTGTTCGTGGCCCTGGGTTTTGCAGCCTCGGCCCTGCTACGCCGGCATCGACCCGCGGCTCGCCTCTGGTTCTTCGGGGGTTGCGCGATCCCCGTGCTGGTGTTCACCCTCGTCACCGGCCTGCGTTTGTCGGCCGCGGTAGCGCTCATCGCGCTGAGCTTCTCGTTCGTCCAGCTGCGGCTTGCGCGAGATGCACCACCGCTGGCCTGACCCGCGCCGATCGGCTCTTTTCCCGGCCCTGCGAGGCCCTGGGACCCTCGCGATCGACGCGCACGATATGTTGAAAACCTTCGTACCGTTGAGCCTGTTGTGAGCCGCCCTAGCCTCTTCGCCCCGGTCGGACCGGGGGGCATCCCCGCCGCCGCGGCCGCGGGTGATGGCCGCGTATGGATGTGGCCCACAGAGGCGGCCCCAGCCGCGGCGCCCGAGGTGGCGCGCCGCGAGCCGGTGGAGGAGATCCCCTGGAACGAGATGATGCGACGCCACGGCCGGCGGGTCGTGGTGGCCTTGGTGTCGCGGGGCGTGCCGCTCGAGCGCGCCAAGGAGCTGGCCCAAGACGCGTGGATGCGGGTGATCGACCGCCATCGCGCAGGCCTTATCCGAGAGGTCAGCCTGCCCGGACTCATCATCACGCAGGCGGGCTTCTTGGCCCGCGACGACATGCGCCGCACGGAGCGGCGGGCCCGGCTCGGCGAGCCCAACCGGCAAGCCAGCCGCGACGTGGCCCTCGACCTCGAGCAGCAGCTCGACGCGCGACAGCAGCTTCGCGTGGTCCGGTCGGTGCTCGACCGGGCCTCTCCCAACGCGCGACGCGTGTTCGAACTCCTTTATGGCGAGAAGGCACTGACCCCCAACGAGACCGCCGCCGAGCTCGGCCTGTCGGTCCAGCGCGTGCGACAGATCGTCTGTGAGATCCGCAAGCGGATCCGAGCCGAGCTCGTCCACCCCGAGAGGAACGTACGATGAAGGTCATTTCCATCGATGGCCATCCTCGTCAGGAGGAACTGGTCGCCTACGTCAGCAACACGCTAGACCCGGACGATGCCGCGCGTATCGAGGACCACGTCTTCGAGTGCTCGCTGTGTGCAACACGACTGCAAGAGGCTGCGCGCTTCCAGATGCTGCTGCACGACGCCGCGGCGGCCATGGCGGTCGAGCCGGCCCCGGTCGCCTCCCCCCAGCCGCGTCGACGCTGGCGCACGAGTGCGATGGGCGGGCTATGGGCCGCGGCCGCGGCCGTGGTGCTGATGGTCTGTCAGCAGAGCGGTCAGACGCCGGTCGAGCCCGACCAGGGCAGCGCAACGTCGATGGTCGCGCAAACGGCCGAGATCATGGCCAACGGCGGGGCCCCGTTCATCGACCGCGAGCCCGCGATGGGCGACGGCTTGATCGCCAGCTTCGAGCCCCTCGAGAGCGTCGACCCGCTACAGACCTGGCCCGACGATCGGTTCGCGGGAACACAGTGGGCCACCGAGCAGCCGCTCGACGGCGAGCCCTGCGGCTCGGGCGAGGACGGCGGGACCCTGGTCTGCCAGCCGTTCTCGGGCTGACCGGGCGGTACCTGGGCGCGTAGGCCCTCGGCCGGGTGATCGCCCGCAGCTACCGAGCTTCGCGTCTTCGCGTCTTCGCGTCGCGCCCGTCCGCAACCACCGTCGCGTCGCGTCGCGTCACCTCGACCCCGCAACGATCGTCGACCTGTCGCGTATCCTTGATGTGTACCTTCATCGGGGACCGGGCAGCGCGACCAGCGAGTTCGATGCCTGCGGGAGTCCGCGGCCCGCGCCGCGAGCTCAGCGCCTTGATTTCGCCCGTAGGATCGTCACAGCACCTCGATCCCTTGACCCCAAAGAGTGGTACACCTACAACCATTGTCGGGATTTGCAGGTTTTGTGGTGAATAAGACGCTCGCTGTTTCTCTCGTGACCCTGGCCCTCGTCCCGACTTCGGCCGAGGCCGCCCGAACACCGGCCGCTCACTGGGCCGCCGCCGGGCAGCGAGAGCTGGCCAGCGGCTCCGTGCTCCAGCCGGCCGCGCCTCATCGATGGCGCGCGAGCGCGCCGCAGGCCAATGCCCGAGCATGGTCGTCGTTCACCACTCGGATGGGCGCTGCCTGGGCAACCTGGGCCGACGGACACCCACGCCAGATCATCGGGTCGGGCTTGCCCGCGCCGGGTGTGATCGCCTCGCCGGCCGAGGCCGAGCGCGTGGCCAAAGACGTGCTGGCGCAGCACCTGGATCTGCTGGCCCCGGGCACCAGCCCGGGCGACTTCGTGCTGGTCTCCAACCACGAGTCGGCGGGGATCCGCAGCGTGGGCTTTCAGCAGCAGTCGGCGGGTCGCGACGTGGTGGGCGCTCAGATCGGCCTGTCGTTCAAGAACGACCGGCTGGTGATGATCACCAGCCTGGCCAAGCCCGACGTGCTCGTCCCGCCCGCAACCACACGAGCCACCGACACCACGATCCGCACCCGCGCACGCACCTGGGTCGACGGCGATTTCTCCCCGAAGACCCTGCGCACCCCGGGAGCGGTTGAGGGCCCGCTGGTGCTGCCGGTCGGCGACGCGAGCACGCCTCGCTACCGCGAGGTGGTGCGGGTCGAGGTCGAGTCGGAGGCTCCGCTGGGCCGCTGGTGGGTCTACCTCGATGCGCAGACCGGCGAGCCCGTGGCCCGCGAGTCGCGGATGACCTACGCCCAGGGGCGGGTCTTTTATAATGTCCCCGAGCGCAGCCCGATCTTCACGCGCAGCAACCGGGCCGCGATCTTCACCGAGCACGTGGTCGACGGGACCCCGCAGGTCAGCGACATCGTGGGCTTCGTGAACTTCGACGGACCCACCGCCAGCGTCGAGCCGGGACTATCGGGACCCCTGGTGGAGATCATCGACGAGACCGGCCCGCTCGCCACCGGCTCGCTGGTGCTCTCCGATGGCGCGGGCGCGGTGTGGAGCGCCTCGAACGACGAGCGCTTCGACGCCCAGCTGTCCACCTTCGCCCACACGAGCTTCATCAAGGGCTACGTCCGCAACATCGCCCCCGACCTCAACTGGCTCCAAGGCACGATCGTCGCCACCGTCAACATCGACGATCAGTGCAACGCGATGTCCGACGGGGACTCGATCTACTTCTTTCAGTCGAGCGAGTCCTGCGAGAACACCGCCCGGATGTCCGACGTGGTCTATCACGAGGTCGGACACTCGGTGCACTGGCAGTCGATCGTCCCGGGAGTCGGCTCGTTCGACGGCGCGCTCTCCGAGGGGATCGCCGACTACCTGGCCGCGACCGTAGTGGGAGACTCGGGGATCGGGCGCGGGTTCTTCTACGATGCCGAGCCGCTGCGCGAGCTCAACCCCGAGGGCTACGAGTGGACCTGGCCACAAGACAACGGCGAGGTCCACGCCGCCGGTCGCATCATCGGCGGCGCGCTTTGGGATCTTCGCACGCTGCTCATCGAAAAGTACGGCGAGGCCCAAGGGGTGCGGCGCGCCGATACGATCTGGTACGAGGCCACGCGACGGGCGGTAGACATGCCGTCGATGTACGGGGCCGCGCTGGTGGTCAACGACGACGACGGCAACCTGGCCAATGGCACCCCCGACGGCTGTGAGATCAACGCGGCCTTTGGCGCGCACGGCCTGTTCGCGAGCAACCCACAGACCTCGGAGCGGCTCACGGCCGAGGAATCCGACGGCGGGCTACGGGTCCGCCTGGATCTAGCCCTGCCCTCGTTCGAGGGCTGCCCGATCGAGGCCGACGCGCGGATCGAGTGGGGTGTGCGAGACGGCGGCACGACCGAGATCGCACCGATGGAGCCCAC
>JBCCWC010000212.1:0-26975 GCA_039194325.1 Myxococcota bacterium
CACCCGCGCGCGGCCCTCTTCGTCGACGATCGCGTTGCTCGGCTTGAAGTCACGGTGGACGAGGCCCTTGGCGTGGGCGGCGGCCAGGCCCTGGCCCACCTGGATGAACACCTCCACGCACTGTCGCCAGTCAGGAGGAGGTACTTTTTTCGTCCACCCCTGGAGCGTTCGCCCGTTGACGAGCTCCATGACCACGAAGGTCTGGTCGCCCACGGTGTCCGCCTCGTGCACCTGGACCACGTTGGGGTGGGAGAGCTTGGCCAGGGCCTGGGCCTCGCGCAGCAGCCGGGTGGTGTGCTCCTCGTCGAGTTCCTGGTGCAGCACCTTGATCGCGACTCGGCGGTCCAGCGTGCGGTCGAAGGCCTCGAGCACGGTGCCCATGCCACCCTGGCCCAGGTGACCCAGCACCACGTAGCGCCCTAGCGTCTGCGGAACGGCCGGCATCTGGAACAGCACCGGCGCTTGCTGCATCGCGACGGCCAGCTCAGCGAACCGGGGGGCGGAGCTCGTACCGGTCCTCGTGGTCATGCCCGCCGCGTCCTCGCTCGCCGCACGCGCTCGGCCCACCGGGCTCTGGACTCGGGTGGTGGGGTCGGTCGAGTTGGTGGCCGTCCGGTCGTGCATTCTCCTGGGTGCGCTCATGTCGTTCGGTTCCTACGCGGAGGTGCTCGCTACGCTGAACATTCACAAAGTCGCACCATCCGGCAGATCGTTGCGGCAGATCGTTGCGGCAGATCGTTGCGGCAGATCGTTGCGGCGGATCGTTGCGGCAAACCGTTAGCGGTGCGTGCCCGAGGAGCTCTCAGGCGACGGGGCCGGCGGGGCCACGACCTCCCAGCCATGGTGATCGGCGAGCTCGGCCAGGAGCGCTCGCTCGTTGGGGGCATCTTGATCGGCCAGCCCCATCTGCGCCCGGTCGAACAGGTCGCGCGCGCGGTCGAGATCTTCGTTGCGCTTGCTGAGCACCTTGGCCAGCACCAGCCGCACGAACGCCCGGTCCAGCGGAGGCACCGAGGGATCGTCGGCGAGCAGCAGGGCTCGGTTGGCCACCGTCAGGGCGCGGTCGAGCGCGTCCAGATCGATGAGGTTGTGCGCCAGGTTCCCCAGCGCCGTCGAGAGGTCGGGGTGATCGGGCCCGTAGACCCGCTCGCGGATCTCCAGTGCTTGCTCGCGGGGGGGCAGGGCCTCGGCGTGGCGGGACAGCTTCTCCAGCGCGTTGGCCACCTCCTCGAGCGAGGCGGCCACCTGGGCGTGATCACGGCCCAGGGCCCGCTCCTTGATCGCCAGGGCGCGGCGCTGCTCGGCCAGCGCGTCCTCGGGTTGCCCCCGGCGGCTGAGGAGCACGCCCAGGTTGGCGTGGGCCTGCGCCACGTGGAGGTGCTCGGCTCCAAAGGCGCGTCGCTGTAGCGCCAGGACCCGCCGGAAGCTGCCCTCGGCCTCGTCGAGCTGGCCGAGGTTGGCCTGGCAGATCGCGATGTTGGTCAGGATGTCGGCGGTGTGCGGGCTCTGGGAGCCCAGCTCGGCCACCATTTGTGTGTAGGCTCGCTCGTACCACCGCAGGGCCTCTCGCGTGTCGCCGCGCGACTGGTGGATGTAGCCCAGCGTGCTCATTGCCGTGGCCACGCGGTGGTGGCGGGCCCCCAGCGTTTTCTCCCAGGTCAGGCGCGCTTGCTGGGCCCGCTGGAGCGCCTCCTCGAACTGTCCCACCTCCGACAGCGTGCCCGCGAGGTTGTTGTAGAGCGTGGCCAGCCGTAGCTCGCTCAGCTGGGCCTGCTCGGCCAGCTCCACCGCGCGGCGCTGGTGCGCCAGCACGTCCTCGGGGCGGGCCTCGTGATCGAGCACCAGCGCGATGTTGTTCTCGAGCATGGCCTCCAGCCGCGGCACTCCCCCCTGCCGCTCCAGCGTGGCCCGGGCCAGTCGGGCCCAGGTGTGCCCCGGCTCGGGCTGGCGGAGGCGATCGCCCACCACCATCACCAGCAACACCCGGATCTCGGCCAGCAGTGCGTCGTCACGGGCGATCTCTGCCGCCACCTCGGCGTCGATGAGCGTGGCCCGAGCTTCGCCCGCCTCTCCCTTGAGCTCGAGCGCCTCGCCCAGCGCCAGGCCCGCTTGGGCGACCAGCGGCGGATAGTCGAGCTCTGCGGCGCGACGCAGCGCCGCCCGGGCCGTGATGATCGCCTCGTCGATCTGGCCGCTGCGCTCCAGCGCGGCGGCCTGGGCCACGCGGGCCCGGGTCTTTTCGATCTCCTCGCGCCGCTCGAGGTTACGGGGCAGGGATTGGCGCTCACGCAGGGCCATCACGTCGCGGCAGCGCGAGAGCGGCGGGAGGCCGTCGACGGTGGCCAGCGCATTGTCGACCACCTCGGCGTCGGCCTCGGCCAGCAGGGAGGTCACCGCGCCCAGCTCGTCCAGGCGGCGGCTGAGGCAGGCCATCCGCAGATCGAGCAGCCCCTCGGACTGCTCCTGGCGCACGTGGGTCGCCGTGCACGCCTCGGTGTAAGCCTCGGTCCAGCGGGTGGCGTAGTCGTCCAGGGCTTGCTCCACCGTGTCGCGCGTGTGGGCGGCGTGGCCCCGGCTCGAGCCGCTGATCGCCGCCCGCACGTGGGCCCGCGGTGTCGGTCCCCAGACCTCGTGCAATCGGGCCTGGGCCCCGTCGCAGACCGGCGGCTCGCCCGAGAGCTGGGCGTAGGCCACCACGCTGGCCGCGGCCAGTCCCAGGGTACCCACCGCGGCGCTCGCCCGTCGCCAGTGGCGTCGAGGGTCGTGGCGTAGATCCAGCAGCAGCGCCTGCATCGACGGGTAGCGCGCCTTGGGATCCGCGCTCAGCCCTCGTCGCAAGATCCGGCGCAGGTGTCCCGAGAGCCGGCCGCGCGGCGGCTCGGTGAGCTTGCCCTGCTTGATGTTCGACAGCAGGACCTCGTCTCGGCCCGCGAAGGGGGGCCGCTCGCACAGGGCCTCCCACAGTGACACGCAAAACGCATACTGATCCGCGGCCGGCCCCACTCGCTCACGCTCGTGCTGCTCGGGTGCCATGTAGGCCGGCGTTCCCTGGCGTCGCCGTTCGCCGCTTCCCGTCCGGGTGCACGTGTTCGCCTTGGTGTCGGCCTCCTTGTCGGCCTTCTTGTCGTTGGCGGGCTCGACCTCGCTGGGGATCGCGGGACCGACCTCGGCTGCGGTGTCGCCCTGGAGCCGGGCCAGCCCAAAATCGAGCACCTGCACCCGGCCGTCGCGGCCGATCAGCGCATTGTCGGGCTTGAAGTCCCGGTGCACGATCTCGGCCGCGTGGGCAGCCACCAGCGCGTCGCCCGCTTGCACGTACGCCTGGAGGATCTCGCGGCGGGAGCGGGTCTTGCTCTTGAGCCAGCGCCGCAGGGTCTCCCCGTCGACGAAGTCCATGGCCACGAACACCCGGCCGTCGAGCAGCCCCGCGTCGTGCACTGCGACTACGTTGGGGTGCGACAGCCGAGCCAGCGCCTGGGCCTCGCGGAGCATGCGGTCGTGGCTCTCCTGGTCGTCTCGCCCCTGTCCTTGGAGCGCGCGGGTGCGCAGCACCTTGACCGCCACCTTGCGATCGAGCTGGGGATCGTAGGCGGCGTACACCACCCCCATGCCCCCGCGGCCCAGGCGATAGAGGACCACATAGCGGTCCACGCGGGAGCCGCTGGGTAGCTCACCGTCTTGGCGCCAGCGCCCCGAGCTGTTGCGCCGGCTCTTTCGACCCGAGCGACTCCGACCGCTGGTGCTGGTCATGAACGCGCCCGAGGCGGTCGATGTGTTGCCGTCGCTCACGCGTCCCGAGCAAGGATCCCCGAAGAGCTGGGCCGGGCTCAAGGGGCGGATCGCTTTCGCGGCGTGTCGCCGGGCCGATCGGGGCCGAGCGGGGATGAGCGACCCCGCGCATCGTGGTCCTCGGACCCCCGGCTCGTGTCCTCAGCCGGCCGGCGGGGGGATGCAGATCCCGCCGCCTTCGATCTGGGCGTTGGTGCGGAAGGTGTTGAGCGACTCCCACGAGGGCGGCTCGAACTGCGGGATCGTGCCGTCTTCGCGGACGTTGGTCACGTGGTAGGTATGCTGGTTCCAGATCCGCCGGGCTTGGATCCAACGATCCTGCACGTCACGGATCACCTGGACCGGTGGCGATGCACCCCCTCCGCCGTTGATCGGCTCGTTGGACACCACCACGATTTCGGCCGAGCCGTCGTTGTCCACGTCGGCCACCACCGGGTACTCGGTGCCGGTCCGGCTGGTGCGTGGGGTCTGCAGCAGCACGTTGCCCCCCGCGTCGAACACGAACATGAAGTCCTCGTCGGCGTACATCGCCTCGGCGTCGCCGTCGCCCAGAAAGTCGAAGGCCGTCCCCGCGGCCACCCCGCTCTGGTCGGAGACCGGGGCGGTCCACGCCAGGGTACCGTCGGCCTCGTAGACGCTGTAGTCGTTGGCCGAGCTCATCGCATACTCGACCTGGCCATCGCCGTCGAAGTCGTGGATCGTGGCCGGTCGCAGCCAGGTCAGGCCACCCGCCGGGGCGCCGGTGGGGCGCAGATCTTGGTAGGTCACGCTGCCGTCGTGCTCGACCAGCGACAGCCCGCCTGCGTTGGTCACCAGCACCTCGGGCAGCGCATCGCCGTCGAGGTCGGCCACCTGTGGATACCCCTCCGTGATCCCACTGTTCCACATCAGGCTGCCGTCGTGGTGGAACGCCGCGTGTCCCAGCACCATCTCGAGGTCGCCGTCCCCGTCGAGATCGGCCGCCGCGGTCGCCGAGTTGGCGCCCGCGAGCTGGGACGCGGTCCACAGCAGGTTGCCCTGGTGGTCGAACAGCTGGTTGGCGCCCAGGATCTCCACGTCTCCGTCGTTGTCCATATCGGCCAGGGCCAGGGCGCTGATGGAGAAGTTGTTCCACGGGTCGGGGCTTTGCCACTGCAGGGTGCCGTCGTGCGCAAAGGCCATCAGGGAGCCCGAGGGGCTCGAGGTGACGATCTCGGGCAGCCCGTCGCCGTCGATGTCGCCGAGCGCAGGGGCCACCGAGAAGTCCACCGTCTGGGGGATCGTGTAGTGCACCATCCCCGTCTCGCCGTCGAGCACGTGGATGTGGGCCGGCCCAAACAGCTCCGCCCACGCCACCACCACCACGTCGGGGATGTCGCACAGGTCGATCGTGCCGTTGCCGTCGTCGTCGGTGAGGTTGGCCACCAGCGGGGTCACCACCACGTATTGCTCTGCGCCGTCGCCCAGCCACTCCCACTGCACATCGGGCTCGAAGCTGTTGGGCGGCGCCGTCTGCTGACAGTCGCCCACCGCGTTCATGTCGTCGACCACCTCGCAGGTAGGCGGCGGGACCGAGTTTGCGTCGGTCTGCCCGGCCACGTCGAAGAGGATCGACGGCCCGCTCTCGTCGGCCGTCGACGTGCCCGTGGTGCCCGACGATGTCGCCGGGTCGGGGCGGCCGGTGGAGGTTGGCCCGGGCTCGTCGAGCCCCGAGCTCGGGCCGCTCGGGCCTGATACGGTGGTCGAGGGGTTCGAGGTGGTCGACGTCGCCTCGGGCGGTGCGCTCGGGTCGGGGCAGCCGACCGCGAGCAAGCCCATCAGGGCGGCGCCTCGGGCCGCCCGTTCATCGATCCGCATCATGATCAGTTCACCGCGCCGCCCTGGCCACGCGGCGGCACGCCGAACACCAGGGCGCCGCTGCTGAACGTGGTCCCGAAGGTCTCCACCAGGCTGGCGACCTGGCGGATCGCCGACTCGGCTTGCTCGGCATCCAGCGGAGACAGCGGGTGAATGAACGCCGCGTAGAGTACGCCGTCGCTGGTGGCATAGCGGGCGTCGAGGGCGGTGTGGAAGTTGGCCTCGAGGCACGCGTCGCGGATCTCGTCGTTGATCTCCTCGAGCTCTGCGATCGGGGCGATGATCCGCATGCGGTCGAAGCGAAGATCCGTCATGCAGGCCAGCGCCACCTCGCCCAGGCGCAGCTGCCACCGGCCTTCGTCGCCTTCGACCTCGTCGGCCACCCGGTGGAGCACCTGCTCGAGCTCGTCTAGGTCCATGACGAGCGCCAGCATAGCGCGGCCGTGGGAGCGCTGGGACCGCGGGTGCGGGCGCGGCCACGGCCGCGAGGATCGATGCGGATCGATGCGGGTCGATGCGGGTCGATGGCGTGCGTCGACGGCTCAGGCCGCGACCTCCCGGTTCGACCCCGTTGCACCCCGGTTCCCTTGCCACGCACCTGCTTTTGCTCTGGGTCCGGCGGTCCCTCACGGTCCGCGGGGAACCTGCTAGCCTCCCGACCCATGTCGGCCCCGCTGTCGATCATGACCTGGAACGTCAACTCGATCCGCACCCGGCTCGACCACGTGTTGACCTATCTGTACGACCATGCCCCCGACGTCGTGTGCCTGCAAGAGACCAAGGTGCAGGACAAGCTGTTTCCGCGCGTGCCCTTCATGGAGCTGGGCTATCGGGTCACCCTGCACGGCGGCAAGGCGCTCGCGGGCGTGGCCACCCTGACCAAGCAGGAGCCCGATGCGGTCCAGCGGGGCTTTGCCGAGGGCGAGGCCGATCGTCACCCGCGGGTGCTCGCGGTCACGCTGGGCGAGCTGAAGGTCTACAACCTCTACGTGCCCAACGGCACCGAGCTGGGCTCGGATGCGTACCGCTACAAGCTGGCGTGGTTGGGGCGCCTACGCGAGGAACTCGACGCCACCTGGAGCGCGGATCGGCCCCTGGTGATCGTGGGCGATTTCAACATCGCCCCCGACGGGCGCGACGTGTACGACGAGGCGCACTTTTCGGGTCGGCTGCTCTATACCGACGCCGAGCACGAGGCTCTGCGCAACCTCACCGCGTTCGGGCTGGAGGATTGCTTTCGCCGTCATGTACCCGACGGCGGGCACTATAGCTGGTACGACTACCGGACCAACGGGTTCGAGCGCAACGAGGGGCTGCGGATCGATCATGTGTACGCCACCGCGCCGATGGCCAAGCGGTGCACCGAGGTGGTGCACGACCGCAAGCCGCGGGGGTGGGAGGTGCCCTCGGATCACGTGCCGGTGACCGCGAAGTTCGAGTGATGGCGTGACGTGGCCGGGGGTTGGTGCGGCCCAGACCGTCGCCCCTCGGAGCCGCCCGCGGGGCGTAAGCCCTCAGTAGTCGCAGCCGAACTGGGCCGCGACCGGGGTCGGTCCGCCGTTGAACATGCCGTCGCCGAGCTGGCCGAGCTGGTTGCTGCCCAAGCAGAAGATCCGGGGCTCGTCGGTCACCAGGCAGGTGTGCTGGCGGCCGCCTCGGATCTGGGTCACCGGGCCGACGTCGAGCCACTGGGGCTCGGGGGTGGACATATTGCCCGGGATGCCCAGCTGGTTGTTGTCATTGTTGCCCCAGCACGCGGCGCCCTCGGGGGTGATCACGCAGGTGTGGTCGTCGCCGGCGTCGATCGCCTGCACGTCGGTCACTCCGGGCACGGGGAGGGGTGGTGCTTGGTCGCCCTTGGCCCCCTCTCCGAGCTGATTCCGATCGTTGGCGCCCCAGCACCAGACCTCGTCGTCGCCCTCCGTGATGATGCAGCCGTGAAAGTCGCCCACGGTCAGGGCTCGGGCGGGCGGCAGATCCACCACCACGCGCTCGCCGGGGGCTACCGGGTCGCTGGTGCCCAGCTCGCTCCGATCGTTGCGTCCCCAGCAGGTCACCGTGCTCGATGCATCGAGCACACACGTGTGAAACGCACCGGCGGCCACGTCGACGATGTCGTTGAGCATCGGTACGAGCGTTGGGGTGGGATTGGAGGGCATCCCGCCGTCGCCCAGCTGGCCGAAGTCATTGGCGCCCCAGCACCAGACCTCTGCTTGCGCGCTCAGGGCACAGGTGTGAAAGCTACCGGCGGCCAGATCGACCACCTCGGCCATCAGCGTGGCGATCAGCGGGGATGGTTGTTGCCCATACACGCGGCCCAGCCCCAGTTGGCCCGAGGTGTTGCGTCCCCAGCACAGCACGCCGTCCGGTCCGGTGCCACAGCCATGGAATGCGCCCAGGTCCAGCGACTCGAGCGCTCCGAGCACGATGACTGGCGTCGGGCTCATGGACTGGGGGGGGGGCGTCGGACCATCGCCCAGCTGCCCGAACTCGTCATCGCCCCAGCACGCGGTGACACCATCGGAGCGGATCGCACAAGAGTAGTACTCGTCGATGTCCAGCGTTAGGGTGCAGGGCTCGCACGAGTCCTCGGTGCACAGCGCTCCGGGGTCGCACGCGCCTTGGCAGCACGGCTGACCCACGGCGCCGCACGGGGGCGTCGGTTCGGCGGTGGTGGTGGAATCGGCGGAGTCCGAGTCGCTGGAGTCTGCCGGCGGCGTGGGGGAAGGGCCCGTGCTCGTCGGCTCGGCGACCGGGGCTTGGGTCGAGCTGCCGGGGTCGTCGAGCTCGACGCACTCGTTGGCCAAGCCGTCTCCCGCGAGGCCACCGTAGCGCTGCTTCGATTCGCAGGTCTCGTCGGGGAAGCTACAAAAACCGGTAGGCTGGCACAGCGCGTCCGCGTTGTCGCTGTTGCACTGAGCGTTGGCCGTGCATTCGAAGATGCGGGAGTCCGAGCACGAGGCACCGGCCAGGATCACCCACAGCATGCCGAGCGAACCGCTTGCCCATCGGATCATGACCGCATGGTAGCAGCGCGGGGATCCGGACCGGCTCGGTCGGCAGGTCGACGATCGGCCTGCATTGATTTGTAGACCATGGGCCTGCCCGGTCTTGCACAGATCGATCCCCTGCGTCGATCGGATCAGGATTTCCAGGTACGGTCGGTCGCTCGATCGGCTCGGGGCTCGCGCCTATGGGAGCAGCCGCGCCAAGCCGGCGACGAGGCGGTCGATGTCGGCCTCGTCGTTGTACACGTGGGGCGAGATCCGCAGGCGGGAACGAACGGTCGAGCAGATGATCTGCCGCTCGCGCAGCGCGGCCACCACTCGCTGCGGCTCGGCGACGTCGACCACCACGATCCCCGAGCGATGCTCGGGCTCCCACGGCGAGATGATCGACGCGCCGATCGAGCGCAGGCCGTCCGCGAGCCGGGAGGTCAGGGAGCGGATCCGCTGCTGCGCGCGCGGCAGCCCGATCTGCTCGAACATCTCGAGCGCTCCGCCGAGCGCGAAGATGTTGGGGAACGCCGGGCATCCCAGCTCGGTGACCGCCGCCACGTCGGCGCGGAGCGTGAGCCCGAGGTTGTCCATCGTCTCCGGATCCTCCACGCTCATCCAGCCGGCCGCCGGAGCTCGCCCGGGATCCAGCCATCGCGGGTGCACGTAGAGCACCCCCACCCCAAATCCCGCGCAGGGCCACTTGAGACCGGTGAAGACCATGAAGTCGACTGGGGTTCGTCGCAGATCGATCGGGGTGGCCACGACGCCCTGGGTCGCGTTGACGACCAGCGCGACCCCTCGATCGCGGCACAGGTCGCCGAGCGCGGCTAGATCTTGCCGAAAGCCGGTACAGAACTGGACCAGGCTGGTCACGACCACCCCGGTGCGCTCGTCGATCGCATCGGCGATCCGCTCGATGGAGTAGCGGTGGTCCTCGGCCGCGAGCAAGCGCAGCCGGTCGCCGCGATGCAGCCACGGCAGCGTGGTCGAGGGAAACTCGTCGGCCATCGAGAGCACCTCGCCCCGCCCCCGCAGTCGGTCGGCGACGAGGTTCATGCCGTGCGAAGTGTTGGCCGTAAAGCCGATCTGCGCCGGCTCGGCTCCGAGCAGCGACGCGACCTGGGCGCGCACCTGCTCGCGGCGAGCATCCCAGTGGTCGTAGGCGGGCGCGCCTTGCTGAGCCAGCAGGTCCAGGTGTTCTTGTGCGGCCGCCAGCGCGAGCGCGCTCGCGGGCGGGAGCTCGGCCGCGTTGACGTAGGTGGTCGAGCTCGCCGCGGGAAAGAGGGCCCGCACCTGGGACCACTCCATCGGGCTCGTCGATGAGTGCGGGGGCGTCGGCATACAGTGGGCCACGCTCGCCGGCGTGCTCACGGGCACACCGTCCGGAACAGATCCTCCACGGTCTCCGCGCGGCGGATCGGTCGGAGCGTGTCGTCTTGCGTCCATAGGTACTCCGCACAGCGAGGGCGGCCGTTGTAGTTGTAGCCCTGCACGTAGCCGTGGCCGCCCGCGTGGTGAATGATCACCACGTCTCCTTCGCGTATGGCGGGCAGATCCATGTCGCGCGCGAACTGGTCGGTGTTCTCGCAAAGGCGGCCCATCACGCTCACGCGCTCCAGCGGGCCGGTGGGATCCTTGTCCAGCACCGACAGGTGGTGATACGCCCGGTAAAGGCCCACCCGGGGCAGATCGTTCATGCCGGCGTCGATCCCCACGAAGCGCCGGTAGCTCTGCTTGACCACGTGCACCCGCCCGACGAGGTAGCCCGTGTCGGCCGTGAGGTAGCGCCCTGGCTCCACCATCAGCCGGGGTTCTCGCAGCCCGTGCTGGGCACACTGCTTGTCGAAGACCTCGCGCAGCAAGCTCGCGGTGCGCGACAGATCCAGCGGTCGCTCGTGCGGGCGGTACGGCACCCCGAATCCTCCTCCGATGTTGATCCATTCGAAGTCGATGCCCAGCGCCCGCTTGACCTGCCCCATCACCTCGAACAAGCGGCGGGTGATCGCGGCGAAGTAGTCCTCCTCCAGCACGTTGGTGCGGGTCATCATGTGGATCCCGAAGCGCTCGACCCCGCGGTCGCGCAGGGCGCGGTAGGCCGGCACCGCGCGCTCCCAGGGGATCCCGAACTTGGAATCCGCGCCGCACATCGCATAGCCCTCGTGGTCCACGTCGAGCTCGTGACCCGGGTTGATCCGCAGCGAGATCCGCGACGGGTGGAGCCGGTCGACGACCGCGTCGATCCGCTCCTCATCGTCGAGGTTGAGCCAAAGCCCCGCGCGTGCGGCCGCCTCGAGCTCGGGCAGCGGGTTGGCGCATCCGGTGAACACCCCCCGCGCTCCCAGCTGCCCGGCCAGCCAGATCTCTGAGGGGCTACAGCAATCGAGGCCGAAGCCCTCGGAGTGGATGATCCGCAAAAGATGAGGGTTGGCGTTGGCCTTGACCGCATAGAGCGGGTCGAAGCCGGGAAACAAGGGCTCGAACGCTCGTCGAATGCGCCGGCAATTGTCGCGAAGCCGCCGCTCGTCGTACAGGAACAGTGGCGTGGGGTACTGGGTCACCGCCGCACGGATCGCCGGCGCCGGGTAGGGCATCGGGGCCGGATGCCGGGGGGTGATCGTGCGGGGCCGAGGCCCTCGAGCGCTCGGGCTGGGGGCCGCGGCGGGGACGGCCGCCGATTGGCCTCGGGTCCGACGCGTGCGGGCGGGGATCGGGACAGGGGTTGCTCGATGGTTCCGCCGATGGTTCCGCGTGTCGTTCATTGTGAGCTCTCGATCACCGGGCAATGGTGAAAGACTCGGCCGAGGCGACATCGATCACCAAGCTCGTCAATTATCACGAGGGCTCGCGCACTAGCGCTCGGCGGTCGAGCCGGACGCCGGGGACAATGAAAAGCACGTCGGGGCGGAGACCGAGCGTTCGCGCTTGCTGGATCGCCGGTGCGATCATGGGTTGGTTTCGCCCGTGTCGTCGGGGTCAGCGGCCGAGCTGGGCGAGCATGGCGTCGTTATAACGAGCGCCCGCAACCCGCTCGGGGGTGACGATCATCTCGATCTTGGCGCAGTCCTCCGCGGTGAGCGTCACCGAGCAGGCGGCCGCGTTGGCCTGGAGGTGGGCCAGGCGGCGCGAGCCCGGGATCGGGAAGACGTCGTCGCCCTGGGCCAGCAGCCAGGCCAGCGCCAGCTGGGCCACGGTGACCTGCTTGCTCTTGGCCATGTCTTCGAGCTGGGCGAGCCAGTCGAGGTTGGCCTGGATGCTGGCCGCCTCGAAGCGGTCGCCCACGGTGTGACGCAGGTCGCGGTCGGCCAGGGATCCATGGTCACGGACCGAGCCCGCCAAGAACCCGCGGCCCAGGGGCGAGTACGCCACCATGGCCACGCCCAGCGTGCGGCAAGCCGGCAAGATCGAGTCCTCGACCCCGCGGGTCCACAGCGAGTACTCGCACTGCACGGCGGCGATGGGGTGTACCGCGTAGGCGCGCTCGAGGGTCTGGGCGCCGACCTCCGACAGCCCCAAGTGCCGCACCTTGCCCTCCTGCACCAGCTGCGCCATGGCCCCCACGGTGTCCTCGATGGGGATCGCGGGATCAAAGCGGTGGAGGTAGTACAGATCGATCGTCTCGACACCCAGGCGGGAGAGGCTCTTGTCGCACGCGGCGCGTACTGCCGTCGGGCGCGTGTCGAGCACGAGGGTGCCGTCGGTGTTGCGCCCCACGATCCCGCACTTGGTGGCAATGGTGGCCTCTTCGCGTCGCGATTTGAGGGCTTGGCCCACGAGAGTCTCGCTGTGGCCCCCCTCGTAGACGTTGGCGGTGTCGAAGTGGTTGATGCCCAGGTCGAGGGCGCTCGTGAGCGTCTGCATCACCTGCGCCTCGTCCACCTCGCCGTAGAACATGCAGCCCAGGCCGATCCGGGAGACGGAAGGGCCGTGGGCACCCAACGAACGTGTGTCCATGGGGCCGACTGTGCGGTACGCGTAATGATTCGTCCAATATATTATAAAGTGCTCATTGATATCTTTGAGATATCAATGAACACTACGCTCGATGAGCGTGCTGACCCCCCACCACCTGCGGATCTTCGTGGCCGTGGCCGAGCACCTCCACTTCGGGCGTGCGGCGCGATCCTTGGGGATCTCGCAGCCTCCCTTGAGCCAGCAGCTCAAGCGGGTCGAGGGCTACATCGGCGCGCCGCTTTTTGATCGCACCAATCGTCGCGTGTCCCTGACCGATGTGGGCGCGGCCTTGCTCGACGAGGCGCACGACATCCTCGATCGACTCGATAGGTTCGAGCGGCGAGCGCAAAAGGTCGCCCGGGGCGAAGGGGGCATTGTACGGCTGGGGTACGTGGGCCCGGCCCTGGCCGAGCTGGTGGCCCCGGCCGTGGGTGCGCTGCGGCGCCAGCGGCCGCAGGTGCAGGTGGAGCTTTCGCGGCTGGGCACGGAGCGTCAGCTCGAGCAAGTGGAGCAGGGGGAGCTGCATCTGGGCGTGGTGCGTCTTTTTGACCACGACATCGGGCCCCTGGTCGGCGAGCGGCTGTGGCGTGAGGACTACGTGGTGGCCGTTCCCCCCGGCGATCCGCTCGCCGGCAAGCGGCGGCTGCGGCTACGCGATCTTGGCGGGCGCGAGTTCATCGCGTTTCGGCGCACGACCCAGCCCGCGTTGTTCGACCGGTTGTCGGAGATCCTGGCCGAGCACGGGGCCACCTACGGACAGGCGTATGCGGTCGATACCAAGGAGGAGACGGTGGCCCTGGTGGGGGCCGGCCTGGGGTGTGCCTTCGTGCCGCGTTCCAGCGCCGTGCCCCTTGCGGGGGTGGAGTTTCGGCCGATCATCGGCTCGCTGCCCGCCGTCGAGCTCTATGGGATCCACCGCGATCCTCCCTCGGCGCTGGTCGAAGGCCTGCTCGACGCGCTGCGGGCCCAGGCTCGGGCTCGGCGGTGCGGATCGGGCAAGGGGGGCCGGTGAATCGGGCGGGTGAGCGGTTGGCTCGTGCGAGCGAATGAGGTTGGGTGAGCAGGGCGGGAGCTACGGCGGGGCGTGTGGTAAGAATACAGCGCCATGGCTCGGTTCTTCGAGTCGATCACGCTCACGAACCTGCTGTCGTTTGGCCCGGAGCCCACCGAGCTGGAGCTCGCCGATGTCAACGTGGTGGTCGGTCCCAATGGAGCGGGCAAGTCGAACCTGCTCGAGGCGCTGAACCTGCTGCACCACGCGCCCAAGGGGCTCGGGCGGCCGCTGCGAGAGGGAGGGGGAGTCCGAGAGTGCCTGTGGCAGCGCCGTGGGGGCGCAAGCGATGCACCGCAGCCGATCGCCACCATCGAGGCTCGGATCGCGGCGGGTCGGGTCGGAGAGTCGACCACGCGCTACCGGGTCAGCTTCACGGCACAGGCCGGTCGGCTGAGCATTGTCGACGAGAGTCTCGAGGATGTCGCGGTCGGGGGCGAGGTCTACTTCGGCTACGTCAACGGCGAGCCGAGTGTTTCCGCCGGGGCCGGGGTCCTGCTGCCGCTCCAGTCTTCCGATCCGAGCAAGTCGATCCTCGCTCAGCTTCAAGATCCCCGTTCGTATCCCGAGTTGACTCGCCTTGGCGAACAGCTCGAAGAGATCGGCGTCTATAGGTACTGGGTGGGAGGGCCGAGGTCACCGCTCCGGTCGGCGTGCCGAGCCGATGTTCCCACGCGACGCCTCTCCGAATTCCTCGACAACCTGCCGGCGCGCCTGGCCGTGCTCAAGCGGGATCCCGGCGTCAAAGGGGCGATACGGGCCAAGCTCGAGGAGGTGTCGCCCGGCTTCGACGACATCGAGGTGAGCCCGGAAGGGGGTGTACTCCAGCTCTACCTGCAGGATGGATCGCGCGTGATCTCCTCGCATCGACTCTCGGATGGGACGCTGCGCTATCTGATGCTGCTCGCCATCTTGCTCGATCCTTCGCCCCCTCCGCTCATCCTGATCGAGGAGCCGGAGCTCTCGTTGCATCCCGACGTCTTGCCGGTGCTGCGCGATCTCTTGCTCGACGCTGGTCGGCGCAGTCAGGTCGTTGTGACCACCCAGTCCGCTGCGTTCCTGGACGCCTGGACGGATCATGCATCCGCGGTGGTCGTCTGTGAGCGGCGAGAGGGCGTGACCTCCTTGTTCCGAGTCGATCCCGCACAGTTCGCCGATGATGGCGTCGGGCTGGGCACCCGGTGGATGAGGGGTGAGATCGGCCGCCAGCTCGGGCGGTGAGATCCAAGACCTGTTGCGCTGGAGCGCGCAGCGGATCGACATGATGCTCGGCAGCTCGGGGGCGCTGAGCTCAACATACGCCGCCATGGTGTGAACAACATCCTCTGAGCGATGCGCGATCGTACGTACAAGTCGGGGATGTCGTTCCATCGCAGCACTGGACATGGTTGCCGCGGTACGAGCGGCTGGGGGCGGGCGCCCGGCGCTTCTTGTTGGGTCGCGAGGCCCGAGCCGCCGCTCGCTCCCGACGACGTTGTTCCTGCTCGGCACGCTTGCGTGCACGTTCCGCCTTGCGAGCATCCCTCTGGATTCGGCGCTCGACCACGCTCATCTGCTTGTCGAGCGCCGCTCGATCGAGCGGGGATTCCTTCTGGGCAAACTTCTCGTAGAGTCGGGACTCTTCGAGCAAGCGCTCGATTGCAACCTTTTGATTGGTGGGTGACGAGTCTTCGGCGACATCGGCCACCGATGCGTTCTGTAGGTGGGCATGCAGGTCCCGCTCGACTTGCTGCACGGCCGTATCGTGGAGCTCGAGCTCCTTCGGATCGTCTCGGGCGCCATCCCACTGACGGAGCGCGCTCACGGCACACGCAAAATCATCTCGTTGACGGCAGGAGTCCGCATTGACGAGCATTGCGCGAGCTTCGGCCCGCTGCGCGAGTGGGGGATCGAAGCGGATCGCTACGCGCGCGAGCTCGGCCAATGCCTTCGCGTCAGCGTTGGCGTATGCGCGGTCGATCGCCGGAATCGTGCGTTCCCGGACGAGCGCGACCGCTGCTTTGCGGTTCTCGCTGAAATACCAGGGCAGATCGGCTTGTCGCGCCGTCTCGGCGACCGATCTCGCCGCGCGGATGCGATCGAGGTGCTCCTGGTCCACCGCCTCGTGCCGCGCGTGCTTGGCCGCGGCCTCCAAGGCGTCGATCCGGTCCAGCGCGGCGCCGAGCGCTTCGAAGCTCCCTTCCTCGGCCTCGACCGCCTCGGCCTCGACCCGAGCGGCCACCAGATCCCCGCGTTCGATGGAGCGCTCTACACCGTCCACGGAGGGGCTCGGGATGAACCACAATGCGGCCATGAGCGCCCATACACTCAACAGCATTCCCAGGGGTACCTTCACCGCAACAGCCGTCCTCGCCGAGCGCGGGAGTAAGACGCCGGCGCACAGCCAGGCCGAGACCAACGCCTGCGCCAGGCCGAGTAGGGCAAGAGGGCCCGCGTTCCCGTGCTCGTGGAACCATGGTGCCCGCTCCATATAGGCTCCAAGGAGCATCATCGCCGCGACGAACATCAGCCCCCCCGCCACCAATGCGAGGGTCGCCCTGCGACGAAGCGGCGTCCATGTCGTCTCGGGCAGCGTACCGAGCGGGTGCCCGGCGACCGCGACGATCCCTCGTGAGAGCGCCGTCCGATAGTGTATGCGCACGACCGTCGCGCTGAAGTCTTGAACCCGACACCCCACGACCCGATCGGTCACGGGATCGAGGGATGCTCGAAGCTCCGGGCTCAGGCCATCGGGTGGCCCCTCGGTCCAGCCCGAATCGGCGACCTGTGCATTGCGATAGTCGTCGGGTTGACGATTGAGATCCTCCGCCGTCAATAACCCATGATGGAGAGCCGCGACCCCGTTGGTCGGATGGGCCTTGATCTGCCCGATCTGCTGGGTACGAAGCTCGAGCCACGCGCGGACTCGACCCAGTCCCTCGCATCCGTGACACTTCACGAGGCCACTGCGGCACGACCCGCAGTTGCGCATCCCGTGACCCCGGCAGGACGGACAATTCTTCATGCCTCGCTGCCCGGGAACCCGCCCGCTGCCCCCACAGCTGGCACACCCGACTCGACTCGAGCCCCCACATGTGGCGCAGACGACCTTCTTGTTCCCGGCGCATGTTGGACACACCGAGGTCCGCACGGTGTCGGACGGCAGGCCCCCGGGGTCGACACGCCATGGATCGAGACCCGAGCCGTCCGGCAGCGGGCCCGCGTCCATCTTCTTCGTTCCGTGCCCGGGGCCGAACGCCAGCTCGATGCGGCGGCGTTCGATCTGGTAGGCCGCTCGTCGATAGCCCTCCGATGAGGTCTCGGTGCGTTCCACCGTCCGACGAAATGTGGACGGCAGCATGCCGGCCGCCAGGGCACAGCGCCCGGCGTACTTGATGGCTCGTTCTTCGTCTAGAGTCTGCATTGGATCTCACGATTGGACATACGAAGCGGGGTATGACGAGCGATGACGGCAAGCATCGAGCATCCCCGGGGGCTTGGCTATGGATCGAACGGACCGTTCTTGAAACGGTGTTATTTTCTATAATTCGAGCCTTTGGTGGAGGTTCATGGGCTTGAGAGTCTTCGCCGTTACCGCGTGCTCGACGTCGTCTGGCTCGAGATCGTAGAACCACGATTCGTAGAAACCATCCGAAAATGTCACGCGCTCGAATCCGATCTTTTGCAGGTTGTTCAGGAACGAACCATCCTTCGTGATCTGGTGCACTCCCGCTCGATTGAGCAATGCGTACCTGATCTTGATCTTGGTCTTCCGCTTGCCACGGAGGGAGACTCGGACGTCCATCCCCTCGTCGAGCAAGGAGGTCTGATAGTCGCTTGCCCATGTCTCCCGTTGTAATTGCATCACCGAGTCAACGGCTTCGACGAACTCGCGCTTCACCCTCTTTCGGCAACGCTCGAGCCCTCTTGCCGCTTTTTTCGCACCTCGGAAGTTCTCGTCTCCGGGGGGGATCGTTCGCAGGTTCTCCCACGCATTCTTGAGCTCGAGTGGGGTGTCGCATAGGTCATCATCAGCGGCGACTCGTGATGCCGCCTCGACGAATTGTGGAAACTGTGTCCTTCGCTGTTCCTTCCTGGCAGCGGCGCACGCACTCTTCAGCCCGTCGAACTCGGGATCGATCTGTTTGGCTTGCTTGCAAGTCTCGAGCGCGGCCTCCCAGTCTGCCGTCTTCGACTGGCGCTCGATGTCCTGGAGCAAGTCGGGCAACCTGGCCAGTTGTCGATCGCGAACGGCATCTCGAAGTGCTCTTTTGCGAGTAAGCACGTCCGGGTGCGCGTCATCGAGTTCGACGGCGGCATCGAGCGCGTCGGCGGCCGCCGCCAGATCACCCTGCGACATCGCCTGGTCGAATTGTGCCAGGCTCTGTTCGATCTGGGTCGCCTTGGTGATCTCGCGCTCGACTGCCTGCCGCATGACGTCTTGGCGCTTCATGCGGACATCGGCAATAGAGCGGAGCACCGCCGCACCGAGCGTTGTCGAGGATGCCCCCAAAAGAGCGATTCCCGTCACCGCGAGGTAGCGTTTGATCCGGGTGAGCCGAAGACCCGCGGTAATGCGATCGAGCACCGCACGGGCTCTCGGAGATGCGAAATACGTCAACGAGGCCGCCACGAGGAGCGCTCCGAGGACGATCGCGGTGACCGGTGCGGCGACGGGGAGGACCACGAGCACGATGAAGGCCACCAGCGCGAGGACGAGCACACGATGGCTATCTTGTCGATTGGCTGGTGCGGACATGCTAGCCCTAGCGGCGGGCACGGTCATGGGAGAGACGATGTTGGGGGCACCACAGTGCGGGCAAATGACCGAGCCTCTAGCCGTAGTCACGCCGGGAATAGGGGTGAACATTTGGTGACAATTGAAACACTGAGTGGGCATGATGGTGGGTCGCTGTTCTTCGACTGGAGCTGCTAGCAATCAGCCGATCCGCGACATCGAGCGCGGTCGGAAGTCTTGGTCGTCTTTGACACCTGGTGTTGGTCGCGGGTGAACGTGGTGCGCGCAGAGGCCGACGTCAGCACGTTCCCTTGACCTACGGTCGGAAGAGATCGAGGAGGTCGAGCAACGCGAGGAGATCGAGTGATTGTCCGCGGTGATATGTGAGGATGAAGAGCCGTCGACGTATTGGCCTACCGAGCGCCTGAACGACCAGGCGAGTCATCGCCGACCTGCTCCGCCGATGCTGGCCAAGGCGCGCACGGAGGGCCTCGAGATCCTCCGTGAACGTGAGCGGAGGAGCGTCGAGACTGACTGTCGGACAGTGGTAGGCATCGTTCATCGTCCATTTTGTGATATGAATCACTTATGATGTGTGACTTATACTTGCCCCGATGACAGCGCGACGCGAGGTCATTGCAGGCGACGGGATCGCGTGGCTTCGCGAGGCGACGCTGACGCCGACCGATGCGATCGTGACGTCTGTTCCGGATCTGTGCGAGATGCAGCCGATGCAACTCGAGGCGTGGCGAGAGCTCTCGAGCGAGGTGACCGCGCTGGCGTGCCACAAGGTGGCCCCGCGCTCGGTGGTGGTCGTCTACCAGACCGACATCAAGGTCGACGGTCGCACGATCGACAAGGGCTACCTCGCCCATCGCGGGGCAGAGCGTGCGGGGGTCCACTGCCTGTGGCACAAGATCGTCTGTCGTACGACCCCCGGGAACACGACCTTCGGTCGCCCGGCCTACGGCCACTTCATGGCGTTCTCGCGCGAGCTGAGGCTCGATCCCCACGACTCCACGCCCGACGTGGTGCCCGAGCTCGGCGTGATGACCTGGGCCCGCGCCACGCCGATGACCGCCATGGTGCAGACCTGCCGCTTTCTCGCCCGCCACACCGCGTGCACCCGAGTGATCGACCCTTTTTGTGGGGTGGGCACGGTGCTCGCGGTCGCCAACGAGTACGGCTTCGATGCGCTGGGCGTCGAGCTGTCCGACAAGCGGGCGCGCAAGGCTCGTCGCCTCACCACGGACGAGGGGAGCGCGAACCCGGGCGATCATCGGCTCCCGGCCCGCATGCAGCGGCGGTGAAGCCGGGGCCTTGGACACTGGGTGCGGAATCAAACACACGCGCCTCCCTTCGACCTCGAGCATCACGCGTGCGATCGGCTACGCTGGGCCGCGATGGATCCGCTGTCGCGCGCGCTCCGATCGATCCATGTCGACGGTCTCGAAGTTGCTCGGCTGGAGACCCGAGGGGCTTGGGGCACCCAGGTCCCCTCACCATCGCGACCCCAGAGCGTGCTGGTGATCGTGTCTGCGGGGGAGCTGTGGGTCGAGGCGTCCGACGCCACCGCGCCGGCGGTGCGCTGGGTGGCCGGTGACGTAGGCCTCTTGTTGCCCGGGCACACCTTCACCGCTCGCACGGCTCCTGGTGTCGCGATCCGTTCGCTGGAGGAGCTTCGGGTCCAGACCTTCGCCGACGTGGTGCGGTGGGGCCAGCGGGGTCGGCCCACCTGCTTCACGGCGTTACACTGTCCGCTCGATCAAGAGGCCTTGGTGCCCTTTGCCGACGCCTTGCCTCCGATGAGTCGGGTGGGCGACGACCTGACGGTATCGCCGGCGGCCATGCAGGCGTTGGTCTTGGGCACCAAGGGGGGGCGCCCGGGTGCTTACGCCGCGCTCGAGCGGATGAGCGAGCTGGTCCTCATCGAGAGCATCACCGCCCACTTGCAACAGCGTGGGGTCTGGCTGGGGCCGGGGGCCGACGATCCGCTGATCGTGCGAGCGCTGCGGCTGCTGCATGTCCAGCCCGAAGCGGCGTGGACCGTCGCTTCGCTGGCCCGGCGAGTGGGAATGTCGCGCACTGCGTTCGCGACCCGCTTCCGTACCCAAGTCGGAGAGCCGCCGATCCGCTACCTCACCCGCTACCGGCTCGAGCGAGCCGAGCATCTGTTGCTCACCACGGGTGAGCCGGTAGCAACGATCGCCCGGCGAGTGGGCTACGACGAGGTGCCGGCGTTCTGCCGCGCCTTCAAGCGTATGCGGGGCCGGACGCCGGGAGCGGTCCGCGAGCGCGCTGCTGGCTCGTGGCTCCGTACCCATGGGGCTGTACATCCACTGGTCGCGTCCATGAGTCGCGTTCATGCGTCGCGTCCATGAGTCGCGCCGGTCCAGCTAGACTCGACTAGAACAGCATGCTGAGCGGGTTGGCCAGGATCATCTGCTGATCGAGGTGGGTAGAGCGCCGGGCGATTGCCAAGCTTCCCTCCACACGGCGCAGCGTATCCTCTCGCGTGCCCGCCAGCAGGTCGACCTGCGCGCTGCGTCGCACGATATACAGCACGAAGTTCGAGCGCACGCGTAGCGAGTTGTCGTCGCCGGGCTCGACGCGGACGTTGGTGATCGAGCGACGGGTCAGCGGCGGGGGCTGATCGCTCCATGCCGCCTTCGAGCCCAAGCGATGGACCCGCGCCCGTAGGCCGCGGTGATCGTCCTCGAAGTGCATCGCGCGCGTGCCCTCGATCGGCCGCTGTCCTCGGGCGAGCGCGGGCTGGGTCACGGGCATGCGGTACTCGATGTCCGGGGTCATTAGGGAAAGCCACTGCTCGAAGCAGCCCTCGTCGAGCAGGGCGGCCTCGTGGTAGAGGAACTGCTCGATCTCGGCCTGGAGCGCGGGATCGACCGCGAAGGGCGAGCGGGGAGTGTTCATCGGATCCCTCCCGCCTCGCGCTCGGTCGTCATCAGCTGGGCCCAGCGCCGGTGGAAGCGGCGGGCCCCGGCTTCGCTGGGCACCGGTTCCAAGCCGAGCTCGGCCGGTTCAGCGGATCCGGTCCCCATCTCCACGTTGAAGGGGCGCTGCCGGGTCTGCCAGCCCGTCAGGGTCCGCTGAGCCTCGACCCAGTTGTGCATATCGTCGACCTCGAAGATCCCGGCTGCGCCGAAGGTCCGCTGCTGGTCTTGCCGCATGGCGATCTTGACCGCGTCCGGGGCCTGCCGGTCGACGATGAGCCAAGACCAGAACTCCATGTGCGTGGGTCCGCTAGGGTTGAAGACCCGCACCTCGTTGGGCCACAGCGACCCGGTATTGGGGAAGAAGTTCATGTGCAGCGGGAAGATCTCGCGCGCTTGCTCGCCGTACTTGCTCACCAGGTAATCCAAGCGTGGGCCGAACAGCCATTCGCCGACGATCGGGTTGGCGCCGAACTGGGCGCGGGCGGCTGGTAGATCGTGGACGAAGCCCATGCCGTGCCCGTAGCGGCTGTGCATCTGCGTCATGGGTGGGTTGAGCACGTCGAAGGGCGCTGCGTCGCCCTGCGGGTTGACGGCCGCCAGGGCCGCGAACCCCGAGGCGTGGGTGAACGAGACGTGGAAGCCGTCGGTGGAGAACTGCTCGGCCCCGAACTTCCAGTTGGCCGCGACCCGGCGGCGGCTGACGCCGACGAGCGCCTCGGTGCCGCCGGGGGCGTCGAAGGCCAGGTCGAAGTACAGCAGCGCGTCGCCGAGCCATTCGGCCAGCGTGGGCGCCTGGGGATCCCAGCAGCCGAACACCAGGCCGTGCCGGATCTCGATGCGGGGCACCGGGGTGGCGCTCCAGTCGTCGCGGTCGATCGGGCAGCGAAACAGCCGGGCCTCGTTGGGGATCGACAGCAGCCGGCCGCGGGCGTTGTAGGTCCAGCCGTGGTAGGAGCAGGTGAACGACCGGGCGCGTCCGGTCTCGTGGCGGCAGATCGGCACGCCACGGTGACGGCATTGATTGAGGAAGGCGGCGATCGTGCCGTCGTCGGTGCGGGTGACGACGACCGGATCCTCGCCCATGCGGGCGGTCACGAAGCGCCCGGGCTCGGGCAGGTACGACTCGTGGGTCAGCAGCAGCCAGCTGCGGCCGAAGATCCGCTCCTGCTCGAGCGCGTGGATCGAGGGATCGACATAGGCACGTGGGTCGAGCGTGCCGCGTTCGTGCAGCAGCGCGTCGACGTCGAGCGACCCGAAAAGAGCAGCGGTGGGTTGGTCCATGGCGTGCTCGGAGCTTGGCCCACCGGCCCTTGGGGGGCATTGGCCGAGCGTTCCAATGACTTGGCCCGGCGTACGGATCGCACCGGGCCGGCGAGCATCGAGCGAGGGCTCGAGGATCCAGAGTGCGGGAACGCGAGCCGGCCGGCTTGTGTGCCATCGGCGTGACCTGCCAGCAGGACCGGCCGGCGAGATCCACGACGGACGAACCCGAGCCCCCCAAAGGAGCTCGGGTCCGGTTCTCGTCCCTTCTCGGTGCCACATGCGCTAGACCGAGGCCGGGCGCGACGAAGTCGCGCATTCCGAGCCGGCCTCGGCATAGACAGTTAGCTCAGCCGCCTACGATGCTGCCGAGCTTCATGGCGACGCCCATGTCGCCGTCGATCTTCAGCTTGCCCAGCGAGAAGGCGGCCATGGGGTCGAGCTTACCGCCGAGCATATCCGTGAGATCGCTGAGCGCCACGCCCACCGTGCAGTCGGCGTCCTTGTTGTCGTTGGTGACCGCGTTGGGCTCGCTCTTGCCGTCGAGGAAGATCACTCCGTCGTCGCCGAGGTCGAACTTGAGGGTCGCGTCGAGGCCGGAGTTTTGGCCCATCTTCTCGCGAATCTTCGTGGTCAGATCTTCGAGGCTCATCACCCCGCTGAGTACTCCATCCGGCGCATCTCGTCCAGCGTTCGCGATTTGCGCTGACCGTACGGTCGTACGCTTTTTCACGTATCTAAAACGACATGAACGATGTTATTATGGCAAATTGACGATTGGGCCTTCCGAAATGCTCCGGGGCGCCGTACGGTAGCGCAGCGCCGACTTCGTCGCTGCTCTGATCCTCATGCCCTACCGCTCCGTCTTCGCCCCCGCGCTGTTTGCCGACAAGAGCTTCATCGTCACCGGAGGTGGCAGTGGGATCGGTCGCTGCACCGCCCACGAGCTGGCGGCGCTGGGGGCCCACGTGACCCTCATCGGCCGCAAGGCGGACAAGCTCGAGCGCGTGGCGGCCGAGATCGCCGAAGACGGTGGTGTGGCCGACTTCGACGTGCTCGACATCCGCGACGAGGGGCGCGTGCGGGAGGTGGTTGGTGGGATCGTGGGACGCCGCGGCCGCGTCCACGGGCTGGTCAACAACGCGGGGGGGCAGTTCCCCGCGCCCCTGGCCCTCATCAACCAAAAGGGCTTCGAGACGGTGGTGCGCACCAACCTGGTGGGCGGCTTCTTGATGGCCCGCGAGCTGTTCACCCAGCATCTCAATGACCACGGGGGCAGCATCGTCAACATCGTCGCCGACATGTGGCGGGGCATGCCGGGCATGGGGCACTCGGGGGCCGCGCGGGCGGGGATGATCAACCTGACGCAGACCGCGGCGATCGAGTGGGCCCCCGCCGGCGTTCGGGTCAACGCGGTCGCGCCGGGCTGGGTGGCGTCTGCGGGCCTGGATACCTACTCGGGTCCGGTCCGGGCGATGATCCCCAAGCTGCGCGACTCGGTGCCGATGAAGCGCTTGGCCACCGAGGCGGAGGTCAGCGCGAGCATCTGCTTTTTGCTCTCGGAGGCGGCGGCCTTCATCACGGGAGAGACTCTGCGGGTGGACGGCGGCGCGCCATTGGCCAGTCTACACTGGCCCCAGCCCGCACAGGCTCGCAGCGAGGTCTATCAGGGCTTTCACCGCGCGGTGATCCCCAAGATCCTCGGCGGCCATGGCGAGGACGAGGGCGAAGACCCAAGCGAGGGTCCAAGCGAGGGCCCAAGCAAGGGAGCGAAGTAGGGCGCCATGCCGGTCCTGTCCTCCACAATAGACACTCGCAGCGACGCCTACGCCCGCAACCGGGCGCAGATGCTCGTCCTGGTCGAGCAGTTCCGCGAGCTCGAGGCCAAGGTGCGCGCTCACTCGGCGACCAAGCAGGCCAAGTACGAAGAGCGCGGGCAGCTGCTGCCGCGGCAGCGGGTCGACCACCTGCTCGACCGAGGCTCCCCCTTCCTCGAGCTTTCCACCCTCGCCGGCTACAAGATGCACGACGACGACGGCAAGCGCTCTATCGCGGGAGGCTCGTGCATCATCGGGATCGGCTTCGTGCAGGGGCGACGCTGCCTGGTCAACGCGTCCGACTCGGCGATCAAGGGGGGGGCGGTCTCCCCGATGGGCCTACGCAAGGCCCTGCGCGCGCAGGAGATCGCGCGGATCCAGCGGCTGCCTTGCGTCAACCTGGTGCAGAGCGCGGGGGCCAACCTCATCTATCAGAGCGAGCTGTTCGTCGACGGGGGGCGGATCTTCGCCAACATGGCCCGGCTGTCGGCCGCGGGGATCCCCCAGATCACCGTGGTGCACGGCTCGTCGACCGCCGGCGGGGCCTACATCCCGGGGCTGTCGGACTACGTCATCGTGGTCAAGGAGCGCAGCCGGATCTTCTTGGCCGGGCCGCCGCTGGTGAAGGCGGCGCTGGGCGAGGACGCCGACGAAGAGACCCTGGGCGGCGCGCAGATGCACATGAGCGTGTCGGGCACGGCCGAGTACATGGCGGCCGACGACGCGCACGCGCTGCAGATCGCCCGTGAGCTGATGGCCAAGCTGCCCTGGGACGAGGGCCAGCCCCGCCCGGGCCCCGGGGCGCCGCCCCGACCTCCGCGCTTCGATCCGGAGGAGCTGCTGGGCCTGGTCCCGGTGGACTACCGCCAGCCCTACGACGTGCGCGAGGTGATCGCGCGGATCGTCGACGACTCGGATTTCCTCGACTTCAAGCCGCTCTACGGGGCGCAGACAGTCTGCGGGCACGCGCGGATCGAGGGACAGGCGGTGGGGCTGGTCGGCAACAACGGGCCGATCTTCCCCGAGGGCGCGGCCAAGGCCGGCCACTTCATCCAGGCGTGCTGCCAGTCGGGCACGCCTTTGGTGTACCTGCAAAACACCACCGGCTACATGGTGGGGACCGAGGCCGAGGCGGCGGGGATCGTCAAGCACGGCTCCAAGATGATCCAGGCGGTGGCCAACGCGACGGTGCCCCAGCTGACGGTCCTCTTGGGGGGCTCGTTCGGGGCGGGCAACTACGGCATGTGCGGGCGCTCGTTCGATCCGCACTTCATCTTCGCCTGGCCCAACGCGCGGATCTCGGTGATGGGCGGCGAGCAGGCGGCCAAGGTCATGGAGATCATCACGCGGGCCAAGTTCGCCCGGCAGGGCGTAGAGGTCAGCGACGAGAACATGGCCAAGATGACCGGGGCGATCCGCGACAAGCTCGACTCGGAGTCCGACGCCCTGTTTGCCACCGCGCGGCTGTGGGACGACGGGGTGATCGATCCTCGCGACACCCGGCGCGTGCTGGCCACCGCCCTGGCCGTGTGTCGCGAGGCCCAGGCCCGACGTCTGCGGCCCAATTCCTTCGGCGTGGCTCGCCTCTAAGCCCCACGATCTCCCGCAACGACAACAACGCGGCCAGGAGCACCCCATGAAGTTCACCGACGAACACGAGCAGCTGCGACAGACGGTCGGCAAGTTCATCGATCGTGAGATCAACCCCCACGCCGAGCAGTGGGAGACCGAGGAGATCTTCCCCGCGCACGCGCTGTTCAAGAAGATGGGCGACCAGGGGATGCTGGGGGTGACCAAGCCCGAGGAGTACGGCGGCCTGGGCCTGGACTACTCCTATGCGGTGGTCATGGCCGAGGCGATGGGCGCGGTGCAGTGCGGAGGGGTGGCCATGGCCGTTGGCGTGCAGACGGACATGTGCACCCCCGCGCTGGCCAAGTTCGGCAGCGACGAGCTGCGGCGCGAGTACCTCGCCCCCTCGATCGCCGGCGATCTGGTGGGCTGCATCGGGGTCAGCGAGCCGAGCGCCGGCTCCGACGTGGCCGCGATCAAGACCACCGCGCGCAAGGACGGGGGCGACTGGGTGATCAATGGCAGCAAGATGTGGATCACCAACGGGTGGCAGGCCGACTGGATGTGCTGCCTGGCCAACACCGCCGAGGGCCACCCGCAACGCAACAAGAGCCTCATCATCGTGCCGATGGACGCCAAGGGGGTCGAGCGGGCCCGCAAGCTCAAGAAGATCGGGATGGCCTCGTCGGACACCGCCCAGATCCACTTCGACGACGTGCGGGTGCCCCTGCGCAATGTGATCGGCCAAGAAGGACACGGCTTTACCTTCCAGATGATCCAGTTCCAAGAGGAGCGCCTTTGGGGGGCGGCCAACGTGATCGGCGGGCTCGACCAGGTGCTGGCCGCGACCCTCGAGTACACCGGGGATCGCAAGATCTTCGGCAAGTCGGTGCGCGACCACCAGTGGGTGCACTTCAAGCTGGCCGAGCTGGCCACCGAGATCGAGTGCCTCCGGGCGCTGACCTATCAGGCGACCGAGCTCTATGTCTCGGGCAAAGACGTGACCAAGCTGGCCTCGATGGCCAAGCTCAA
>JBCCWC010000213.1:0-26953 GCA_039194325.1 Myxococcota bacterium
CCACGGTGGTGCTTTTGGGTGTCGGGGGTCCGTGGTCTGGGGGCTGGGGTCACAGAAGCGCCACCTGCGGGGGAACCCCCTTGCCCCCTCCTGGCGCCGCGTCTTCATGCCGCCACCCAGCTGCCGTGGAAGGTGAGGGGGATATGGTGGTCGAACCAGCACCGAGCCTGTTCCGTCATCGAGATTGTATCAATGATACTGACGTAGCTCTTGTCCGCCTTGGGGTCATAGACGATCGGGAGTAGCCACCCTTCGGTCTCATGGTCGGGGCGAGGTGCGAATACTGGCTCCGAAGCGACATGGCCGATCTCCATCGGCGTAGATGTCTCCCGACCGTCCTCCTGGCGGATGATGCGATAGCGCATTGTACCGTCTTCAGGGTCCATACCGACGGAAAATACCGTGCGGTGTTCAGCTCCTCCTACTTTGGGATGTACGATCGGAAACTCGGTTGGACGTTCTGTAAGGCGTTCGAGGTCGAAGGTTTGGTGGGCCACATCGATCCGGGCCCGCGTCAGTGGGCCTCCTGGGGCTCCATCGTCTTGTGCCTCCTCGAAGTCCATCCAGAATTTGTCGTAGTGACAGAAATCAGCATACAGCTTCCCATCGCGCTCGAATCCGTTGGCGAAGTGGAACACGTGGAATCCTGGCACCTTGAAGCGCGTCACGTTCTCCGGTGCATCAATCGGAACGACGATGACCTCGCTCCCCCTTTCAGGCTCCCAGTGCGCGAGATCCTTGAAGACTCCGAGGCCAAGGCGCAGCCGCCAGGTGTCCAAGCGAATGGGAGAGACGAAGAAGATTAGATGGTTCTCCGTAGCAACAAAGTCATGGAGGAGGGTGGGATAGTCCAGCGGGACCTCGCCAAGCTTGCGAGGTCCACCCACATCGGGCAACTCGAATAGGTCGAGTCGAGTCTTTCGCCTGCTGACGAGTCCAAAGTTGTAGAGCGCGTTCCGAGCCTCCACCCGATGGGGGTGAGCGGAGAATGCGGTAGAAATCAAGCCATTGAGTGTGGTTTCTTCGCGGACCTCCAGCGTTTCCGGATCGACGCGGACTGGACGGCTCAATTCGTAGAGGGCCCATAGCTCTCCCTTTTGTTCGATGACATGTGTGTTCGCTACGTTCTTGATCTCGCCTTTCAGGCCGCTGATGAAGTTGCTGAGCCATGGAGCCGCGGGGCTATAGAGGGGTTTGCCCGCCGCTTGCTCCTCGAGCATCTCGCGAGTGAGCAGGATCCGAGCTGCGCCGCTGGCGTCGCCGTCCGTGAACCTCACCCCTACGAGACCTCCATTGCCTTGAATGATGTCGGGAATGAAGCCCCCCTGGGACTCACGCGACATCGGCCCGCAGCGATACAGCGTGCCGCTAAGGTCGTTGGGAAGGTCACCTTCGACGCGCAGTGGGGCAAAGCCGTGCTCGTTGTCTAGGCTGCGATTGATACCGGTTAGCATCAGATTCTCCTCCGTACGGATTTGCTGGGAAAACGAACTCGTCGACCGCTCGAATGGGAACAGCGGTCTGCCAGCGGACCACATCCGCTTGGCGGCGGACCCGCGTAGAATTAATTTCTGTCTAGAAAGAAATTAACGCAGCCGCCGATGTCGTCAAGGATTAATTTCTTTCTTGACAGAAATTAACGATATCTCCCAGTATTCGGGTCAAATCACGCGATGGGACGACCCAGAGAGACCAGTGACCAGCAGATCCTCATCGCCGCGCGTCGCTGCTTTCTCGAGAGGGGAATCGTCTCGGCTGCGGAGATTGCGCGGGAGCTTGGTGTCAGCCACACCACGCTTTTCAACCGGTTCGGGTCGAAGGAGGGGTTGCTGATCGCAGCACTAGGGCCTTCGCAGGACGTCCCGTGGGTGGCTGCGTTGGATGCCGGGCCCGATGAGCGCCCAATTCTTGTGCAACTCATCGAACACGCCCGGGTGATCGCGGGGTACTTCGGCGAGGTACAGCAAGGGCTGGCGCTCCTCCAGGCGGCGGGGATTGATCGGTCCCGAGTCTACGAGCGCAGCGAACCCGGGAAATCCGAACCCTTCGTGGCGTATCGGGCGTTCGTCGCCTGGCTACAGCGGGCGCGTGACGAGGGGCGCCTCGCCGATTGCGACATCGAGACGGTAGCGTCGACCATCCTCGGCTCTCTTCACGGGATTGCTTCGACCGCGGACGTGTGTGTGGAGTTTACGGGGCCAGTGAATCGTGAGGATATCCTCGAACGTTTCATCAACGTCCTGTGGCATGGGATCGGTGTTCGGGTGGCCGAGGAGGATCGCTCTCCCGCGGCTCCTACAGATCCGAGCGCGCATGATTAGACCATCTTATGTTGCCGGCAACATGGATACTCACCTCGTCGAACACCTTATGCGGTAGACCGCGTGATCCCCATAGCGAGAAGCCAATGATTGGCACGATCTCAGTGGCCACGGTCGGATTGCCTTGAACGACGAGCAAGTGGGGGCCAATTCCCCTACTTCTTCCCGAACAACCCCTTGAGCCCGCTCTTCTTCGGCTTGGCCGAAGATCGCGACACCGCCGGAGGCGTGCGGCCGATCTTCACCTCGAGCGCCCGGGCCTGGCGCTCGGCGTCGATCAACCGTGGATCGAGCCGGGTTGCCTTGCGAAAGGTCTCGATTGCCACGGCGGGGCTGCTCTGAGCGACGAGCACGAACCCCAAGAAGTAGTGCGCCCGAGCAATGTTGGGCGAGTCCTCGATGATGGTCATCAGCGCGCTACGGGCCAGCGCCGCCGCGTTGCTGTCCTTGTCGGAGACTTGATACTCGCACCAGGCAATCGCGGCTCGCAGGTCGGGCTCGTCGGGATTGTATGTGGCCGCCTCGCGGTATTGAGCGAGCGCGCGGTCGAAGCGGTTGGCCCGCAGCAACTTGTCGCCTTCCTTGGCCATCATCTCGCTCTGGAACACGGCGCGTGCGGTCGCGGTGGCGTCCTTGCCCCCCTTGACCGCCTCGTGCTCGCCCGACTCGACGGCATCCTTGAGCTTGGCGCGCTGCTCGGCGTCGTTGAGCTGCTGCTGCGCCTCGCTGAGCGCGGCGAACACCCGGTTGACGCGGTCGCGCAGGGCTTCGCGTCCTTCTCCCTTGAGCGCATCGGGGTGGAACTTGCGGCTGAGGTCGCCCCAGGCCCGTCGGATCTCCTTTTTGCCCGCCGACAGCGGCACGTTGAACAGCTCAAAGGCGTGGGCGTTGTCGTCGACTTTCTTCTCGAGCGCGGCGAGATCGACGAGGAAGGGATCGTCGGAGTCGTCGGTCGTGGTCGCGGAGGCCGAGGGCTGGCTCGAGGTGCTCGCCGAAGATGACGCGGGCGTCGTGGCGGGCGCAGACGAGGGCTGCGGAGTGCTGGTCGCCGGCGGTCGGGAGGGCGCGGGGGGTCGGCTCGGCGACGGGGAGGTCGAACCGACGGGGGGAGCCGGCGAAGCACTCGCCGGCGAGGCCGGTGCGGCGGGAGCGGGTTGGGCCGACACAGGCGATGTCGGTGCAGTGGGAGTGGATTGGGCCGACACAGGCGATGCCGGTGCGGCGGGACCGGACCGAGCCGACGCGCCTGGCGATGTCCCCGAAGCAACCACCGAGGCCCTGGCGCTCGCCGTCATACCGGCCTGGTCTCCGGCCTGGTCTCCGGCCTGGTCTCCGGCCTGGTCTCCGGCCTGGTTTCCGGCCGCGGCTCCGGTGCGCAGCATCTGGCAGGCCCACAGCGTATAGACCAGCTGAGCCGCACGACGAAGGTTGGAGCCGGGCAGCGTGGCGAGCGACTCGAGCTGAGTGCCGGCCGTGAGCGCCGAGAGGACCGGCTTGTCGGCGGGCCGAAAGCGAAAGTGGGCTCGATACCGGGCCAGCGCATTGGTGGCGCGCAAGGGCGCGCGCAGGGCCGCCCCCATCTCCGCCTGGACCCGCCCCTCGTCGTACCACTTGGTCACCCCGACGAGGATCAGCTCCAGGACGTTGACCGGCAGCAGGCCGGGCTCGAGCTCGCGGCCATCGCTCACGGTGACCCGGGCCTCGCCCTCCCGCAGCCCGAACAGCGACAGGAGCTTGCGGGTGCACTGGTACCGCAAGCCCTCAAAGAGCCGCGCCTGGTCGAGCACTCCGTGGGCCAGCAGGTGCTGCCCCAAAAGGCCTCCCTTGACCGCCATGGCCTCCAGCGCTTGCAGCAGCTGATTCTCGTCGATGAGGCGCTGGGCCACCAGCACCTGGCCGAGCACCTCCGTGGGGGCGACCCAGTTGGTGAACACCGGCATTCCGCCCTGGAACCAGACCAGGCGCGGCCCGGCGTGCGGCGGGGGCTGATCCACGGCCAGGGTCCCCGAAAAGCGCTGGTGTAGCAGGGCAAAGAGCAATCGCGGCATGCTCACCTGTGCCAGGTTCACCTGCTTGGAGGCTCGTGCCCCGGCTGTGCCGCTCACTGGGAGCACCCTAGCACGTGGTCGGCGAGGGATTGCCCGGGTTGCCCGTTTCCGTGAACGGGACGCCGGGCGGGGGCGCTCCCGTGTCGAGCTCGCAAGGTGCTGGTGGGCGCCCGCTGCGGCTTGGTACGGTGGCGTGCGCATGAGCATCAGCTTCCGCGACGGTCAATTCCGCGTGCGCTTCTCTGGCGTGACCGATGTCGGCCAGGTGCGGGATCACAACGAGGACAACCTGCTCATCGCCGAGCAGATGCCGCTAGCGGCGGTCTCCGATGGGATGGGGGGCCACGCCAGCGGTGAGGTGGCCAGCTCGATCGCGGTGCAGACCATCGACGAGTACTACCGGCGCACCGCCAACGACCCCGCGATCACCTGGCCCTTTCGCCTGCCCGAGCTGCATGTCCAGCGCGACCGCATGAGCGTGGCGATCAAGCTGGCCAACACCCGGATCTTCGAGACCGGTCGGGGCGATCCCTCCAAGAAGGGCATGGGATGCACGGTCGACGCGGTCTATTTCGCGCAAGGCCGCTTCTACATCGGCCATGTCGGCGACAGCCGCGTGTACCGGATCCGTCGGGGGCAGATCTCCCAGCTCACCGACGATCACTCGCTGCTCAACGACTACAAGCGCATGAAGGAGATGAGCGGCGAAGAGGTCGAGAACTTCCCCCACAAGAACGTGGTGGTCCGAGCGCTGGGCCTGGCCGAGCAGGTCTACGTGGACATCCTGGTCGACGAGTACCAGCGCGACGACCTGTACCTGCTGTGCTCAGATGGCTTGTGCGGGATGCTCGACGACGAGACGATGATGCAAGCGGCGACCCGCTTCGCCAGCATCGACACCGCCGCGAACATGCTGGTCAAGCTCGCCAACGAGGCGGGCGGCAACGACAACATCACCGCCCTGCTGGTCCGCGTCGAGGGCTAAGGCACCGAATACTGCCACCGGGAAGCGGGCGACTTGGTGGGGGTGTGCCGGTCGTGGTTTTTCTGAGGGGCGGCGCCCGGCGCGGCTGGCCAGAGCGATCGCGGACGCGGTGGTCAGTCGGCGTCGATGATCGCGCGTGCGGCAACCAGTCGCATGAGCACCCGATCGGCGCCGACGAAGCGCTCGCGCACCTCGATGGCCTCGCGCGGTCGGGTGAGCCAGGTGCACAAGGCATCCTCGAGGGGAGTGGCTTGCCGCCACAGCGTGGGCAGGCCCGGGGCAACGAGTACCGGCCAGCCGGTATAGGCCGGAGGGCTCATACCGAGGGCGACCGCCCCGATCACCTCTTCGGCGGGCCCGGGAAGGTCGATCACGGATGCGGCGGGATGAAGGCGCAGACGCCGACCCCGTCGTCTCGCGGGCTCGATGTCGTTGCGCATCCGGGCGGCGCGGGCGATCGAGAGGGCTCGTTCGAAGCGAGCCATGCATGCCACGACCCGATCGGGTGTATGGAACCCCACGAACTCCAAAAAGCCATCGGGCCGGTCGATGGCGGTGGTGCTTTGTTGCTGATAGGCCTCGATCCACTGCGCTGCGTCCCGCCCCAGCGCGGCCAGGGTGAGCCCGGCGCGCTCTTCGAGCAGCGCGGGGATGGGCCCGGGATGCGCGAGCTCCAGCGGCGACTCCCAGCCGAGGTCGTAATCGGCGTTGAGGGTCAGCGCCTGCTCCAGCGGAGGCAGGGTCGAGGCGAAGTTCATGGCGACGGGGGTATGAAGATAGCTTTGTGGATCTAGACACCTGGCGCCACGAAAATTGGCACCCGAACATTGATTTACATGACACAAACTCGACAACACGGGTCGGGTGGATGTTTCATCTCCACGCTCGGCGTTGTCCGTTGCCGGATTCGAAGGGGTCGTTGCCCGAAGTTCACGCCACCATCGGGTCGCGTGTCCTTGGACAGGTTCCGCACGACCGTATGGAACAACCAGCTGGTCTCAGCGAGGCGTGCGGAGCGGCGCGTCGGGAGCAGGGGCACGGCTGCCGTATAGACGTACGACCTCTGCCCCCATCTTCCCACGTAGTGCCATACCCAGCATCTTGAAGTCGGACAGCAGCGACCATAACGGATACTTGAACGTAGCCGGTCGATTGTGCTCGACGAAGAAATGACCGACCCAAGCCGGCCCGTAGCCCAGCACGAGGGCGAGCAAGAACAGCCAGGCAGTACCGGTGAACGCGGCGACCACCGCCGTTGTCAGGGCCATCCCCGTGCCGAAGTAATGCAGGCCACGGCATACCGGCGAGCGATGCTCGCCGATGTAATAGGGCCAAAACTCGGCGAAGCTCTGGATGCGTGGGTTCGACATCGGTGGAGTGAATACGATACCCCACGAGTATCGCGCACGGGGCTGCGCTAATGGCGCTAGCTTCGGTCAGGCCGACGGCAAGCGCAGCCCGGGGTGGAGGTAGGGCGAGAGCCCAGCCAGGTCACCCTCGGCCAGCCGGCGCAGGGCATCGCGGGCGTCGAAGCTCGCGGGCACGGTCGCCTTTGTCTCGAACGGCAGGTCGAAGGCGTGCTCGCCGATGCTGGCGTCGTCGTCGATGTTGACCACCCGCAGCGTCAAGCCGTCGCTCCGATAGCGAAGCGGCAGCCCGGTCGCTTCCCACAGGCACATCTCGATGGTGGCCACTCGGGTCACGTGGCAGGGCACGTCGAGGATCCGCTCGGGCTCGGTGGGATGATCGGCCCGGGCTTCGGCCAGCGTTGCGCGGCGGATCTCGAGTTGCTCGAGCACGCCTCGGAGGGTGTCGTCGGGCAACCCCAGGGCAGCGTCGGCCAGGGCACCCAGCGGGGAGGGCGACAGCGTCTGCGGTGCATGGCCCTCGACCCAGACGCCATCGGGGGTGACGATCGTCGATCCGGCCAGGCGGCGTTCTTCCTTCAGGCCGACGGGCACGTGGATCGTCCAGTTCTCCCGGCGATAGCCTCCCGGTCGGGCGAGGATCTCCAGGCTCCCGCCGATCCCCCCGGGCCCGTCGATCTCGTAGACCATCAGCAGGGCCTCGGCGGGCAAGGGAGCCAGCGCGCGCAGCATGGCCTCGCGATCCCGCGGCAAGGGGGCCGGCTCGGCGGGGGAGACCACCGGGAGCACGTCGGTCAGGCGCTCGTCGAGCTGCCCTCGGTCGAGGGTGGGGGCGTCGTCACAGGCCGGTAATGCCAGCAGGAGCGCCGCGCTCAGCCGCGCGAGCGACCGGCGCACAGCGATACACAGCGGGGCAGAGCAAAGCATCCCGGGCCGCCATAGCACGACGGGATCGCAGGCCCGAATTTTCCGCGCCCGGTGAGCCTGGTGGCTGAGCCCGCCCGGTGAGTCCGTGAGGTGAGCCTGCCCGGTGAGGATCCACAACGCTGTCTCGCCACGGTCGGTCGTGCCCTGCGGTACACCATCCGCATGGCGTATACGCTGGTCACGCTGGGGGGAGACGGCACCGGTCCCGAGGTCATGGCCGAGGGCATGCGAGTGCTGCATGCGGTCAGTCAGCCGCTGGGGATCGCCTGGGAGATCGACGACATTCCCTGCGGTGGCCAGTATTACCTCGAGCACGGGGACAGCGACTGGCCGCAAGGATCCCAGGAGCGCTGCGCCAAGGCGGATCTGATCCTGCTGGGAGCCGTCGGCTGGCCCGATCCCGGCGGCAGCGGTCCGGTGCTCATGAAAAACGGGCACATGGCGGGGCACTCGCCGGTGATCGGCAACCGGCTCAACCTCAACCTCTACGCCAACATCCGGCCGGTCAAGCTCTACGAGGGCGTCCAGCACCGAGTGCACGGAGCGCACAAGCAGGTGTGGGAGGCCGGTCGGGTCGACATGGTGTTCCTGCGCGAGAACACCGAGGGGCTCTATGCGCCCACCGGCGGCAAGCTGACGCCCGGGGGCAAGACCGACGTGGCGATCGACACCCGGGTGATCACCCGCCGGGCCAGCGAGCAGATCATCCGGCACGCGTTCGAGCTGTGCCGGCGCCGGGGCAAGGGGGCGCCCAAGGACGGCAAGATGCGGGTCACCGCGATCGTCAAGGACAACGTGCTGCACGGCTGTCAGTTCTTCCGCGACGTGTTCTTCGAGATCGGCGAGCAGTACCCCGACATCGAAAAGGACACCGCGATCGTCGACGCCTTCACGCAGTGGCTTATCGGCCAGCCCGAGTACTACGACGTGTGCGTCACCACCAACATGTTCGGCGACATCGTCACCGACCTGGCCTCGGTGCTCCAGGGGGGCATGGGCATGGCGGTGGGCGCCAACGTGGGTCACGAGCACGCGATGTTCGAGCCGATCCACGGCAGCGCGCCGCGCCACGCCGGCAAGGACAAGGTCAACCCTATCGCGATGATCCTCTCGGTCAAAGAAGGGCTTTCGTGGCTGGGGGATCGCAAGGACTACCCGGCGCTGCACAAGGCCGCGGCGGCGATCGAAGACGCGGTGGTCGAGGTGCTCGCGGCCGGGGCACCGCTGACCTACGACATCGTGGGGAACGACAAGGCGGCCAAGTGCAGCGAGGTGGGCGAGGCGGTCGCCAAGCGGGCCGCGGCGCGGGTGGGGTGAGCCAAGCGGGTCGTGCCCGAAGCTCGCGGGGTTACCGCGAGGCGTGATAGCATGCGTCGCGGTGATCACTCGGCTGCATGTGCAGAGGTACAAGGCGCTACGAGATCTTTGCGTAGCGTTCGAGCCGCTGACAGTAGTCGTGGGCCCCAACGGTTGTGGGAAGACCAGCGTGCTCGAAGCCATCGAGATGGTTCGAGAGTTTGCGGTGCACCCCCATGACGAGCTCGGGCAGCACTACGTGTTCGATGAGCTGTGTTCGAGACGGGCAGGCCCCAGTCACCCGATCGAAGTCTCGCTGGCGATCGGAGTTGATGACTCCGACAAAGAGTACGTCAAGGAGCTCTGGGAAAGTGTGTCGACTGGTGTGGCGAGCCGGCCCACCTCGTTGGAGCGGATCGCGGCCGCGATAGGGGCCAGCACCAATGAGAGACCTTCGGTGGCAACCGACGAGCTTCGAGCTACGGCGATCCTCAGGCCCCAGGATCCTACGCTCACCTCCAGTACCTTCGAGTTTGCTCCGGCTCGTGCTGGGCGCAATCGCGGGGATCTCGTCGATCAGTACGTTCGTTCGATCCATCGCATGGCCTTGGATGTGGCGGCGATCGCGGGGCCTTCGCATTTGCCGGATACCATTCCTCGAGTTCGAGGCGATGGCGGTGGTCTCGCGACCGTGCTCAACTGGTTGCTCGGCGAGCGAGACGAACGTTTCGACGAGATCGAGAACCAGCTACGCGAGTTCATCCCGGAGATCCGGCGTATCCGAACCAGGCGCGTCCAGATCCGCGCCATGGAATCCGCCAACGTCAAGGTCGGTGTGGATGACGAGGGGCGAGATCTATTCTCCAAGCGACCCTTTCAGCGGGAGGAGCTCGGTCATCAGGTCCTCATCGACTACGAACATGCGGAGGGGGTGCCCGCGTCCCATGCGAGCGAAGGCACGCTGTTGCTGCTCGGCATCCTGACGACCGTTCATACCAACAACGCGTCCGTGCTCCTCATCGACGACATCGAGCGTGGCTTGCATCCCAAGACCCAGCAGCAGATCGTCTCGTACCTCAACAAGATCGCCGAGGGCGGCACTCAGGTCATCGCCACCTCGCACTCTCCCTACCTGCTCCTGCACCTCGGCTACGAACAGGTTCGCGCCATGACCTTTGCCGGGGCCGAAGGCTCGAAGATCGGCAAGCTCAGCGAACACCCCGAGTTCGAGCAGTGGAAGCAAGAGATGAGCCCGAGCGAGTTTTGGACCGTGTTCGGGGAGTCGTGGCTACAGGAACGTAGGGCGGATGGCTGAGGCGTCGTTTCGCATCTGCCTGGTCGTCGAAGCGGCCGCCGACGCGCGGACGGTGCAGATGCTGGTGGATCGCGTTCTTTGCGAGAGGATCCGGTGGTACGAATCCGAGATCCTCGACTCACTGCGAAGCTGGCAAGGTATCGAGCCCGAGGTCTTGTTCACCAAGTGGACCCGCGCCGCGGCCTTGGCTCGGGAGCACCGCATTCAGTCGCTGGGCAAGTTCGACGGGCAGCCGGGTAGCCACTATGCCAAGCGCGCATCCACCACGCTGAAGCTCTTTGCCAAGTTTGGGATGCCGAGCGCGGTGATCCTTGTGGTCGATGCGGATGACCAACCCGAGCGAAGGCGGGGGCTGGAGCAGGCCCGTGATGGCTTCGGTGCAGCCGAGCAGGTCGTCATCGGCGTTGCCAATCCCGAACGGGAAGCCTGGGTGTTGGCCGGCTTCGTGACACGAGACGACCAGGAGCGCCAGCGCCTCGCGGTGGAACGTCAGCGCCTCGGGTTTGACCCCACGGCCAAACCCCACCAACTGGGTGGCCACGGCAACCGCGATGCCAAGCGCGCTTACGCCAACCTCGTCGTCGACAGGGAGCGCGAGCGAGAATGTCTGACGGTGCCGGAGCTCGCGGAGCTCTCCCGGCGCGGGCAAGGAGCCGGGCTCGCCGACTTTCTCGCGGAGGTGCACGAGCGGGTCGTGGGGCTCGCAGCACGCGGGCCCGACTCAAAGCCCTGACTGACGGGCCCTGACTGACGGGCCCTGACTGACGGGCCCTGACTGACGGATCCGCGCACGGTCGGCGTCCGCACGCCAGACCCGCGCAAATTTCCTCCTTCGTGCTGCCCGTGGCACGCTGGTTGGGATCATGCCTTTTTGCTTGTCGTGGCGATCGGCGCTCTGGCTCGCGGTGGGCCTGGCGTGGCTCGGCCCGACGATCGCTCCGGCTGCCCCTTCGGACCATACCGAGGACTCCGAGACGGCGAGTCCCGCTGGCGACGGACGACCCGTTGGTGCGAGCGCGCAGGCGCGTGACCGGGTCGTCACGTTCACCGATCCCACGCTGAGCAAGCGCACCGATCGCCCCTGGGTGCAGCGTTGGGCCCCCGAGCGCCACATGCTCGAGCTGGGCGTGTTCGGCGGGATCATCATCCCCGCCCGCGACCTCGAGCTGTTCGAGCCCAACCCCAACCTGCCCAGCCAAGGCTTCTTGCCGCTGGCCACCGTGGCACCAAGTCTCGGCCTGCGCCTGGGTTACTACCCGCTGCGCTTCCTGGGCGTCGAGGCCGAAGGGGCGTATATGCCCACCACGACCCTCGACGCCGGGTACTCGGCTCGCTTGTGGGCACTACGCGGCCACGTGATCGGGCAGCTCCCCGTGGCCAGCATCGCGCCCTTCGTGGTGTTCGGGGCCGGTGTGTTCGGCGTACAGGGCAACGAGGTGGTGCTGGGTCGCGACGTCGATCCGGCGATCCACCTGGGGATCGGGACCAAGGTGTTCATCAGCCGACGGGTGGTGGCTCGGCTGGATCTCCGCGACCAGATAAGCCCCCGCCGCGGAGATGGGGGAGGGGCGACCAATTCCATCGAGGTGTTGGTGGGGCTGTCGATCCCGCTGGGCCGCGAGCGCGACCACGATCCATTGCCCGAGCCGCCCGCGCCCGCGTGCGAGCCCGCGCCCGCGGAAGATCACGATGGAGACGGTTTTCTCGACGCGGAAGACCGCTGCCCCGCCGAGCCGGGAGTGGCTCCCGAGGGCTGCCCCGCACCCGAGGATCGCGACGCAGATGGCGTCGTAGACGAGGACGACGTCTGCCCCGACCAGCCGGGGATAGCCCCCGAGGGCTGCCCCGACCCCGATGCCGACGCCGATGGGATCCTCGTGCCCGACGATCGCTGCCCCGACCAGCCGGAGACCGCCAACGGCTTCGAGGACACCGACGGCTGTCCCGACCAGGTCCCCGAGGCGGTCGAGCGGTTCAACGGCCGCCTCGACGGCATCAACTTCGACCTGGGCAAGGCGACCCTCACTCGCTCCTCGGCGCCCGTGCTCGACCTGGCGGTCTCGGTGCTGAAGGAATTCCCCAGCGTGCGGATCGAGATCAGCGGCCACACCGACAACCGCGGCCGTCGGGAGATCAACATGCGACTTTCCCAGCGACGCGCCGAAGCGGTCAAGGCTTACTTGGTAGAGCGCGGGGTCGACGAGGGACGCATCGTCACCCGAGGGGCGGGCCCCGACGAGCCGATCGACAGCAACTCCACCGGCGACGGGCGTGCGAACAATCGGCGGATCGAGTTTCGGGTGCTTGAGTAGAGCCGGTCAGTCCAGTGGACCCTCGGCGACCAGCCGGTCGTGTACATCGTCCGGTGCGTACGGGGAAACCCTGGGTTGGGAGGATCCCTTGGTGGTGAACCCCGTAGATCCACGTGAAGCTGGCACTAGGGGTTGTCCGTTTGTCGTGGCCCCCGAGCTCGTCTCGTCTCGATGTCGGCGATCGACGGACTCGAGGCGGATAAGCAGGTGATCTTACGACTCGGCATATGGGTTGCACTACGTGGTGGCCATGGTTGTGTCTGTCCTCCCTGTCCTCCCGCTATTCTTCGCTGCTTCGATGACCGGCTCCGCGGCCGTGCCGACCGAGTCGACGTCTCTAGACGAGGAGTCGGCCGTGCACGCCGAGTCCTCGCAGGATCCGTCGACTCACCGCTGGCGTCTTCACGCCGAGATCACGCCGGTTTCGTTTCGTCGAACCACCAGTGAATTCACCAATTCCCGTGGCTGGTCTCTCAAGGCTCCCGGCGCCGTGACGCTCGGCTTTGGCCGCACGCTGGCTCGCTACCTCATCGTGGGAGTTCGTTTGAGAGGCTGGCTCGACCGCAACGCGAGCGAAACGTCGCCGGCTGGGCCGTTGGGTGGCTCGAGCGGCCGATGGACGGGAGGTGGCGGTTGGTTGGCTCCGTACGTAGAGGTGCGGCCGATGCCCGAGCGGCGTGTGCAGCCCTTCGGCCTCGTCGAGGGGGGCGTTGCCGTCTCTGGTTGGCGAAGGCGCTCGAGTGGTTCCGTGAATATTCAGCCCCACCGTTCCCTGAATGTCGAGCCGAGGGTGGGGGGGCGCGTGGGTCTGCACGCATTCGTGCGGCCGCGCCTGTCGGTCGACGCGGATCTGGGCCTCCAACGACGCTGGACCTACCGGTGGCAGGCTTCACCCGCCGTGAGTGTGACCGCGGACGACCCTCAGCCGGTTCAGCTCCAGCTGGCGGCCACGCTCGGGCTCTCGGGCTGGTTGTGAGCTCGCCTCGCCTCGCCTCGCCTCGCCTAGTCGAGAAGATCGATGAGACCGCCGATCACGCCCACGGTGAGCTCGACGGGGATCAGGGCGACCCCGACCACGATGTCGGTTGCGTCTTCCATCGCGTTGCCGAAGACGCCGATCCTCGGCGAGGCGGTCGGCACGAACGTGGAGCGCGAGCTCTGCGTTGGCGAAGGTTGCCAGCGTGGCGTGGTCGGTGACGAGCCCGCTGGCGATGGCGGGCCTGATGGCGGTGGCGGGCTCGGTGGCGACGATGTCGTCGGTGTCGTCGGTGATGCCGGTCGGCCTCGCGCGTGTTCCTCGAGGCGGCCCAAGGCATCAGGCACCGGCTTACCCATCGAGTGGGCGACGGCGCGGAGCACCGCCGCGAGATCGTCGCCATCGAACCACACGCCATGCATGGAGCAGACGTCGACGTTGACCTTTGCCGTGGTCGCCAGGACTAGCCGCATGGGCTTGCGACACACGGGGCAGGGCGCCCGTGGCTGGTCCAAGTCTGCCGGGGGCACGTCGGGAGCGAGCACGGCGAGCAGTCGCAGGCCCACGTCGGCGCTGACCAAGGCGCCACCACAGCGTCGGCAAGCCAGCATCTTGCAGCCCTCGCGCTGGGTGGCGGCGAGTACGGTCTCGGGGCAGCGCGGGCAACGACAGCCGGCAAACACGGTGGGAGCGTACCAGACAGGGCCGCGGGGGCCCGGCGGCGAGCGCCGCCGGGCCACCATCGGGCTACCGCCGTTCGGCAGCCTTTAGGGCCGTTCGGTGTCCTCTCGGTGTCCTCCCGATTTCTTTGCGATCGTCTCTGGGCCTAGGCCTCGGTCATGCACTGCGAGCTCTCGCCGTCACAGGTGAGGCCTTCGCAGCAGGCCTGCTCCTCACACGACTCGCCGTCGGCGGCGCACTCGGGCGCCTCGGCGGCGCACAGCAAGCTCTCGCCGTCGCAGGTGAAGCCTTCGCAGCAGGCTTGCTCCTCACACGACTCGCCGTCGGCGGCGCACTCGGGCGCCTCGGTGCACTGCGAGCTCTCGCCGTCACACACCAGGCCATCACAACAGTCCTGGTCCATACAAGACTCGCCCGCCGGGGCGCACTCGGCCGACTCGACGCACAGCGAGCTCTCACCGTCGCATACGAGCCCCTCGCAGCACGCCTGCTCGATGCACTCCTCGTCCACCGCGGCACACTCGGGGGCGGCCTCACAGACATTGGTGTCCGCGTTGCAAGTCAGACCATCGCAGCAGCTGGCCTCCCCACAAGCCTCGCCTTCCGCGGCGCATTGTCCCTCGGTATCGGTATCGGTATCGGTATCGGTATCGGTATCGGTGTCCGTATCGGTATCCGTGTTGCCGGTCTCTCCACCGCCGCCGCCGCCTCCGGGGCATGCCGTCAGCAAGAAGGTCGACGCGAGTAGGGTCAGGGATCCAAGGCCAAGCCAAGTCGGGTTACGCATGCTCACTACCGACTGCAAGGGCAGTGCCACCGCGCTCGAACCCGCCCAGACCGTCAGCGGCCACGAGCACGATGATCAACTGCAATTGTGTCCGGGACACCGTCGTCAGGCCGCGACACCTCCACCCTGGAGCGAGCACCACCGGGCACCACCCGACGAGCGTCCCGGCTGGCAACAATCGGCGCGAAGAGGCCGGGCGCGACTTTGTCGCGCACCACGAGCCGGCCTCGGCATCAACACCGACCTACCTCAGCCCAGCTGGTTGACCAGTTCGGGCGGCAGCAGCGGGCTACGCTCGCCAGCGCAGATCAGCCACAGCTGGAACGCCGCCCGGGTCGCCGCGATGTGCATCAGGTGCCGCGCTTGGGTACTGGCCGGGTAGTTCTGGCGTGTAGGGTCGAGCAGGACTACGTAGTCGAACTCGAGACCCTTGACCTGGCGAACGTCGGTGACGTCGATCCCGGCGGAGAAGCTAAAGTCTTCACGGCGAACCCGGCGCAGCTTGGGCACCTCGGCCACCCGCAGGGCTTGGTAGTAGAGATCGGCCTGCTGCGGATACCGAGCGATCAGCGCGATCGAGGCCGAGGGCTCGCGTTGCATCAGCCCCCGCAGGGCTTCTCCGAGGAACGCGACCGCCTCGCCCTGGTCCCCGAACTCGAAGTAGCCCACTGGCGCGCCGTCGCGAGCGATCAGGTCGTCCTCGGGGTTGTGCAGCGGGCCGAGCACGTAGCGAGAGAACTCCATCACCTCTCGCGTGGAGCGGTAGGTGATCTTGAGGGGCTGGATCTCCACGTGGGGCAGCCCGGCGTCCTCTAGCAGCTGGGGCCAGTCCGTGAAGCCGTTGTCGAAGATCATCTTCTGGGCCCGGTCGCCGGCGATCGTGACGCTGCGCCCCTTGGATACGCTGTCGAGCAAGACCCGCACCTCGAGGGCGCACAGGTCCTGGGCTTCGTCGATCACCACGTGCTCGTACTCGAAGCGGCGCCCGCCCACGAAGATCCCGCCGTGCTTGAGCTGGAGCAGCCGCAGCAGGATCGCGTCGTCCTCTCCGTCGAGGCCGGCCGAGGTGGAGATCTCCTCGCCCTCCTCGGCGTCGAGCTCGACCTTGCGCGCGCACCAGCGCACGATCGCGTCGACGTCGTTGTCGGAGAACTGGCCCGGAGCGTGCTCTTGCAGCGCGCTACGGATCCGGCTCTCGGAGGTGTTGAGCTCGAGCCAGTCGGCGACCACGTCGCGCAGGTGATCCCGCGCCCCGCGGAAGATCGTGGTGGTGGCCGCCTTGGTGCGGGGGTGCAGCTTGACCGAGCTGCGCTCACCGAGCCACTTGAGCATGCGCTCGGCCCGGGGCAGGGGGGCGAGCGCCGACAAGGCGTCCCACTGCGCGATCACCTGCTCGCCTCCGGCCCGGTCGCCCAGGCGCTCGACGAGCTGGGCCCGCACGTCGTCGACCTGCTCGCGCACGATCTCCTCGAGCATGCGGATGATGACGGGATGCTTCTTGAAGCGCACCACCGACTCGGGGGTCGACGTGGTGTAGCGCAGGTTGATCGGCAGCTTGAGCCGCTTGAGCAGGGGCGCCGACCAGCGACGGTAGGTCGTCACGGTGACCCCGTCGACCCCCAGCGAGGGCAGCACGTGGCGGATGTACTCCACCAGGCCCTCGTTGAAGACCACGATCATCATCTTGGAGGGTGCAAAGCGCTTGGGATCCTGGAAGGCCAGGTAGGCCACCCGGTGCAGGGCCACGGTGGTCTTGCCCGAGCCGGCACCGCCCTGGATCAGCACGATGCCCGAGTCACCGTGGGTGATGAGCTCGAACTGCTGCTTGTCGATGAGCGCGGTGATCTCCTGCAGGTGCTTGTCGGCGCGGATCGGCTCGTCGTCGCCCATCACCCCCAGCTTGCGCTTGTCGTAGCGAATAGCGGTTCCGCTGCCCCCGTGCAGGGTGGGCTGGGCCGAGCCCTCGGCTTCGCGCCACTGCCCCTGGCGGTTGATCGAGAAGGTGCCCTGGGGCGCAGCCACACGGCGTAGCTCCCCCTGGGTGACCGCGAGGCTGCGGCGCACCAGGATCCGGCCCTCGATCGTGCGGTCGTCGAAGTCCTCCTCGTACTCGTCGTCTTCCTCGTAGCGGTAGTACAGCCGGCTGACCGGCGCGTTGCGCCAGTCGACGATGCTCACCCCGGTGCCGTCGTCGAGCAGGGTGTGGCGGCCGATCAGCACATCGCGCTCGCGACGGCTGCGGGCCTCTCGCAGCCGTAGGTGACCGAAGTAGGGGTTCTTGGGATCGATGGGGATGCTGCGGCCCTTGCCGCGCTTGCGGCTGAGCGCCGCCACCTGGTGCATCTGGTCGATGAGGGAGGGGACGTCCTCTTCCTTGGCCTCGGCGATGGCATCACGCAGCTCGATGAGCTGCGCGTCGAGATCTTCGATCTGCGCGGGAGCCGTCGCGGCCTCCTTCCTCAAGCGGGTATGCACCTGACCGAGCAGGCCCAGCTCGTTGGTGACGATCTGTTGGCCTTCGTTCGATAGCTCGGCCAGCTCGAGCAGGTCGGCGTCGGACTGGTCGGCGTCAGACTGGTCGGCGTCAGACTGGTCGGCGTCAGACTGGTCGGCGTCAGACTGGTCGGCGTCAGACTGGTCGGCATCGATCTGCTCGGTCAGCGCGGTCAGCTCGAGCTGCTCGGCGGCGGCTCGTCCGACCGCCTCGTCGACTGATTCGGCGGTCTTGGTGGTGTCCCCGGAGAAGGTGCCTCTGGGCATAAGTGCTACTGCATAACAAAAGACCTACAAAAGGAAACCCCTTGACACCACGCCCGCCCGCGACCAATCTCTTGGGTTGAGCTGCGCGTGGCTGGGCTATGGGCTGAGCCTATGGACGGGGCCACGGGACTGGGGCCGGGCCATGGACGGTTGCGATCCTCCCGCCGTGCCGCGGAGCTGCGCGGTGGAGCACCGCGGATCTCATGGTTCCGTATGGTTCCGTTGGGTGATTGGTTCTGTTGGGTGAGCCAGCGCACCATATGGGCGCATGGGCTATGGTTGGGTCGTACGAATGGGCCAAGTTGGCGTACGTACGATGACGAGTCGATTTCACCGAGCCCGGCCACGGCCCATCGATCGTCCGTGGCGTTGCGCCGTGCGCATGGCGATCGCCGCGGTCGTGCTGGGGCTGGGCTGTAGCGGCCGCCGCGGGGACTCCACCGCGTCACCTGCTGCGGTGGTGGGACAGGATCGGGCCCCTGCCCTGGACGAGCGTCGCCTGCTCGGCCTGCTGGGTGCACTGGCCGACGACGCGCTGGGTGGGCGCTACACCCTGCACGAGGACATCGATCGGGCGGCCGAGGCGATCATCACGCGCTACCGCCAGGCGGGCGTGGTTCCGGCCGGTGAACAGGGCTACCGGCGGGAGTTCGAGATCGTGGTGGGCGTCGATCCTGGGCCAGGGACGGCGGTGACGTTGGGTGGCGGGCGCACAGCGATCGATCTTCAGCCCAAGGCGCTGCTGCCCCTGCCCGAGGGGGCGGCCGGTGATGTCGAGGGTCCGCTGGTGTTCGTGGGCTATGGGATCGCGAGGACGAGCGCAGACGCGGGCGCTCCTTTCGACGAGCTCGCAGGCGTGCCCCTGGATGGGGCGGTCGCGGTGATCCTCGCGGGTGCTCCGCGGCGGCCGGCCAACGCCACTACGGGTGCGCGCGGCTTTGGGCGACGCGATCGCTCCCTCGGCCGCAAGCTGGAGCGTTTGGCCGAGGCCAAGGTGGCGGCGGTGATCGTGGTCGACGACCCGGCTGCGCTCGAAGCGGGTTCTGGGCGCGCTGCGCCGGATCTTCCCGCGAGCGCGGACGATCGCCCGATGCGGCGGAGGGTGGCGATCCCCGTGCTCCAGCTCCATGCGACCGAGGCGCAGGCCGGGCTACGAGCAGGCGGGCGTACGCTCGGTGCGCTCCAGTTCGAGATCGATCGCGCGGGCCAGCCCCGCTCGAGATCTCTTGGTCGGCGGGCGCGGGTTGTCGTAGACGCCGAGCCCCGGGTCGCGCGGGCGCCCAACATCCTGGCCATGGTCCCGGGGACCGACTTGGCCGACGAGATCGTGCTGGTCGGGGCCCACTATGATCACATCGGGACCGACGCCCCGGGTCATGGGCACTGTCGCCAGTTGCGCGGCACGGACGACGCGATCTGCAATGGCGCCGATGACAACGCCAGCGGATCCGCCATCGTCGCCGAGCTGGCCCAGGTGATGACCGCCGGTCCGGCGCCGCGTCGCACGGTGGTGTTCGTCCACTTCTCTGGCGAAGAGATGGGCCTGCTCGGCTCGCGCGATCTGGCGGCCCGGCTCGATACCGTGCCGCCCTTCGCCGGTCGGCGCGTGGTGGCGATGCTCAACATCGACATGGTCGGCCGGCTGCGCGAGCGCCTGACGATCAGCGGGGTGGGATCGAGCGCGGCCTGGATGGGTCTGCTGGACGAGATCGGCCCGCGGGGAATGCGGGTGCTCTACGACCGCGCGCTCACCGAGCGTAGCGACCACGCGCCATTCTACGAGCGGGGGATCCCGTCGCTGTTCTTCTTTACCGAGCTGCACGCCGATTATCACGCGCCCGGGGACGAGCTCGGGGGCATCGTATCCGAGGGGTTGATGCAGGTGGCCGGGCTGGTGGCCGAGGTCACGTGGCGGGTGGCCGATGGGGCGGCGCTGCCGTTTCAGGTGCCCGAGGATCCGGCACAGGGGTTGGTGCGGGCGCTGCCGGGGGAGGATCCGGGGACGATCGTGAAGGTGGTCGGACCGGACGGGCAGGTCGAAGGCGGGTGAGTCTCTCGACGGTCTTCATCGCTGTTGCGTGATGCTCTGGGCGGGTGCACCGACCCGGTCGTGCCTTCTGCGGATCCATCATTGCGTGTCTCGAAGGGATGTGGGTCATTGGCGGCTTGTCCACGTACTTTCGGCGGATCATCAGGAAGCGGGCCCACGGTCGATCTGTGCGGTACATCGGATCGATCGGTCGCTATACGCTGCGATCCGATGGATCGAAGATCCGCGGCGAGGCCCGACACCTGCGCTTGTGCTATGCGACCCGGTTGATGGACCGGGAGGTTCGGTATGCGGCGGACATCCACGGCTTCTTCGAGTCCATGATGCGCATGGACGATCGCGATATTCTGCGAGTGATGCCGACTACGAGGCGTACTCTAAGCGTGCGCGAAATCGCGCATGTCAAGGGAGGCAAAATAGACCCGTCGGCCAAAGTTGCTCGTGGATGGGTGTTATGGGTTGGATTGTGGGGCCACGGTCCTGGAATTGCGGTCCATCGAGGGGGGCAAGGTCCGGGCGGCCATTCGCTCCATCCGACCCTGATCATCGAAAGTGCCACGGGATCAGATCACGTAGTCCTGTGGTCCGGAACTGCGCCGACGTTGATCGAGTGAAGGCCACACTCCTTGTTGTCGGCTTTCTCCCACCAGCAGCGCCCTTCTCGTTCGTGCTGTTCGGGTAGCACGGCCCGTGTGCAGGGCTTGTATCCGATGCTCAAGAAGCCTTACTCGTGCAGGGGGTTGTAGGGAATGTCGAATGCGCGGATTGCATCCCACACTTCTTGGCTGGTTCGACCTTCCGGATTGCACAGCATTCCGTGTGACCATCATTGCAGAAAGAGACCAGGTCTTTTGGCCCTTTGGGGTCGGGTCGGTCAATCTTCATAAACCATCGGTAAACGCCCGATATTCTCGTGTTTAGGATGTCTCGCTATGGATCATTCCAGGCGTTTCTCCACGCATTTTGGTCGAGCAGCCCTGGTGGGAACCCTTCCGATTCGAGGGCTCGGGTGCGGACTTTGGCTGGGGATCCGTTCAATTGAGTGCGGACGTCGTTAGTTTTTACGCTGATCGCAACGAGTTAGGATTGCGAAGAGTTAAATTGCAGGCTAATGTTCGGGGAACCTCTCACGGGGCTGTAGAGGATCATCTGGATCCGACGAGCCGTGGGTTCGAAGATCAATCGAGAAGAAAACAATTTAGCTAGCCGGGCCATGAACGCAGTGCCCCCCCCCTCTACCCACTCGGGCCTAGCTGGCAACCGTATCGATAGGGTCGGAAGGTGCCCACCTATGAAGAATGCCCCAGAGCGGAACCAGGAGACAGCATCATGGGAACGACCTCCCAGTGCGCTTCGTGTGATGGTGGGTCGGTTTATGTCATTGATCCGAGAAGTTATGTCATTGGCCTATCATGCATCAGAACACCATGACGAGCACCAAGAATCTCGGCAGGCCACAAATAATAATGATGAGGCTCTTATTCGAGAGTTGGCGCGAGTGTTTTGGGATCGCGAGAAGGCGATGACGCTTGTTATTAGCGCACGTCTTCCTCCGCAGTGTATGCCCGAGTTCAAAAGTCCGCGCGTGTTCTGGACGCTAGTTGTGAGTGAGGTAGACAATGGCGCACTTGAAGAAGGTGTGCGAGCAATCGCTGTCGCTGCTGCGGAGCGGTATCCGGGCAATCGGGTTTTCAAGCACCATCGGTAGCAACATCTGACTGTCTCAATCGAATGTTGGAATGTATTAACAACATAGTTTCTTGAGGCTTCGAAGGGCCTTTGCCTACGAGCGTCTTCACGGTATCAGCCAGATCGATCGCTGGGCTATCGCCACACACCTGCCCCTCGGCGCACCCCCACGCCAACCCCGTCACCCTTCCCCCGAGCACGTCGACGCCTCCGCTGGCCCATAGTCCAGCAGCGCATCTACATCGCTGAGCACCTGATGCTCGATCCACTCCCCCGAGCGTGCGACCGTCGAGAGGCGAACCTCGTCGAGTCGGCCTTCTAGGTTCCCCAGCTCGGGTGGGGCGCGACCCAGGCGGGTCTCCAGCGTAGGATCGATCTCGACCCCCCCGACCAGCGGCGCGAACTCCATGCTACCGGTCGCGACCCCATCCAGCCAAAACGATGCCCCGGCGTCGGGATCATCGTCGTCGAAGACGACGGCGACATGGTGCCAGGTCCCGATCTCGAGATCCGCATCGCTGCCCCAGCGGCCGTTGTCTCCCTCGCCGCCGCGTCGCAGCTCGAGCCGAGTCTCGTGCACGAGGAAGATGAACCCGTTTCTTCCCTGGCCCGAATCCGCGCGCTCGACGATCCGGCGCTCACCAGTATCTACGGCCGGCTGGACCCACGCGATGATCGTGCCGCCGCCCGCGAAGATCCCAGTGAGGCTCGGCGAGGGGGGTAGCAGGACCTGGTCGGAGTCATCGTCGTACTCTCGTGCGTCGCCGATGAAGCCCGGCACGAGGGTCGAGGAAACCACCTTGGGGTCGTTGCCTGCCGCAGACCCATCCACCACCGGCTCACCGAGGTGATACACTCCGACATAGTCGTTGTTGGCCCAGATCGGCGGGGCCGCGCAGGCCTTCGTGTCGCCCCCGGTATACAAGTAGAAGACCTCCCCCCGCGCTAGCGACCCGACCGTCACCCAGACCAGCACCTGCTCCGGTTCGACGGAATCGACCTCCCAGGCCAAGGGCATGCCGTCGCGTGTCACGAAGCACAGAGCGCTACCCACCAGGCCGAGCTCGTCGAGGTCGACGCGATCGGGCGTCAGCGTCACGAGCAGCTCGAACTCGCCGAGCTGCGTCCCCCCGCGTACGCCGGATAGCTTGAGCCGATAGCGCGTGGAGAACGAACAGTCGAACCACGGGTCGCCCGGGTCGCCCGCGGTCGACTCGCCGCTGTCGGCTCCGGGCGTGGAGGCAACCCCGCTCGTGCTCGGTATGGACGGCATCGGGCTCTCGGTGGAGGTGGACGAGCTGTTGCCTGCCTCTAGGACGCACTGCCCCGCCAACCCATCGGCGGCATAAGCCTCGAACGCCCAGCCGGATGTGCAGTCCTCGCGGGGAAACGAGCAATACCCCTGAGGCTCGCAGCGGCCCATGCCTTGGTCGCTGGTGCACTGCCGGTCGTCGTTACAGCGAAACTGCGGTGGCTGGCACGACGCGACCCCGAGCACCGCGATGATCCCGGGCATGCGCCGCCGCCATCGATCCATCGCGTGGCCACTATACGTCATACGCCACATCCGCACGCCAGCGGGGCTGGCCGAGCGAACTCGCCTCGCGATCATCGCGTAACGAAGCTATGGTGAGCGTCGCCCGTAGGTCTGCGCACGACGGTTACGGTGGGGCTCGTACGGAAGAGCGGGGCTCCCAACAAAACCCCGGTTTTCGTTCCTCCGGGTTGCCGCTTGGCCAAGACCGAGGTCGGGCGCGACAGCCGTCGCGCATTCCGAGCCGGCCTCGGCGTAGATCGCTCTGGCGGAAGTCGGGGCCCGGACGGTCGGAAGGTGCCCGCCCAGACACCCACCGACCGTCCGTTCCACACGGTCTCTTCCTTTCCGTCGAGCCGAGGCTCGGACGGATCGGGGCCCGGACGGTCGGAGGGTGCCCGCCCAGACACCCTCCGACCGTCCGTTCCACACGGTCTTGCCTTCACCACTTGTTGTCGGTGCTCATGAAGGGTCACTCGGGAGGAAAACTGGCCCGGACAGCCGGTGGGCGCCCGCCCAGACACCCACCGACCGTCCGTTCCACACGTTTTGCCTTCACCACCTGCCATCACGGCAGGAACTCATGCCACTGCGTCCATCCTCCGTGGTGGATCCAACAGATCGCGACCCCGACCCCAGTCGTGTTCGCGATCGTTGATGTGGTCGAGCAGGATGCTGCGCAGTCGGGTCCAGACCGTCGCGGACATCCGCGTCGTCTCATCGGGATGAAGCCGCACGTCGTGGACCCCGTGACCGTAGAGCCAGATCTCGCCCACGTGCAGCCCCGGGCGCAGATCGACGCCCAGGCCGAGCGTCGAGCGGTGAATGGTCGCGATGCCGTGCCAGCGAAATCGCACCGTGGCGTCCCCCGTCTCGGTGACCAAGTCCGGCATGCACCGGAGGACTTCGACATGCTGACGAAGCCACGTACAAAGGTCCTGGGTGGTCGGCACGGTGGTTCTCCTGAACATCGACTCCGAATCCCTCGAAGCCGGCATGCCTCGCCTTAGGAGCAAGCCGGAGGCCAAGTATCGGCCCTACAAGGATCTCCAGGGGTTGCGTCGATCGATGCCCGCCCAACCCCGTCTTCGGTGGCCTCTAGGGGGCAACGACACCCCGCAGTAGGTGGCCACTGTCGTTGCAGCCCTCCGACCCGGGACCTATCGTCGACGGGATGAGCCGAGGCACCGACGCTGGCGCGATCTCGGGCAGGGGCTCGGGCGCGATCTCGGGCAGGGGCTCGGGCGCGATCCCGGGCAGGGGCTCGGGCGTGATCGGGGGAGTGAGCTGGGGCCCAGTGGGGCGGACCATGCTGATGCTGGCCATGTTGAGCGCGGGGTGCCGCGACGAACCAACAGCGACCCAGGATCCACCGATCCCCGAGCCGCCTACGGATCCGGCACGTTCGGGCAAGGTGGATCCGGCTCCGCACTCCAAGCTGGCGCTCGGTCGCGCCGTCTTCGAGGCGCTCCAGCAGGACGACTGGGACGGATACACCAACACGCTGGCCGCTCGGGCCGACATGATGGCGGTGTTTCAGGACACTGATCAGGGCGACCGGCGTGAGCGTCGTCGTCGTCGTCGCATCGTCTGGCGACGGATCAACCGCCTTCGTGGCGGAGGTGCCGAAGCGGGCTGGAAGAAGACCCGTCGCGCCGCCAAGCAAGCCGGCGTGGCCTGGGACACGGCTCGCCTGCTCGACGTGCGCCATGGGCCTTCCACCCCCGAGCTGCTGCCATCCGAGGTCACCGCGGCGGAGCTGCGGCTCGTGATCGAGCACCGCGGCGTTCAGCTGGGCATCGACCTGGGTCCATGCGTCCGGACCCCCCGGGGCTGGGTGGTGCTCTATCCCATGAAATGGCAGGGAGAGGGCCACGGCGAGCCCTTTGGTGAGAGCCTGATGGGGGCCGTGCCCGATCCTTGAGCCACGGGTTGGATCCCACGGTTGGCTCCCACGGTTGGCTCCCACGGCCCGGCTCGCCGCGACTCCCGCGGGGTGCGACAATGCCGGCCCGCATGACCGAGACCGACGACACGAGCCTCGCGGGCAAGATCCTGGTGGTCGACGACGAGCGCAATATCCGTCGCACGCTGCGGATGGTGCTCGAGGGCGAGGGGGCCACGGTGGTCGAGGCCGAGACGGGCGAGCGGGCGCAAGTGGAGCTCGCCGCCGCCGATCCACCGGTCGAGGTGATGATCACCGACGTGATGATGCCGGGGATCTCGGGCCTGGAGTTGCTCGAGCGACTGCGGGATCCCGAGCGGGGCCTACCTCCGATCCCGGTCATCATGATCAGCGGGCACGCCACGGTCGAAGATGCGGTCAAGGCCACGCGCCTGGGCGCCTTCGACTTCTTTGAAAAACCCCTGGCCCGCGACCGGGTGATCGTCAGCGTGCGCAACGCGCTGCGCCAGTACCGGGCCGACCAGAGTCTCCGAGCACTGCGCAGCCGGATCCGTGGCTCGATCATCGGCGAGAGCGAGCCCATGAAGAAGCTAATGGCGCAGGTGACCAAGGTGGGCCGCTCCAAGGCGCGCGTGCTGATCACCGGCGAGAGTGGCTCGGGCAAGGAATTGGTGGCTCGGGCGGTCCACGAGGCCAGCGAGCGTCGCGACAAGCCCTTCGTCAAGGTCAACTGCGCCGCGATCCCCCGAGAGCTCATCGAGAGCGAGCTGTTCGGCCACGAGCGCGGGGCGTTCACCGGCGCCACGTCACAGAAGCTGGGCCTGTTCGAGGTCGCCGATGGCGGCACGATCTTCCTCGACGAGATCGGCGATATGGCGCTAGGCGCCCAGGCCAAGGTGCTGCGTGTGCTCCAGAGCGGCGAGATCATGCGTGTGGGCGGTCGAAAGCTCTCGGTGGTCGATGTACGGGTGCTTGCGGCCACCCACAAGAACCTGCCCGAGCTGGTCAGTCGGGGGGAGTTTCGCGAGGATCTCTACTTTCGACTCAACGTGGTGCCGATCAATGCCCCGCCATTGCGCGAGCGTGCCAGCGACATCCCCATGTTGTGTCGTCGTTTCATCGATGAGGCCTGCGAGGACAACGGCATGAGCCAAAAGCGCCTGGCCGACAATGCCTTGGCCGCGCTCCAGCGCTACGCCTGGCCGGGCAACGTTCGCGAGCTCCGCAATGTCATCGAGCGGATGGTGATCCTCTCCGACGGCGACCTGACCCTGGACGATGTCCCGTCCGAGGTGCGCGGGGTCGACGATGCTCCCGCGGAGGACGGTGGCGTCTCGCTGGTCGACATGGCCGAGGGCGCCCTGCAGCTGCCCGAGGGCATGTCGCTGCGTGAGTTTCGGGAGGCCGTCGAGCGCGCGTTCATCCTGCGTCGACTCCAGGATCTCGGGTGGAATGTCTCGCGCACGGCCGAGTCACTGGGGGTGGAGCGGACGCACCTGCACAAGAAGATGAAGGTGCTGGGGATCCAACGCGGCGGGAGCTAGGTCGACCGGGTGGGCCAAAAGGTTCCACCTTGAGAGCTCGTGCAACGGATCTCCGGTCGCGGCCGATACACGAGCGGTGGCATCCCACCTCTCCTCCAAGGCGTTGCATGCCGCGCACGACCGGCTGTTTCGGCACGTCTTCTCGCAGATCGAGCACGCCCGAGGGCTCTTGCGGCACATGCTACCGGCTGCGCTCGCTGGCCGGCTGGACTGGTCGTCGTTGACCCTGGTGCCTGGTAGCTACGTCGACGAGATCCTCAAGTCGACCGCGAGCGACCTTCTGTTCTCGATCAAGATCAGGGGCTCCAAGGTTCCAGTTCTTCTTTATCTGTTGCTGGAGCATCAGTCGACTCAGCTTCGGCTCATGCCCTTGCGCATGCTCGAATACTGCGCCCGAGCGCTTCGTGATTTCGTGGCTCGCAGCGGTTCCCATCGGGACCCGCTTCCCAGGATCG
>JBCCWC010000214.1:0-26782 GCA_039194325.1 Myxococcota bacterium
CGCCGGTTTCAGCACGTCCCGCGAGCACAGGCGGCCGCGCGGGCGCGGCCGAGCGGGGTGCTCGTGCACAAAGAATCGATGCGGTGGACGAGCGCGGTCGCCCCCCAGGTCTCGTAACAGCCCCGGGCTCGCTCGAGCGCGGCTTGCCGCACCAGGGTGTGGCCGTGCCGCTCGGCTTGCGAAGCCAAGCGCTCGGCGGCCAGGCCCGCCAGCCACACCATGCCGCTTTGGGCGGCGGCCTCGATCGCGCGCTCGTAGTGCAGGGTCGCCCGATCGAAGCGATCGCCAAGGCATGCATATTCGGCCTCGACGACGTCGAGCATGGGGGCGTAGTTTTCCGGGACATTGGCGGCCCAGCCTCGCAGGATGCGTCGGTGACGACGCAGCCGGCGATGCATGCCGTAGCGCTCGAGTGCGGACGCCGAGGGCAGGCACTCGGCGGTGGCGATGGAGCCGAAAAGAGCAACGAGCGTGGTGAGGTAGGTCTTTAGCGACATTCGCGAGAATACACGCTCGACGTCTGCATATAGGGAGAGGACTCGAGCATAGTCACCAAAGTAGATCATGACCATCATCTCGCGGAAGGCTCCTTGGTCACGGACCGCGCCGCTGGCCAGGTCGTCACACTTGGGGAACCCGTACTCTGCCGGACCGTGGATCAGCACCTCATAGCAGCGGACCACGAAGTCCGTCAGCTGAGCGAAGCCAGATCGGTCACTGACCTTGGACTCTTGCCTCCAGCGCTCGCCGATCTTCACGAGCATGGGGAGGTGATGATGCCCTGCATCCATCATGATGGTGAGCGAGAGCGAGGCCACATGCTCGGTCCTCCGCGGATCTCCGAACTCGACGGATCGGCCATGAAGCCCCTCGAGCGTCGCCGCGGCCTGACGAAGCGGTCTGATGCGAGGCTCCAACATGAACTGGGCAAGGGATCGAACATCGACCAGGTCTTTGGCCGTGACCCCGCGCTGCTCCGCCACCGCCATGCACGCGTCGTACACTTTCATGGCTCGGGCTAGATCGAACATCGCGATGATGAATAGGCCAAAGCCCGCCAGCCCCAAGAGGGTGCGGCCTCGGTAGCCGTGCCTCATGGCCATGACCGCGTGATGACCCATGAGCCACAACCCCAGGCTTGGCTTGGTGTTGAATGCAGGCGCCATCACTTGAGCCCTGATATCCAGGGCCGCACGCATACGCTCGCTGGCCGCCTCGGGCATGGCCAAGAGCGCAGCCCGATCGAGCCGACGCGTCGCCCAGACGCCCCGTAGGATCGCCAAGAACGCTCGCAGCTTGGAGGGTGAGCTCGGGACGCGTACACCGAGCCTCCCGAGCCCGGTGATGCCGCGCTGCATCGCCTCGGCAAAGCGTCCCCGCTGGTTCAAGCCTTCGAGCTGCAAGTTCAAAATGCGGCCATGGTCCCTATCGGACAGCGACCAACGCAGCAATTCGTCTGTACGGTCGAGCCACCGCTCGTCCTCATTCATATAGCGCGCTCTGGCTTCGCCGAACATCACGTCGACGCAGAGCCGATGACGGTCGCCCCCGGTCCGGGCGTGAGGGATCCAAGGCTCGATGAGCCGCACGGCGACGCCGAAGTACCGCGATGCTGGGACCCACGCGGCTGCCTCGAGCGCTTGCGTGCCCGCTCGGCGGTTGAGCTCGGCCAGCCGCAGGCGGCGCTCGTCGTCGAGCTGGGCGTGGTCGGCGTCGAGGAGCCCGGCGTCGAGTTGGTCGACCGCTCGAAACAGTGCATCGCCCTCGCCGTCGTGCGAGAGCAAAGCCTCTCCCAACGCGGTATGCAAGCCAGCGCGCATCGTCGGCTCGAGCGAGGTCAGCATCACCTCACGCACCCGATCGTGGGCGGTCTCGACCCGAGCGTCGCCGCGACCACCGAGGTGACCCACGATGAGCCCCTGCTCTTGCAGGTACTGGAGCGTCGCGACGTCCACCTGAGGTATCAACGTCGATGCCAACGCCTCCGCGAGCGGACCTCCCGCCACGGCGATCACCGCCAACAGCCGATGGGCCACCGGGTCGAGCCGAGCGAGTCGTCGCTCGACGAGCTGGTCGAGCTGGTCGACGCTATGGTCGCGGTCGTGCAAGCCAAGGACCAGCTGAGCGATGAACAACGGGTTTCCCTGGGCCCGCAACACGACGCTGTCAGCCCACAGCGCGGCGCGGCCGGGCTCAGGCGGCAGCCGGCCCGGCTCGGCCAGTTCCGTGACCAGCCTGCGCGCGTCGTCTTCTGACAACGGGCCCAGCTCGAGCACCCGGGCCACCGAGGGACCGATGACCAGGCTCTTGGCGATTGCTCGCGGCGCCTGCGTCTCACCGAGATCATCGCGCAGCGCGAGCACCAGCAACACTACCAGCGGCTGCGGCCCGCCAAGCAGCGCCTCGAGCAACCGCACGCTGTCGAGGTCGGACCACTGCGCGTCGTCGATCACCAGCACCACCGGTCCCTGCTTCGTCAGCCCGCCGAGCACCTCTCGCAGGGCTGCCCAGGCCACCCCTCGCAATTGCGTGGGGTCGAGTCGCTCGGGCTTGGCGTCGGGCCATAGCTCGTCCAGCACGGGAAACATGCGGGCCAGCGCCGCGACCGAGCGCGGGCGCACGGCGGCCCGGTCGGCATCGGGCAGGCGCCGCAGGTGCAGCGCCAGGGCATCGACGATGGCATCGACGCCCTTGTAGGGGATGGCCTCTTGCTCGCGACAGCGGCCGTGGAGCACGAGGTCCCCCTCGTCGATCCATTCGGCCGTACATCGCTCGAGCAGCACCGACTTGCCCTGGCCGCTCGGCCCGCGCACGTGCACGACCTGGGGCCCGCCGCCTTCGTCGAGTGCCACTCGAGTCGCCCGCAACAGCCGCAGATCCGCCTCGCGACCGACGAACGATGTTGCGTGACGACGCCCCCCGTGCCGTCGAGCATGCTGGAGACCCGCGAGGAGCCCAGCCGCGCTCGGTCGATCCTCGGGCCGATGCCGCAGCATCCAAACGCAGCGCTCTCGCCAACGCAGCGGGCTCGTGGCCAGCGCGGCCTCAGCATCAAAGGTGGCCAGTTTCTCGGCGAGCACCTCCATCGCCGCCCCCTCGATCGGCAGGCGACCCGTCAAGCACTCGTAGAGCATCACCCCGACCGCATACATATCGGCGGGCGGACCCGCGGGTAGACCCATCGCCTGCTCGGGCGCCATATAAGAGGGCGTACCGAGGATCTGCCCGTCACGCGTCAGTGCCCGCTCACGGTCGACCGCCGAGATCAACCCAAAGTCGAGGATCACCACGCGGCCCGCGGCCGTCACCAGTACGTTCGAAGGCTTGAGATCGCGATGTACATACCCGTGGTGGTGGATCTCGCCGAGGCCGTCGAGCAACGACCCAAGCGCCTGCTCGAGCCGACCGAGGTCCGGCCGTTCTCCTGCTGAAACCCCGCGCCGCACCCACTGGACCAAGGGCACCGCGTCCTCGAGCAACTCCATCGTGAAGAAGCTGCGCCCGTTGGCCTCACCCAGAGCATGAAGCTCGATCAGGTTGAAATGCCGCACGTCGGCGAGTGCCCGGAACTCGTGCTTGAACCGCAGCAGGTTGGTGCTGGAGGTACGCTGCAGGGTCTTGAGGGCAACCCGCTGGTCTCCACGACGGGCCACGAACACCTCACCCATGCCCCCCGCCCCCAGCGGTCGCTCGAGCATATAGTCCCCTAGCTGCTTGGGTCGCTCATCGAGGCCGAGCGGCGGCGGGGCTTGGACCTGGGGGTCGAGGACATCCTCGGTCGAGCCCGCCGATCTCCTCCCCAGGGCGTCCGTCGCGGACTGCGTCGGCCCCTGGGGCTCGATGGGGTCGTCCTCGGACACCCATGCATTGTGGCATGGGTCCGGCCGCGTCCGTGCGCAAGGCATCGGCGACGAGTCGGGCAGATCGTGATCGAGCCCCAGGCCAAGTATCGTCCCGTGCCAGTGCACCTTCGGAGGGGGCCCGGGCCCTTGGGGTAGACCACGATGTGTACCGCTCGAGCAGGCTCATGCATCGGGCACTATTGCCCTCAGGCGGCCGCGGCGATCGCCGGTTTCAGCACGTCCCGCGCGAACTGGGCCAGCTCGGTCGCGGTGGTCGACGCGGCGTCGCGAGGCTCGGCCGGATCCATGCGACCGTCGTTCATCGCCTGGTACATCTGCACGAACATCTGTGCCACGTGGGGGGGCAGGCCCGCCTCGAGCATGCTCGCCCGGGCCTGGTCGGCGCTCACCTGGACGTACTCGATCTCGCGCCCGAGCGCTTGGCCGACGATCTGGGCGCCCTCGCGGAAGCTCAGGTTACGCGGGCCGTGGATCCCCAGGACCCGGTGGCCCTGCCAATTGCGATCGCGGAGTACTTGGGCGGCCCGGCGGGCGATGTCGGCGGTGGCCACCATGGGCATGGGCCGGTCGCCGTCGGCCGGGGAGAAGATCTTGCCCATGGTCGCGATCGTGCCCACGTCGCGCAGGTAGTTCTCCATGAAGAAGCCGGGCCGCAGCACGGTGACGTGGGGTAGCTGGGCCTTGAACGCGGCTTCGACCGGGCCCAGGGCAGAGACCGGGCCCACCGCCTCGCTGTGGGCGCCCACGCTCGACAGCACCACCGCCCGCACGACGCCCGCCTCGGCTGCGATCTGGGCGGCCCGCTGCGCAGCTTGCCGGCTCCAGTCCATGAAGTCTGGCACGTAGTGCGGCGGGGTGAGCCAAAACAGCGTCTCGGCGCCGGTCAGCGCCGTGCGCAGGGTCGCCTCGTCGAAGCTCCCCTCGATCACGCGGGCTCCACGCTCGGCCAGATCGGAGACCCGCGTGGCATCGCGGCTCAGCACGGTGACCGCCTCGCCGGCGTCCAGCAGGGCGAGGGTGAGCTTGCGACCGATGGTTCCGTTGGGCGTGTTGATGACGATGGACATGCCCTGGGTATGCCGCGCGCAGTAATATTATACAAATCGATGTTTTTCAGGATATCATGAGCATCTCTCATGTTGACGCATGGACCCCGGCTGGCCGACATCAACCTCAACCTCCTGGTCGCCCTCGACGCGCTGCTGGGCGAAGGATCGGTGACCGCGGCGGCCCACCACGTCGGGGTCACCCAGTCGGCGATGAGCCACTCGCTGCGCCAGCTACGAGAGATGGTGGACGATCCCCTCCTGGTGCGAGGGGCGGGAGGCTTGGTGCCCACGCCTCGGGCGGAGTCGTTGCGGATCCCCGTGCGTCGGGCCCTGCTCGACCTTCAGCATGCGCTGCGCGATCCTCCATCGTTCGATCCCGCCGTGGCGAGCCGGTGCTTTCGGATCGGGACCGGTGACTCGGTCGCGTATACGATGCTCCCCGCGCTGGTGGGGGACTGTACGAGCCACCCCGGCATCGATCTCGAAGTAGTGCCGCCCTCCACCGAAGATGGATCGCAGCTGGTGGTCGGGGAGCTCGACCTATTGATCAGCGTGGACGTTGCCGAGCGTCCGGGCCTGTGCCGCGCCCCGCTGATGACCGACGATTTCGTGTGCCTGGTGCGTTGTGGGCATCCCACCATTCGTCGCCGGCTGACCCTGCGCCAGTACCTGCGGCTGCCCCACGTGCTCATCACCACCACCGGCGCGGGTCTGGGTCCGGTCGACGCTCAGCTTCACGCCCAGGGGCAGTCGCGGCGGATCGCCTTGCGGATCCGCTACTTCTTGGCCGCTCCGCTGGTCGTGGCTCGCAGCGATCTGGTGCTCACCGCTCCGCGGCAGCTGGCCGAGTACTTCGTCCGGCACTTCCCGCTGGAGATCCACGAGGCGCCGATCGAGCTTCGACCCTTCACCCTCGAGATGCTGTGGCACGAGCGCTACGACGCAGACCCCGGGCATCGCTGGCTACGGGGGCGGGTGCAGGCGGCCGCGCGGGCTCAGGCGGGGTAGCGCTCGGTCAGCCCGAGCAGGGGATCGGCACGGGCTCGCCCACCCCGGCCAGGGCCGCGGCCGGCTGCAGCTGGGTGCGAGCATCGGCGCGTACCCACGAGGCCGGGAGTGGCTGGTCGGCCACGCGCACCTCGTCGAGCATGCCCGGCAGCGTGCCGAGCTCGCCGTGGCCCAGCTCGAAGGCATGACCATCGTCGGGGAGTGTCGCGCCGGGAGGATCCTCGTTTTGGGCGATCGGCTCGCCGTCGATGTACAGCCGGTGGGTGGCGGCCTCGGCGTCGCGCACCAGTGCCAGGTGCAGCAACTGGCCCACGTCCTGGGGGAATCCGTTGCCGATCCCGGCGGTCATCTCGTCGAGGGAGTACTGGCAGAAAACGATGCTCTCAGCCAGTCGCCAGCAGCGTGGGTAGAAGTAGTCCCCGTTGAGGCGCTGGAAGTAGTCTCCGGGCCCGTCGGCGGGGCCATCGTAGCGCACCCAAAAGCTTACCGAGTACGAGTCGAGCTGGCCCACGAACTGGGCGTCGATCGTCACGATGTCGTCGTCGCCGTCGAACTGTAGGCCGCGGCCCACGACCCCGATCACGCTCTGCTCGGGCTGCATCTGGCCCGAGGTTCGACCCGGCTCGGCCACGCTCACGCTGTTGCGCAGCTCGTCGCCGTCCACCCCGCTGAGCGCGTCGCCTAGGTGCCACACGCCCACGTAGTGGTCGGCCCAGACCTCGGCCGCTGCACCCGGGAGCGCGCCGGTCCCCCAGCGAAGCTCGATCGGCAGCGGCTCGTCCAGGGGGTAGCTGGGGAGCCGGACCCACATCGTCAGCGTGTCGGTGATCGGATCGAGCACCTCGAGCTCGCTGGCCAGCGACCCTCCGTCGGGGCCCACCACCACCGGGTCACTTCCCGAGGCGGCGATGCCGTCGACGATTGCCGCCGACTCGATCGACAGCAGGAGCGGATAGCCCTCGAGGACCTCGGAGGTGCTGAGGAACGCGGTGTTGATCTCGAGCGGGGCCATGGTGCCGCATGTGGGCGGAGCGCCGGTGGGCTCCGGTCCCGAGGCGCTGTGCGTGCCTGAGCCCTCGGTCGGGCTTCCGCTCGAGTCCGGTGGCACGCACCCCCCCGGATCCACCGCTGCATTGGGCGAGCGCACCCAGTCGCCTTCGCAGCGGTCGTCGGCGTCCGGGTAGGCGCACGCTCCGTCGTCGAGGCACCGCCCCTGCATGCCGGTGCGGTCGCAGTCGGTGTCTGTGCGGCACGCATAGGGTGACAGGCGCAAGCACCCGAGTCCTAGGCCTCCGACGACTAGGCCCAGGAGCGATCCGGTCACGACGAGTCGTCCGTATCTCACCACACTGCACGGTATCATGCCCGTAGAGCATCTTCGTCTGCGTCGGACACGACATTCGTCGGAGCGTGGCCGGCCGACCGCGAGTCTCTCTCAGCCCAGCAGTGTGTCGATGACCCCGGGCACCTCTCCCATCGTTTGGTTGACCCCCACGGCTCGCAGGGCGGTATTGATCACCTCGGTGGGATGCCCCCCGGGGTTGGACACGTGGACGCCGCCTTGCGGGTTGAGCCCACCGGCGTGCCCGGCGATCAGCGCCGACATGTTCTCGCTGCTGTGCACGCTCAGCCCGTCGCCCGACTCGGGGTCGTAACCCCAGCCGCCCTCGAACACCAGGGTGAGCGCCGAGTTGTCCAGGACCGTTGAGCCGTCGAGATCGGTCGTGTCCTGAAGCTTGCGGACCAGCCGGCCAAAGTGCTCCACGTGCCAGGCCACGCCGTCGCTCATGGCCTCCAGGCCCACCATGCCGCCCCCGACCCCGTAGTGACCCAGCTCGTGCAGGTCGCTGGGCTGCCCGAACAAGGGGTTGGCGTTGAGGAAGCACTGGGCCATCGTGTACATCATCGACGCCACGCGGGTCAGATCGCAGGTGAACGCCATCGCCACCAGATCGGTGAGGATCTCGGCTCGCCGCTCCTCGTTGCTGTAGGCTCCGCCGCCCGCATAGCCGCCGGTGTCGCCGTTCTCCACCGGACCGCCGATCTCCGGATCGTCGCCGGGGTGGGTCAATAGCTCGCACGCGCCCTCGATCGGCGGCTGCTCTTGATCCAGCCGGGTCTCGAGCTCGCGCAGCTCGTCGAAGTGTCGCTCGAGCCGCTGGCGATCGACGGTGCTCAGGCGAGGCATCAGCGCGGCCGCGTCCTCGAGCACCAGATCCACCGCGCTCCGGCGACGGCGTAGTGCGGTCAGGGCGGCCGCGGCGTCGGCCGGGTCGGGCGGGACGAACCCGGTGAACAGCGACTCGTAGGCCAGGCGCGGGCTGACGATCGGATCCACGGGGATGATCTGGCCCCCGTCGTCGCGGTAGGAGATCCGCCCTCGATCTCCGCCGTCGCCGTTGCTGCCCCGGTAGTAGGCCGCCTGCACGCGATAGGTCAGCAGGCGGTGGGGCGTATCCTGGCCGATCACGTCGGCCGCGACCTGGTCCGAGGTGGCCCCGCGCGCCCGCTCGTTGCCGTTGTCGGCCCCGCGCACGCCGCTGAGCAGGGGGGCCACCGACTTGGCGTGCCACTGGCGCACACGCCCACCCGGGGGGACGCTGCCCGCGTCACCCCAGGGGATCTCCATCCCGGTGACCACCGAGACGGAGTCTTGGATCTCCAGATCCAGCAGGGGCTGGAGCGCTCGCTTGACGTCGTAGCCGGGGCCAGTGGCGTCGGGGACCAACAGGTCGTAGTCGAAGGTGGGGAATCCAATCGACGAGCCGGCAAAGCCCAGGAAGTAGCGCCGAGGGGCGCCACCGCCGGCGTGGGCCTGCATGCTCTCCATGAGGGGCACGGCCATCGCAAAGCCGGCGGCGCCGCGGAGGAAGGTTCGACGGTGCATTGGTTGCGTGCGGGTCATGGCTATTGTCCCTCCTCGGTCTCGGTTTGTTCGCGCCGCAGCACGAAGGCCTCGTCGGAGACGAAGCGCACGGCCAGCTCGCCGAAGTCGAAGTCGGTGTCGGTGCCGATCTGCTCGACGAGGCTGTTGATGAAGGCACGATCGAGGTCGCTGAGCTCGCTGCGGCCCATCGCGAAGCGATACAGCTGCTCGGTGACGCATCGACCCAGCGTGCCCGATGCAAGCAACAGATCCGAAAGCTCGGCCGGCCCGGAGAAAGAGGCGCCATCCAGCGCGCCCTCGCCCGAGATCTCGCACGTGGGGTCGTCGTTCTCCACCGTACGGAAGACCCCGCGGTGGTCGTAGTTCTCCAGCCCCAGGCCGATCGGATCCATCAGGTTGTGACAGCCGGCGCAGTTGCCGGTGGAGTGGACCTCCCGGTAGAACTGCTCCTTGCACACCCCCTCGGGGGGCTCGGTGTCGTCCACGTTGACGTTGGGAGGCGGCGGCTGGATCGTCTGGCACATCAGGCGCGTGCGCACCAAGATCCCCCGCTTGGTGGGGCTGCTGTCGTCGACCTTGGCCATGGCCGACAAGAACGTGCCGTGCGAGAGCAGGCCCTGCCGGCCGGAGTCGCCGTAGTCGACCCAGTCACCCTCGCTGGCGGGGCCGGGCAGTCCGTAGTGTTCGGCCAGCGTCGCGTCCACGAAGGTCTGCTCGCTACGCAGCAGCTGCTGCCAGGGCAGGCCCTCGTCGAACACCACCCGCTCGATGAGCGCCTGGGTCTCCGCCTGCATCGCGTTCGCCAGGTCGGGCGCGTGCGGGAGCTGCTCATAGCCGAGCCACAGCGCGTGGAAGCGGCCCACGCGGTCGCGGGCCCGGTCGTCGGCCAGCATCGACTCGGCGGCGGCGGCCACCTGCTCGGCGGTGTGCAGCTGCTCCGCGTCGGCCAGATCCAGCAGCGTCGACGAGGGGGTGCTGCCCCACAGGAAGTAGGACAGTCGAGTGGCCACCTCGTGGTCGCTCAGGCGAAACACCCCGGGAGCGTCGGGCACCGGCTGGCCCAGTTCCACCCGGTACAGGAACTCCGGGTGCTGCAGCAGTGCCCGCAGGGCCACCTCGATCGCCGCGTAGAAGTCGTCGGACTCCTCGGCTTCCGCCAACAGGCCCGCGTAGCGCCCGAGCTCCTCTGCGGACAACGGCCGCCGGAGCGCCAGGCGGCCGAACGTGGCCAAGAAGCTGTCGAAGCAAGCCTCGTCGTTCGTCGTCGCCGGCTGGCAGCCCACCACCGCGTCGCGCGAGGCGGGGGTGGCCAGGGCCTGCGCGGCCACGTCGGACGCCAGCAGCTCCGCGCCCTCGATGAGCGCCTGCGAGGCGACCTGGGTGGTATAGTCGTTGTCGAAGGGCTGGCGCCAGTCCTCGGGCAGCAAGAGCGCCGCGTCCACGTCGACGCCGAGCAGATCGCGGACGGTGGCCGAGTACTCGGCGGCGGTCAGCCGGCGCAGGCCCGACTCTCCGAGACGATCGAGCACTACCGGATCGACCGGCTCGACCGGCGGGGCGTCGTCGTCCGCGCTCGGGTCGGCCCCGGATCCGCCCGCGCTCGGGTCGTCGTGACCATGGTCGCCTCGCCCCGCGTAGCAGCCCGTGCTCAGCACGAGCGCCAGGCTCGCGAGCACCCAACCCCGGGCTCCGTGCTTGTGTTGTCTCGTCACGCCCCAAAGGTCGGGGGAGCGGGGCAAACGTCCCGCTTTTCGTCGAAATTTTCTTTTCGTGGGCTCGCCTACGTCGGTTGCACGGGCGATGACGCGCAGATCCGGTGCGCTTGGCGTCACGGATCGACGGAGCGGGATCGACGGAGCGGGATCGACGAAGCGGTGTCGACTCGGTGAGCTCGGTGTTCATAGATCCGAGGCCCGCGTCACATCGGGTCGGCCACGGGAGTCTCGCGACTATTAGATAGAGCTCGGGCAGAGCTCGGGCGTCGTCGAGCCGAGCGCCGCGGGGCCGCGAACGGCGGGCCGAGAAAATTTTCTTCGATCGAGCTGGGACGAATCCGGTGCGAGTACGACTGTTGTGGTGAAAGGCCCGAGCGGATCGGTCGAGCATCGTCGACGCCGCCCTGGCCCCACCGTAACAAGTCTGTGCTGCGTATGGCTCCTTTCGTGATCGAGTGAGTCGATCCGCCACCCTTCATCGACGTCGCGGTCGCGTGAGGGCATCGAGCGAAGCTGACAGGGGCGAGCCGATGGAGGATGTTGAATGATCAAGAAGAAGACAACACCAACTCAGGGGCCGGTCCTCCGTACGGGGCGCGCACCTAGCCGTCGCCAATTCCTACGCGGCGTATGTGCCGGTGTCCCCGTGGCGATCGGCTTGCCCGCCTTCGAGGCGGCGCTCAATACCCACGGGACGGCGTATGCCGACGGCACGCCCCTACTGCGCCGTTTTGGCACATGGTTCTTTGCAGCGGGCGTCATGGAGGGGTGGCAGCCGGGCTCGACCGGCGATCTCGTCTTGCCCGAGGCGTTCTCGCCGTTGGAGGCTCACCGTGCCTCGGTGTCGATGATCTCTGGGCTGAGCTGCCCCAGCTTCGGCGACTACGGGACCAACCGTCATATCATGGGGGCGGCGGCCCAGCTGACCGGGCACCCGCCGGCGGGTGGAGCGATGACCGCCCCCTCGCTCGATCAGATCGTCGCCGATTTTCTGGATGAGGCGCCGCGTCGGGCGATGGCGGTGGGGGTCACGGGGTCGGGCTCGGGAGAGTCCGGTACCGGGTGGCACGCGATCTCGCACAACGGGCCCAACAGCCCCAACCAAGCGCAGCTGGACCCTCGCGCGGTCTATCAGGACATGTTCGCGGGGATCGAGCCGCCACCTTCGGGGGGCTTTGACGACGCGCCCCATCGCCTTGCCTATCTCGATGCATGTCGGGAAGACATCGCGAGGCTCGAGCAAACCCTCGGCGCTCACGATCGCATACGACTCGAGAGCTACCTCGATGGGCTCCGGGAGGTCGAGTCGAAGATCGAGTCTCTCGACTCGGCGGCGGCGTGCATGATGGCCGACGGGGTGGCCGACGAGGTGACCGATGCGATGGTGGACAACAACGGCCACGCCGCCGAGATCAATCGGATCATGGCGCGGTTGGTTGCTATTGCGTTGGGCTGTGGTCTGACCCAAGTGTTCTCGTATCAGTTCATGGAGCAGAACTCGTTTCGCAACTTTGGTGGTCTGTCCAACAACCACCATGAACTCGGACACCAGCAGCACCCCGATCTATGGGCGTCGGTTCAGTTCATCATGGCTCGCTTCGCCGAGCTACTCGACGAGCTGGCCGCCCTTCCCGAGGGGGTCGGTACCGTGCTCGACAACACGGCGGTCATGGTGATGACCGAGACTGCCTGGGAGCACCGGATGGACAACATGCTCTCGCTCGTTGGTGGGCGGGCCGGCGGCGGGTTGGCCGGCGGGCGGCACGTGCATGCCTCGGGCCCCACCAGCCGCACGGCACTGACCGTGATGCAGGCGCTAGGCCTGCCCATCGACTCTTTTGGTACTCAGGACGCGGCGACCTCGGAGGTGATCGATGCGCTACTCTAGGACCCATGGCTCTTGGTTGCTGGTTGGGACACTACTTTCCACCAGCAGTGCCTGTTACTCCGGGCTCGATGCGGCCGACAGTGCCGATCCGGGCCCGGGCATGGGATCCGCGGGGGAGCCGCCGTCCGAGGACGACGACGACGATGAGTCTCCTGGGCCGTCCGAGGTCCCGGAGGACGGTGAGCTGCTGCCGATCAGCATGGTTCGGCTGAGCGCGTCGCGGTATCGCAACACGATAGCGGATCTCTTCTCTGCGCAGATCGCCGATGCGCTGGCGCTCGACGAGATCCCGGAATCGTCGGGGTGGTCGTCCATCGGGGCGCGTGACGTGGTGCTGTCCATCGACAATGTCGTGGCCTACGAGCGAGCCGCCCTGCAGGTCGCGTCGGCGGCGGTGGTCGACCCTACGTGGCGGTCGCGGTGGGCTCCCTGCGAGCCCACCGAGGTGGTCGACACTGCCTGCATGAACGAGATCCTCGAAGGGTTCGGGGGGCACCTGTTCCGACGCCCTTTGGACGACAACGAGCGGGCACGGTACGTGGCGGTGGCAATCGCGGCTGCCGAGGACGCCCAAGATTTCTGGGGAGGCCTGCGCTACGCGCTGACCGGCATGCTGATCTCGCCGAGATTCACCCACCTCGTGGAGATAGGCGAACCCCGCGGGGAGTACTTCGCCTATACCGATTTCGAGCTGGCTTCACGTCTTTCCTACCTACTGTGGGATACCACGCCCGATGACGGCTTGCTCGCGGCCGCGTCGGCGGGTCGCTTGAGCACGCCCGAGGGTCTCGAGGAGCAATTCGATCGAATGGTGGCCGACACCGAACGCGTGGCGCAGGGGATCCGTGCGTTCTCGTACGACTTGCTTCAGCTACGTAGCCTCGACCACTCGCTGGTCGACACGAGCGTGTTCCCGGGGTTCACCGAGGCGGTTCGGGAATCTCTCGAGGAGGGGACGCTGATGATGATGGTCGACATGGCCCTGCACGACGAGCGTGAGTTTCTCGCCGTACTCGAGTCGGGCTTTACGTATGCCGACGGTGCGCTGGCCGAGTACTACGATGAGCTCGGGCCCGAGGCGGTCATGCAGCGCATTGAGCTTCAGGCCGACAGCCTGCGCGTGGGCCTGCTGACCGAGCCCAGCTTGCTCGCGGCCACCTCCGGTTCGGCCGCGACCTCGCCCACTCGACGGGGACGATTCATCTTCTCGCGTCTGTTGTGTGCGGAGATCCCGCCGCCGCCGCCCGACGTCGCCAACGACCTCCCGGCGCCGCCCGAGGGCACCACCCGACGGGAGCAGCTTCAGCAACATATGGAAGAGCCGGCGTGTGCGTCGTGCCACCAGTTCATGGATCCGCTGGGCTTTGCGCTCGAGCACTTCGACCCCGTGGGTCGGATCCAGCTGACGGACGGAGGCAAGCCGATCGATGCCAGCGGGACGATCGACGGGGTCGCCTTCGACGGCGCGCGCTCGCTGAGCGAGGCGCTCTTGCAACACGAGGAGCTACGGGGTTGCTTTGCCCGCCATGTGTATAGCTACGTGACCGGGGCCGCGCCGGCGGCCGAGTACCGATGGATCATCGATGGTGTCGAGCAGGACTACGCCGAGTCGGGTGGTGACGTGATCGCGATCTGGCGGAGCCTGGTCCTGAGTGATGCGTTTCGATTTGGCCATAGAGCTCGAGAGGAGGTGATGCTGGAGCCGAGCGCCGAGGGCGAGTGAGCGCTGGAGGGGCGCGATGACACTCCCCGGGCGGGAGCGGCCAGGGCAAGGCTCAGCCGCTCTCGCTCGGGTGCTCGTGCAGCCAGGCCTCGACCTCGCGGCGTTCCTCGTTCGCGCTCTCGGCCTTGTGGTAGCTAGCGAGGGCGTCGCGGGCGATCGCGAGCGCACGCGCTCGTGTGTTGGGCTGTTCCCACAGCAGCGTGGCCATCTCGAACTGGGTGTGTCCTTGCTGGTCGGGCCGGAGCTCAGCCGATACGGTCAGGGCGAGCTCGAAGTGCCGCAGGGCCTGCTCGATATGGCCGAGATCTTTGTTCACGACCCCGAGGTTGTGATGTGCCGAGTGGAGGCGGTTGTCGTTCGGCTCCAGGGACGCCTGCCAGATCTCCAGCGCCTGCTCGTAGAGCTGGCGGGCCGACTCGAGAGCGCCTCGCTCGTGGTCGACCTTGCCGAGATCGGCGTAGGCCGTGGCCACTTCGGGATGGGCCGGCCCCAGCTGTCGGACTCTGGCGTAGGCCACGTCCTCGAAGATCTGGGCGGCCTGCTCGAGCTCCCCTTGCTCGAGGGCCAGCCGGCCGAGGTTGGTGCGGGCGGCGGTGGTGGTGGTCGGGTGGTCGGGGCCGTAGCTTCGTGAGAAGATCTCCAGGGCACGCTCGTACATCTGCTGGGCTCGATCCAGCTCATCGAGCTGGTAGGCGATGTTGCCGAGGCTATACATCGATGATCCCAGATAGGGGTGGTCGGAGCCGAACAAGCGCGCGCGGATCTCGAGGACCCGGTGGTGAATGGCCGACGCCTCGTCGAGCAAGCCGCGCTGGGCCAGGAGGTTCGCGTGATCGTGGAGCGTCACCGCTAGATCGATCTCGGCGGAGGCGCCTCCCTGCTCCAGCTGCTCGATTGCCTGGCGATAGAACACGTCGGCCTCGTCCCACTCGCTATTGACCTTCTTCGTGTTGGCGATCTGCGCAAGCGCTCGGCCTTCGAGGGTGTAGAAGGGATCCGGTGCCCGTCGCGCCAGGGAAAGTCCGAGCTCGGCGACGAGCTGCGCCTCGTCCCGTCGCTGGAGCCGCTGGCCGAGGACGAACGACCACTGGAAGCTGACCCGCGCCGCGGTCTCGAACGTCCCCTGGACGATGGCGAGATCCATGGCCTGGCGTAGTCGCTGCTCGGCGGCCGCGTAGCGCCCTTTGGCCTCGAGCAAGGCGCCCTCGAGCCAGAGCTTCTTGGCCGTCACCGGGGGATACTCGAACCCGCGGAGATCGGACTCGATCTGCGCGATCGCTTCGTTGGCGGCATCATAGCGAGCGAGCCGGTGGAGCGTGATGGCTTCGGCCAGGTGTTGCTCGGCGCGTTCCACCGCCGCTCGTAGCTCGGGATCGTCGGGGGGGGGGAGCTGGGCGAGCAGGACGTCCACGTCGGTGCACCGCACCAGCCGCGGCAGACGCTCGACCAGCCCGAGCGCGCGCGGCAGGGTCCGCTCGTCCAGCTCGCCCAGCCGTCGCATCGTGGCGTCCCACTCGGCACGGGCGCGGTATAGGCACGCCATACGAAGATCGAGGATCGCGGTCGATTGCTCCGCGCGGATCGTCGTCGCTTCACAGGCCTCACGGTGCCCCTCGACCCAGGAATCGGCGTAGCCGTTGAGCCGCTGGGATAGCTGGGTCCACACCAACGTCGCGTCGTCGACCGGGAGGGCCTCGATGTGTGTACCGATCGCGGCGCGGGTAGGCTCGTCCCAGACGCCCACCAGGCGCTCCCGCGGGTCGGGACAGCCAGAGGGCGTGCGTAGCTGGAGCCAGCTCACCGAGCCGATCGTTCCGACGAGGACCGCCCCTCCCAGCGCCACCGCGGCTCGGGAGCGACGTGGGCGGACCACCGCGTTTAGCTCGTCGAGCAGGTCCTGCATGGTGGGCCAGCGAGCCTCGGGACGTGCGCTCAGGCCTCGTTGGATCGCATGGACCAGCCGCCGGGGTACGTCGACGCCTCGGGGCCACGCAGGAGGGCCGTTGACCTTGGCGATGACCATCTCTTTGAGGGGGCCGTCGAAGGGGCGCCACCCGTGCAATGCTTCCCAAAGGGTCACGCAAAAGGCGTATTGGTCGACGGCAGGACCGGCGACCGAGCCGCGGTGTTGCTCCGGGGCCATGTAGGCCGGTGTGCCCAGTACCAGGTGCGCGGCGGTCACGATCTCGGGAGAAGAGTCGAGCCCGTGACCCGAGGATCGCGACCAGTCCGCGTAGGCGAGCGGCTCGATCGAGTCGGGGCTCGAGCGTTCCTCGGTGTTGGTGGGCTTGGCCAGGCCGAAGTCCATGACCTTGGCGACCCCCTCGGGGGTGAGCATCACGTTGGCGGGCTTGAAGTCGCGGTGGACCAGGTTGGCGTGGTGGGCCGCCACCAGGCCTCGGCCGGCCTGGAGCATGACGTCGACGCACTCTTGCCAGGAGTGGGGGGTCTTGAGCCAGTGCCAGAGGGTCGAGCCGTGGACGAGCTCCATGGTGACGACGACGCCCTCCGGCTCGGCGTTGACGTCGTACACGGCGACCACGTTGGGGTGGGTGAGCTGGGCGAGGGCCTGGGCCTCCCGCACCAGGCGGGCCTCGGAGTCTTCGTCGGGCTTGAGGGAGCGCAGCCGCTTGAGCGCGACCTCGCGACGGAGCTTGGGGTCGTAGGCGCGCAAGACGGTCCCCATGCCTCCCTTGCCGATCGTCTCCAAGACGACGTAGCGGCCGATCGTCGAGCCGGGCAAGGTCTGGGTGAACTCGACGATACTCGCGAGGTAGTCGACGGGCGCAGGAGGAGGCTGGGGGGCTCGAGCGGTGTGATCCGACGAGAGCTCGAGCGTTGGCTCCTCCATCCTGGGTCGAGCATAGCAGCCTGCTCGCGCGGGCTGTCGTCGCGCAGCCGCGATCGGGAGGCGATCGTTTGGACGCGGGCTCAGTCGGGTGGGGTGCTACCGGTGGGGGGCGATCGCTCGCGCAGCCACGCCTCGGCGTCGGGGAGCTCGGCGACGGTGCCTTCGGCTTGCTGGTAGGTGGCGATGGCTTCGCGGACGAGCGCAAGCGCGCGGGCCCGAGCGTCGGGTTGCTCCCACAGCAGCTTGGCCATCTCGAACTGGGTGTGCCCCAGCTGATCGGGCCGGGCATCGGCCGAGACGGTCAGGGCGCGTTCGAAGTGCCACTTCGCCTGCTCAGGGTGGCCCAGATCATTCTCCAGGACCCCGAGGTTGTGGTGGGTGGAGTGGAGGCGGTTGTCATCGGGCTCCAAGGACTCGGTCCAGATCTCCAGCGCTCGGGTCAGGGCCTGGCGAGCGGCGCCGAGCTTGCCTTGCATCTGCTGCACGGCGCCGAGGTTGTTGTACGCTTCGGCTACGGCCGGATGCATGGGGCCCAGCTGCTGGATCCGGGCGTCGACGACCTGTTCGAAGATCTCGGCCGCCCGGTCGAGCTCCCCGCGGTCTACCGCGAGAGCGGCGAGGTTGGCTCGGGCTATTGTGGTGGTCGAATGGTTGGGGCCGTAGCTTCGCAAGAAGATCTTCAGGGCTCGCTCGTACACCCGCTCGGCCTGGTCCGGGTCGCCGAGCTTGGTCGACACGTTGCCCAGGTTGACCAACGAGGAGCCCACGTAGGGGTGGTTGGCGCCGAGCCGGCGCTCGCGGATCTCCAGCGCCCTTCGATGATCGGCTCGCGCCTCCTCGAGTGCTCCTCTCCTCAGCCGTAGCGTTGCGCGATCGTTGAGCACGATCGCCAGGCTGAGCTCGGTGGTCGAGCCCGCGCGCTCGAGTCGCTCGAGCGCGTCGCCAAAGAGCGTGTCGGCTTCGTCCCACTCGGTATTGGCGACCTTCATGCTGGCGATCTGGGCGAGTGCCATCGCCTCGTAGAACTGCTGCGGATCCGGTGCGCGCCGGGCCAGCGAAAGGGCGACCTGGGCGGCCAGCTCGCCCTCGTCCCGGCGCTCGAGCCGACGGCCGAGGATGAACGACCACTGCCGAGTGGCTAGGGCGGCGATCTCGAGCGTGCCGTGGGCGATCGCCAGATCGGTCGCTCGACGCAGGAGGTCTTCTGCGGCCTCGAAGCGGCCCTGTGCTTCGTGCGTCAGCCCCTCGAGGACGAGGATCTCGGCCCGCAACGGGGGGTGCTCGTACTCGCCGAGCTCGGACTCGATCTGCCCGAGGATCTCGAAGGTCTCGTCATAGCGGGCGATCCGATGGAGCGTGGTGGCCTCGGCCAAGCGCTCTTGGGCTCGCTCTATCGCGGCCCGCTGCTCGGGATCGTCCGGTGGCGGGGCGTGGGCGAGCAGGGTGTCCACGTCGGCGCATCGCTCGAGTCGGGGCAGGCGCTCGACCAGCTCGAGGGCGCGGGGCAAGGTGCGTGCGTCGAGCTCACCCAGCCGCCGCAGCGTAGCGTCCCACTCGGCACGTGCGCGATAAAGACACGCCATGCGGCGATCGAGGACCGTGGTCGATTGCTCGCCTCGGATCGTGGTGGCCTCGCACGCCTCGCGGTGCTCCTCGACCCAGGACTCGGCGTACTCGTCGATCCGTTGGGAGACTTGGGTCCATGTCCATGCCGCGTCGAGGGTGTCGAGGGCCTCGATGTGCTCGCCGACCTTTGCGCGGGAAGGCTCGTCCCAGACCCCCACGAGGCGCTCCCGTGGATCTGGGCAGGGGGGTGGTGTGCTCCATTGAAGCCAGCTGGCCGAGCCGACCGCTCCGGTCAGCAGCGTTGCGCCCAGCAGCACGGAGACTCGGGAGCGGCGGGGGCGGGCCACCGCCTGCAGCTCGTCGAGCAGGTCCTGCATGGTGGGCCAACGATCGGCGGGGTGGACTTGGAGGCCCCGCTGCACCGCGTGGATGAGCCGCCGGGGGACGTTGACGCTTCGCGGCCACGCGGGAGGGCCCTTGAGCTTGGCCACGACCAGCTCCGTCAGGGTGCCTTCGAAGGGTCGCCGTCCGTGCAGGGCTTCCCAAAGGGTCACGCAAAAGGCGTACTGGTCGATGGCAGGACCGGCGGCCGACCCGTCATGTTGCTCTGGAGCCATGTAGGCTGGCGTACCCAGCACGACGTGATCGGCGGTCTCGAGCTCGGGCGAAGAGTCGAGCCCATGCCCCGACGAGCGCCAGCTCGTGGAGAGTGACTCGGCGGCGTTGGCCTCCGAGTGCTCTACGGTGACGGCGGGCTTGGCCAGGCCGAAGTCCATGACCTTGGCGACCCCCTCGGGGGTGATCATCACGTTGGCCGGCTTGAAGTCGCGGTGGATCAGGTTGGCCTGGTGGGCCGCCATCAGGCCTCGGCCGGCCTGGAGCATGACGTCGATACACGCTTGCCAGGAGCGGGGGGTCTCGAGCCAGTGCCGGAGCGTCGAGCCGTGGACGAGCTCCATGGTGACGATGACGCCCTCTGGCTCGGCGTCGACGTCATAGACGGCGACCACGTTGGGGTGGGCGAGCTGGGCGAGAGCCTGGGCTTCCCGAACGAGGCGGGCTTCAGAGTACTCGTCGGGGGCCATGGAGCGCAGCCGCTTGAGCGCGACCTCGCGACGGAGCTTGGGGTCGTAGGCGCGCAGGACGGTCCCCATGCCTCCCTTGCCGAGGGTCTCGAGGACGACATAGCGACCGATCGCCGCGCCGGGCGGAGTCTGGGTGAACTCGACGATGCTCGCGAAGTAGTCGATCGGCACCGAGAAGACTTTGGTGGCGGGGAGCGTGCGAGCCGACGAGATCTCCAGTGGCGGCGTTTGCCCCATCGGGTGACGAGCATAGCAGCCGGGCCCGGGGATCGATGGCCCGGTCCGGCGGTGGCGGCGATCGGTCGCGCTCGTCCTCAGCGTGGAACGACCACCCGGCGCCACCATGGTCGGCGGGTGACTCGAAGTCGCCCGCCTCGTGGTGTCGACCGGCGCGCCTGCGGGCCCCGCAGCGCTCCTTCGGAGCGAGCGACGAGCACATAACGCACCACGCTGCCCACCAGTAGGGCGCCGCCGGTGATCATCGCACCGATTCCGATCGAGCCGAGGGTGAGCACTTGTCGCTGTCGATCTTCGTAGCCTTGCTCGGTCTCGGGGCGATCGGATCTTCGAGCCGCGGCCGTGCCATAGAGCGCTGCTCCCACGATGGTCACCGCCGCGCCGGTGCCCAGGAGCACGCCGCCGATCACATCCCGAGGCCAGCGCGGACGCTCGGGGGCGACAGCCGGATCCGCGGGCGTCGTCTCCGGAGGCGAGGTGGGAGAGGGCTCGGACGCGGACTCGCCGAGGATCGACCGACACGCCTCGATCACCTCCTGCGCCGCCTCGACGTCGGGCGCCGGGGGGGAGGCGGCGATGAACGCCTCGAACACCTCGATCGCCGCGCCACAGTTGCCGGCGCGCCGCAGGGCCTGGGCCCGACCAAAGAGGAACGCCGGATCGCCGGTGCTCTGGTAGGCGTCCTGAAATGCCGCCGCGGCCTCGGCGAACCTCCCGTCGCGAAACAGCGCACCGGCTCGTGCGGCCGGGTCGTGCTGCGGAGCGCTCGCCGGTGCCGACGCGGGCGGGTCGGCACCGGCGGGGGAGAGCGCCGCGAGCACGATCGCTATTGTCAGCGACATCGTGCTCGGTTCCTAGCCCGAGCGTCGCGACGGTGGCAAGTACTCGTGCGAGGTCGAGGGATCGGATGCGGTCTTGGTGCGCTTGCGGGGCTTCTTTCGCGAGCTTCGGCGCCGCGGTCCCCGGGGGGACGCCGCGGGCTCGGCCGATGGTTCCGCGCCTTCGTTGGCGTTGGGGTTGCTCGCCGGTGACTCGCCGGACGCGGCCGGATCCCCGAGCGCCGCGTCGTCGATGATCTCGTCGGGCTCGCGGGAGCTTGGGGCTGGATCGAGCTGGCTCGGAGCGCCCGGCTCGCTCGCTCGGGCGGCGTCGCCTTGATCGGTGGCGATGTCAGGCTCACCAGGCTCACCGGGCTCGCCGGGCTCACTCGACGTGCTCGCAGCTGCGTCGTCGGCGAGCAGTCGCGGCAGTCCGATCCCCAGCCCCAGCCCGATCACCAGCGCCGATCCGGCCACGACCACCATGGCGCGCCCCCGTCGGGTGGGGCGCTCCACCGAGCCGGATACGGCGGGGGGCGGGGCCCGCACGGTGATCGGGACGGTGGCGGAGCCCTCGACGACCACGGGAGTGATCGAGGGTAGCGCCTGCGAGGTGGGGTACGCGACGGTCCCGAACAGCCCGTGCATGGCTTCGGTGAGCACGAGCTTGGACAGCCGGTGGCCCTGCGACTCGGCAAACTCTTCGAGCGCCATCTGCATGGCCTGCGCGCTCTCGTAGCGCTCGTCGGCCTTCACCGCGAGCCCTCGCACGATGATCGCCTCGAGCGCCGCCGGAAAGTCCGGTCGCACCGAAGAGGGCTTGGTGTAGCGCCCCTCGGCTACGCGGTTGATGAGGGCGAACTCCCCCGGCGCCACGAAGCAGCGCCGCCCGGTGCACAGCTCGTAGGCCACCACCGCCAGCGAGAACACGTCGGCTCGCCGGTCGATCGCCTCACCGCGCACCTGCTCGGGTGCCATGTAGGCCAGCTTGCCCTTGATCGTGCCCGATTGCGTGACTCGGGTGTGGGCGGTGGCCTTGGCGATCCCGAAATCGACGAGCTTGACCTCGCCGTCGTAGCTCACCAGCACGTTGGAGGGCGACACGTCGCGGTGCACCAGCCCTAGCGGGCGCCCGTCGGGGCCGGCTTTTTCGTGGGCGTAGTGCAGCGCGGCCGCCACCTCGCGCACGATCGTCAGCGCGCAGGGCAGCGGCAGCCCCCCGTGCTTGCCAGCCTCGCCGAGCAGCTCGTGCACCGAGCGACCGTGCACGTACTCGAGCACGAGGTAGTGCTCGTTGCCCTCGGAGCCAAAGTCGAGCACCTGCGCGATGTTGCCGTGGGACAGGCCCGCGGCCAGCCGGGCCTCGTTGAGGAACATGCGAACGAAGGTGGCGTCCTCGGCCAGGTGCGGCAGCACGCGCTTGATCGCGACGATCTTCTCGTAGCCCTCGGCGGCGAGCTGCCGAGCGATGTAGAGCTCGGCCATCCCGCCCTTCTTGAGGCGGCGAATGATCTGGTAGCGATCTAGGCGCGCGCCAACGGGCAACACGGCCGGGGATGCTGCGAGCGGAGCGGGATCCACGACGCGCCCGTCTTCCGCCCGTCAGGGAGCCGTGATCCCGAGCGTCTGTTGCCCGGCGAGCACGGAGGTCAACAGCTGCGATAGCCACTGTTCGTTGTCGTGCGCGGGCATGGTTTTTGCTGCTGCTCCGGTTCCGGCCATCTGCTCCATCTGCTCGCGCAGGCGCTCGCGGGCGCGCAGCAGCTGGGTGCGGATCGTGCTGGGGGGCACGCCAAAGGACTCGGCCAGCTGTGTCGTCGGCATCCGCTCCCAGTAGCGCAGCACCAGTAGCATCTGGGGACGTCGCGGGATCGCGGCCAGCGCTCGTAGGACCAGCATTTGTTCGTGGCTGCGGGCCAGCAGGGTGCTCATCTGGGTGCGGGGGGCCTCCTCGAAATCCCCGTATCGAGGGTTGCGCGACAGCTCGCGCAAGTACTGGGCCAGCTGCCGGCGGGCGATCCCCATCAGGTAGGCGCGAAACGCCGCCGCGTCGCGCACGGTGGCCACGCGCTCGATGCAGGCCATGAACGTGGCCTGGGCCAGATCCTCGGCCGCCGTGCTGGCGTTGAGCTCGAAGTAGCGAAGGACGCTGCCGTAGTGGCGCCGGGTGAGCGCCTCGGCGGCGCCACGGTCACCGGCGCGCCAGCGCTCGAGCAGCTCGGCATCGCTGGGTGCGTCCACGTGGCCGCGACGATAGCATGCCGGTCGAGCGAGTGGCGCCGGCACGGGCTCGTCTGGTGGGAGCCGTGGAGCGCTCGCCTCCGCGGGTCGTCGATGGTCGTCTTGCGCTAGATCGAGTTCACGTTGCTCTGGTGCATCGACAGCCGCGGCAGCGCGAAGCGCTGGTTTCGAGCACCCGAGCGGCTTCCGTAGGAAAACCCGCACTGGTAGTGCTGGCTCGCCGCGGCTGTCACCTCTTGGTCCCAAGCGCCGCTGGGATAGGCGATCGAGCGGGGGGTGATCCCGGTGCGCTGGCGGATCGCCTGATTGGTTCGGGCAAAGTCGTCCCGGAGCTGCGCCGTGCTGAGCTTGGTGAGCTCGCGGTGCTGCCACGAATGCGAGCCGATCTCGAAGATCGATCGTTCGCTCAGCGACATCACCTGCGCCCACGACATCTTGGGATAGGCTCCGTTGGGGCTGCCTATCGAGCTCGGGTGGATGTAGAACACCGCGGGGGCCCCTTCGTCCTCGAAGACGCTGGCGTGCTCGTAGTTGCCCAGGTACCCGTCGTCGAGCGTGATGAGGAGGTTCTTGGTTTGTCGGGCGCGTGTCTCGAACGCACCGTCCAGCTGGACGAAGGAGTACCCCTCGGACTTCTTACGGCGCAGATAGTCTCGCAGCTGCGTTGGCGTGACGTAGCCGCGGTCTTTGGCGTTGGGATTGCTGGTGATCTCGTGCAGACCCACGACCGTCGCGGTGAGGTGGAACTCGAGTTTATCGGTGCTCACGTCATCATCCTCCTAAGTCCAAGAACGAGGTCGGGTCGGCGGATCCGGTGCTGGGGTCCGTTGCTGGGGTCCGTTGCCGGGGTCCGTTGCCGGGGTCCGTCGCCGTGATCCGTCACCAGGCCTGGCTCGACATACCGAGCTAGACCCGGACGAGCGGTGTGTCCTGGTCACGCTTCGGTAGTCGAGGCCCCCAGCCCGATGTCACGATCAAACTACATCTTCGTACATCGAGGATGATGCGGCGGGGTTGGGGCCGGTCGCGAGCGTAGTCGCGCCCAACGGCTTGTCCGTCAAATAGTTCGTGCGTGCGGTGACAAGTCCCCGGGGCTCCCGACTACCTGTGCAGACCAGATAGGCGGGAGTTGTTCTGCTTCCGCCGCGCCCCACTCTCCATACGACTGCCCAGGGTCGTCCGCTCCCCCGGACGGCCCTGGGCTGGTCTTTTGGGGCATCGGTGAGCACGCGGGATCGATCTGGATTCCACGCGTCATTCGGCACAAACGGCAGGAAGAATCGACGTGCTACGAGTGACAAGCCCCGACCGGTTCCGACTTCTTGGACGAGACGAGACGAACGACCAGATGGTGCCTCGGACCCAAGCGATCCGTCATACCTCTCCCGGGTCTGCACCATGTATCGGCTGTCGATCAGACTCGCTCGGCCCCACGGATCTTGGGTGATCCCGTGGAATCCGGCGGGACGAGCGTCCACCATAATCCACCTGTGGGTGGGCGCTCGTCTCGCCATCTATTGCGACTGAACCCGACCCGACGCTGACCGGGCCCCGACTCGGAGCCGACCCGACCCGAGCCGACGCCGACCGGGCCCCGACCCGAGCCGACGCCGACCGGGCCCCGACCCGAGCCGACGCCGACCGGGCCCCGACCCGAGCCGACGCCGACCGGGCCTCGAGCCGACCTGATCGTGCCGAGCCAGTCGGCTCGAGCTTAGCCAACGGAGCGTACCGAGCGGCTTCGCCGATCGAGCAAGCCCAAGAGCAATAGGGCGAGAGTCTCCCGAGGAGGCTGGCTGCGTGCCTACAGGAACGTGCTGAGGTAGACGGCCAGGCAGTACCAGGGGGTGCCCGCCAGCAGCAGGGCCTGACGGGCGCGGCCCAGGTTTTGCCGGTTGCCGCCTCGGATGATGGCCGCCACGGCCACGCACCACGCAAACGCCGCGACCACCACCGCCAGGGCGAAGCTCTTGATCGTCCAGGGGGCCAGGGTGGGGATCAGCGAGCCCAGCGCGGCGACCAACGTCAGGGCCACCGGCAGATAAGCCATCAGCAACGCCGCGGTGGCCAGCATCGGGTGCGATGCCTTCGGCGAAGGACGCCGTAGGTAGGACAAAACCCATGCCAGCAGGAAGATGAAGCTGGCCGCCAGGGCCAGGGCGATCCCACCCATGGCCAGCAACTCCTGGATCCGCTTGAGCAACTCGCGCAGGCGGTCGAGATCGGGGATACCCCGGAAGAGATCCGCGATTCCGATCATGGCGAGCGTCAGAGGCATGGGCGCAGTGTAGCAACGGGCGGGAGCGCGACCAGCGAGGGAGGACAGGCGGGAGAGGCGATGTCTCGTGCGGTTTGCGGGATAGGCGCCATTGTGTTCGCGGTTCGCGCGGTTCGATGCATGGCCACCGAGACGCATGGCCACCGAAGGGGCTTGCGCTGGGCGCAGAGTGCGGGTACACCTTGCGGCCCTTTCGCAGGGCACTGTGCGCGCGTAGCTCAGCTGGATAGAGCGTCGGCCTCCGGAGCCGAAGGCCGCAGGTTCGAATCCTGCCGCGCGCACCCAAAACGGCTCCTAGGAGGTCCTAGGAGCCGGTTTTTAGATCCTCCGTTTTTGCGGTGCCCCTATGGTGCCCCAACCGATCGGTAGGCGGCGCTTTCACCACGCGCAATGGCGCCCCCGGCGGGGCAATGCGGTGGATGAGCGTCTCCACCTCGCGGGGCGCGAGGTGCGCGTATTGCTTGAGCATCTCTTCGTTCTCCCATCCGCCCCACAGCATCACGACCCGGCTGGGGATCCCCTTCAGGATGCAGTGGCTCGCCCACGTGTGGCGGAGCATGTGGGTGTGGACGTGCTTGTCGAGGCGGGCCGCCTTGCGAGTGCGGTTGAGCACCCGCCGTAGGGTGCTCTGGGAGAATAGACGCTGGGGCCAGAACACTTGGCTCTTGGGATTGCGAACATTGGCGAGCCCACGCAACGCGGCGGTGGCATCCCAGGACAGTGGAACCTCGCGAGGTCGACCTCCCTTGGGATGACCGAAGTCCTTGAGCTTGCCACTCCATGAACGCTGGACCACCAATCGCCCCGAGTCCAGACTGGACAAAGAAGCGCCAGTGGGACCCTTGCTGTCCCGCTGGCCCTTGCGCTACTTCATTCAGGTCCTGCCGCAATCAGGACGAGGGTGACCCACGACATTGCTCCCGCTGGCTCGTACTCTCGGCTAGCGAGGAGCCTTCCAGGTGAAGTCGGGGCCTGGAACGTAGCCATGGTGTTTGCGGCGCCATGGCACCCGCATGTCGATCCGGCCGCAACCGGGAGGTACACAATGGAAGAACTGGACTCCGAGCAGGTGCTCGCTCGCCTCGCGCACGAACTCAAACTCGCGCGTGAATCGAGCGGGCTTTCGCGTAAACGCCTGGCCGAACGCTGTGGCTTGTCACCCGAGACAATCAAGAAGCTGGAGGCGAGCTACGGATTTCAGCCGCGGCTCGACACCATGATGCGCCTAGCCTCAGGGCTTGGGATCTCGCTCGTCGACCTTGTTGGCAGCATTGCTCCGCCGACGAAGGATGGAGAAAGAGCCGACGCCAGCGCGATCAACGTGTGGCTGCGCGGGCTCGACGATCCGTTCTGTACGTTGGTGGTCGCGCTGGTTCGCGTGCTCGCGCGACCGGTGGGGGGCAACGCGGAGATGGTGACTCACGGAGCATGAACACTTGATCCAGGCGTGATCCGGTCATCTGAATTGTAGGTGGCTGGATCTGTTATTTGCCGATCACTGCACCTTCTTAGCCGACGGCTGAGGTTTACAGTTTGTCTCCATTTCTCTCACTAACAGCAACCAACACTCACG
>JBCCWC010000215.1:0-26504 GCA_039194325.1 Myxococcota bacterium
CGCGCGCCCCTCGGTCGTGATCCGCAAGGGCCCGCGCAGAAAGCGGAGCTCGACATTTTCGTTGCGCCGGACTTCGGCAGGGGCTGTTAGATCTGCGGCGATCAAAGGGCGGCCGGCATAGATGGTCCGCCGCGTCTCCATCCCGATGCCTTGCGTACCGAGACCGAGATCGGGCCCGCAACGCGGGACGCGTTCGAGCTCGACGGCGTGCCCGTGGTCGATGAGCAGGCCACCAAGGTCTGGCGTCACCTCGATCGGGTGTGGGCCGCCAGCGGACGGCCTGAGCCTCGTCCGTCGGCGCGGGTGTGCTCCACCAACCACTTCCCCACCGCCGCCGGGCTGGCCAGCTCCGCCTCGGGCTTTGCAGCGCTGACCGTGGCGGCCGCGGCCGCCTTCGAGGCCTCGCTGTCGCCCGACGCCCTGTCGAGCCTGGCCCGGCAGGGCTCGGGCAGCGCCGCTCGCTCGATCTTCGGTGGCTTCGTGCGTCTTGATCGCGGCACCGCCCCCGACGGCAGCGACTGCCGCGCAACCGCGATCGTCGGGGCCGACCACTGGCCGCTCACCCTGCTGGTGGTGCAGACCACCGCCGGCCGCAAGCCGGTCGGCTCCACCCACGGCATGGAGCGCTGTCGGCAGACCTCACCCTACTACTCCGCATGGGTCGACACCTCCGAGGCCGATCTCGACGCCGCCGAGGCCGCGCTACGCGCTCGCGATCTGCCCGCGCTGGGTCAGGTGGTCGAGCACAGCTGTTTCAAGATGCACGCCTGCATGATGGCCACCCAACCTCCCCTGCTCTATTGGAACGGTCCCACCGTGTCGGTCGTGCAGGAGGTCTGGCGGGCCCGCGAGGACGGCCTGCCCGGGTACGTCACGATCGACGCCGGCCCTCATGTCAAGGTGCTGTGCGAGGCCGACCACGCCGAGGCCTTACGGCAGCGGCTCGCCGCCGTCCCTGGGGTGCTCGGGGTCATCGTGGCCGCTCCCGGCCCCGACGCCGCCGCGGTGCCCCTGCAAGAGCGTGGGGGCGAGCCCCAAAAGCCGGCCCAGGAGGTCCCATGAGCGTCCCCGTCTCCGCCCCCGGCAAGGCGTTCCTCATCGGCGAGTACGCCGTGCTCGAGGGCGCCCCGTCCATCGTGACCGCCGTCGACGTGCGCGCGGTGGCCCATGCTCCGGCCGACGGCGTCACCCCGACGATGAGCGCCGTCGTGCGCTGCGCCCATGCTCGCGCCATGGACTACCTGCAGCAGGTGGGCGAGGCCGACGTCGGCGAGTCGGCCCCCGTCGTGGATACCGGCCGCTTCTACCTCGGGGCCCGCAAGCTCGGCCTGGGCTCGTCGGCCGCGGTCACCGCCGCGGTCGTGGGCTATCACCTCGCCACCCATGGCCTCGATCCTCGTGATCCCGAGGTCCAGCCCGTCGCGCTCTCGCTGGCCATGGCCGCCCACGCCGAGGCTCAGGGCGGGGGTGGCAGCGGGGCCGACGTCGCGGCCGCGGTGCTCGGCGGCACCCTCTACTTCAAGCAGGGGCAGGCCCAGCCGGTGCGCCCCTTGCCCGGCTTGCACCTGGGCTTTGTCGACGCGGGCTACCCCGCCATCACCTCCGAGCTCGTCCGCCGGGTTCGCGAGGGCGAGGCGGCGCACCCCGACAAGTACACCGCCGCCATGGAGGTGCTGTCGGCCGCCGCCCAAGAGTTCATCGCCGCCTACGTGACCGAGCCGTCGGGGGACGCACCGGGCTCACCTCGCCCCGGCATCGACGATCTCGCCGAGCGCTTCGATCGGATCCGCGCCGCCTGCCGCGAGCACAACCGCGGCCTGCACCTCTTGCAGGACATGGCGGGAGCCACCTTCATCACCCCGGAGATCGCCACCATCATCGAGCAGACCGAGGCCGCCGGGCTCGCCGCCAAGCCCAGCGGGGCCAGCGGTGGTGATCTGGTGGTGGTGATGGCCCCCGACGCCACCGCCCTCGATCGCCTCGCCGAGCACCTGCGACGGGCGCATGGCCTGGTCATGCGCACTGACCTGCGGCCGCACGCCGATGGCCTGCGCGCCGACGAGCGCCTGCCCACCAACTCGCGGCTGGCCGGGTTCTTCAAGCTCAGCGTGGCCCAGCGGCGCGAGGCGGTGGCCACCGCCTCGGGGCTGGCCCTCGACCGCCTCGCCCAGCTGGACGCCGGCAGCTTCGGGGTGCAGCACGCCGACGGCATGATCGAGAACGTCGTCGGCACCATGGAGCTGCCGCTGGCGATCGCCACCAACTTCCGGATCAACGGTCGCGACGTGCTGGTCCCCATGTGCGTCGAGGAGGCCTCCGTGGTCGCCGCCGCCTCCAATGCCGCCAAGATGATCCGCGCCGGAGGAGGGTTTGCGGCCCACTCCGATCCGCCCTGGATGATCGCCCAGGTGCAGCTGACCCCGCCCCCCGAGGCCACGCTGGAGGCCACGCCGGCCGTAGCGGCCATCGAAGCGGCCCGTGAGCGCCTGCTGGCCCGGGCCGACGAGGCTCACCCTCGCCTGTTGATCCGCGGGGGCGGCACCCGAGGGTTGGAGGTTCGGGTGGTCGACCCCGCCATGATCGTCGTGCACGTGCTGGTCGACTGCCGCGACGCGATGGGGGCCAACCTGCTGAACACGGTGGCTGAGACGGTCGCGCCCGACCTCGAGGCCCTCACCGGCTGGCAGGCGGGCCTGCGGATCCTCAGCAACCTCAGCGATCGCCGCTGCGCCCACCTGTCGGCTCGGGTGCCCCCCGAGGCCCTGGCCACCGGGTCCTTCGCCGGGCCCCAGGTCGTCGACGGGATCGTGTCCGCCTCGCGCTTCGCCGAGCTCGATCCCTACCGCGCCACCACCCACAACAAGGGGATCATGAACGGCGTGGACGCGGTGGTGCTGGCCACCGGCAACGACTGGCGCGCCATGGAGGCCAGCGCCCACGCCTACGCCGCCCGCTCGGGGCGCTACGGTCCCTTGGCCGTGTGGCGCAAGGGCGACGACGGCTGGCTCGAAGGCGAGATGAGCCTGCCCGCCGCCGTCGGCGTGGTGGGCGGCGCCACCCGCACCCACCCCGTGGCCCGCCTCGCCCTGGAGATCCTCGGATGCACCAGCGGCGCCGAGCTGGGCCAGGTGATGGCCGCCGCCGGGCTCGCCAGCAACCTGGCCGCGCTGCGGGCGCTGGCCACCGAGGGGATCCAGCGCGGCCACATGTCGCTGCACGCCCGCTCGCTGGCCCTGGGGGCGGGCGCGGCGGGCCCCGAGGTCGAGGCCCTCGCCCGTGCCCTGGTCGACTGCGGCGAGATCAAGGCCGAGCGCGCCCAGCAGCTGTTGCAGCAGCTGCGCGCCGAACCAAGCCCCGACTCCTGAGTCTGCGACCTGACGTGCACCCTCGCCGACTTGCCCTCACCGACTTGCCCTCACCGACTTGCCCTCACCGATTCCCTTCCTTGTTTGCCCTGCTACCGAGCCTACCGCCATGGTCAACGCCACCGAGCCTCGCCTCTACTGTGTACCCGCCGCCGCCCCGACCGACGAGCAGAGCGCCCGCTTCACCCCCCCGGACGGGGCCCCTCCCGGTCCGTGGACCAAGGTCAACGCCTACCGCTGGTGCGAGCGGATGGCCGCCACCCACTACGAGAACTTCCCCGTCGCCAGCAAGTTCCTGCCCTCGCACCTGCGCCCCCACATCGCGGCGATCTACGCCTTCGCCCGCACCGCCGACGACTTCTCCGACGAGCCCCGCTTCGAAGGGCGCCGGCGCGAGGCGCTCGACACCTGGGAGCAGCTGCTCGAGACCTGCTATCACCGCGAGGTCCAGCACCCGGTGTTCTTGGCCCTGCGCGACACCGTGCGGCGCCATAACATCCCCATCGGTCCCCTCAAGGCGCTGCTCACCGCCTTCCGCATGGATCTGACCAAGCTGCGCTACACCACCTTCAGCGAGGTCCGCCACTACTGCGCCCACTCGGCCCACCCCGTGGGCCAGCTGGTGCTCTTCGTCCACGGCCACCGCGATCCCGCCCTGCACCGCTTCAGCGACGAGATCTGCGCCGCCCTGCAGATCGCCAACTTCCTCCAAGATCTCTGCGTCGACATCCCCCGCGGGCGCGTCTACCTCCCCGAGGAGGATCTGGTGCACTTCGGCGTCGCCTACGAGGATCTGCTCGCCGGCCGCGCCACCCCCGAGTTCCGCGAGCTCATGGAGTTCTCCGTCTCGCGGGTGCGCTCGATGTTCCACCGCGGCCGACCGCTCGTCCGCCGGGTCTCGCCCGGCCTGTCGATGGAGCTCGACGCCACCTGGCGCGGCGGCATGGCCGTGCTCCAGCGGATCGAAGATCTCGACTTCGGCACCCTGCACGTGCGTCCCACCCTCGAAAAGCGCGACATGGCCGGCATTGCCGTCCGCTCGCTATTCTCCTTTGGGCGTCGCCTGCTCAAGGGGGAGGCATGAGTATGACCAGCCCCGGGTCTTCGTCGGCCCCCCCCGCCGTGCCGGCCCTTCCCCGTCGCGGGGTGGCTCGGATCGTTCGCCGGCTCACCGAGCGATCGAGCTCCAACTTCAAGTTCGCGTTCCTGTTCTTGGGGCAGCAACGCGCCGAGGGCTTGGCCCTGGTCTACGAGTTTTGCCGGGTGGTCGACGACATCGTCGACGAGCGGCCGCCCGGTCCGGCCGGCGAACAGACGGCGCGGCGACAGCTGGCCGAGTGGAGCCGCGAGGTCGCCCGGATCTACGCCGACCCCTACCACGAAGACGATCCGCCCCACACCGCGCTGGGCCGGGGCCTTGCGCGAACCCACGCCCAGTTCGACTACCCCCGGGAAGCCTTCGACGAGATCATCGCCGGGGTCGCGATGGATCTCGACCGCGATCGCTACGAGACGCTCGAGGATCTGCGCCTCTACTGCTATCGCGTGGCCTCGTGCGTGGGCTTTTTGTGCATCGCGATCTTCGGCGACCACAGCGAAGACGCCCGGCGTTACGCCGAGCACCTGGGGCTGGCGCTCCAGTACACCAACATCCTGCGCGACGTGGCCGAGGACGCCATGCGCGGGCGGATCTACCTCCCCCGCGAACTGATGCGTCGGCACGGCCTGAGCGACCAAGACATCCTCCAGCAGCGCTACGACGACCGCTTCGTGGCCCTGGGGCGCGACTTTGCCGACGCGGCCGAGCGCGAGTATCGACGGGCCTGGGACGCGCTGTCGTCCACCCGGATCCGCGCCCTGCTGCCCGCCGAGATCATGGGCCGCACCTATCACCGGATCCTCGGCGAGATCCGGGCGCGCAACTACAATGTCTTCACCCGCCGGGCCGCCCTGCGCCGCCGCGACAAGCTCAAGGTCGCCGCCATGGCGCTCGCCCGCTCCGGGCTGTCCCTGTCTTGGTAAGGGGGGTCATGGACGGCGCATCTCGATCGCCCGCGTCCGGCGACGACGGGACCGCGCACGCCTCGCCCGGGGAGCCCGTGGTGGTGGTCGGGGCCGGCTTCGCCGGCCTGAGCGCCGCGGTTCGCCTGGCCGACGCGGGGCGGGACGTCGTGGTCATCGAGGCCACCGGCCACGGCGGGGGCCGCTCTCGCTCCTTTGCCCACCCCCACCGCGGGATCGATCTCGACAACGGTCAGCACCTGATGATGGGCTGCTACCGCGAGACCCTCGCGTTCCTGCGCACGATCGGCACCGAGGACGGCGTCGACTTCCAGCGCAACCTCGCCGTCGACATGGTCCGCCCCGGCGGGGCTCGGGTGCGCCTGCGCTGCCCCGCCCTGCCCGCCCCCTTTCACCTCGCCGCCGGTCTGGCCAGCATGCGCGGCGTGGGCGTGCTGCACAAGGCCGCCGCGCTCCGAGCCGGCCTGGTGCTCCGCGGCGAGGCCGAGCGACCCAACGACAACGAGACCTGCGACACCTGGCTGCGGCGCCTGGGCCAGACCCAGGGGATCCGCAGCGCCTTTTGGGATCCCCTGATCTGGGCCGTGCTCAACGACGACCCCCTGGTGGCCTCCGCCGGCATGCTGGTGGCCGTGCTCGAGCGGGCCTTCTTGGGCACGCGCGACGACTCGCGGCTGGGCGTGCCCCGAGTGCCGCTGTCCCGCCTCTATGTCGACCACGCCCTCGAGCACCTGCGGCGGCGGGGCGCTTCGGTGCATATGGCTCAGCCCCTGCGCGCGATCGAGACCGACGCGCAGGGCGTGTGCGGGATCCGGCTGCGCTCGGGCGAGCGGATCGCCACCCGCACCCTCGTGACTGCGATCCCCCCGCGGCCCCTGCTCGATGCCCTGCCCTCCGCCGTTCGGCGCCACCCGGTGTTCGCCGACGTCGCCAAGCTGACCACCTCGCCGATCATCAACCTGTGGCTATGGCTCGACCGCGAGCCCTTCACCGACGTCCCCTTCGTGGGCCTGGTCGGCAGCCCGCTGCACTGGCTGTTCGACCGCAGCCGGATCGAGGATCTGGGGGGAGACACCGTGCTGCTCAACTGCACGATCTCGGGAGCGCGGGGCATGGTCGACGATCGCCCCGACACCTTGCTGGAGCTCGCCCGCGGCGAGCTGGCTCGCTACTTCCCCGATCGTCCGGTGACGATAAAGGGGCACAAGATCATCAAGGAGCGCAAGGCGACGATAAGTCACGCTGCCGGCACCTACCAGTGGCGTCCCGAGGCTCGTAGCCCCGTCCCGGGCCTGTGGCTCGCGGGCGACTGGGTGCGCACCGGCTTGCCCGCCACCATCGAGTCCGCCTGCCAAAGCGGCCACGACGTCGCGGCGCTGATCCTCCAGGACGCCCGGCGCCAGCACGCCTTTGGGCTCTAGTCGCCCAGGGCTGCGCTCCCGTACCGGGGCGTCGTGCCGCGACGGGACGGGTCAGCGTCGACATTTGCCCCGGCCCGATCTCCCTCGATCTCCCTCGATTCGCCGCTCCGGTCCCGGATCCGCCGCTCGCATGCCCTTCGCCGACTGGCATGGAGGTTGAATGTCGCGCCCTCGACCCCAAAGGAGCGTCTTTGATGAACGAATATCTCGACAAGGCCCTCGACCTCGGAATCGACGTGGGCAAGATGATCGTGGGTGCGATCCTCCTGTGGATCATCGGGCGGATGGTGATCCGGGCGGTGATCCGCGTGACGGGCAAGATGCTCGCCGATCGCCTGGACACCACCGTCGCCCGCTACCTGAGCTCGGCGCTGGAGATCCTGCTCAACATCCTGCTGGTCATCGCGGTGCTGTCGGTCTTCGGCGTGGAGACCACCACCTTCGCGGGGCTCATCGCCGCCGGCGGTGTGGCGATCGGCATGGCGTGGTCGGGCCTTTTGGGCAATTTCGCCGCGGGCGTGTTCCTGCTGGTCCTGCGCCCCTTCAAGGTCGGCGATTTCGTGACGATCGGCGGGCAGACCGGCACCGTGACCGACATCGGCATGTTCGTCACCTCGCTGGACACCCTCGAGAACGTCCGCGTCTTCGTGGGCAACGGCAAGGTCCTGGGCGAGGTGATCCACAACTTCTCCACCAATGAGTATCGTCGGGTGGACATGGCCGCCCAGCTCAACCATGGCGACGACGTCGACAAGGCGATCGCGATCCTCAAGGAGGCCGTGGCGGCGATCCCCCACGTGCAAACGACTCCAGCGCCCGACATCCACATCGTGGAGTTCAACCTCGCCGGGCCCAAGCTGTGCGTGCGGCCCTACACCAACAACGACCACTACTGGGACGTCTACTTCACGACCAACAAGGTCATTCGGGACGAGCTGGGCAAGGCCGGCTTCAAGGTTCCCGAGGAGCACCTGGTCATCAAGCAGACCGCGGCCTAAGCTCGCCAAGGCTCACTCGACCGTTACCAACCCTCGGCGGCCTTCACCCTCGGTGGAGGCCGCCGACTCTTTTTCCCCGGCGCTCGGCAGGCGCTCGGCAGGCGCTCGACGACGACTCTCGTCCCTCGGCAGATCAGCGGGGCCCGCCGAGCTTGACGGTGGCCGCCCGACTGCGGCCACCGACCCCGGGATCGTCGCCAAGCGGCTTGCTGCGGATCTCGACCTCGATGGGCGGGTCGTCGGTGGTGCGCAGCCGCTGGCCCGGCGACGCCAGGGCCCGACGCACCACGGCCAGGCCGTCGACCCCCCCACCCTCATCGGAGCCGGGACTGGGGGCCCAGCTGGTCCAGCGACCGGCATTAGCCCTGTCCTCGGAGGCCAGCGCGGTGATGGCCGCGGGGGCTCGATCGGCGTGGATCCGCACCATCACCCGGTTGACCTGGCCTCGGGCGTGGATCCGGGCCAGGGGCTCTTGCCCCAAGAAGCAGCCCTTGTCGTAGCTCACCGCGTAGACAAAGCCGATCTCCGGCGGGAAGAACCCCGCCTCGATCTCCCGCCCCCACGCCGGGGACGCGGTGGCGATCCGGTAGGCGTCCCACCCCGCGGCGTCGACCGCCACGTGCTCGGCCAGCGCCGCCCCGAGCACCTCGGGTTGCGCCACGCAAAGTTGCCCCGGCGCCGGATGACGGGTCGGCCATACCTCCACCCCCGGGGGCATGACCAGCCCCGGCGCCAGCCCGACGGTCGGCGCCGCGGGATCGGCCGCCTCGGGCCACACCAGCGCCACCCCCACCGGCCCCTGCGATTCCACCTCGACCTCGTCCATGATGATGTGCTTGTCGAAGTGGGCCGCCAGCGACTCGGCCTCTTCGGCCGGCACCAGGGCGCAAAGCTCGTCCTCCTCGGCGCCGGGCATCAGCACCAGCTCGCTGACCAGCTTGCCCTTGACCGTGCATAGAGCCGCCGCCACCGCCCGCCCGGACGCCAGCCCCTCGACGTCGGCGGTGAGCGTGCCCTGAAGGAAGCGGCGCGCATCGGGGCCGAAAAGGCGCAGCCGGGCGCGGGCTTGACCGTCGATCTCGTGCAGCAGCGCGTAGCGGAAGGTCATAAGACCCACCATGGCAACCCCGATCGAGGCGCGCAAGCGATGGGATCCAGGTCGCTTGATCGCCGCTTTCCTTCCGGGGTACGGAAGGTTGGTGATGAGCCCGCGCCCGTGGAACCGCGCCCGACCAAGCCGCCTGGTCGCCACGATGGCCGGGGCTCTTTTGCTGACCTCGGCGGCCCGGGCGGCCGAGCCCGCCCCCCTCGCCGAGGGCGCCGCGAGGACCGAGCCAAGGGCGCCCGCCCCATCGACGGGGCCGTCGACCGGGCCATCGACGACCCCATCGACGACCCAACCACCTACGCCCACCCCCATCCGCACCACCGCGCCGTCGGAGCCCGCCCTCGCGGCGCCTTCAGACGTCGGCCTCGCCTACCGCTCCGCCTTCGCGCTGCCCGTCGCCGATCGCCTCGACCCCTACGGTCCACGCCCCGATGGGATCCCTCGGCTGTCTCGCGAGCAGATCATGCGCTACGCCCTGGACAACCCGCTCGTACGCTCGGCCAAGCAGAGCGTCGAGGCCATGGAGGCCCAGCTGCGCAAAGCCAAGTGGGTGTGGATCCCCGTCATCGAGACGATCACCACCCTCGCCCCCGGGGCCAACATCGAGTGCGACGATCTCAACGTCGACGCCACCTATGCCAACGGATCCCTCGAGCCCAATTTCGATTTCCAGTGGTGTCGCCCGTCAGGCGACGACGACCTCGACATCCAGACCGTCCAGGGCTACTTCCAGCAGCTGGCCCGCGCCGGCGTGCGGGTGGCCTTCGACGCCAAGGCCGTGTTCCCGATCTTCACCTTCGGCAAGATCCGCAACACCAAGCGCCTGGCCCGCGCCGGCGTGGCCCTCGAGAAGCTCGAGGTGCTGCAGGTCGAGCAGGAGACGATCCTGCTGGTGTTGCAGGCCCACACCGCCTTGTTGCTCGCCCGCGAGAGCCAGACGATCCTGCGCGACTCCAAGGAGGTCGTCGACCAGGCCCGCGCCCGGGTCGAGGCCGACCTCGGCGGCGGCGGATCCGACGACTGGGATGCCGAGCCCGACGCCGGCAACCCCGATCGCGATCCCAACGATCTGCTCGAGCTCGAGCTCGCCGAGATCGACGTCGAGCAAAAGATGCGGGCGGCCCTTCGCGCCGAGGCGCTGGCCCGGGCTGCGCTTTGGGATCTGGCCGGCACCGCGGCCCCCAAGGGCTTCGACGTCCTCGAGGAGCGCCTCACCCCTTACATGATCGAGGGCGGCCTGCGATCGGAGCGAGAGTACCGAGAGATCGCGATCCGCGAGCGCCCCGAGGCCCACATGGCCCGGGCGGGGGTCGAGGCCCGCAGAGCCCAGGAAAAGCTCGCTCGGGCCGCGTTCCTGCCCGATCTGGGCCTGGCCGTCGGCGTGGGGTTTGCCGCGTCCAACGCGGTCGACCGCGACATGAACCGCCTCTACTACCAAGACAACTTCAACTACTCGCGGGTCACCGCTGCCCTGGCGATGCGCTGGCGCTGGGACTTCCACAACACCACCTTCGACCTGCAGCGCGCCCGCGCCGAGCGGCGCGCCCAGGAATACCAGCGCGAGGCGGCGGAGCTCTTCTTGGGCCAGGACGTCTCCACCGCCTACCACGACGTCGTCGAGGCCTCCCACCGGATCGGGCTGGCCACCCGGGCCACCGCGCTCAGCTGGCAGCTGGTCGTCTCGCTCGAGCAGCGCGACATGGTCGGAGGCGGCGACGCAGAGAAGCTACTGCGCGCGCTCACCAACTGGTACAAGAAGCGCTTCGAACAGGCCGAGGCGATCCATGCGCACAACGAGGCGGTGGCCAAGCTCGCGCGGGCCACGGGGATCCCGCTGCTCGCCCCCTCGACGCGCCCGCCATCGGCGACCCCACCCCCGCCCCCCCAAGACCCGTGATCCCGGGCACTTGGAACCGCCCCCCGACCGTGAATACTGCGCACCAGGGGCCCGTCTGAGGCCACCGGGACCACGGCCCGGCCGCACCGCTCCCATCCCCTAAGATCCCCGCCGAAAGCTGCTTTTCCATGCGCAAGACCATCGCTGCCCTGTCGCTCAGCTGCGCGCTGCTGTTGCCCGCTATCGCCCTCGCCGAGGGAGGACCCGGCGCGATCGATGCCTTCCGGCAGTCGCACACCGAGGTCACCTCGCTCGTCGACGCCAAGGCCGCCGAGGACAAGATCCAGACCCGTGTCGACGAGCTGCTCGACTACGACTGGATCGCCAAGGCGGCGCTCGGCGGCCCCTCCAAGTACGCCCAGATCTGCGGCGAGCGCTGCGACGAGTTCAAGGCCTTGCTCACCAAGCTGATCCGCAAGAACTACCTCAAGCGGATCGAAGGCAAGAACCGCGGCGAGATGACCGTCGTCGAGGAGCACGTGCGCAAGAAGGCCACCAAGGTCGACACCAAGGTCACCTTCGACGACCCGGACGGCAAGTCCAAGACCGTCGAGGTCGACTACGTCATGCACAAGGTCGACGGCAAGTGGCATGTGCGCGACATCATCACCGAGGGCGTGAGCCTGGCGAAGAACTACAAGTACGAGATCAACCGGCTCTACGCCCGCGGAGGCATGGACCAGGTGATCACCACCCTGCAAAAGAAAGTCGACCAGCTCGACGACCCCGCGCCGGCCGGCGACCAGTAACCCTGCGCTTTCGCGACCGGACTTGCGATCGGGCTCGCGACCGGGCCCGCGCCGGACCACAGTCCCCTCGGCCCCGCGCCGTGGCTGCTACCATCGAGGCTCATGCCCGCGATGGAGAGCCCGCGGCCCGGGGCTACGATCATGACGGCGATCGGAGGGCTGGCCCTCCCGCTCGGACTGGCCTGCGCCGTCGACCCGGTCGAGGTCGCCGGCCAGTTCGGGCGCCCCATGGCCCTGGTCTCCGGGGACAACGTCCGCCTGCCTCGGCTGGCGTTCATCGACCAGGGGTGCCCCGGCGAGGCCGCGGCCGGAGGCTGTCCCACCGCCGAGGCATGCCAGACCCTGTTGGTCGACTCGCTCGCTCCCCTGACCGCGATCCGCGAGCCCGACGGCTCCGGCTCGCGACTGTCGATCGAGTGCCTCGAGGTCCGCTCCGGCCGCAATGTCGTGGCCGACGCACCATCCTCCCAGGCCCTCGCTGACGCCGTCGCCCGCTTCCGCTTCGATAACCTCCCGGTCGTCCGCACCCCCGACGACGACGCCTGGTCGTGGACCGCCGGCAATCAAGTCGCCACCATCGAGCCCGCCGGAGTCCTGGGCGGCAACCTGCTGCGCAACTTCGCGGTGGCGCTCCGCAATCCCCCCCCACGCGGCCCCAACCCCAGCTCCGAGGACGACGACGACCACCCCACCCTGACCCTCTATGGTGAGTTTCCCGGCAGCGAGGAGATCCTCGCCGATCAAGGGCGCGCCTTCTTGCCGCTTCAGTTCCCCGGTCGACTGCTCGGCCGCGAGCTGACCGACCGCTGCGAGGTCGACGAGGGCCGCTGCGAGGTCGACGGCTTCGACATCAGCACCAGCCAAAGCGAGATCCCGCTGCTGGCCAGCCGCATGGTCATGGATGCCTGCCTCGCCGCCCCTCCCTGCGGCCTGCGCTACGAGCCCTCGTCGACCGATCCCTTTGGCCCGGGCACGTGCAGCCTGCACCGCGGACCCAGCCCCCCCGCCTGCGTCGACAGCGAGGGCAACGCCCAAGCGATCTGCTGCGACGAATCCACCGCTCCGGACTTCGGCGGGATGCCGGCCAGCCTGGTGGTCGCCACCGGCGTGCCCGGCCTGGTGCTCTTCTCCGATAGCGCCACCCGCATGTTCGGCGACCTCGACGCGCTGACCCCGTGTCCCGAGCCGCTCAGCCCCAACACCGAGCTTACGGGCACGGATCGCGGAAGCCGCGCGTGCCGTATCAGCGAAGGCGGGCAGCTGCACTTTGCCGGCTGGCCCTCGGGCGGGCTCGACGTGCCGCTGACGCAGCTGCGGATCCGCAGCCTGGCCCTGGTACCGGGCGCCGAGCGCAGCAGCGCCGCCGGCCCGTGCGAGCGCGTCGACCAGCGCTTGTTCGCCGCCTACCTCCAGTGCGATCGATACCAGCGCTCGGCCCGATCCACCGGGGACATCCGCGATGCTGCCCCGCCGTATTCGGCCCAGCGCGACAACGACGATGGCGAGTCTCACATCGACGATCCCGGGGTTCCCGGGCTCGCCGTCTTGGGCGAAGCCACCCTACAGCCCGGCGCCGAAAACCCCCGCCCGGCCCGCTGGATCCGGACCACGGTGCTGCCCGCCGATCACCCGCTGGCCCTCGCGGTCCGTCGCGATCTGACCCCCGATGCGCTACAGCCCGATGGCCTGCTCGGGACCGCGCTGCTGGCGGGAACCGAGGTCGTGCTCGACTACACCGATCTCAACCCCGCCCTGCGGGTCGCCTGCCTCGCTCCCCACACCGGGCGCTGCCAGGTGCTGCCCGATTGCCGAGCCGACCGACGCGCGGCCTGCTGCCACGGCCTACCCCTGACCCTGCTCGACGAGTTCATCCGGGTCCTCGACGACGACACCTGCTGCGGTGCGCTTTCGGCGGACGAGCTCGAAGAGATCGCGCAAGCCGGCCACTGCGTGGGGGTGCTGCCCCCATGAGCCCCCCTACGATGCCATGGTCACCGTCCTTGTGGCGCTAAAACGGCGTTTGCCCCCACAAAAGTCCCTCCACGAGCTGATAGTCTTCACGCGGCGGCTAACGATCGGGCCACCCGTCCCGTTGTTCTCGTACCACCCCCGCTCCCAGTGAGGGCTCGACCATGGATCTCGCCACTATCCTATTACCCAGCCTATCACCCAGCCTATCACCCAGCCTCTTGGCCTCCGTCGAGCCCGACTTCGCCACCGGAGGGATCGGGGCCTACGCCACCGCGTTCCTCTATGGGGTGCTGGTGGATCTGACCCCCTGTGTCTTCCCCCTCATCCCGATCACGGTCGCGGTGTTCGGGGCCAAGGGCGTGTCTCGGGGCCGCGCGCTGTTTCTGGCCTCGGCCTACGTGCTGGGCATGGCCACCCTCTACACCAGCCTCGGAGTCGCGGTCGCCCTGACCGGGGACGCCTTCGGCGCCTGGCTGGGCAACCCCGCGGTGGTGATCCCCATCGCGCTGCTGTTGGTGGCGCTGGCGGCCAGCATGTTCGGGGCGTTCGATCTGCAGCTGCCCACCAGCATGCAAAACAAGCTCAATGCGGTCGGCGGCGCCGGCCCGCTGGGCGCCTTCTTGATGGGCCTTGTGTCCGGCTTCATCTCGGCCCCCTGCACCGGCCCCGTGCTGCTGTCTCTTTTGGCCCTCACCGCCAAGGCGTCCGCCGAAGGTAGCGGGGTCTTCTACGGAGGCTCGCTCTTGTTCACCTACGCCCTGGGCATGGGCACCTTGTTCTTCGCGGTGGCCCTGGGCGCCAGCTTGTTCCGGCCTGGCGCCTGGATGGAGTACATCAAGAGCTTCTTCGGCGTGCTGCTTATCGTCATGGCGCTCTACTTCTTGCGCCCGCTGTCGTCGGATCTGGAGAACTTCATCCTCGATCCCGGCTGGGGCTTTTGGGTGGCGGTGACCGCCGTGCTGGTCGGCGTTGGCCTGGGCGCGATCCACCTGTCGTTCCACGGGCCCCGGGGCGAGCGCTTCCGCAAGGCGGTGGCGGTGGCCCTGACCGTGTTCGGCACCACCGTGGCGCTCAACAACTTCCTCTACGTGCCGCCGATGGACTGGAAGGTGGCCACGACCATGGCGCAGCTCGAGGCCCACCTCGAGCAGGCCGAGGCCGCCGACAAGCCCGTGCTCATCGACTTTGCGGCCAAGTGGTGCGGCCCCTGTAAAGAGATGGAGCTGGCCACCTTCCACGACCAGACCGTCGAGCCGGTGCTCGCCAAGCGCTTCTTCCTCATCAAGGTCGACGTGACCGAGGGAACCGACGAGCAGAGCACCATGCAGGCGGCCTTCGGCAGCCAGACCCTTCCCAGCGTGCTGGCCTACCCCTCCCAGATCGACCTTCACGCCCACACGGACGCGCTGCGCGAGGGCCAGCCCATGCCGGCCGCCACCGCCCACTTCAAGACCTTCGTCGACGCGCCCACCTTCCTCGAGCAGATCGACCCGATCGAATAAACCCGACGGCCACATGCGCAAGACCGAGGCCGGCCTCGGCTAGTCCACCGCCTCGGCCGGGATCACCTCGACGTCCAGCAGCGTCCAGGTGTTGTAGCCATGGTTGTGGAGGTGGAGGACCACCGGGGTCCCCGCGGGGATGTCGAAGTTCACCACGATCTCCTCGGAGAAGGGCGTCGCATCGACCACCCCGGGCGAGGCGGGGATCGGGATGAACTCTTGCCACACCGGCCAGCCCGCAAGCAGCAGCGCCATGTGGGCCTGGCCCGCCTCGATCGAGGCCAGGGTGTCGTGAAAGGCCGCGATCGATAGGATGTCGCCCGCCCGGATCTCGACCAGCGAAGGCTGCTGGCGCGCGCAGTAGTTGCACGCCCCGGTGTCGATCTCGTACCCGGTGCCCTCCACATAGGCCCCCACCACGCCGCAGTTCACGTCACTCGGGCGATGATTGGGCACCGGATCGTCGGCCACCTCCACCGGAACCCACGCGGTATGATCGACCAACGACGCAGGCAAGCGAGGGCCGGTCGTCTCGTCCCTACCCGCGGTTGGGCCCGAGCCGCTCGCGGCAGTAGTCCCCGTGTCGGGCACACCCGGCTCGCGAGGCGAGCAGCCCCCCATCCACGGCAAGAACCACGACAAGCACCACGGCAACAGCCCCCATGTGGCCCCTCCCACGCGCCCGAGTCTCACCGTATGGCCTTCACTCCCCTACAGTAGCAGCCCCCCAGATCGACACGTCGCGGCGACGGCGTCGATGGGCGCCGCGGCGAGATCTCTACACCGGAGGGCCGGTCCGATGGTCGGCGCCCCACGGGAGGGAGACTCCAGGTTGGGCACTTTCGCCCAGTGTACTCGCCTCGATCCCTACCGATCGTGCTTCTTGAGCATCCATGCATCCATCATCCATTGGCCATCCTCCAACATTCGACGATCCTCGACCCCACGGGTAAGAGCCGCATGCGCCGCCAACCCACCGCCAACCCCGGGCAACCTCAAACCGAAGACGCGTCCGGTTCTTGGCCCGATGTACTCAGCCACGACGACGAGACGGTCGTCGATCCGTGGTGCTCGTGGGCAGTCGCCCGACAGTGGGGATCCGATCCTTGCTACCATCTATGCTCGTGAAGCGCATCGCCCTCGTCGAAGACAACGACGACAATCGGGCGCTCATCGCCGCCCTCCTGGAAGACCGCTACCGGCTCCTCGAGTACGCCGACGGGCCCTCGGCCCTCGCGGGGTTGGTCGACGAACCGCCGGATCTGATCCTGCTCGACATTTCGTTGCCGGGGATGGACGGCACGGAAGTGCTCGCCAAGCTTCGCCGCCATGATGCCCTGCGCCAGGTCCCCGCGGTGGCCCTGACAGCGCACGCGATGCGCGGAGATCGGGAGCGCTTCCTCGAGCAGGGCTTCAACGAATACGTCAGCAAGCCCATCGTGGATGAAGAGATCCTGCTCAGCGCGATCCACCGCCTGCTCGGCGCTGAGGGAAACGCTGACGACGGAGGAACCGACGGAGGAACTGAAGGTTGAGCCTCGGACCACAGGTTCGCGCCCGCCTGCGTCGGCGCTTCGTGGGCGGCCTGCTCGGGCAGCTCGACCGGATGCGGGCCCTCGATATCCAGCTCGCCGAGGGGGCCCAGCTCGCCGAGGGGGCCCAGCTCGCCGAGGGGGCGCGCGAAGAGCTTCGAACGATCGGCCACCGCCTCGCGGGAACCGGGAGCAGCTTCGGCCTGCCCCGACTGTCGACCCTCGGGCGCGCGCTCGAGCACGCCCCCGACGAGCAAATGCGCCCGGCCCTGGCCGCGCTGATGGATGCGATCGGGGATGTGCTTCGAAGCGAGGACAAGGACCCACCGCCGCCCTCCTCGCCGACGAGCCCGTCCTCCCCATGAAGAGCCCCCGCGAGCCACCCGACGAGGCGCAACGACTCCAGCACCTGGTCGCCTTCGACATCCTCGACTCGCTTCCCGAGGGGGCCTACGACGATCTTGTGCGACTGGCGTCGCACCTGCTCGATGCCCCGATCGCGCTCATCTCGTTGGTCGACGCCGACCGCCAGTGGTTCAAGGCCCGCGTGGGGCTCGACGCCACCCAGACCCCGCGGGACATCTCGTTTTGCGGCCACGTGGTGGTCGAGCGCGAGATGCTCGTGGTCTCCGACGCCCGGCTCGACCCGCGCTTTGCCGACAATCCCCTGGTCGAGGGCGCCCCGGATATCCGGTTCTACGCCGGAGCGCCGCTGCAGCTCGACGACGGCCACGTGCTCGGCACGCTTTGCGTCATCGACCGGCGGCCCCGCACGCTCACCGCGCAGCAACGGGAGCTGCTGGCCGCCCTGGCCCGCCAGGTACTGCAACTGCTCGAGCTTCGCCGTCAGGCCGAGCGGGCCAAGCGGGCCGCCGAGCAGCTGCGCGAGGCCCAACAGGCCGCCGAGGCGGCCAGTCAGGCCAAGAGCGACTTCTTGGCCAACATGAGCCACGAGCTGCGGACACCGCTCAACTCGGTGATCGGCTTCACCAACATCCTCGCCAAGAACCGAGACGACGCGCTCGACAGCCGGGCGCTCGACTACCTCGACCGGATCCGCAGCAATGGTCAGCACCTGCTGCGGCTCATCAATGATGTGCTCGATCTGTCGAAGATCGAGGCGGGGCGGGTCGAGCTGCTCACCGAGCGCGTGGATCTCGGCGCGGTGGTCCGGGCCGTGGCTCACCGGCTCGACGGCCAGGCGCAGACCAAGGGCACCCGGCTGGGGTTGACCGTGCCCGCGGGCCTACACGCCATCGAGGGGGATCGACTGCGGCTGGAGCAGATCCTCATCAACCTGGTCGGCAACGCCATCAAGTTCGCCGCCGGGGGCCAGGTCGAGATCCGGATCCGCGCCGATCCGCAGGGCCGCCCCCTGCGACTGGACGTGATCGACGACGGGGTCGGGATCGAGAAGGCCCAGCAGTCTCGGATCTTCGAGTCGTTTCGGCAAGCTGGCCCGAGCACCCGGCGGCGCTTCGGGGGCACCGGCCTGGGACTGACGATCGCCCGATCGCTGTGCGAGATGCAGGGCCTCCACCTCATGCTGGCCAGCGAGCCGGGGCGAGGCTCACTGTTCGCCGTGTCGCTGCGGTCGCACGCGCTGCCGCTTCGCTACGAGCCCCCCGCGCTCGACCCGGCCCGATCCACAAGCCCCTCACCGCGCCCGTCGCCGGTGACCTCGGACACAGGACAGGGGAGGTCGCGCACGGTCCTGGTGATCGATGACGACGCCGACGCCCGCACGGTCCTCGAGAGCTACCTCCACGACTACGGGTGTCGGATCGTGGCCGCCGATAACGGCGAACAGGGGGTGGCCATGGCCCGGCAGCTGGTGCCGGATCTCATCACCCTCGATCTGATGATGCCACGCATGGACGGTTGGGCCGTGCTCAAGGCGCTCGGCGAGGATCCGCAGCTGCGATCGATCCCGGTGGTGGTATCCAGCGTCGTGGGCGGAGAGAGCCGGGCCAGCCTCGCCGGCGCGATCGCGGTGCTCGACAAGCCGGTCGAGCGCGACGCGCTCTACGGGGTGCTGCACGAGCACCTGCGGCCCCCATCGTCGGGCTGGGTGCTCGTCGTGGAGCCCGATCCGCAGCAACGCGCCGCGCTCGAGCAGTGGGTGCGCGCGGCCGGAGCGACCCCCTGCGCGGTCGCGGCCGCGGCCGAAGTCTTCGAGCGGCGGCCGTCGGGAGATCCCGCGATCGCCCTGGCCCCGGTGGCGCAGGGGGCCCAGGTGGTCTCCGAGCTGCGTGGACGACCGAGCACGCGCACGATCCCGATCGTCCTTCACGGGCCGGTGAACGGCGCCGGCCCGCCCCCGCCCTCGGGAACTCGCCTGGTCGCGCGCACGCTGGCGCAAGACGACATCGCCACGCTGCTGTCCCAGGTGTTCGAGCGTTCGCCCCGCTGACGAGCCCCGCCGACGAGCCCCGCCGACGAACACCCGCGCGCGGGCCTACAGCAGCTTCTCGAGGCGCCCTCGGTCGAAGCCGACGATGAGCTGTCCGCCCACGTCGATCACCGGCACGCTGCCGGTCTTGACCCCCTGGGCCTGGGCCTTGGCGGTCAGCTCCGCGGCGGCCTGGCGGTCCTTTTCGATGTCCTTGGCCTCGTAGGACACGCCCTTGCGCTCGAGGTAGCCCTCGACCTTCTTGCACACGCCGCACCACGCGGTCTTGTAGACGATGACGCCCTCGGCAGGGGCGACCTTGGTGGGCGGCTCGAGCCCCTCGGGGAGGGTCACGTCGCTGCGACGCCCCTGCCCCAGCGCCAGCTCCTCGAACATCTCGCGGACGACCGGACGCAGTCGGAAGCGCCCATCGGACTCGGGGGTCCGCAGGTTGGTCACCCAGACCGTGCCGGGCGGGGCCGCCTCCCCTTCGAGCAGCTTGACCCGAACCAGACCCTTGGCCTCCTCGGGGATCGTGTCGACCTTGCTCGTGTCCGCGAACTGGCCCCGATCCCCGGCAAAGGTGAGCACCACGGCCGCAGCGCTGGCATCGAAGAAGGCCTCGGCGGCCGGCGCCGCGTCGGCCTGCCCGGGCGAGGCTTTGGCCACCGAGGGCGGGGGCGCCGGGGGTTTTTCGTCCTCACAGCCGGCCACCATCAGTAGCCCGATCACGGCGAGCCCTCCCCGGTGGCACCCCAACCCAATGGACCGCGCAATGGACCGCGCAATGGACCGCGCAATAGGCATGGCAGCGACGGAGTATACGGCGGCGGCACGGGCGCGACGAGCCGTGCCGCCCGACCGGGTCTTTGCCGCCTGCCTGCCGCCGCCATGGGGTAAAGTCGCCGGCCGAGCCGCTCGATGGCCCGCTTTCCCTCTACGCCCCGGGCGGCCGACCGGCCCCTGTTCGCCCTCTTGCGGGCCACGGTTGCGCTGGTGGGGGTGGGGTTCGTCCTCATCGCCGCGTCCTATTCCGGCTACCTCAGCTACACCGAGCTCGACCCTCCCCAGGTGGAGGTGCCCGCCTACGAGTTCACCGTCGATCCCACCGGGCGACGCCTCAGCTATGGGCGCTCCTGGCTCGACCGCGACAGCCGACTGTGGCGCATGCACCTGGAAGGATCACCCCCCGAGCTGGGCGACGCCCGAGGTCGGCTCACCGAGCGGCTGTTTCGCCAGCTCGACGACCAGATCCGCGAGATCATCGACGTCCGCTACGGCGCGTGGCTCGAGCAGTGGACCGCGGCCATGGTCCTGCGATGGGACTACCGGGGGGCCGACCGCTTCATCGACCCCGAGCACCGGGCCGAGCTGGCCGCGATGGCCCAGACCCTCCCCCAGGCCGAGGGCGATCGGGTCGGCAGCTACCAGCGCCTGTTCCTCTACCAGTGCGTCTACGGCCTGGGTCAGCGACTCGACGACGTGTTGCTCGAAGGCAGCATGTTCGCCGCCGCCCCCAAGCGCAGCGCCTCGGGCGAGCCCGGCAACCTGATCCTCGGGCGAAGCCTGGGCTTCGATCTCGGGCGCAACTTCGAGGCCGAGCGGATCGTGACCTTCTTCCACCCCGACGGGCGCTACCCCTTCGCGTCGATCGGCTGGTCGGGGCTGATGGGGGTGGTCACCGGGATCAACGCACGCGGGATCTTCGTGGCCCTCAACCCGGCCCGCACCGACGACCCGCTCGAAGAAGGCGCCCCCCTGCCTCTGGTCCTGCGCACCGTGCTCGAGCAAGCCGACACCCTGGAGCAAGCGGTCGAGATCGTGCAGCAGGCCGAGCTGCGTAGCTCGGGGATCGTGCTCGTCGGCGATGGCATGCACCGCAAGGCGGTCGTGCTGGAGGTCGCCGCCCGCGATCGCGAGAATCGCCGCGTGGTGCGGGGCGAAGACCAAGCCGTGGTCTGGGCCACCGATCATATGGTCGATGAAGCGTTCGAGGGAGATCTGCACAACGACTGGGTGCGGCGCTACACATCCTCGGGCTACCGCTACGATCGCCTGCAGGAGCTGCTGTCGACCCCCGAGCCCATGGATCCCGAAAAAGCGGTGGCGGTGCTGCGCGACCGCCGGGGGCACGGCGAGCAAGCGCTAGGCCTGGGCAACCGCAACGCGCTGGAGAACCTCTCCACCACCCACTCGGTGGTCGTGGACGCCACCGCCATGGTCCTGTGGGTCGCCGAGGGCCCATCCACGCTGGGGCGCTACCAGGCGATCGACCTGGGGCGGAGCCTGCGGCGAGCCGAGGGCCCGCCAGCCCCGCTGGACGATCTGCCCCCCGATCCGCTGCTCTACAGCGAAGAATACCGCGACTACCAAGAAGCACTCGAGGCCATCGAGCACGCCCGGCTGATGCTGGGACGAGGGCTGCCCGAGCGCGCGCGCTGGTCCGCCCAGGTCGCCCTGGCCCTGGCTCCGGATCTGGGCGAGCTGCACCGGCTGCTCGGCGACATCGAACGAGAGCTGGGGCGACCACAAACGGCGCGCACCCACTACCGACGGTACCTCGAGCTGGTACCGGGACGGCGGCGTGACCAGGTGCGGGTCGAGGGGATCCTCGCCGAGCTGGAGGGCTGAGAGTCTCGGGGGTTATTCATGCCAAGGACATCGGATCTGCCCGGGCCACCGAGATCATTGTCACGCGATGACCAGCATCGATGGACCGAAAGGATGCAACGGCCTGCAGATCGGCGCGTCTTCGTTGGCGTGAATGAGGGAGCCTCGATCACGACCCCGACGTGACGAGGCGGTAGTGACCCTGACCTTCACCTCATGATGTCCATGGCACGGATCGTCCCCGACCGATCCGTGGCGTGGTCGACCCCGACCGAGCCGGTCGGTGCGGCAGTGCCTGCGGGACACCGCGCCGACCCACGCTGTCGACTTCATCGGGCCCGAGCGGATCGGCGCGGCAGCGCCTGGGGGACACCGCACCGATCCGCACGCTCGAGTGCCCCGTACCTCGAATGAACCGGCAAGACGGGCCGGCGTGGCAGCGCCTCTGAGGGACACCACGCCGCCCCGCGTACTCGACCAGAGCGGACCTGACTGGGTCGACGCGGCAGTGCCTGGGGGACACCGCGTCGACCCTCGTGCTCGACGTTCGCTATGCTCGAGCCGGCCCGGTCACGGCGCGGCGGCGCTCCCGCTTTGGGGCACCGACGCGAACGGCCTCGGCACTGCCCGCATGTCCGTGCCGATCCAGACCTTCAAGATCCGTACGCCGCTTCGACCGGCCGGCCTGGTCGAGCGACCGAGGCTGTGGGCCCGCCTGGACGCGGGGATCGAGCGGGGCTGGGCGTTCGTGTGTGCACCCGCCGGGTACGGCAAGACCACCCTCGTGGCCTCGTGGGCCGACCGACGCGGTGAAGACGAAGCGGTGGGCTGGCTGACCCTCGACCCGGCCGATGATGATCCTCGGCGGCTGTTGGCCCATCTGGTCGCGGCCCTGCCCTCGCACATCCTCGGCGATCGCTGTGGGCTGCAGGCCGTGGTCGACGCACCCGGCCCGTTCGATCTCGACACGATCTTCGCCATGCTCGCCGACACCCTCGCGGGTGACGAGCGATCGCCGAGCGTACTGGTGCTCGATGATGTCCAGCGACTGCGCACCCCCGAGGCGGGCGCGCTACTGCGGCGATCGATCGAACAACTGCGCCCTCATGTGCGGGTGGTGGTGGTGACCCGCGAGGAGCCCCTCGGGCTGAGAGTCGCACGCGCCCGGGTGGCCGGTGAGGTGCAAGAGCTCCGGGCCGACGATCTCAAGCTCGAGGGCGCACAGATCCAGGCGTTGTTGTCCGGGCTGGGGGTCGGGCCGCTGGGCGCCGACGATCTGCAGACCCTGACCGCCCGCACGGAGGGCTGGCCGGCGGGCGTGGCCTTGGCCGCGGTCTCGATCCGGCAAGGCGGCCGCGAGGCGATCGCTCGACTCCGCGGATCGGATCGCCACGTGGCCGACTACCTGCTCGAGGAGGTCTTCGCCGATCTGTCCCCCTCGCTCCAGCAATTTGCCGACGCCACCGCGGTGCTCGATCGGCTCGAGCCGGGTGTGTGCGCCGCGGTGACCGGGCGCGACGACGCGGTCGAGATCCTGCAGGTGCTCGAAGACCGGGCGCTGCTGTGTCACGCGGTCGATCGAGCGCAGATGTGGTTTGCCTATCACCCGCTGGTCGCCGAGTTCCTGCGATGGCGCCACCGTGGGCGCGAAGACGAGGTTGCCCGGTGGCACCGCCGGGCAGCGGCGTACCACGAGGGCCACGGGCAGCGGCGGGTCGCGTTCGGCCACCACCGGGCCGCCGGTGATCTCGATGATGCGGCCCGGGTGCTCGAGACGATCGCCCCCTCGATGTGCGATGGGGGCGAGCTGGGCACGCTGCTCCAGTGGCTCGACGCCCTGCCCGGGCCGGTCGTGGCTCGGCGGCCCCGGCTGCGACTCGAAGGTGCGTGGGCACGGTTCATCGCGGGGCGCCACGCCGAGACGGACGCGGAGCTGGACGCCGTCCAAAGAGCCTTGAGATCCGACGAGACCCCGGCCGAACTCGACGGCGGTGGATCGGAGCCTGAGGATGTCCAGGAGCTGCGGGGCACGGCGGCCGCGATCCGCAGCACGCTGCTGAGCGTGCGCGGGGACGTCGAAGGGGCGGTGCAGGCCTCCGAGCGGGCGCTGGCGCTGCTGGCCCCGAGCAAGTCGCGGGCAATTGCGATCGCGCTGTCCGGGCAGGGGGTGGCCCATGCGATCGGCGGGGATCTGGGAGCGGCCGAGCGGGCGCTGACGCGGTGCCGACAGCTGCTCGAGCCGCGGGTCGATCCCCAAAAGGCGCTCTTCTTGACCGCGACCCTGGGGGACGCGCTGCTGGGCCAAGCCCGCCTAGAGGACGCGGATCGGGTCTACCAAGAGGCGGTCGACATGGCCGCGGATCTACGGGGTCACCTCGCCGCCATGGCTGGGCTGGCTCACCTCGGACGGGCCGAAATCGCCTACGCCCGGGATCGGCCCGACGAGGCGGAGGCGGCCTACGCCCGAGCGGCCGAGCTGGGCGCACAGTGGTTGCCGCGGGGGATCCCCGATCTCGCCGTGCGCTCGCGGCTGGGACGGGCGGCGATCGAGCGCACGCGCGGGCGCCTGGAAGCCGCCGACCAGTGGATCGCGCATGCACGCGAGGCGGTCGTCCAGGGATCGGCGGCGGCGCGGGCCGAGGTGGCCGCCGCCGAGCTCGCGCTGGCCCTCATGCGCGACGACGAGCCGACCATCGAGCACTGGATCGTGCGGGAGATCGGCTCGCTTGCGCCCGGGTTCGCGGATGCGCTCAGGAGCGCATCCGATCCTATCGTCCTGGCCAGCCTACAAGCGATGCTCCGGTTGCCGCGGGCGCGCGTCGATCCCCTCATCGAGACGCTGGAGCCGGTCATCGAGCACCGACTGCAAACCCTCGCCGCGCAGTCGCGGCACCTGATGCGGCTGCGAGGGCTCGCGTCGGCGGCGGCCCTCGACGCCCGATGGGGCCGGGCCGAGCGGGCCCAGGCCCGGATCCACGAGGCGCTTGCGCTGGGGCACCCCGGTGCGTGCCTGCGACCGCTGCTCGACGCCGGCTCGGCCGTGATCCACCTGATCGATCGCCATCGCGCCGCGCAGGCGCAGCAAAACCGGCCCTTGGCCGGCGTGCCCGAAGCGTACCTGCACGCCCTGCTCGCGGCGGCTCCCATCGCGGACACCGGCAGTGGCGACGGAGCGGGCGCGGGGCTATCCGCGCGCGAGCAGGAGCTGTTGGGGCTGGTGGCCCAGGGTCGCTCCAACCGCGAGATCGCCCAGGCTCTGTTCATCTCGGTGGGCACCGTCAAGCGCCACCTGAGCAACACCTACCGCAAGCTCGGCGTCGGCGATCGGGCCGCGGCGGTCGGGCGTGCTCGCTCGATGGGGCTCGTGTGAGCCCATCAGGCCGAGTTGATCGGGTCGGCCAAGTCGATCGGGTCGCAGGCGGTAGACGCCAACGATGCTCCTCAGTCTCCGATCTTCAGCCTTCACGACTCGCACGACTCGTGATGAGCAGGAAGACTACGAACAACGCGATCAGTGTCAGAAACGATGCATAGATGATCTGAGGCGATCGTCCAGGAGCAAGATAGACGATCCCCACAAGAGTTGCACAAATGATGAGGACATAGCGCTTGTTCGGGGGAATCGACCGTATCACCCTGTCTGCTGAATCTACCCATGGATTCGCAGTCCCCATACGACGCAATGCGGGGCGACGGCTTGGCTTACGATTGCTTGGCTTGCGATTGGACACTTGTTGACCTTTCGAGTACGAGTCGGCTGCCGCACAGATGAGGGCACGAGGTGGTCGATGTCACGAAGAGTTCACGAGTGCATGGTCATCGACAATCAGCGTGATCGTCGCGATGCCCAAAGAGCGCGCCATCAATGGCGCGCCCGCACACTGTCACTTCCATCGCCAGGGTGGGAAGGAGGCGGAGAGACTACGGCGATGTGGGTGGGGAGCCTCCTTCTCAATGTAATCCAGGTTGATGATTATTTCAGGTTGAAAATATGTAATAGAGCACCCAATTTTTCATTGACACTAAGTTCCTATTGGTCTCAATTCGCTCATTGACTCGGAATTTGGCCGAATTCAGCGTCAAGACCTGCATTGAAAGCAATATTGCTTTATTTAGTTTTTATAGGGCCACGGAGTCCCATGAGGATGGCGAAACCGCGCCGAAGATGGCTGGAACACCCCGGTTCTTCGCAAGCCATCGGGCAGATGCGCGTAATCACGCATGTGTGTGATGCGCAGTGGCCCCGAGTTCAGCGGAACGGCCGCACGTGGCCGACGACCATCGGGTCGAGCACCAGGGTCTCGATCCGATCGTCACGCCGCCCGACACGACGGCGATTTCAACCCCTGAATGTACCCGGCCCGCCGTGGTCAGGCCGCCGTGGTCCCGCTACACCGCTCACCGTTCCAAGGAGTGACGATGATGAGCAAGAGTACGCCGATCTCCACGATCCTGGTCACCCTCGCCTTCATGCTGGGCGCCTTCGTCTGGTACAGCGTGCTCACCCCGGGCCTACACGGCTCGCCTGTCGCCCGCAGCGAGCCCCTCTACCCGCTGATGATGCTCAGCAACCTCGTGGCCGCGCTGATGCTGGTGCTGCTGACCGAGCGTAGAGACGAGCGCGCGGCCTTCTGGACCGGCGCGGGCATGGGTGTGATGTGGGTGCTACCCACCAACCTGATGACCCGGGCGATCTGGCAGGTCGAGCTGACGATCGGCACGCCGCTCGACACCGTGTTCCACGCCGCGCTGGCGGGCGGATGCGCCGTGCTGGCCGCCAAGCTCTACGGGCGACTCGGCCAGCGCCGCGGCGCCCTGACGCCGCAGACGGCTCGGTAGGCCCCCAAGGGCCGGTTTGGGCGAAGACACCACGCAGAGAGTCTCGGGCCCCCCCCGGGCCCCGGGGGGGGCGGGGGGGGCGCGGGCCGGGCCCGCCC
>JBCCWC010000216.1:0-26343 GCA_039194325.1 Myxococcota bacterium
GATCAGACCCCCGAGGAGATGAGCCTGCGCATGCGCTGCCTCGACCGGCGCCGCACGGCACTGCGCGCTTCTGTCGACCAGTTCGTCGACGCCGACGTCGAGGTGGTCACCAACGCCGTCAAGCTCGTCGCCGGTCTGCCTACGCTGACCCGCTGCGACGACCTTTTGTGGCTCGAACAGCAGAATCAACGAGTGCCCCCGCCCGAGGACCCCGACGTGGCCGCCGCGGTCGAGGTCCAACGAGCGAGCTTGGCCGACGCCGAGGCCACGGACCGAGCCGGCCGCTACGCCGACGCTCTGGACGAGATCAAGCGGATAGCACAGCAAGCCGAGGCGCTGGATTACCCGCCGCTGTGGGCCGAGGCCCTCTACTGGCAGGGAGTCCTGCGAAACCGCAACGGCCAGTATGCAGACGCGGAACGCGACCTGCGGCGCGCCCATACGCTGGCCGTGGAGCACCACCACGACTCAGTCGCCCTCGACACGGCCCAGGTCTTGACCAGCGTGGTGGGCCTCCGGCTCGCGCGGCATGCCGAGGGCCGGCAATGGGGAGAGATGGAGGCCCTTCCCCTGGCCCAGCGTAGCGGCGAGCTGCTCGAAGAGGCTGAGAGCCTCAACAGCCTGGGCGTCGTATATCATGCTCAAGGGGACTATGCGAGCGCTCGGGTTTACCACCAACGAGCCATAGTGATAAGAGAGAAGGCATTGGGACCCAACCATCCCTATGTAGCCGATAGCCTGAACAACCTCGGCAATGTGCTCGCGAGCCAAGGTGATTATGACAAAGCCCGGGTACACTACCAAAGGGCCTTGGAGATAGTGGAGAAAGTGCTGGGCCCCGAGCATCCTCGTGTAGCCGGGAGCCTCAACAGCCTGGGCGATATGTTTTCGAACCTGGGAGAGTATGAAAAAGCGCGGATTCATATCGAGCGATCCCTGGAGATAGCGAGCAAAGCGCTGGGGTCCGACCATCCTGTTGTGGCCTATAGCCTGAACAACCTCGGCAATTTACTCTCGATCCAAGGGGACTACGACAAAGCCCGGCTTTGCTACGAGCAGGCCCTCGCCATAAGAGAGAAGGTGTTGGGCCCCAACCATCCCCTCGTGGCCGATAACCTGGACAACCTGGGTCTTGTGTATGATGACCAAGGGAAACTGGAGAACGCGCTGGTTCACTTCGAGCGAGCCCTGGCGATACGGGAGAAAGCGCTGGGCCCCGACCACCCCGATGTGGCCTATAGCCTGAATAACCTGGGCAATCTGCTCTCGAGCCGAGGGGACTACGACAAAACGCAGGTTCACTTCGAGCGAGCTCTAGCGATTTGGGAAGAGGCGTTGGGTCCCGACCATCCCAACGTGGCCGGGAGCCTGAACAACCTGGGCAATCTGTATGATAACCAAGGGGAACTGGAGAAGGCATGGGTTCATCACCAGCGGGCCCTGGTGATCTGGGAGAAGGCGTTGGGCCCCGACCACCGCAATGTGGCTTTGAGCTTGGGCAACCTGGGCAGTGTGTTTCATCGCCAAGGTGAGTTGGACAAAGCGCGGGTGCACCACCAGCGAGCCCTGGCGATTTGGGAGAAGGCATTGGGCCCCGACCATCCCGATGTGGCCATGAGCCTGGGCAACTTGGGCAATGTGCTCTCGAGCCAAGGGGCTCACGAGCGCGCGCGAGTTCACCACCAGCGAGCCCTGGAGATAAGGGAGAACGCATTGGGCCCCGACCATCCCGATGTGGCCTACTCATTGGTGGGGCTGGCCACAGCGTGCCTCGAGATGGGCCACCCTGACCTCGCCCTGAGGCATGTCGAGCGGGCGGTCTCGATTCGCGAGGTGGCCGCCGTGGCGCCCGCGTTGCTCGCCGAGACCCGCTTCATGCTCGCCCGGGCCCTGTGGAATATGCGCAGCAAACGGACTCGCGCCCGCGCGCTGGCCCAGCAGGCCCGGGATGCGTTGGCCGCCGCCGAAGGCCCCGGCGACTCCGACGTCAGCCTCGCCGAGGTCGAGGCCTGGCTGGCCACGCACCGCGCCCGGTAGCGCCGGCCACCGCACGACCGACGCAGCTCGGAGCTCGACGACCGCCGGACCGTCGGGTCACCGTGCGAGATGACCGCGGCCCGCCCCCACAACCGACGGACCACGCACTCGATGACGGCCGGACTCAACCGCGACCGCGGTGTAACCGCCCATAAGGGTGCCAGGCACGGGGGCATCTGTTGCCCACCGCACACTGCCCACCGCCCATCCGCCCGCCCTTGTCGGGCCGTGCGCGAACAGACGCGTGCCATCCTGTACGCTCGGGGCCAGAGAGCATGATCGCTCGGAGACCGAACGACATGGCCGATCCCACCACACGGCCCGAGGGCTCGGCGGACCGGGCGGACCAGGCCAGCGGTGACTCGGGGAGCTCGGGCTCGGTGTTCGCGTCCGAGCGTGATGACCCCAATGACCCGATGACCACGGTCGAGGCGCGGATCATCGGAGCGCCCTTCCAAGCCCCGCCCCGCCCGACCATGCTCGGACGCTACGTCGTGCTGGGCACCCTGGGCCAGGGCGGTATGGGCACCGTGCTCGAGGCCTTCGACCGCACGCTCGATCGCAAGGTCGCGGTCAAGGTGCTGCACGAGGATCTCGGCCCCGAGCACACCGCCCGGCTGCTACGCGAAGCCCGGGCCATGGCCAAGCTCTCGCATCCCAACGTGGTCCCGGTGTTCGAGGCCGATACGACGGACGGCCAGACCTTCGTGGCCATGGAGCTGGTCCAAGGCCAGACGCTCCGGGCCTGGATGCGCCAAAGCCCGCCCCCCGACTGGCGGCAGTGCGTGGAGGTGTTCATTGAGGTCGGCCTGGGCCTGGCCGCCGCCCATGCCGAGGGCCTCGTTCACCGCGACTTCAAGCCCAGCAACGCGATCGTCGACGACAAGGGCCGCGCGCGGGTGCTCGACTTCGGGCTCGCGCGACGGATCGGGATCGACAGGGTCGAGGACGAGCGGCCCGATCGCGCGCAGGGTAAGACCGACGACGACTTGTCCGTAGGCCCCCCCGGGCGGCAGCGCGCCCCGAGCCAGACGATGCCAGTCCGTGGCGACGACGAGCCCGCCCTCGACCTGCTGTCGGTCCAGACATTGACCAAGACCGGAGTGGTGATGGGTACGCCCGCCTACATGCCGCTCGAGCAGATCCGAGGACGCGAGGCCGACGCCCGCAGCGATCAGTTCAGCTTTTGCGTGTCGCTTTACGAGGCCGTCTACAGGGAGCGCCCGTTCGAAGGCGGCACGCTGACGGGGCTGCTGGCCGCGATGACCGAGGGCAGCATCCGGCCGGCCCCCAAGGGCAACGTGGTGCCGGCCCGGCTGCGCACGATCCTGCTGCGGGGCCTGGCGATCGACCCGGCGGAGCGATGGCCCTCGATGGACGCGCTGCTGCACCAGCTGCGCGCGCTCGTGGCCCCCCGCACCCGGCGGTGGGTCGCGCTGGGGGTGACGGTGGGACTGGTCGGCCTGGGCGCGATGCTGGCCCTGGGGCAGTATGTGGAGGTCAAGGATCGGTGCACCGGCGCCCGCGCCCAGATGGACGGGATCTGGGACGACGACCGCCGACAGCAGGTGCAGGCCGCGATCCTCGGCACCGAGCGCTCCTTTGCGGCCAGCACCTGGGATCGCATCGAACCCCGGCTCGACGCCTACGCCGACACCTGGATGCACACCCACACCGCGGCTTGCGAGGCCACCAGCGTGCGCGGTGAGCAATCGGCCGAGGCCCTCGACCTGCGCATGCGCTGCCTGGACCGTCGCCGCACGGCGCTGCGCGCCGCGGTCGACGTGCTCGCCGACGCCGACGCCAACGCCGACGCCAAGGTGGTCACCCACGCCGTCGAGCTGGTCGCCGATCTGCCCCCGCTGGCCCGCTGCGACGACCTTTCGTGGCTCGAGCGACACGACCAGCGCGTCCCCCCGCCCGAGGATCCCGTCGTGGCGGCCGCCGTCCAGATCCAGCGCGCGCGCCTGGCCGACATCGAGACGATGCACAAGGCCGGCCGCTACGCCGAGGCCCTCGACGCGGTGCAAGAGGTGCTCGAGCAGGCCGAGACGCTGGGCTACCTCCCGCTGCGAGCCGAGGCCCTCCACTGGCGGGGAGAGCTACGAGAGAAGCAAGGCCAGTACACCCAAGCGGAGCAGGACCTGCGACAGGCCCACGCGCTGGCGATGGAGATGAACCACGACCCGGTCGCCCTCGACACGGCCCAGCTCCTGTCCGGCGTGGTGGGCCTGCGGCTGGCCCGGCACACCGAGGGCCAGCAGTGGGGCGAGATGGATGCCCTTCCCCTGGCCCGACGCAGCGGCGACCCGGTCGAAGAGGCCACCAGCCTGCGCAACCTGGGCAATGTGTTCTATGGCCAAGGAGATTATGACAATGCCCGGGTGCACTACCAGCGGGCCCTGGCGATCGAACAAGAGGCGCTGGGCCCCGACCATCCCCAGGTCGCCTATACCCACAATAACCTCGGCGCGGTGCTCGTTGGGCAAGGCGACATCGACAACGCCGAGCGTCACCACCAGCGGGCTCTGGCCCTGTGGCAGAATGTGTTGGGTCCTGATCATCCGAATGTGGCGTCGAGCCTCAACAACTTGGGCACGGTGCTCGCGATGCACGGCGAGATCGACAACGCCAAGCGTCACCATCAGCGGGCCCGGGCCATTTGGCAGAGCGCGCTGGGTCCGGATCACCCCTATGTGGCGTCCAGCCTGGTCGGCCTGGGCGTCGTGTCTCATCGGCAAGGGGATCTCGACACGGCCCGGGTTCACTTCCGACGGGCCCTGGCGATCTTCGAGAACGCACAGGGCCCCGACCATCCCGATGTGGTCGACCCTCTGCTGGGGCTGGCGATGGTGGCGCTCGACAAGGACGACGCCGCGTCCGCCCGAGGACATGCCGAGCGCGCGGTCTCGATCTGCGAGTCGGCCACCGTCGCGCCTACGTTGCTCGCCGAGGTCCGTTTCGTGCTGGCCCAGGCGCTGTGGAGCCAGCAGGGCGAGCGAGCGAGGGCCCGGATGTTGGCCGAGCAGGCCCGCGACGCGTTGACCGCGGCGCAGGGCCCCGGTGCCTCCTCGGTCGATCTTGCCAAGATCGACGCCTGGCTGGCCACGCACCGCGTGCAGTAGGGCCGGGCCGCCGGCACGACCTACCGAACACCGTATACGATGCTCGCCGAACCCGCTGCCGTGCTCCGCGACATCCGGTACGCTCGAAGTGCCGGAGCGTGATAGCTCGGGGATCGATCGACATGGACACACCCAGGGACATGCGCGAGCGGGCGGCCAACGACCGCGGCGACGCGGCGGATGACCTGGGCGACGCGAGTGGCTCGGTGTCGACGTCTGAGCGCGATCCACCCGATGACCTCGAGCGTGCCATCGAGGCACGGGTAATCGAGACGCTGTTCGGGAGCCCGGCCCGTCCCCCCACGCTAGGGCGCTACGTGGTGCTGGGCACCCTGGGCCAGGGCGGCATGGGCACGGTGCTCGAGGCCTTCGACCACACGCTCGATCGCAAGGTCGCGATCAAGGTGCTGCACGAGGACCTCGATGACACACACACCGCCCGGCTGTTGCGCGAGGCCCGGGCCATGGCCAAGCTCTCCCACCCCAACGTCGTCCCGGTGTTCGAGGCCGATACCGCGGGCGACCAGACCTTCGTGGTCATGGAGCTCGTCCAAGGCCAAACGCTCCGGGATTGGATCCGCCAACAACCGCGCCCCGACTGGCGGCAGTGCGTAGAGATGTTCATTCAAGTCGGCCAGGGCCTGGCCGCCGCCCATGCCGAGGGCCTGGTCCATCGCGACTTCAAGCCCAGCAACGCGATCGTCGACGACGAGGGTCGCGCGCGAGTGCTCGACTTCGGGCTGGCGCGACGGATCGACGTGGGGTCGACCGACGGTGGCGGGCTCGGCCACCAAGGGGGTCCGACCGAGCACGACCGCGCCCTGGATCCCCCTGCACCCGAGCACACGGACAGCCCGGCGATGCACCGCCGGGATGACGACGCGCTCGCGTTCGACCCGCTATCGGCTCGGGCCTTGACCAAGACCGGGATCATAGTGGGGACGCCGGCCTATATGCCGCCCGAGCAGGTCAAGGGGCGGGAGGCCGACGCCCGCAGCGATCAATTCAGCTTTTGTGTGTCGCTTTACGAGGCCGTCTACGGCGAGCGTCCTTTCGAGGGCAGCACGCTGACCGGGCGGATGGACTCGATGACACGCAATCGTGTCCGGCCCGCTCCCAAGAGCCACCCGGTGCCCGCCCGGCTGCGCGCCCTGTTGCTGCGGGGTCTGGCCGCCCGTCCCGAAGAGCGATGGCCCTCGATGGACGCGCTGCTGCACCAGCTGCGTACACTGCTGACCCCACGCACTCGGCGGTGGATGGCGATGGGTCTAACCGCCGGGCTGGCGATGCTGGGCGGAGGGCTGGCCCTCGGACAGTACGTGGAGGCCAAGGAGCGCTGCACCGGCGCCCGAGCTCAGATGGACGGGATCTGGGACGACGACCGCCGCCGACAGGTGCGAGGCGCGATCCTGGGGACCGAGCGCTCGTTCGCCCCGGGCACCTGGGAGCGGCTCGAAGCTCAGCTCGACGCGTATGCGCAGGACTGGCTGGATACCCACACCGAGGTTTGCAAGGCCACCAGCGTGCGCGGTGAGCAGTCGGACGAGGCGTTGGATCTGCGCATGCACTGCCTGGGCCAGCGCCGCACGGCGCTGCGCGCCACGATCGACGTGCTCGCCGACGCCGACGCCAACACGAAGGTCGTGGACAACGCCATCACGCTCGTCGCCAGCTTGCCGACGCTGACCCGCTGCGACGACCTTGCGTGGCTCGAACGACACAACCAGCGCGTCCCCCCGCCCGAGGACCCCGACGTGGCCGCCGCGGTGCAGGCCCAGCGCGCGCACCTGGCCACGCTCAAGGCGATGTACAAGGCGGGCCGCTATGCCGACGCCCTCGACGCGCTCGAGGCGGTGGTGCAGCAGGCACAACGGCTGGACTACCCTCCCCTGCGGGCCGAGGCCCTCAGTCTGCGGGGAGCGCTACGAGAAGGCACCGGGCAGTACGCCGAAGCAGAAGAGGATCTGCGGCAGGCCCATGCGCTGGCCACGGAGCACCACCACGACCCGATCGCCCTCGACACGGCGCAGCTGTTGACCTCGGTGGTGGGCGTTCGGCTCGCTCGGCACGCCGAGGGCCGGCAGTGGGGCCAGATGGTGGCCCTGCCCCTGGCCCAGCGCAGCGACGAGCCGTACGAAGAGGCGCGGAGCCTCTTCATGCTGGGCAATGTGTTCAATCGCCACGGGGATCTCGACAACGCCCTCGATCACCATCAACGAGCCCTGGCGCTGTGGGACAAGGCGCTGGGCCCCGACCATCCCTATGTGGCCAATAGCCTCATGAGCATTGCCTTCGTGTTCCATGAGCAAGGAGATCTGGACGAGGCTCGGGCCCATCTCCAGCGAGCCCTGGCCATCAAGCAAAAGACCCTGGGGCCCGACCACATCGACGTGGCCACGATCCTCAACAACCTGGGCATCGTGCTCAATCGACAAGGGGATCTCGACAATGCCCGGGTCTACTACGAGCGAGCGCTGGCACGACGGGAAAGAGCGCTGGGCCCCGACCACCCCGACGTGGCCGGTAGCCTGAACAACCTGGGGATCTTGTTCTACGATCGAGGAGACTTGGACAAGGCCCGGGCCCACCTCGAACGAGCCCTGACGATCAAGCAAGCGGTCCTGGGCCCCGACCACCCCGATCTGGCCGGGAGTCTGGGCAACCTGGGCAATGTGCTCTTGGACCAAGGGGATCTCGACAACGCCCGGCGTCACCTCCAGCGCTCCTTGGTGATACGGGAAAAAGCGCTGGGCCCCGACCATCCCGATCTGGCCTACCCGCTGGTGAGGCTGGCCACGATGGCGCTCGACACGGGCGCCTCCGCGTCCGCTCGGGCCCACGCCGAGCGGGCGATCTCGGTCCTCGAGGCGGCCTCCGTGGGGCCCCCGCGGCTCGCCGAGGCCCGCTTCGTGCTCGCCCAAGCCCTGTGGCATACGCACCGCGAGCAGACACGGGCCCGCGCGCTGGCCGAGCAGGCCCGGGAGGTCTTGGCCACGGCCGAGAGCCTCGGTCACTCCAGGGTTGACCTCGCCGACGTCGACGCCTGGCTGGCCACGCACCACGTCCAGTAGCGCTGGCGACTGCCCCGGCCAACGCAGCACCGTACTCGACGACCGCGGGGTGGCCTTCGCATCGTGCGAGGCGCCCAGGGGCGTCGGGTCTACCGACGACCATGGGGCAATCCCCGGACGAAGCGTCGGGCCCGCGGACCTTCGGTGCGCATGGCCCACCGCCGCCGGCCACCGCTCCGGCCACCATGCACATTTCGAGTCGTAACATCCGCAAAGTGCGGGGTCTAAAGCACGACAGCTCGAGGATCGGACGGTATGAGCACATTCACGAGCCTCTATGAACAACCCGCCAGCGATCGCGGTAATCCCACGGCAGACATCCGCGAGACGGCAACCCTATGGACGAAGAAGAAGATCGCGGACCTGCTCGGACGAGCCGCCAACCGCAACAATGCCGACCTCATCACCCGGATCGAGGGCGACCCCAACCGAGCAGATCCAGCCCGCCGTGACGCGGGAGGCCCGGGCTCGGGGTCCGTATCCGAACGCGGGGCGCCCAACGACGTGCCCAACGACCCCATGGCTGCGGTCGAAGCTCAGGGTCTCCAAACGCTGTTCGGAGCCCAGGCCCTCCCGCCCATGCTGGGGCGCTACGTGGTGCTCGGCACCCTGGGCCAGGGCGGCATGGGCACCGTACTCGAGGCGTTCGACCGTACGCTCCAGCGCAAGGTCGCGGTCAAGGTGCTGCACGAGCACCTCGATGACCAATACACCGCTCGGCTTCTACGCGAGGCCCGAGCCATGGCCAAGCTCTCCCATCCCAACGTCGTTCCCGTGTTCGAGGTCGATACGACGGGCGACCAGACCTTCGTGGTCATGGAGCTAGTCCAGGGACGCACGCTGCGGGACTGGATCCGCCAACACCCGCTCCCCGACTGGCGGCAGTGCGTCGAGGTGTTCATCCAGGTCGGCCAGGGCCTGGCCGCCGCCCACGCCGCGGGGCTGGTCCATCGCGACTTCAAGCCCAGCAACGCCGTCATCGACGACGAAGGCCGCGCGCGGGTCCTCGACTTCGGGCTGGCCTGCCGCGCCGATCTCGGCACGACCGATGAGGTCGGGCTCGGCCACACGCAAGGCAAGACCCATGACGACCGATCCCCGGATCTCCCTGTGCACGAGCGCGCGCACCGCCGGGCCTCGGGGGCCGGGGACGATGACCCGCTCGCCCTCGACCTGTTGTCGGTGCAGGCGTTGACCGAGACCGGGATGGTGATGGGGACGCCCGCGTACATGCCGCCCGAGCAGTTCAAAGGGCGCGAGGCCGACGCCCGCAGCGATCAGTTCAGCTTTTGCGTGTCGCTTTACGAGGCCGTCTACGGTGAGCGTCCCTTCGCGGGCGACACGCAGACCCGGTTGATGACCTCGATGACGCGCGGTGGCGTCCGACCCGTCCCCAAGGGCAGCCCCGTGCCCGCTCGGCTGCGCACCGTGCTGCTGCGGGGTCTGGCCGCCGATCCCGCCCAGCGGTGGCCATCGATGGAGGCCCTGCTGACCGAGCTGCACCGGCTGGTGGCCCCACGTTCTGCCCGATGGATGGCGGTGGGGATGATGGCCGGACTGGCCGCGCTGGGGGGAGGGCTGGCCTTCGGACACTATGTCGAAGTCAAGGAGCGCTGCACCGGCGCCCAGGCCCAGATGGACGGGATCTGGGACGACGGCCGCCGCCAGCAGGTGCAAGACGCGATCCTCGGCACCGAGCGCCCGTTTGCCCCCGAAACCTGGCAGCGGATCGAGCCCCGGCTCGACGCGTATGCCCAGGCCTGGACCGCCACCCACACCGAGATCTGCGAGGCCACCAGCGTACGCGGCGAGCAGTCGGACCAGGCCCTGGATCTGCGCATGCGCTGCTTGGACCAACGCCGCACGGCGTTGCGCGCCACCGTCGACGTGCTCGCCGACACCAACGCCGAGCTGGTGCACAACACCATGAAGCTCGTGGTCGAATTGCCGACGCTGACCCGCTGCGACGATCTGCCGTGGCTCGAACAACACGACGCGCGCGTCCCCCCACCCGACGATCCCGACGTCGCCGCGGCGGTCGAGATCCAGCGCGCGCACCTGGCCGACATCGCGGTGATGCACAAGGCGGGCCGCTACGCCAAGGCCCTCGACGCGGTCGAGCCCGTGCTGGAGCAGGCCGAGACCCTCGGCTACACCCCCTTGCGGGCCGAGGCCCTCTACTGGCGGGGATCGCTACGACACGGCAATGGCCAGTACACCGAAGCAGAAACAGACCTCCGGCAGGCCCATGCGCTGGCCGTGGAGCACCACCACGACCCGATCGCCCTCGACACGGCCCAGGCCTTGACCTCGGTGGTGGGCGTTGCGCTCGCCCGGCATGCCGAGGGCCGGCAATGGGGCGAGATGGTGGCCTTGCCCCTGGCCCAGCGCAGCGGCGAGCCGCTCGACGTGGCCCATAGCCTCAACCACCTGGGCCTCGTGTTGCGGAGCCAAGGAGAGTATGAGGCGGCCCAGCATCACCACCAGCGAGCCCTGGCGATCAAGCAAAAGGCGCTGGGCCCCGACCATCCCAGTGTCGCCGCGACCCTGCAAAACCTGGGCAACGTGTCGTTCTTTAGCCAAGGAGACTATGAGAACGCCAAGACTTACTACCACAAAGCCCTGACGATCTACGAGAAGGCGCTAGGCCTCGACCACCCTTCGGTCGCGGTGACTCTGAGCAACCTGGGCAATGTGTTCTTTTCACAAGGCGACTATGAGAACGCTCGGCTCCACTATCGGCGAGCCCTCGTGCTCGAACAAAAGGCGCTGGGCCCCGACCATCCCGATGTCGCCAAGAAGTGGGGCCACCTGGGCCATGTGTTCCTGCGCCAAGGGAACCTGGAGGAGGCCGGGCTTCATTACCAGCGCTCCTTAGCGATCCACGAGAAGGCGCTGGGCCCCGACCACCCCGATGTCGCGATGTCCCTGAGTAACCTGAGCGCCGTGTTCTTGGGGCAACGCGATTATGACAAGGCCCGGGATCACTATCAACGAGCCATCGCGATCAAGCAAGAGGCGCTGGGCCCCGACCATCCGTCCTTGGTCAGCACCTTGAGCAACCTGGGCCTCGTGTTCGAGATGCAAGGAGAGCTCGACAAGGCCCGGGCTCACCACCAGCAAGCCCTCGAGATCCAGCACAAGGTAGACCTCGACCATCCCCTCGTCGCCACCTTGCGGGTGGGGCTGGCCAAGGTCGCGCTCAAGGCGGGCGACCCCGCGTCCGCCCGGGCGCACGCCGAGCGGGCGCTTTCGATCCGCGAGGCGGCCACCGTCGAGCCCATGCTGCTGAGCGAGGCCCGCTTCATCCTCGCGGATGCCCTGTGGAGCATGCATAGCGAGCAGGCGCGGGCCCGTGCGATGGCCGAGCAGGCCAAACAAGACCTCGTCGCGGTCGGGGCCAAGGGTCAAGCGAAGCGATTGCTCGACGAGATCGACGCCTGGCTGACCGAGCACGGCGCCCCGTAGCGCCGACCGCCCCCGTAGACGACACGACATCGGCATCGCACGAGGTGCCCAGGGACACGGATCCACCCGCGACCGTGCCCGCCGGGTGCCCGACCCGCGAGCGTCTTTGCGCACGCCCCCTGACTGGTGATCGTGCGTAATCGGACTATCCTATTGGTGACATCCAGTACGCTCGGGGGGCGAGGGCATGAGCGCTCGGAGGGGCGCGAACGACATGGGTACGCACGAATGGCCGGCCAACGATCGCGATGATTCCGACGATCGCATCGGCGAGACCGTGACCCTGCGGACCGAGCAGAGGCTCGCGGGCCAGGCCGGGCGGGCCGCAGACCCCGAGAACGGGGACCGCACCATAGAGCTCGACGGCGGGCCCTCGGGGGACTCGAGCCCCGTGTCCGCGTCCGAGCGCGATGCGCCGGACGACCTCGAGGGCGTCGTCAAGGCGCGGGTACTCGAGACGCTGTTCGGGGGGCCGGCCCGTCCGCCCATGCTGGGGCGCTACGTCGTGCTGGGCCCCCTGGGTCAGGGCGGTATGGGCACGGTGCTCGAAGCCTTCGATCGTACGCTCGACCGCCGGGTGGCGATCAAGGTGCTGCACGAGGACCTCAATGACCAGCACGCCGCCCGGCTTCTACGCGAGGCCCGGGCCCTGGCCACGCTCTCCCATCCCAACGTGGTGCCGGTGTTCGAGGCCGATACCACGGGCGGCCAGACCTTCGTGGTGATGGAGCGGGTCCACGGCCAAACGCTACGGGACTGGATCCACCAACACCCACGCCCTGACTGGCGGCAGTGCGTGCGGGTGTTCATTGACGCCGGCCAGGGCCTGGCCGCCGCCCACGCCGAAGGGCTCGTCCACCGCGATTTCAAGCCCAGCAACGCGATCCTCGACGACCAGGGACGCACGCGGGTGCTCGACTTCGGGCTGGCGCGACGGATCGACGGCGGGTCGACCGACGGTGACCGGCTCGGCCGCGGGCGGGGCCAGACCGAGCATGACCAGTCCCTCGATACCTCCCTGGCAGCGAAGCGCGCCGGCGGCCCGGCGATACGGGCCCGGGCCAACAAGGAGCTCGTCCAGGGCCCTCCCCTCGGCCACTGGTCGATCCAGGCGCTGACCAAGACCGGGGTGATGATGGGGACACCCGCCTATATGCCGCCCGAGCAGATCGAGGGGCGCGAGGCCGACGCCCGCAGCGATCAGTTCAGCTTTTGCGTGTCGCTTTACGAGGCGGTCTACGGCGAGCGCCCCTTCGAGGGCACCACGCTGACCGAGCGGATGACCTCGATGACGCGTGGTCGCGTCCGGCCCGCCCCCAAGAGCAGTCTGGTACCCGCCCGGCTGCGCACGATCCTGCTGCGAGGACTGGCCGCCAGCCCCGCCAAGCGATGGCCCTCGATGGACGCGCTGCTGCACCAGCTGCGTACGCTGGTGACCCCGCATTCTCGGCGGTGGATCGCGGTGGGTCTGACCGCCGGGCTCGCGGCGCTGGGGGGAGGGCTGGCCCTGGGACAGTATGTGGAGGTCAAGGAGCGCTGCACCGGCGCCCGGGCCCAGATGGACGGGACCTGGGACGAAGGCCGCCGCCAGCAGGTGCAGGCCGCGCTCCTCGGGACCGAGCGCTCGATTGCCCCCGATACCTGGGCGCGCATCGAGCCACAACTGGACGCGTATGCCCAGACATGGATCGACACCCACACCGAGGTCTGCGAGGCGACCAGCGTGCGCGGTGAGCAGTCGGACGAAGCCCTCGACCTGCGGATGCGCTGCTTGGGCCAGCGTCGCGCGACGCTGCGCGCAACGGTCGACGTGCTCGCCAACGCCAACGCCGAGGTCGTCAACCACGCCGTCAAGCTCGTCGCTGGCCTGCCAACACTGGCCCGCTGCAACGACATGACGTGGCTCGAACAACGCAATCAACGCGTCCCTCCGCCCGAGGATCCCAACGTGGCAGCGGCCGTCGAGGTCCAGCGCGCGCGCCTGGTCGAGATCGCGGCGATGCACCAAGCGGGCCGCTACGCCGAGGCCCTCGAAGTGGTCGAGCCGGTGGTGCAGCAGGCCAAGGCGCTCGGGTATCCCCCGCTGCAGGCCGAGGCCCTCGCTCGGCGGGGGCGGCTGCGACAACGCAATGGCCGGTATGCCGAAGCGGAGCAGGACCTACGGAAGGCCTATGCACTGGGCATGCAGCACAACCACGACTCGGTCGCGCTCAGGACGGCCCGCGCCTTGACCTTCGTGGTGGGTTGTCGGCTCGCCCGGCATGCCGAGGGCCGGCAGTGGGGCGAGATGGTGGCCCTGCCCCTGGCGCAGCGTAGCAACGAGCCGGTGCAAGAGGCCCGGATCCTGAACGAACTGGGCCTGGTGCTCGAGAGCCAAGGAGATTATGCCGACGCCCGGCATCACTACCAACGAGCCCTGGCGATCAAGGAAGAAGCGCTGGGCCTCGACCATCTCGATCTGGCCACGACCCTCAACAACCTGGGTAATGTTGCGTATCACCAAGGGAACTATGACAATGCCCGGGCCTACCATCAGCGGGCGCTGGCGATACGACAACAGGCCCTGGGCCCCGACCACCCCGCGGTTGCCGCGAGCCTCAACAACCTGGGCAACGCATTGCTCGACCAAGGGAACCCGGACGACGCCCGGGTTCACTACGAGCGAGTGCTGGCGATACGACGCGAGACCCTGGGCCCCGACCACCCGGATGTGGCCGAGAGCCACAACAACCTGGGCGGCGTGTCCTATCACCAAGGGGACATGGCCGGGGCCCGGGTTCACTTCGAGCGAGCGCTAGCGATACGACAAAAGGTGCTGGGTCCCGACCACCCCGAGCTGGCGGCAAGCCTGACCAACCTGGGTGCCGTGCTGGTCGACCAACAAGACTATGACAATGCCCGGGCCTACCATCAGCAGGCGCTGGCGATACTCGACAATGCGCTGGACCCCGATCATCCAGACATCGCCTTAAGCCTGAACAACCTGGGCATCGTGTCTGCGCGCCAAGGGGACATGGACGATGCCCGGGTCTATTTCGAGCGAGCGCTCAAGATATGGGACAAGGCGTTGGGTCCCGATCACCCCAACGTCGCGGCGAGCCACCACAACCTGGGCCTCATGCTCGAGGACCAAGGGCAGATGCAGGACGCCCGGACTCACCTGGAACAAGCGCTGGCGATCCGACAAAAGCTGCTGGGCCCCGACCATCCCAAGGTGGCCGATTCACTGGTGGGCCTGGCCATCGTGGCGCTGCAGACGAGCGACCCGCAGTCCGCCCGGACGTACGCCGAGCGCGCTGTCTCGCTTCGCGAAGCGGCCACGGTGGCGCCCCAGCTGCTCGCCAAGGCCCGCTTCGCGCTCGCCCAGGCCCTGTGGAGCACACGCAGCGAGCGGGCGCGCGCCCGCGCGCTGGCCGAGCAGGCCCGGGATTCAATGGTCACGGCCGACGGCTCCGACGGCTCCGACGGCTCCAACGTCGACCTCGCCAAGATCGACGCATGGCTGACCAACCACCGCGTCAAGTAGCGCCGGCCACCATGCGGCCGCCCAACCACCGCACTCGACGACCGCCGGTTCGTCTGGTCATCGTGCGAGGCCCAGGGGCACCAGACCTTGAATCTCGAAACGCCAGCGGAGATACTCTACCGTGTGCTGCCCATTGAAACGCTGCGCGCACTCACGATTTTTGGCAAACCATGGTCCGTTGGACGAGCGACATCTCCGCCGCGCTGCTCGGGGTGAGCCTTGGCGTAGGCTGTCCCGCGGTCGATCCCTACGCGTGCCTCGATGATGCACGGTGCATCCTCGAGGGCGGTCGTGGCGTCTGCGACCCGCGAGAGAACCGGTGTGCCTATCCAGATGCCACGTGCGCCTCTGGATTTCGCTTCCCCGACGTGACCGACGGCGGGCTCGCGGGGATGTGCACGACGGCGTCGCCCGGTTCGACCGGGACTGCAAGCGAGACCGCGGGCAATGGCCCCGGAGGGTCTGGCCCGGTGGAGTCCTCGGGCGGGAACGCGGTGACGTCATCGACCGACGGAGCCTGCGAGCTCGTCGAGTCGCCGCCCCGGTCGATCACCCAGAGCGTAGCGGCCCCGATCGAGCGGCTCGTCATCGACGCGGTGGGTCAGCCAGCGATCACCGTCTCTGGGGTGGCCGGAGTGCACCTGCGCGATCTGGTGGTGACGTTCTCGGGGGCGCCCGGGATCTTGATCGAAGACAGCCCGGGCGTGGTCATCGAGCGGGTGTCCGTGGTCAACGTCGGAGTCGACGGACCGGGGGCCGCCGCGCTGGGCGAGTATGGGATCCGGATCGCCCGCTCCGAGGGCGCGGTGCTGCGCGACATCACGGTGCGCGATGCCGTGACCGGGATCCAGGTCGAGGACAGCGACGATCTGCTGGTGGAGACGTTCATCGTCAACAACGCGCGGGGCCAGGCGAGCGACGTGGGGGGCGATTGCGTGCTGGTGCAGACCTCCGAGCGCGTGACCGTCCAGCACTTCGGGTGCCTCAACGACCCCCGCCAGGGTACGGCGCACGCGGGGATCTTCATCGACAATTGCGTCGATGCGCTCGTGTACGACGGGGTAGTCAGCGATGTCGAGCATAGCAGCGGCGCCGGGGTTCGGGTTCACACCCAAAGCGGGGGACGCTACGTGGTCGTCGATACGGTCGATGTGGTCCGCGGACGGCACTCGTGCTTCAACATCGTCGGAGGGGACGAGGTGGACCTGCGCAGCACTCGATGCCGCCACATGCCCGACCCGCACACCGGCTGGGTCAACTACATGCTGATCGGGTCGGTTCGCGTGGAGGGTGGGGAGTATTATGATGTAGACACCCTGCAGTGCTGCGACGCCTTCGAGACCTTCGAGGTCAGCGACGTCCAGTTCTCGCCGCATAATCCTCCTGATGTAGCCGCGCCTTGCGCCCCCTAGAGGGGGGCGTCATGGCCGCGAGTGGCTGAGGTCCAACGATCCGGGCCATGATGGCCACCATGAGGCCCGCGGTCGCCACGATCGGTCGCTATCGCCTGATCGAATCCATCGGGCGAGGGGGCATGGCCGAGGTGTTCCGCGCTCGCGGGGCGGGGCTGGGTCGAGCCGAGCGTGAGGTCGCCATCAAGATGGTGCACGCCCACCTCGCCGGGGAGCAGGAGATGGTGGAGCTGTTCCACCGCGAGGCCCAGGTGGCGTCGACCCTCACCCACCCCAACCTGGTCACGGTGCTCGAGTCGGGCATGCACGAGGGGCGGTGCTACCTGGTGATGGAATACGTGGACGGCGTGGACCTGCGCGGCCTGCTTGGGCAGGTGTGGCACAGCGGTCGCCCGATGCCGATCGGGGCGTCCATCGCGATCGCGGCGGCGCTGTGCGCTGGCCTCCACCACGCGCACGAGCGCAGGGACGAGCACGGGAACCCGCTGGAGATCGTCCATCGCGACGTCTCGCCCAGCAACGTGCTCGTCTCCCGGGACGGCGCGGTGAAGGTCAGCGACTTCGGGGTCGCCAAGGCGATGACCTCGTGGTCGGCGGTGCACTCGGCCCACGGGACGATCCGCGGCAAGCTGGCCTACATGGCACCCGAGCAGGCGAGAGCAGGGCCAGTCGACCGCCGGGCCGACATCTTTGGGGTCGGCAGCGTCTTGTTCGAGATGCTGACGGGTCGTCGACCCGTGCAGGGGCAGACCGACGTCGAGATGCTCCACGATCTGATCTACGGCGACGTTCCGTCGATCGAGCGGATCCGAGCCGAATGCCCGACCTCGCTGAGCGCTATAGTGAGCCGAGCCCTGGCCCGGGACGTGGAGCAGCGCTGGCCGGATGCTCGAACGATGCAGCAGGCCCTGGAGCGCTGCGCCCTGGAGGAGGGCTGCTTCGTCACGCCCTCCGCCCTGGCCGCGTTCGTCGTCGAGGCACTGGCCGGGGCGCCCGCCGTCGTCGATGGTGATGGGACCACCCGGGTGCGTGACGTGGTGGCCACGGTCGAGGCAGCCGAGCCTGTGGTCGCGCTCCCCACCGAGACGCTCGGTGAGGCGCTGGCCTTGGACGGCGCCACCACGGCCGGGCCGCTCGAGGTGCGGCCAAGGCGGCGCTGGCCATGGCGGCGCTGGCCATGGATCGCCGCGTCGGGGATGCTGGTGGGCGTGGCTATCGTGGGTACGCGGAGCTGGTGGAGCCCACGTGAGGGCTCCGCTCCGGCTCGGGCCGCCGAGCACGAGCCCGCGGCGCTCGAGCCCGCGGCGCTCGAGCCCGATAACCCGGCGAAGCCCCCGAACGACGTGCCGGTCTCGATCGATCCATCGCCGCCCCCGGTCGAACCGGCACGCGTCACGGACGACGCGACCCCGGCTGCGGCGAAGCCCGAGACCATCGTAGACGGCCAGACGCACGCGCCACGCCCCAAGCGCCCGCGCCGTCGCCCCAACAAGGCGCGCAAGCCCAATGAACGCCGCTCCACCATCGAACCGAGCGAGAGCTTGTTCCCGGTGAACGAGTGATGCTCTCCTGGATCTTCGCCTCGGCGCTGATGGCAGCGCCGATCTCCGAGGCACCGTCGGTGCAGCGCCTCGCGCAGCAAGCGGGGAAGGCGTTCGAACGCGGTGACTACGAGCAGGCAGCGCAGCGACTGCAGAAGGCGCTGACGCTCGAGCCCGACAACCCGGCGTTGATCTACGGCCTGGCCCAGGCCCGGCGCGGCATGAACGACTGTGCCGAGGCCATCGCGCTCTACGATCAGTTCCTCGGCACCGGCCCCAGCGATCGCCAGCGGGCCGATGCTCTGGAGGGGCGGGCGAAGTGTGGAGCGACCACGCCTCCCCCCGACGAGCTCCCGCCACCGCCCGAGGAGACGACGGCCCAGACCGAGCCCTCGCCCGAGCCAAGCCGCCCCCCGGACGAGCCTCGGTCGTCGCGGCCCTCGCCGGTCGGACCCGCGCTGCTCGGTGCCGGGCTGGGGCTTGGCCTCGTCGGTGGAGGGCTTGTCGCGGGAGCATTCGGCTGGGCGAGACGGGCGCCCTCGTCTCCGACCCAGCAGGGCTATTTGGATCGCTCGTCCCGGGTGCGACCGCTCGCGACCGCCGGATGGTCAGTGGCCGGCGCGGGGATCTCGATGGCGATCACCGGGTCGATCCTCTGGATCGTGCAGCGCAGTCGCGCCCGTCGTCCCGCCCGCTCAACGAGCACGCGCCGGTGAACCCGCCGTTTTTTCGGTGAGGAACATTGCCGCTCGTTCCCGTCGAAAGGATGAAGGACGAAGGATGATGACGGCTCCGTACGACCGTCGTACGTAGGGCCGCCGGCCAAAATACGCGGTTGTCTCGATTGTCGCTCGACCGACCCACTCGTAGCTTGCATTCAATGGAACGCCTTCGAGGGACACGATGAAGCGCATACGATGGGGAGCATTATCAGTGCTCGGGATCTGGAGCGGGGTCACCGGCTGCTATACGGGCCTGGATCACTTCGATGGGGTCGGCGAGGACTCCGGTCTGCCGTCGGGCGACGACGGCGACGAGCCGGGCGAGCCAGTGCCCGAAAGCGAGCCGCTGTGCGACGGCGAGCCTTCGCTGGCCCCGGTGCTGACGTGGCGACTGACCGAGTCGCAGTACGACAACACGATGCGTGATCTACTGGGCATCGAGGACGCCTCCGGTGGCACGCTCGCGGTGGGTGACGGCCGCATCGGGGTGTTCTCCAACAACACCGACGCCGAGGCTTCCCTCCCCATCATCGAGCAGTATGGCCTGCTGGCCCGCGAGGTGGCGGAGGCCACGGTGACCGATCTGGCGGGGCGGGTACCCTGCGACCCGGCGGCCGGGAACGAGACGTGTGCCGCCGCGTTCATCGACCAGTTCGGGCTCCGGGCGCAGCGACGGCCGCTGTCCGAGGCGGCCCGCGAGGACTTCCTGGCCCTTTATCGAGCCGGGGCGCAGGAGTCCTTCGAGGCGGGGATCCGGATGGTCATCGAGGCGATGCTCCAGTCGCCTCACTTCCTGTATCGGGTCGAGCAGGGCACGCCGCGACCGGGGACACCGGACGTCTTGGTGCTCGATGACTACGAGCTCGCGTCCCGCCTCTCGTACTTCCTGCTCGACAGCATGCCCGACGACGCCCTGCTGTCGGCGGCCGCGGCCGGAGAGCTCTCAACGCAAGAGGGACTGCGGACCCAGGCCGAGCGCCTGCTCGCCAAGCCCGAAGCCATCGACGCCCTGGCCCGCTTCCACTTTCAGTGGCTGGGGATCGATGAGGTCGAGGGCAAGCCCAAGGACGTCGAGGTCTGGGACGACGATCTGGCCATCCAGAGCATGGACGAGATCCGGCGCCTGCTGACGCGGACCATCATCGAGGGCGACGCGCGGCTGTCGACCCTGCTGACCACCCGGGAGTCGGAGGCTTCGGCCGACCTGGCCGAGCTGGTGTACGGCGTTGGACCGGAGCAGCGGCCCGCCGGCGACGTGCCCTTCGAGCTGCCGCCCGAGCACGCGGGGATCCTGCTGCGCTCGGGCTTCCTGGCGGCCCACAGCCACGCCGAGCGCCAGTCTCCGGTGCTGTCGGGGTACGTGCTGCGCACGCATCTGCTGTGCCAGCCGATGCCGCCTCCCACCCCCGGGGTCGACACCACGCCGCCCGTGCCCGACCCGAGCACTTCGACCCGCGAGCAGTACATGCTGATGCTCGACGATCCCAACTGCAAGGGCTGCCATCAGCTGATGAACCCGCTGGGCTTCTCCCTGCTGAACTACGACGCAGTGGGCCGCTACCAGACGATGGAGGGACCGCACGTGATCGACCCGTCGGGAGAGCTGCTGGGCACCGACGTCGACGGCGAGTTCGAGGACGCGGTCGAGCTGATGGACCGACTGGCCCACAGCGAAAACGTGGCCGACTGCGTAGCCACCCAATGGTTCGACTTCGCGGTGGGGCACCCGCCGCGGGAGGCCGATGCGTGCAGCCTCGAGCACGTTCGCGAGCAATTCCGCGGTTCGGGATACGACCTGCGCACGCTGATCCTCGAGATCGTGCAGACCGACGCGTTCCGCTACCGCATGGCAGGACAGGAGTAGAACGATGAGCTGGAACAACAAGTGGTCGCGACGATCGATCCTGACCGGGCTGGGCCTCTCAGCCCTGGCCCCCTTCGTGCCTCTGACCTCGGCCGAGGCCGACGACGAGCTCCTTCCCCAGCGATTGCTCCTGGTGTTCTTCCCCTTCGGCAAGACGCCGGACTTCGCCGATCTCTCGGGCGGCCCCAGCTCGCTGAACCTCGGGGGGATGTATGCCCCCTTGGACGTGCACTCGGACGTCCTGACCGTCGTCGACAACCTCGACAAGGTTCGCGACGGCGATTTTCCGGGCGATCCTCACCAGGAGGGTACGACGCAGTGCTGGACCAACGGCGTGCTGCAGGACGGCGGGGAGTTCGGGGTCGGAGGCCAAAACGGCTCGGTCGGGTGGGGTACCGGGCCCGACGGCAGCATCGATCAGTACCTGGCGTCACGCCTGGATCCGGGGACGCTGCTGTCCACCTTGACCCTCGGGGTGCAGTGCCGCGGCGCCAACCCCAACTCGCGCACGATCTACACCGGTCCGGGGGCACCGGTCGCGCCGCGGGAGAACCCCGCGGACGTCTTCCACCTCCTGTTCGACCAGTTCGATCCCAACGCCGACGCTGAGCAGATCGCCCAGCTCGTCCAGCAGCGCAAGGACGTCCTGGGCGTGGTCAACCGGCAGCTGAGCGACGTTCGCCAGCGGCTCCCCTCGGGCGTCGATCGGGAGCGCATGGACGCACACCTCACCCACGTCGAGACCCTCCGGCAGCAGCTCGACGGCCTCGCGGATCTGGGCGCGTGCGAGCGGCCCGACGAGCCGCTCATCGATCCCTTCAACGACGCCAACCTCCCCGAGGTGACCTCACTGATGGGGGACATGGTGACCTCGGCCTTCGCCTGCGATCTGACCCGCTTCGCGTCGATCCAGCTGCGGAGCGAGGGGAGCGCCGGGACCGCCAACTGGCTCGGCAACGGCGATGCGCTGCACTCGATGTCGCACAACTCCTCGTTCTCGAGCCAGTGGCGGGCCGTCTACACCTCGCTGATGGAGCAGGTAGCGGGCCTGGTGACCAAGTTGCGCGATACCCGCGAGGGCGATGGCGGCAGCCTGCTCGACAATACGCTCGTCGTCGTCGGCAGCGGGATCGCCCACTCCGACGGCCATCCCTCCCGCGGCAACGCGGCGCTCATGTTCGGGGGAGGTCTTGAGGGCAACCGCTACTTCGACACCGCCGGTGCGGACTGGGGCAAGCTACTGGTGTCGATCCTCCACCACTTCGGGGTCGAGGATCGTCCCACGTTCGGCAACATTCCCACCGATCCTGGTCCGATCGCGGGGCTGGTCTGACCGCGCCCCGCGGTTAACCCCGAGCACTCCCCCGCGCCCGTCCGGGCGCGGTGGCCGGGCGCGGTGGCCGGTCGGGTCCGGCGGCCGGTGGCCGGTGGCCGGTGGCCGGTGGCCGGTGGGTGGTAAGATGAGTCATGGCCCCTCAGGTCACCGAGACGCTCCCGGCGCTCGAGGAAGGCTCGCGGGAGCAGCTGGTGCCGTACTTCGAGGTCGTCAGCGACTCGCAAAGAGGACGTCGCTTCCATCTGGTGCGGCACTCGGGCGTGATCGGTCGAGACTCCGACGTCGACTTCGTGCTCGATGCCCGCGGAGTCTCGCGCAAGCACGCTCGGCTCATGCGGGAAGCCACCGGCTCGGTCCAGCTCATCGACCTCGGCGCCAAGAACGGAACCCTCCTCAACGGGCGGAAGATCGAGATGACCGTGCTGCGCGCGGGAGATCGCATTCGCATCGGAACCGCGGAGCTACTGTTCGGCTTCGAGGATCTGCTCGAGGCGGCGTCTGATGAAGTCGCCTCGAGCGCCCAACACGACACGCGGCTACGCAAGCGTGAGCGCGAGGTGGCGGATCTGGTCGCCGAAGGGCTGACCAATGCCGCGATCGCACAGCGGCTCCACATCAGCCCGCGGACGGTCAGCACCCACATGACCAAGATCTACGAGCGGCTGGGACTTCACTCCCGCGCCGCGCTGACCCGCTGGGTCGTGCAGCAGCGGAGCGCGTGAGCCCCTACGGACGAGAATCGATCGGTGACATCCGATACGCTCGGGGTGGCCACGATGCTCGCTCGGGGGGAGCGAACGACATGGGGACACCCAAGGGCACGCATGAACGGCCGGCCAGCCCAAGCGGCGATCCGGTGGATGACATGAGCGAGACCGCGACCCTGCGGACCGAGGACGTCGTCGGCTCGTCGGGGCGGGCCGCGGACTCGGGGAACCGGGCGAATCGCGCGGACCAAGCGCACGATGACCTGGGAAGCCAGGGCTCGGCATCCGCATCCGAGCCCGACGCGCTGGAGGCTGCCATCAAGGCTCGGGTGGTCCAGACACTGTTCGGTACGCCGATCCGCCCCTCGACGCTGGGACGCTACATCGTGCTGGGCACCCTGGGCCAGGGTGGCATGGGCACCGTGCTGGAGGCCTTCGACCGCACCCTCGCTCGCAAGGTCGCCATCAAGGTGCTGCACGAGCACCTCGACGACAAGTACACCGCCCGGCTGCTGCGCGAGGCTCGGGCCCTGGCCAAGCTCTCGCACCCCAACGTGGTCCCGGTGTTCGAGGCCAACACGACGGACGGTCAGACCTTCGTGGTCATGGAATTGGTCCAAGGCCGCACGCTCCGGCACTGGATCCGTCAACACCCGCGCCCCGACTGGCGGCAGTGCGTGGAGGTCTTCATCCAGGCCGGCCGAGGCCTCGCCGCCGCCCACGCCCAGGGGCTGATCCATCGCGATTTCAAGCCCAGCAATACGATCCTCGACGACGAGGGCCGCGCGCGGGTGCTCGACTTCGGCCTGGCCCGCCGCACCGAGGTCGACATGACCGACGAAGACGGGCCGGGCCGCGAGGGCGACCAGACCGACCACGACCGAGACCACCACCACCCTGCGCAGCAGAGCACGGGTACCGGGACGATGCAGGCCCTAGACAACGACCGCACCGCCTTCGTCCAGGCATTGACCGAGACCGGCGCGGTGATGGGAACGCCCGCCTACATGCCGCCCGAGCAGATGAAGGGACACGAGGCCGACGCTCGCAGCGATCAGTTCAGCTTTTGCGTGTCGCTTTACGAGGCCGTCTACGGCAAGCGTCCCTTTGAGGGCAGTACCCTGACCGAGCTGACCGCCTCGATGACGCGCGGTCGGATCCGGCCCGTTCCCAAGGGCAGCTCGGTACCCACCCGGCTGCGCACCATCTTGCTGCGGGGCCTGGCGCTCGAGCCCGACAAGCGGTGGCCCTCGATGGAGGCACTGCTGCACCAGCTGCACACGCTGGTGGCCCCGCGCCCGCGGCGGTGGGTGGCGCTCGGCCTGACGACCGGACTGGCTGCGCTGGGAGGAGGGCTGGCCCTCGGACAGTACGCGCAGGTCAAGGAGCGCTGCACCGGCGCCCCGGCGCAGATGGACGGGATCTGGGACGATGCCCGCCGCGGGCAGGTGCAGGCCGCGCTGCTGGGCACCGAGCGCTCGCTGGCCCCCGACACATGGGCGCGCATCGAACCTCGGCTCGACGCCTATGCCCAAGGCTGGGTCGAGACCCACACCGAGGCCTGCGAGGCCACCAGCGTGCGCGGCGAGCAGTCGGAGGACGCGCTGGACCTGCGCATGCGCTGCCTGGACCTGCGCCGCACGACGCTGCGCGCCACCGTCGACGTGCTCGCCGACGCCGACACCGAGGTGGTGGACAACGCCATCGAGCTGGTGGCGGGCCTACCCACGCTGACCCGCTGCGACGACCTCGAATGGCTCGAGCACCACGATCATCACGTCCCCCCGCCCGAGGACCCCGACGTGGCCGCCGCGGTGAAGGCCCAGCGCACGCGCCTGGCCGAGATCGAGGCGATGGACAAGGCCGGCCACTCCGCCGAGGCCCTCGGCGAGCTGCGGGCCACGGTGGAGCAGGCCCAGATGCTCGACTACCCGCCGCTGTGGGCCGAGGCCCTCGATTGGCGGGGAACACTACGACACCGCACCGGGCAGTACGAAGAGGCAGAGCAGGACCTGAGGCGGGCCTATACACTGGCGATCGAGCAACGCCACGACCCCATCGCTCTGCACGCCGCCCAGATCTTGACCCGCGTGGTGGGCGTTGCACTCGCCCGACCCGCCGAGGGCCGGCAGTGGGGCGAGATGGTGGCCCTGCCCTTGGCCCAGCGCAGCGGCGAGCCGCTACAAGAGGCCAATAGCCTCAACGACCTGGGCCTCGTGCTCGACAAACAAGGGGACTATGAGGGCGCCCGCCTTCACTTCGAGCGGGCCCTCGCGATACAGCAAGAGGTCCTGGGCTCCGACCATCCCCAGGTGGCCCGGAGCCTGAGTACCCTGGGCCATGTACTCCAAAGACAAGGGGACTATGACGACGCCCGGATCCATCACCAGCGAGCCCTGACGATCGGGGAGAAGGTGCTGGGCCCCGACCATCCCCAGATGGCCCATGCGCTGCTAGGGCTGGCCACGGTGGCGCTCGATGCCGGCGATCGTGCATCCGCCCGATCGCATGCCGAGCAGGCCGTCTCGATTCGCGAGGCGGCCACCGTCGCGCCCAACCTGCTCGCCGAGGCCCGCTTCGCGCTCGCTCGGGCCCTGTGGAGCACGCACCACGAGCAGGCGCGTGCCCTCGCGCTGGCCAACCAGGCCCGCGATGCGTTGGCCGCCGCCAAGGCCCCCGGCGACACCGGTGTCGACCTGGCTCAAATCGACGCCTGGTTGGCCGAGCATCGCAGCAAGTAGCACCGGTCGCCCGCACCACCGACGCAACAACGCACAGGGTGACCACCGGATCCACCCGAGCGCTTGGTGTGACCGCTCACCGAGATGTCGGGGCACACGAGCATCGTTGCCGCACCGCTCGCCATTGACGAGCCGCACACAATCCGCTCCGCGATCTCCTGTACGCTGGAGGGGCCGAGCATGCTCGCTCGGGAGGGCAGCGAACGCAATGCGCACACTCAGGGTCACGCATCAGCGGCCGGCCGACGCTCACGGCGAGGCAGCGGATGGCATCGGCGAGACGGCAACCGTGCGGATGGAACAGCAGGTCACGGGCCGTAACGGGCGGGCCGTCACCCCTGTGAACGGGGCGAGCCCCGCCAAGGACTGGGCCGACCCTACTACGGGGGCCGATCGGGCCGACCGGGCCGACCGGGCCGACCGGGCCGACCGGGCCGACCAGGACTGGCCAAGCGCGGGCTCCATGTCCGTGTCCGAGCGAGATGACCAGCGAGATGACCAGCCAGATGACCAGCCAGATGACCAGATCGCGGCCGTCCAGACACAGACAGTGACGAGGCTTTTGCGGGGACCCGCCCACCCGCCCATGCTGGGGCGCTACGTCGTGCTGGGCACCCTGGGCCAGGGCGGCATGGGCACCGTGCTCGAGGCCTTCGACCGCACGCTCGACCGCCGGGTGGCGATCAAGGTGCTGCACCAAAACCTCGACGACAAACACACCGCCCGCCTCTTGCGCGAGGCCCGGGCCATGGCCAAGCTCTCGCACCCCAACGTGGTCCCGGTGTTCGAGGCC
>JBCCWC010000217.1:0-26129 GCA_039194325.1 Myxococcota bacterium
AAGAGATGCTCAAGCAATACGCGCATCTCGCACCCCGCGAGGTGGAGACGCTCATCCACCGCATTGCCCCCTCAGGGGCGCCACTGCGCATGGTGAAAGCGCCGCCTACCGATCGGTTGGGGCACCATAGGGGCACCGCAAAAACGGAGGATCTAAAAACCGGCTCCTAGGACCTCCTAGGAGCCGTTTTGTGGGTGCACGCGGCAGGATTCGAACCTGCGGCCTATGGTTTAGGAAACCATTGCTCTATCCTGCTGAGCTACGCGTGCAAGCGTGTCCGAGGAGAGTATCACGCGCGGACAGCCGGCTGGCCGCGGGCCTAATGCGGGAATCGCGTCAGGCTTGGAGGCCGCGGACCTTACCCGCAGGCGTGGGACGCTACATCACGCCAGCCACGACGCCGATCACGCACCGCGACGTCAAGCTCAACCCCGAGGCCGATGCCTGGAGCAAGACCAGGGCCCGGATCAAGACCAAGGCCCGGATCAAGGCCAAGGCCCGGATCAAGGCCAAGGCCAAGCCGAAGGCGCCAACGGCCGGGGAGGTGTTCGAGCTGTGGATCGAGCAGGTGCGGGAGCGCAAGGGGCTACACCCCGACGATCCCGATCGCCTAGCGCCGACTACAGTCAACAGCTACGAACAGTTTTGGAGTTACGCGGAACACTCCGATTTCTTCCATCTGCCCGCCGATGTCGACACGGCGAAGAAGCTACTGAAGGCGGCGCCGAGAGGATGTCGCAACAAGTACGGCGGGGCTCTGAGCGCCGCCTACAACCTCGCAGGACGCGGTGGCGAGGTACCGAGCGCCAAGTATTGGCGCTACAAGCCGCTTCGCAACACTCTCGACCTCGGCGATCTCCGTCGTTGCGCCCACCGACTGCGTGACGAGCTCGACGCGGCCGTCCAAGGGGGGCGACGGGCCTGCATTGCGGTCGCGGCCGCGGCCGTCATCGTGGCGCATACCGGGGTACGCCCGCAGGAACTACTCGGCGCGACGCATGCCGACCTGCTGGTCGGCACCATCGGTGCCCGAATCACGCTCGAGGCCAAGGGAGCCCGTCGCGACGTGCCGCTTGCTGAGCCATGTCTGCACGCCCTACGGCAGTTGCCACCAGGGGCGCCGGGCGAGTGGGTGTTCCCCGGTCGTGGAACAGGCGGTCCGGTACGCCCGACCAGTCTGAGCCACGCCTTGCGTCGATGGGGGTGTCCCTCTCCACTGCGGCTTCGACGCCTCTACATCAGCCTGCTGGTCGACGAGGGGACGCCGATCACGGTGGTCGCATCGATGGCCGGCCACACCTCGCCGGAGACCACGATCCGACACTACGCGCGACCCTCGGCCGCGGCACAGATGCGCGCTGCGAACCGCGTGGCGGAGGTGCTGGCATGACGAGCGATCGCAGCAAGCCACCGTGGTGGTGCAGCCTCAGCACGCATGCTGGGGAAACTCGCATCGTCGGCATTTGGGTCGGCGGGTGGGAATCCGGCTTGAGGGTCGGTGCCGGGGCATTGACCGAGGCGCAGATGTGTACGGCTGCATGGCAGATTACGGACGCCGTGCTGGGCGGCACTGCGCCGGAGGGTGAGATCTCGGACATCGAAGCTCATGCCATCGCTCGGTGTGCGGAGACTCGTGGGCAGTATCTCGCCCTACGCGAGGCGCTCGGCATCCCCGATGGGTGGCTGCACAGTAGCGCTCTGGCGCTGGCCGAGGTCCTCAGGGGCACACCGGTGACCGTTGGTAGTGATGAGATGGAACGGGTGCGGACCGGGGCCGCAAGCGCTTGGGCCCGGGTGGCAGAGGCGCTCGAGTGTGAGCCTGGAGAGGTATTGGAGACCGCGAGACGCCTTCGAGAGAAGGTCGCCGCATTGGCCGGGACTGGTGATTCATGACACCCGGCCAAGCACAAGCGCTGTTGCCCGAGGTGCAATGTTCTCGTTGTGGCGCGCCTGCGATTCGACTCATGCGGGCGTTGGTGTGCAGCGACATCCGTTGCCCTTGGACAGGAGCCAGGTTCACCTCGAATGCTCAGGCGCGACCTGCGGAGCGGCGAGTCACGACACAGGCGGCGAAGAAGAAGCGGGCCGGTGCACAGCGCAAGGTGGAGCATCTCGCCCTTGCGGAACAGCGCAGGCGGAAGGTGTTCCGGGTTCTGCGGAGCGATCCATGGCGCAACACACTCGCGATCGCGCACAAGGCTGGAGTCAAAGAGTCATCGACCCACGCGATTTTGCTCGATGGCCTCGGCCGGACCACAAAAAGGGCCCGAGGCGATCGCAGGACCCACGTTTGGGCGTTGATCGATGAGCGGATCCCGAGCCCGAAGAGCCGACAGCAGGACGAACGAGACCGCATTCTCCACGAGATCGAGGGCAGTCCGTGGCTGACGCTCGTGGAGATCGCGGAGCGCGTGGGGATCGATGTCCAGCGGGCTCGGAGGCACATCTGGGGGCTTCCAGTGACGAGGAGGCTGACCGAAGACAGGAGCACATTCATCTACGCCAAGAGGGCTCAGGCTCACGCCCGAGCCAGTGCAGGAGTGGGCTTGTGAGCAGTCTTCGCGATGACTTGCTCGCGCTGGCGCGCGAGTGGAGGGAGAGCAATCTGGGATCCGCACGGGACCACGCCGACCAGATCGAGCGGGTGCTGCTCAAGCACGAGGTGGAGAGCTGCCCGTGGCGTACGAGGTGGAGTGCTGCTCATGGGAGGGGGCAAGAGGTGCGATGACGACGGGCCCAGAGACCATGCAGGAGGCCGCCGACGACCTCGGATGGGGTGTGGAGCCGGGGCACCTCGCCGCTCTGGCCAGGGAAGCCGAGGCACGCCACGACTTCGACGTCGGCGACATGCGGTGGGGGCCCTGGTCGCCCTGCCCAGACTGGGGGGCGTCCTCGTGGCAGTGCACGGGGGAGCTCCACTCGCTGGGCGACGTGCTCAAGGGCCACGTGGTCGTCAGCGAGGACCACGAGCTGGTGCAGACCTGGCGGTGGCGCAGCAATGGTCGCGAACCCGCGGCGTGGCGGATCGATGGGCTTCGCGAGGCCGCCATCACGCGAAGTTTCACTGCCCCGAAGGGGCACGGCCCCCGCGAGCCCGCCCCTGGCGGGGCTCCGGTCTCGCAGGCCAGCGGGGGCGCTATGGAGCCGCGTGGGCTAGGCCCACGACATGGTGACGACGAAGGGTGCCGGGGTGGTCTGGTTTCTCCCGTGACCCCTGGGGCTCGGTGCCTCGTCGTGGCGGGTTCGAATCCCGCCGGCTCCACACCTTCTCCCCGGGGATGGCCCCCGGGCGAGCCGCGGAGCCGCGAGCAGCGTAGGGCGGTGTCCGCGGATCCCACGACGGTCCCCCGGGGCGGGTCACCCCCCGCCCCGGGGGCCACCACCCGGTCAAAGGGGTCGGCATGACCTGGGTCGACCACGAGGACTACCCGTGCTCGATCCGGGAGCACCACGAGCACCCGGCACTGGGCTCCACGGCGCTGCGCCGACTCTTCACCGCGGAGGAGCCCAGAAAGAACACGGCCAACCTCGGCAACGCGGTCGGTTGGCTGGCAATCACCGAGCGCGCCCAGTGGGACGCGCCAAGCGCGGTCGTGGTGCAGAGGGAGGATTTCCGAGGGCGACCCGAGGCATTGAAGCAATGGGAGCGGGACCACCCCGACGTGATCGGGCTGACCAAGGCGCAAATGGTGGAGGCGCGCGAGCTCGCGAACGCCTTGCAGGCGCACCCGCACATCGAGGCCTTGGTCGGCAGTCTCCACGTCGAACACGTCAAGCACGAGCATACGGTCATCGCGACCCATGCGCAGACCGGCGTGGTCTGCAAGGCGCGACCTGATTTTCGGGTCGACGGGCTTCGGATCGACGACATCAAGATCACCCGCGAGTCGGATCCCTCGGACTTCGCCCGCCAGGTGCGGCAGCACTGGCTACACGTCCAGGCGGCCCTCTACCACGACATCGATTGCACGAGGCATGGCCTGACCCGCCTTCGCGACGGGTACACCATCATCGCGGTCAGCCGTGCGACCAAGCGGGTTGCAGCCTTCGGCTTGGCCAACTGGCTCGACGAGGGGCGAAAGGTGCTGGACGCCGCACTACGGCTCGCAGCGTACCGAGCCGAGGGTGATGCCCATGTGCCCACGATGTGGGAACGGCCGCAGCAACTCCCGCCACCATCTCGATGGGACCAAGAACTCACGAAGAGGATAGTTCGGCATGTCGATCGAGTCATACCGAGATAGAGAGCTCAATCGTGCGAATGCGTTGCTCGCAATCGTCAATGAAAACGCGCCGAAGGGCACGATCTGCACACCGATCGAGCGCTCGATGCAGCGCTGTCGATTCAGGGTATTTCGGCCGGAACTCGACGAGAAACCCATCGTGATTGCGTATAGCCTCGTGGAAGCGGTGCACAGCGAAGTCTTCGCTGATCCGGATGCCCGGCGTTGGTGGACGAAGTACACCGCCGACATGCTCTGGGCGGCATGCGTGCGAAGAGTGGCGCATGGCATGTTCCCGCACGTTATCCAGAACCGCGAGCAGACGGTGGCCGAAGAAGAGCCGAGATCACCATCTGCCACGCTGGCAGACGTCGAGGTGGCATGACGGGGCGGCAGCAAGATCTAGGGCCGGGGTTCCGGCAACTCCGTGACGAAGAGCTCGACGATCTTGTGGACGAGCAGCTGGATGTCATCGAAGAAATGGCCGACCTCAAGACTCGTAAGGAGCAGCTGGGCGAGCGCATCTTGGCACGCATGCAGGCCCTGCGCATCAACGTCTACGAGGCGCGGGATGGCACTCCTATCGTGCGCGAGTCGACGGAGAAGGTCACCGGCAAACGCAAGAAGAAGCGCAAGAAGAAGAACACGGAGGATACCGAGACGATTCTCGACAAGCTGGAGAAGTCCGGAGCGAAGGTCGTCTCGGTGACGAGGGACAAAGGGAAACCGAACTGATGAGCAAGGATGTGGGTCCCCCGCTCTCCCCGGAGGGCCCCCTCGGTCCCGAGGGGGCGGCGCGCAACCGTACCGGGCAACGTCCCACGCCTGGTCGGGGGAAGCTGCGCGCCGTCCCTTCGGGGGCACCGTTGGAGGTGCCGGTGTGAGTGACTACTCGGTCGTGCACCTATGCTGCGGCGTGGGTGGAGGCGGGCTCGGATTCCGTCGGGCGGGCTTCCATGGCCTGGCCGCCATCGACGTGGACGAGGCGGCATGCCGCGACTACGAGCGTCTCGTCGGTGAGCCGGCGACGTGCGCCGACTTGGCCACAATACGGGCGTCCGAGCTGCGCGAACTCGCGGGCCCCGAGGCGCCCGACGTGCTGTTCACGAGCGCACCGTGCAAGGGGTTCAGCGGCTGCCTGCCCGAGGCTCGGGCGGTGACCCCTCGGTACCTGGCCCTGAACGATCTGGCCTTCCGCAGCGTGTGGCTCGCCATGGAGGCATGGCCCGAGCGCCCGCCGCCGCTGGTGCTGTTCGAGAACGTGCCCCGGATCCAGTCCCGGGGGCGGGTGTTCCTCGATCGGATCGTGGCGATGCTGCGCGGCTACGGCTACGCGGTGGCCGAGACGGTCCACGACTGCGGTGAGCTGGGCGGGCTGGCCCAGCGGCGCAAGCGGTTCTTGCTCGTCGCTCGGCACCAGCCCCAGGTCTCGGCGTTCTTGCGCGTGCCCAGCCGCCAGCGGGTGCGGGGCGTGGGCGAGGTGCTCGGCCTGCTGCCGGTGCCCGTCCCGGGCTCGGCCGAGGGCGGTCCGATGCACCGGCTCCCTCGGCTGGCGGCGATCAACTGGGTCCGGCTGGCGCTGATCCCCGCCGGCGGCGATTGGCGGGACATCCCCGACGCCGTGCGGCTCCCTGCCCGAGGTGGCCGCCAGAACGGCCCGTACGGGGTCGAGGACTGGGGGACCCCGAGTCACGCGGTGCTGGGCCACGCGGCGGCCCGAGACACGTGGGGCAGCGTGGCCGACCCCCGGGTCACCTGCCGGCGCAACGACGGTGGCCACGGGGTGCGCCCGTGGGGCCAACACAGCCACTCGATCATCGCTCACCCCTCGATCGACAACTTCTCGTGCCAGGTCGCTGACCCTCGCCTGGGGTGCACGCCCCAGCACAGCGGCCCGATGGGCGTCGTGGGATGGGCGACGCCCTCGCACTGCGTGCGGGGCCACCACAACACCAACAACGCCCCGGCCGCGGTGGCCGACCGCCGGGTGCCGGAGATCGTGGGCCCGCCGATCGACCTGAACGACAAGCGCCCGACGTACCTGGTGATCCGGGCGGCGGACGGTACGTGGCACCGGCCAATGACGACGCTTGAGCTCGCCGCCCTCCAGGGGTTCCCGGTGAGGGACGAGCGGGGTGAGTGGCTCGTTCTCGACGGGCAATCGCATCGGCGTTGGCGGCAGGCGATCGGGAACGCCGTGCCACCGCCGACAGCGGAGGCGATCGCCAAATCGTGCGCGGCCACCTTGGACACGGCCCGGTCGGGAGGCTGGACCCTCGACGGTCGGGCGATCTGGGTACGCGAGGAGGCACGGGCGTGAGTCTGTGGGCCAGCGTACGCGACGAGCTGCGCCGTAGCGAGTGGGCTGGCCGCTTGGGGCGCCAGATCGCGCTGGGTCTGGTCGAGGCGATGCGGAGCGCACTCGCGGGCGGACGCCGGGTCTTCATCTGCGGCGCGTGGCCGCGGGTGTTCCACACCTTGGGCCTGCCCCGACCGTGCGGCAAAGCGGCCCGGGCTGCATTGCAGCTGCTGGCCGAGGTTCTCCCCGGCGCCGTGGTCCGGGTGACCTCGCAGACCTGGCGGGTGGTGTCCCACGGCTTCGACCGCGTCGTGGGCGAACAGCTCGAGTTGGCGTACAGCGCTTCGAAGAAGAAAGGGGAAAGTGCACAAGAGCCAGCGCAGCCGGCCAGGCCTGCACGCCCACGCACCCCTCGTGCGCGCGCCCGAGCGTCTGAGCTTGAGCGGCACTGGGGTCGGGAGCCGGCCGTCCAGGCCGCCCGGCAGCTGGCCCGGGCAGTCGAGCAGCTCGGCGCGGTCGAGAGCGGCACGGCCTGGACGGTGACGCTCACGGTGCCCGACGGGGCGGATGCGACCGCGACGGCCGAGGCGTTCGCCGAGCGAGTCCAGGCGGCAGGGGCGGCGGTGGAGCTCGTCGCCGAGCGAGCACTCAAGACCGGTCGCCTTCACTACCACGGGATCGCGGTGGTCCCCGACGAGGTGCTCGACCCCGATGTCCTCGACGGCGGGGGGGTGCTCGCGACCTGGGCTCATGCGGCTGGGGTAGGGAGCACCGACATCCACTCGATCCGGGACATCCATCGACTGCGGTGCTGGGCGTCCTACTGCTGGAAAGCACCGGCCGACGATCGCCCAGTGATCCGGGTTGGGGCTCTCGCCCCCAAGACCGAGGAGGGAGAGACTACGGCTCACCCGGAGGTCCATGCGGAGCAGGAGCCCACCGAGGCAGCGCCTGCGAGCGATCGCGAGACGACCTCACAGCTCAGGCCCGGTCTGCTCCGCCGCGTAGCGTCGGCGCTGAGGCGAGTGTGGAGGGGTTGGCGCACATGAGCACCAAGGCCGACGTGATCGCGGCGAGGGAGGCGGCGAGGCACGCCCGGATCGACCGTTACATCAGCGACCTACACACCGGGAAGTGCGAGGGCATGGCCCAGGTGATCGCCGCGATCGCTGGGGGGTGCTCGCTCGATGATGCGCTTCAGGAGTGCATGCGGACCCACCCGGATGTGGTCAAGGAGCTCGAGCGGCGGGGATGGACCGCCACGGCCGCGGGGATCGTGGAGCGCAAGCGGTCCACCGCGCCCGTCCCGACACTGCGACCGGTCGTCGTCGTCGATGTCCCGCCGAATGGGCCCGCCGACGTTGGTGGCCACGCCGAGCACTCCGGCCCGCAGCGGGCGGAGCCCAAGCCGGCCAAGAGCCGGATCGACCGAGCGCCCGTGGTCTTCAAGGGGACCCGCGCCCGGGGGGCGATACTCTCCCCCTGTGATCGCTATCGCTACGCGTGCTGGGAGATCTGGGCGAAAGGCACGCTGGCCAAAGGCGGTGGGCTGCTGGTGGTCATCGGGCACAACCCGAGCACCGCCGATCATGAGCAGGGCGACCCGACGTTCAACCGTGGCGTCAGGTTCGCCCGGCGTATGGGCTACGCCGGGGTGTGCTTCGTCAATCTCGTAGCGTGGAGGGCAACCGACCCGAAGGCGTTGCGGGATGTGGGGCGTCCATTCGGCCCAGCCAATGGCCACGTGTGGTCGGCCGCGTTGCGATGGGGGCAGACCTTCATCGCCGCCTGGGGGCACCCCCAGCCTGCCCTTCGGCGCTACGTCGAGGAGTTCCGGCGGATGGCTCACCGCCGACGCGTGGAGCTCATGTGCCTCGGCACCACCAACGGTGGACACCCCAAGCACCTCATGGCGCGTGGGGCTCACCGGATTCCTGACCATCAGATCCCGGAGGCATGGCCATGAGTGCCACGACAATCGAGTGGACCGACGAGACGTGGAACCCGGTCCGAGGCTGCACCCCGGTAACGCCCGGGTGCGACCACTGCTACGCGAAGACCTTCGCCGAGCGCTTCATAGGCGTAGAGGGGCACCCCTACCAGCAGGGCTTCGACCTGCGGCTGGTGTCCAAGAAGCTCGTCGAGCCGCTGACCTGGGCCAAGCCGCGGATGGTGTTCGTGAACAGCATGTCCGACCTGTTCCACGGCAAGGTGCCCATGGACTTCATCGCTCGGTTTTGGGCGGTGATGGGGCTCGCCGACTGGCACGTGTACCAGGTGCTGACGAAGCGGGCCCCGAGAATGCGGCGGCTGGTCCAGCGTCTCGTGCCCCTGCGCGGCATGGTGGCGCCGCCGCAGCACGTCTGGCTCGGGGTGAGCGTCGAGGACCGCAAGCACGGCCTGCCCCGGATCGACGATCTGCGCGACACGCCGGCGGCGGTCCGGTTCCTGAGCATCGAGCCCCTGCTCGAGGACCTCGGCCAGCTCGACCTTCAAGGGATCGACTGGGTGATCGTCGGAGGTGAGAGCGGACCCGGGGCCCGGCGGATGGACCCCGCGTGGGTGCGCTCGATCCGGGACCAGTGCGCCGACCAGGGCGTGCCGTTCTTCTTCAAGCAATGGGGCGGGGTGCGCAAGAAGAAGGCCGGGCGCGAGCTCGACGGTCGCGTCCACGATGACCAGCCGCAAGTGCATCGAGCCAAGTACCCGGGACGACGGGAGGCGAAGCGAAGACGCGGACTGCTCCGCCCGTACGAGCTCGTGCGCGGGCAGCTGACGCTGGGAAGGGGGGCCGCGTGCGGCTCCTGACGATCCTCAACCCCTGGGCGATGCTCATCGCCCAGGGCCGCAAGCTGGTCGAGAACCGCCCCGCACGCCCGGCCAAGGTCGCGCAGAAGCTTGTCGGCGAGCGGGTGGCCATCCACGCCGGCCTTCGAGGCGCGACGCCCTTGACCCCCACCGCCCCCGACGGGAAACCGTGGCCTGATGAGCTGCACCACGGCCATGTGGTGGCGGTGGCGACCATCGACCGCGTCGAGCCACCGGTGACCGACGGTGCGAAAGTCGATGCGTATCGCGACCCTGACCAGTGGGGCATCTACTGGCGCGACGTCGTGCCGCTCGCCTCGCCTGTTCGAGTCAAGGGCGGCCAGGGGTGGCTGCACCTCGAGAAGATCGACGCCGCGGCCTACGAGGCGGTCATGGCCCAGGTTCGACGGTCTGATGTCCCGGTCGCTGACCCCGTCCCCACCAGCCAGAGCCAGATCGACACGGAGTGCTGCAAGCCGCTCGACCCATGGTCGACCCACCCGCGCAAGCTCCCCACTAGCCGGATCCAGGTCGGCGACCGGATCCGGAAGGACCTTGGCGATATCGAGGCCTTCGCCGAGCGCATGCAGGCCCTGGGCTGCCAGCTCCAGCCCATCGTCGTCGATCCCAGCTACAAACTGATAGCCGGGCGCCGCCGGCTCGCCGCCTGCGAACTGCTGGGGTGGGATGTGGAGGTCCGGGTCGTCGCCAGCCTCGACGGCGCCAGGGCACTCCTGGAGGCCGAGCGAGACGAGAACACCGAACGCAAGGACCTGACCCCCGAGGAGAAGTACCGGCTGGCCCATCGGCTGCTGGAGCTCGAAAAGGGAGCTGCGGAGGAGCGTCGGGCCGAAGGGGGCCGCCGGGGTGGAAGGAGTGGGACAGCTGACCCACAGCTTGCTGGCGACCGCGAGGAGGGACGTGCAGCGACGAGGGCGGCCAAGGCGGCCGGGCTCAAGTCACGGAAGGAGCTCGAGCGGATCGGCAAGGTCCTCGCTGCGGCCGAGGCCGACCCGAGCAAGCAACACCTCGTGGACGAGCTCAACTCGGGAGCGAGCCCGGCGTCGGTCGCTCGCCGCATCGACGTTCCCGAGTGGGACAAGGACTCGTGGTGCACCGACGAGGAGATCCTCGATGCCGTCCACAAGTTCTGGCCATTCGGCGTGAGCCTCGACCCTTGCGCCAACGAGTGGTCGAAGAAGCTGGGCTTCGTGCGAGCCACGGTCGCCTGGACCATCAAGGACGACGCGCTCGCCCAGCGATGCTGGTACGTCAAGCCAGAGCCCGAGTGCTGGACCACCTGCTGGTTCCAGCCGCCCTACGGCGACCCGCTGCCGCTGACCAAGCGCCTGGCCAGCGAGTGGGACAAGAGCAACCTCGACGAGATCCTGGCGCTGGTGAAGCTCGACACAAGCACCGAGTGGTGGCTTCTGCTTGAGGAGCGAGCCGTCGCGGTGGTGCTCTTCCACCATCGCCTCGCCCACTATGCGGGCGACCAGCGGGTGAAGGGTTCGGACTTCTGCTCGGCGATGTTGCTGCTCACCAAGGCAGATAACATCGAAGAACGGATCGATGCGCTGCGGGAGGCATTTATGAGCGCGACGGTACTGCGGGCTCATTGCAGAGCACGACGCTGTGGAAATCCCCACAACCCAGCGTTAAATGAAGGAGCGTGTCATGGCGCACGGAGTTGGTGTAGGTAAAAAGGAGATATTCAGCACATAGTCCCGGTCCCTGAAGGAGGGGGGAACCGGTGCCGGGCATTCCAGGAGGCGAGCAGTGTGGCCAGTGAACCCTGGCACTTAAGGGACAATATCGTGCGCAAGATAGACTATGTCTATCGACCCACACGAAATTCTCAAAGATAACCCCTCCGAACGCTAGCGCGTTTCGTATCATTGATGCTGTGAATCCGGCCGACACCGACTCACAGCCCAAGGGGGCGTTGGAATCCCAGACGGACAAGAATACAAATCCGGCCGTTAGCACCGACATCGACGCACAGCCCAAGATGTCGGACCCACAAGAGAACGCGCGACGACCAAAGAACGCGCAACAACCACGTGGCGCATTTGCACACTACCTTGCCGAAGTCAAAGCGGTGTTTCCGAGCATCACGCCAATGCAGGCTGCCGAGTTGGCACAACGTTGCGATCGTCTGTCGAATGCGAGACGTGCTGCCGTTGCTTTTGGCATAACAGGCATTGGCCTTATCGTGTGGAGCACGTTGACGATGGATACCGCTCTACGGTTTATGACGCTCTGTGGCATTGGTTCGGGTTGCCTAGGTATTACAGCTATGTTCCTCGGGATAACAATCAAAGAGATCCGTGTTTCCGGCCTCGGAAAACGAGAAGGAAGCTAGTGGGTAAGTCGCCACATGCGGAGACTTTGGGGCGTTTTGGAGTGCTCCTGGTAATTATGATTTTGCCTGGGCTATTTGCTCAGGCAGCAGTTGGATCGCAGGCAGAAATTACGGCCATTAGTAAGAATGAGGCATGGCTTCTCGTACTGCCGGTCATGCTCCCATGGGTGTTTCTTGTGTTGGGAGGGCTAAGGAGCATTGCCGCCGAGAACGTCATAGCAAGTGTGGAGGAGACGGCACCCGCCCTCAACATGGCCGACTTCAACGGGATGGTGGCCAACCTCAGCCCCAGCGAGCTCGATTTCGAGATCATCCAGGAGGCCATCATCGATGGCTCGCGGCGAGCGTTCATCGATATATACCGACACTACGAGGGCAAGGTTCGCTACGGCGTCGCCCGAGCGGCCCTCAAGTCGGGTCGCAGCCACGATATGGACGATCTCATCCAGGAGGTCTGGTGCCGAATGATGGGCAACCAACGGCGCGTGCTGAGCTACTACGATCCGGATCGCGGCCGCTTTGGGCCTTACATCAGCTGGGTCGCATATCAACAGGCGCTCTACGTGATCCACAGAGAACGACGCAAGGCCCCCGTCGACGAGCTCCCGTCGGAAGATGAGGCGCTATTGGACGAAGGTTCCATCCACTTCGTCGCTCAGGTGATCCAGAGCGACCTATTCCAGAGACTGCTCGCCAAGGTCGACGCTGAGCTCGCCGTAGAAGATCGAGTGCTGCTCCGCGAGCATTACCTGGCTGAGAGGATCTTACGGGAAATTGCGGTAGAGCTCGGGGTCACCGAAGACACCATCTACCAACGCAATCGACGACTCAAGAAGAGGCTTTTGCTCATCAGTGCGCAACTCAAGCCACGACCACCGCGAACAGGGCCTTCTGCACCGATAACTACAAGAGCATTGATGCTCGCCATGATCATGCAACTCTGCGAAGGCGAACATGAGAACCCCCTCGACGGTGACGTTCTCGGCGAGGATCCCTGGCACAAGCTCGCAACCGGTGGGCTGACGCCGGCCCAAGCGACGCAGATGCGGCGTCATATCGAACCGATGGAGCAAATCGAGACCAAGCTCGCGCTGTTTAGCCCCACGAGCGAAGAGGCCAATACCCGGCGGCTAGACCTGCTCCTCGATCGATTCCTGGCCCCGAGCCCGGATGAGAGGGCCCACAGGAGCGTAGTCGACGACCTCAGCAGCGCCGATCCCGACGAGATAGCGTGAATCTATACTTGGCCGGCGATAGCACGCTGCTCCCCATCTAGTCGAGGCGCAGCGTGCATACCAAGAAGGGCCCGAGCCCGCGCCACAGCGGCTCGCGAGCATCCACACCGCCCCGCGATCACCCCATCCGACTCGATCCCCAACCCCGGGTCGCTGAGGATCCGGCAGAGGCGGGTGGTGTATGCGCTGGGGATCCCCTGACGACGGCGACGGTAGCCGACGGTGCTCCGTGGCACCTTTGTGATCCGGGAGATCTCGGTGTCGGTGGCTGAGCCGAGCCCGGGCGTGGGCGCACGGAAGGGTGGTATGAGCAGGGCGCGGCGCTTGGCGACGACAGCCTGCCGCGTGCACCCGAGCTCGTCCGCGATGGTCGTGTCGGGCACCCGGCCGAGCCGTAGCAGCACCCGCTTCCACTCGATTTGCTTTCTTGGCACCTCGATTAGAATGGATCAATCGCCATAATCGATCTATGTTGATTCACAATGAAGAATCCGGCCCAGCGCGTGGTCGACGGCCTACGGCGCCACGGTGCGCCCTGGGCACAGACGCGCGAGTGCGCCGAGGCTCTGGCGCAGGTGCTGGGAGAAGGCACGGCCGACGAGGTGATGGCGGCGGTGGGTGCCGTCCGCCGCTACCGCGTGGTGCAGGCCGCTCGGCGGGCAGTGGCACGACATGCCCCCAAAGCCCCCCGTGGGGCGCTGGTGGCTCGCCGGCTGACGGGCAGGGAGTTGCTCGCCGCCCTCGTGTCGTGGGCTGAGCGCGAGCAGGAGGCCCACCTCGAAGGCGACCGCCTGACGTTCCCGACCGAGGCGCTGCAGCGGCTGGTGGTGCAGCTGGGGGACTGCCCGGGTCGCGTGCTGAGGGTCCTGCGCGCGGGAGGCCTGCTCGAGCAACAACCCCGGCGGACCAGCGGCCCGCCGGTGGTGGTGCTGCGGATCCCGAGGGGGGCGCTTGCCTCGTGAGGACGAGGAACTCGACCGGCTCGACGAGCTCGCGGCTGCGGACGGGGTGCAACTACCGAGCGAGCCCTGGGCGGCTGTGCTGGCGGCGGCGCGCATGCAGGCGCCCGACCCGGTGCTCGAGGCGCTGCTGGTGGCGGAGCACGGCCGCACGCCCGACCAGGCCGCCGACGAGCTTGAGCAGGGCTACGACGAGGTGCTGGCCCACCGACGCGTGGGCCAGCTCGACCTCATCAGGACGGCGCACGGGGTGGTGCGCCAGGACCCCGGGGCCCCGACGGCGGTGTCCCTGCTGCGCCTGCTGCTCACCAATCACCTGGGCTGGACCTCGGCCGGGATGGACCGGGAGATGCGCAAGCTGATGCGGAAGCTGGAGCGCATGACGCCGGCGGAGCGGGCCGAGGTGCTCGCCGCGGCGCAGGACGTGGAGGGCCGGGCGTGAGCGCGCTGATAGGCGGTGCGTACTGGGCCGCGCTGGCGCTGGCCGTCCAGGTGGTGACGCCCACCGAGGGCGTCGACCTGCGCTCGACGCTGACCGAGCCGCAGCAGGCGTGGTGGGACCTCGACCCCGAGGCGCGCAAGAAGGGCCTTTTGTGCGGCCGCAGAAGCGGCAAGTCGGAGCTGTTGGCCCGCTGGCTCACCGACAAGGCTAAGGACGCCGCGGAGGACTTCTACGCCGGCTATGCCTCGGTGACCCGCAAGAGCGCGGCCGAGGCGATGTGGCCGGTGTTCAAGCGGGTCGCGAGGCTGACCGGACGCCCGCACGCGGTCAACGAGGCCGCGCTGATGATCACCTTCGCGGGGGGCGGCTCGATCCTTCTGGGCGGGATGGAGACGGTCCGCGACGTGGAGCGCTGGCGCGGCAAGAAGTACGCCGCGTTCGCGTTCGACGAGTGCGGCGCGCTGCGGGACAGCCTGCTGCGCCGCGGCTACACCGAGGTGATCGAGCCGGCGTGCATGGACTGCAACGGCTGGATCGGCTTCGGGGGGACCCCGGGCTACTACCCCAAGGGCAAGTGGTGGGAGCTCACCCGGGACGGGGCGGAGCACGAGACGGGGATCCCGATCCGGCGGTGGAACGCCCGCCAAAACCCCTACGTGCTCGACGCCGACGGGTACTTCGAGCGGATCAAGCGCGAGAACGGCTGGACGGACGAGACGCCGATCTTCGTGCGGGAGTACCTGGGCCGGTGGGTCCGCGACCTGGGCCAGCTGGTGTTCCCGGTGGTGCGGGGCCGCAACACAATCGCCCAGCTCCCGACGCACAACGCCGAGGGGCTGGTGCTGGTGCGCGAGGGGTGGCGGTACGTGCTCGGGCTCGACATCGGCGTGCGCCACCCGACGGCGATCTCGGTCCTGGCCGCGCACCAGGACCTGGCGCACCGGCGGTTCGTGCTGAGCGCCGAGAAGCGCTCGCAGTGGCTGGTGCAGGAGTACGGGGCTCGCCTCCACGCCCTGCGCGACGAGTACGAGGTCGAGGGGCGCAAGCCCCCGGTGGTGTGCGACACGGGCGGCATGGGGGCCCTGGCGGCCCAGGAGTTGTCGAGGGTGCACGGGCTCCCGATCGAGCGCGCGGACAAGAGCGACAAGCTCGCCTCGGTGTACTTCGCCCGGGATGGGCTGATCTCCGGGCAGATCCAGGTGATCGACACGGGGCCCGCCGACCCCCTGCTCGACGAGTGGGACTCGATCCAGTGGTCCGAGACCAACCCGGGCGAGCCCGAGGACGGCGACGACCATTGCAGCGACGCCACGAGGTATGGGCTGCCGCGGCTGCACCACTACGTGCAGGAGGATCCCAGGCCCACGAAGGTCAAGACGCTGTCGGAGTTGGCGGCCGAGGAGATGCGCAGCATGAAGGCGGAGACGCTGCGCAAGGCGGATGAGCGAGCGCGACGCGAGAACCGAGACGCGCTGAGGCGACTGCGTGCGGCCGCGAGGAGGGCGAGGCGATGATCGAGCTATGGCCGGCCACGGTGGAGGATCTGCCGATCGTCCTGGACTCGTGGTGCAAGAGCATGCGGCTGCGTCGCCGGACGACGAGCGCGGGCTCGTTCGTCGAGCTGGGGCGGTCGCGGGGGTTGGCGCCGCACATCTGGGCTCGGGCGCTCACCGGGGTCGTCGAGGGCCTGGCCAGGGAGTCGGCGATCGCGGTGGCGTGCCACCCGTCCCACCGGGAGGTGGTGATCGGCTGGATCGCGTTCGAGGCGGACACGGAGACGACCACGGTGCACTACGTCTGGGTGCGCAGCGAGTTCCGGCGCCAGGGGGTGGGCAGGATGCTGCTCGAGGCGGTCCGCCACGCCGGCGCGGGCGATGCGATGCGGGCGACGTTCATATCGGAGGCGGGCCAGCGCCTGCTGGAAGGAAAGCGAGCGGATGGATAGGACGCAGTACGAGCGAAGGGCGTGGTACGAGGAGCCGAAGGGCAAGCCGCGGTGGCGTGCTACGCCGCGGCGAAGCGGGCGGTGACTCGTGATGGTCGCCGCGAGCGGTTCCGGGCCATGAACAAGATGGCGGCTGGCGGCAGCTGGGAGAGCCCCTCCGAGCACAACGTGATCGGCAACGCGATCGAGACCTTGGCCGCCAAGATCGGCAAGTCCGAGGTGATGCCCGTGGCCCGAGCGCACGGGATCCGCCGGTCGCGGCAAGAGCGGGCCAAACAACTGTCGATGTGGCTCCGCGGGCAGATGCAGGTGCTCGCGGTGCACGAGCTGGCGATCCAGGCGTTGCAGGACTCGTGCGTCTACGGCACCGGGGCCCTGTACCCGCACCGCGACCTGCTCGGCCGGCCCGCCGTGGAGGTGGTGTGGGTCGGCGACCTGGGCGTGGAGGAGTTCGAGGAGGAGCAGCGTGCCGTGCGGACGCTGTACCGGGTCATGACCATGGACCGGCAGGTGATCAAGAAGCATTGGAAGCCCAAGGGCGGCCTGCACGACGCCGAGCACATGTTCGACGGCGAGCGGTCGCGGCAGATCCTGGGCGAGCCGGTGACCGTCGTCGAGGCCTGGCGGCTGACCACCGGGAAGATCAAGGGCCGCCACGTGCTGTGCACGTCCTCGGCCACGCTCGTCGACGAGGCGTGGGACTCCGAGGAGTTCCCGATCAAGTTCCATCACTGGAGCTACCGGTCCGGGCAGTTCTTCGGCGTGGGGCTCGTGCAGAAGATGGCGGGCGAGCAGGAGATGCTCAACACGCTCACCGACAAGGTCGAGGCGCACATCGAGCAGGCCAAGACGTACATCCTGGTCGACACGGTGAGCGGCGTCGACACCGACGCGATGACGGACGAGCCCTACCAGTTCGTGAAGTTCACGAGCACCGCAGGAGGGATGCCGCCGCAGGTGGTGACCCCGCAGTCGGTGGCCGCCGACCTGCGCCAGCACCAGGAGACGCTCATCAACCGCTGCTACGCGATGCACGGGATCGACCGGCTGAGCGCCCAGTCCCAAAAGCCGCCCGGGCTCAACAGCGGGGTCGCGCTGGAGACCTACAGCGACATCGAGTCCGAGCGGTTCTACTGGCAGACCAAGAACTACGAGAAGCTCGTCGTGAAGACCGCCGAGGGGCTGGTCAAGGTCGCCGAAGAGATCGCCAGCGACCCCAGCGAGACGGACAAGAGCAAGGCGGACGTGCTGTGCCGGACCAAGGCACAGGTGCGCATGATCCGATGGAACGGGATCAAGCGCCCGACCGACAAGACGGCGATCGAGATCGAGGCCAAGTCGCAGTTTTCCACCACGCTGTCCGGCCGGATCCAGCAGGTGGACACCCTGCGGCAGGTGGGCCTGCTGCGGGACGAGCAGGCCATGCTCGAGATGCTGGACGACCCCAACCTCAGCAAGTACCGGTCGCTCCAGGCCGCCGCGCGGCACGTGGTGGAGGTGCAGGTCGAGCGGTGCCTGGCGGGCCGGCGGCAGACGCCGGATCCGACGATGCCGCTCCAGTACGCCTTGGAGTACGCGACGCAGCAGCTGCACGCGGCGATCTTGGAGCTCGGGGACGAGGGAGATCTCGACGACGATCTCGACGATGAGCTCGAGCAGGGGATCGCGGTCCTGCGGGAGTACATCGCCACCGTGCATACCCAGATCGACGAGCAGGAGCAGCAGATCGCCGAACAGCAGATCGCGACGCCGGCCCCCGCCGCCGCAGGTCCGCTGCCCCAGGCCCAACCGCCGCCACCACAAATGGCGGCCGGACCACTTGGATAATAAACAATGTCATGCTATGGATTATTAACAATGAAGAGATTCGCAATCGCAGCGACGCTTCTCGGGGCCGGGCTGTTCGCATACGGGCAGTCCGACCCCGAGATCACCGCAATCCCGCACAACACGATCGAGCAGCCATTCGCAGGCGGGGAGACGCACGTCTACCGCTTCGCGCTCGGTGATCCGGTGAGCTTGCGTGTGCAAGGGTTAAACGGCATGAACGCGACGGTCCGTCTCAACAACAATGAGGCCATATCGCTGGCGTCCCGCCTACGGGATGCGTGCAACCCCTGAGGTCAGCGTCATGGGCACCGAGGCGCAACAGGGGGCACAACAGGACGCCCCCGCAGAGGCGATGACGCCGCTCGAGCGAGGCCTGGCCCTGCTCGAGCGGATGCCCGCCCCCAGCAGTGAGGCACCCGCCTCCGGCGAGTCGCAATCCCAAGGGACGGACACCGATGGACTTGAGGGGAGCGAGGCGGCCGAGACAGCCGAGGCGACCGAAACGCTCGAAACGGCGTCCGAAGCCTCGCCTGCACCCAAGCCCGGCGCCGAAGCCGGCACCGAGGAGCCCGACGACCCGATCGCCGCGAAGGTGGCCGAGATCGCGGCGAGGATCGAGGCGAAGAAGGCGGAGGCGACCGCACCGCCCACGCCTGCCGCCCCGGCTCCCCCGCAGGTCCAGCAGCCGCGGCCGCGCCTCGACGCGGCCCTCTTGCGCACCGCGCAGGGCCAACAGCATCTCCAGCAGTGGGCTCAGGCCGAGGGGGTCGACCTTCTGCAGCTCTACGACGCGCTGTCCCAGCTGGGCGAGGGAGGCTCCGAGGAGCACCCGCTCGAGCAGCGGCTCGACGCGCTCGAGCAGCAGCAGCAACGCGCTGCGCAACAAGCCGAGGCGAATGCCCGGGCCAGCCAGCAGGCGCAGGCCCGTGAGACGTTCTTGGCCGAGGCGAACAAAGAGTCCTACCCATTGCTGTCCACGCTCAGCGCGGACGAGGCTGTGTCGCAGGGGATTGCCGCGGCGCAAGAGCTCGTCCGGGCCGGGGTGGATGCAGATGCGGAGGCGATCGCGGCCTGGGCCGAGACTCGCCTCCGCAAGCTGGCCAGTAAGCTCGCAGGCAGGCGCGAGAGGGCAGCGGAGGGTCGCTCCGCGCAGGAACAGACCACCGAAGGGCCGAAGACGCTCTCGGGGTCGATCGGGGGTGAGTCCCCCGAACCGCCGGCGCTCAATCTCACGGAGGACGGACCGCGAGAAAGAGGGCTGGCATTCCTTCAACGGCGCGGCCTTTGACGGCAGCGCCTGATCGTTTTCCTCTCACGAACGAAAGGCGGTCCAGATGGCCGCAGATAACATCGAGGGTACGCTATCGGCCCTCGTCAAAGAAATGTACCCGAAAGAGCAGATCGGATCGACCCTGCTCGAGGGGTCCTCGCTCTACTCGGAGATCCCCAAGGACTGGAAAGGGCACGGGCGTCACGTCCGGGTGCCCGTCAAGTATGCCGCGACCAGCGGTACAGGCAACGACTTCGCGGAGACGCAAAACGCCCACGACGAGGCACAGCGCGATGTCTTCCAGGTGACCTGGTACGACGACTACGCGATCTTCCGGATCACCGACAAGACAATCAAGCTGTGCCGCGGAGCGATGCACGGGGTCGTTGAGGCGCTGACCGAGGTCGCCGATGACGCCATGGATGCGATCAAGCGTCGCATGCATTGGGCGATGTGGCGCGACGGTGGCGGGTCGATGGGGCAGATCGCAGCCGGCTCGGGATCGACGACGATCACGCTGGCCAATATCGAGGACATCGTCCATTTCTCGGTCAATCAGCAGCTTGAGTCCCACAACACCAACGGCATAGGTGCGACCGCTGGCGACGGCGAGTACCACACCATCACCGCGATCAACGAAGACGACGGGACGATCAGCAAGGCGGCCGGGTCGAACTGGAATGCCAACGGGAACTTCGCCGCCAACGACCATCTATTCGCGCGAGGCACGATCGGTCAGTGCGTGCGGGGGATCCGGGCGTGGCTGCCCGCGAACGCGCCAGTGCTAGGAGTCGACAGCTTCTACGGCGTAGATCGTGGCCGGCATCCGACGGCGCTAGCGGGCGTGCGCTTCAACGCCACGGGCGCTCACGGCACGATCCAAAACTACCTAATCAAGTTCGCGAGCCGGCTCGCGCGCAACAAGGCGCGACCGACCCACGTCTACCTGAACCCGGTCGACTTCGGGCAGCTGGTCTCCGAGCTCGGCGACCAGGTCAAATACGACAAGGCAGTCCCCAAGAACTCCAAGGGGATGCCGGTGCAGGGACACATCGGCTTTCAACACATCGTCATGTCGGTCGGCAGCGGCATGATCAAGGTGTTCAGCGAAGCGGACGTGCCATATGGCCTCTGCTACATGCTGGACATGCCGTGCTGGAAGCTCCGGGCTCCAGAGGAGCCATCGGTGCTCAATGCAGATGGCCTCTACATGGCCCGCATGGGCAACGGAGCAGACTACGAGGGGCGTATGGGCTGCTATTGGCAGATCGCGTGCAAGGCCCCGGGCAAGAACGGGGTGGGCACGCTGACCGCGATCCAGCAGCCGGCCTGATGACGGTGTAGTCGATGGCGAGGTCGAGAACACGGGCCGACATGCGGGCGCAGGCTCGCCAGTACGCGGACGCGGTGGACTCCCAGAACACCACGGACCCCGAGGCAAACACGTGGCTGAATCAATCGCTGGCGCAGCTGTGGGGCAAGCTCACCAAGCTCGACGCCCAGCGGTTCATGGTCACGAGCACGCTTACGCCCAACGATGCGCTCGAGTACGACCTCGCCGACGCGACGGTGTTCGCCCCCACGGCCGAGGACTTCATGTCGATCGTGGGGGTGGACTGGATGCACAGCGGGGGTCGATTCCCGCTCGAACCCTTCGCGATCGGCGATCGCGAAGTGGGCTCGCTGCGCACGCTGGCGGTGGGGCCGGTGTACGGGCTGACGAGCAGCGCGGCCCGGTACGCGATCCGCCGCCAGGGGGTGGACGGGGCGGCGACCCGCCTCGCGTTCGACGTGGCGCCCCCGGCGGGCACCTATGAGATGCACTACATCCAGGCCCCGCCCGAGCTGACCAGCGACCTGGACCGCTTCGACGGCGTGGCGGGGTTCGAGGAGTGGGCGATCCTGCGAGTGGCGATCCTGATCGCTCAGCGCGAGCAGTCGGACATCAGCGCGCTAACGATGCTGTGGCGGGACGCCGAGGCCGAGGTGGCGGCCCTCGGGTCCGCTCGAGATGTGGGGCGCAACAAGGCGCCCGCGAAGGTGTGGAGGCGAGACCGAGGGGGCCGGCGCGGCATGTGGCCGTATCGGTGAGTCCCAAGCGAGGAGAGACATGGCAATCAACTACCCAGTGAAGCTCGGACACCGCGGCAGCAGCAACGGCCGCGTACTCCGAGCGCTACGATCCGGCCGGATCGCATACACGGTGGCGTTTCGCCACTACTTCCAGTGCCGCGTGCGGTTCGGCGCAGGCGACTTCACGCCGGAGGCCGCGAACACGCAGACGATCCCGCTCAGTGAGATCCCGCTCTACCCCACGTTCCCGGGGCCGGTGCGGCGGCTACGAGGCACCTACGCCTACCTGCGCACGGGGTTGGCCGGGCCGGGGCTGGGCTCCGCCAACATCGAGGTCGGCGACGCGGCTGACCTCAATGGGCTGCTGACGGCCTCGCCGGTGCTCCCGGCGAACGAGGGGCTGATCCTGCCGACGTCGGGGGCGGCGGAGAACGAGCCGCGGATCGAGGCCGACTTCCAGCCCACGCTGCGCCTGGTGCTGGATATCAACGTCGCCGCGCTCACGGGCGGCGAGGTGTGGATCTACATCCCGTTCGAGCCGATCCCGGAGGGGTGAGATGCCGAGCCGACTACCCCTCATTACCCGTCGCGCGTACCTCGACGCGCTGGACACCGGCCGGTACCCGTGGACGATGGCGCCGCGCACCTCGTGGCGGCAGCGGCTCCGCGCCGTCGACCTGGCCAGCGCGGCCGCGACGACGATCGTGCTGGGCTCGTGCTCGGCCGGCAACGCGGGGGATTACGATCTCGGGGTCTATCGCGGGACCACGCTGATCACGACCGTCAGCCTGACGTTCGGTGGCGCAACGGCGCCGGATCTGGCCACCGCAATCGCAGATGCGTTCACGGCCGCCGGCGGGGCCGGGCAGCCGCTCGAGCAGCTGCTCGACAGCGCGACCCAGAACACGAGCACCTTCACGATCACGTGGCGCGCCGGTGAAAACCTGCGGGTGGCCGTCGACGCGCAGCCGAGCTCGGCGGTATCCGTGGAGCACGTCGTCGAGGTCGACCTCAACGCCCTGCTTTCGGGGAACAACGCATTCCCGGTCAACGTGATGCGCGAGGCCGATCCCTACATCCGGGTGATCACCGCCTTCCCGGCGGGCACGGTGGTGACCGTCGACGAGGGCTTGGCGGACAGCGACGTGCTCGTCGACGTGCCGTGCAGCGCGGTGGGGACGTTCCAGACCGCGTCGTCGAGCACCCTGGGCGAGGGCGACGAGCTCGAGACCGCCTGGGAGCCGCTGGCCGCTCTCGAGCTTGGCTCCGATCCCTCCCCGAGCTCGGGGGAGCTCGAGCTCGTCGTGCCGTTCTCTCCCTTGCTGGCTCCGGAGGCGCTGCCATGAGCGGAATGTGGCGACAGTTCCCCTCGCACGTGGGCGCGGAGCACCGGGAGTCGGTCACCAACACGGTGGTCGACCACCAGCGCGATGGGGCCGACTGGACCGACGCGGTCTGGCTCGTGGGCGGCGACGTCTACAACCCGCACGCCACCGACGTGGCGTACCTCCAGCTCTTCGCCGCCGCGTCCGCGGACGTGACGCTGGGCACCGACGGCGCGCTGCTGGCACTGGCGGTCCCGCCGGGTGCGTCTGTGTCGATCGCGGTGCGGCAGCCGGTGCTCTTCAACCCGCGGCTTTCGTACGCGGCGACGTCGACACGCACGGGAAGCGTGGCACCGACGTCGGCGCTCACCCTGTCCCTGCTATTTGCCAGGAGCGTCGCGGGCTGATGGCAAGGGTGGCCAAGCGGCAGCCCCCGGCGTGGACCGCCGAGGGGCTCGGGCTCGACAAGGAAGTCCGGGACGTCGCGCGTGAGCTCGGGCTCGTGCGCGACTCGATCCCTGCCGGCGAGACGGTGGGCAGGATCGTGCTGTTCACGACGGGCCAGGAACCCGGCGAAGCCTGGCGGCAGTGCGACGGCGCCCCGATCAGTCGCTTCGACTACCCGGAGCTGTTCGAGGCGATCGGGGAGACGCATGGCGCCGGCGACGGGTCGACGACCGTGAACCTCCCCAACATGGCGGCGCCGGCGTCGACCACCTACTGGATCCGCGTCAAGGAGTCGTCGTGAAGCTCGAGTTCGTGCCGATCGAGGTGATCTTCCGCGGGCTCGGGGAGCATGACGACCCGAAGACCCAGATCGCCGGTGAGCTCACCGAGTGCGACAACGCCGTGTTCGTCAAGCGGGGGCGGGTCAGCAAGCGCCGCGGGTACCGGCTGATCCCGGTCGTCCAAGACGTGGAAGGCAACGCGATCGACCCCTACAACCTCATGGTCGGCGCGGTGACGATCCACCGCGAGTTGTTGCTGTTCGGCTACGACACGCTCTACTCGTTGGTGGCACACGTAAACGACCTCGGCTCGGGGCGGTTGGTGCAGCGAGGCCCAACATTTCGAGGCAATGTGGCCGTACGACAGGTGTCCACGGCGCCGATGGCGGACTGATATGCCCCAGGAGGTCTACCCCGCGCACGATCAGCCGGACGTCGCCACGGTGACCGACGGCGAGCACACCGTCATGTGCACGGTGTTCGTCGACGTGCCGCGCAACACGCTGGAGTCCGTGGCGTTCGTGGTCCTCGACAACGGCACGCAGCAGCTGCTGTGGCGCAAGACGATCCGGTCGACCCCGGAGGGCTCGATCGGGCCCGATTGCCCGAGGATCATGGCGGTGGGCACTCGCTTTGTGGTGCACTGGCTCGAGGGCACCACCGACGAACCTCCGACCCCAGCCCTGCACCGGTCGTGGATCGACATCAACAACTACGCCAGCGTCACCACGTGGACGTACGAGGGCTCGGTCACGGCCACGCGGTTCATGTACGACGCGCAGCCGATCGGCTCGGCCACGGACTACGTGGTGGTGACGGTGCGCGCGGGCGACATCCCGCGGGTGCAGCGGTTCAACGGCATGCGATGGATCGACACGACCTGGGGCCAGAACCTGACCCTTGCCGTGATGCCGCAGATCTTGGCGATCTGGGGGCGCGATGGAGAGTCGGTTCTGGTCGCCTACGCGCGGTTGAATCGGGTGTGGTGCACGCGGATCAACGCCAACGATGGACTCGCTCAGGCCAGCATGCAGGTGTTCGCCTCGCTGCCCACCCTCCACGCCTTCCAGGCCGGGTTCGCGCAGTACAGCACCACCGCGGTGGCGCTGGTGCTTGAGTATACGGAGCTGGCCGGGGTCGCAGGGTCACCGCTCGGGTCAGGGATCATGATTCCGTCGGTGGCCTACGGCTTGGTGACCATGGCGACCGCGGTCATGGGCACGCAGCATGCGTGGCATCACCTGCGGCTGCTGACGCGGCCGCTCGCGTTCGCGGGAGCGCGACAGACCGCCTCCGAGCCCAACATCTACGCGGTCGTCGCGTACCAGAACGCCGCACGGGACGAGCTGCTACAGCGCAACGCGTGGGTCGTGAACCTCGACGCGCGCCGGTGGACGTCGAGCCTCCCGCACACGGTGCGTCCTCGACCGGTCAGCAACCTCAACCTCGGCGACATGGACACCCGGGTCTCGGGCTATAGCCCCGACGGCAACGTGCTGGGCGCCTTCTCGGTGGGCCGGCGGATCAATCACATCTCCTCATGGGCGGCTGGCGCGGAGCGTGGGCTCACGCTCAAGAGCCGCAGCGCCGCCCTGGTGGCGTGGGGCAAGGTGATGACGGTCAGCGACCTGCTGAGGCCTCAACGCACGTTCCCGGTCGCCGCGACGATCAAGCTGGCCGAGTACCACATCGAGGAGCCCTGGACGCTCACGAGGGATGGCTCCGAGCCCGCCGCGGGCAGCGAGCCCTACCACGGCCTGTCGCCCTACGTGGTCGGCCAGACGGTGGCCGCTGGTGCGGGGGGAGTCGTGGGGGGCGGGACGCCGGCGATCTACGATGGCCAGCGGCTGGTCGAGGCGGGGTTTAGCTGGGCGCCCGAGATCTACGAGATCACCAACTCGGGGATCGGGTCCGTGTTGGCGGGCACCTACCAGTACTGCGCGACATTCGAACGCCGCGACGCGCGTGGGCAGCTGCACCGCTCCGCCCCGTCGATCCCGGTCTCGCACACCGTGCCGGGGGGACCGTCGCAGCGGATCGAACTGGAGATCTCGACGATGACGCTCTCCATGCGCGACAACACCGACCACTACCCGGACGCGGCGCCGATCGAGATCTCGCTGTGGCGCACGACCGCCGGGGGGACGGTATTTCGGCGGGTGTACGGGAGGACGGGGTCCGCCAACGCTCCCCGGGAAACGCCGACCAATGATCCTTCGACCTGGAGGGTCACCGTCAGCGACAGCGTGCCCGACAGCGGGCTCGAGCAGCACGAGATCCTCCCGTTCTCGCTCATCAATGGCGCCTGGACGCCGCTGCCCCCGATGCAGCCCCCGGCGTTCTCGACGATCACCTCGTGGCAAGACCGGACGTGGGGGGTCAGCTCGCAGGACGGGGTGATCTGGTACTCGCAGGAGAACCTGCCCGAGCCCGGCGGGACGCAGTACCTCGCGCCCGAGTGGAACCCGAACCTCGTGTTTCGGGTGGATGGCTACGGGCGCTGCATCGCGCTCCAACCCATGGACGAGGCCCTGGTGGCGTTCTTCGAGGACTCCATCGTGGCGATCACTGGGTTTGGGGCCGCGCCCGATGGGACCGGCGCGACGCTCCAGAGCCGGCTGATCGCC
>JBCCWC010000218.1:0-26125 GCA_039194325.1 Myxococcota bacterium
AGGGCGTGATCCTCGAGATCGTGCGTCCGGGAACTGGCGACCCCGTGCCGGATGGGGAGGTGGGCGAGGTGCTTGTAACGCTCCTGAACGCAGATTATCCGCTGGTCCGGTCCGCGACCGGGGACATGTCGGCGATTTCGGATGCGGACATGGCGAATCTCCGGGTCTCCCGCGGGCTGAAGGTGAGCGCGAGTCACACCCGCGAGATTTTCAAGCTATCACGCGGTCCCGGGCGCGGACAAGCGCTCGCCGCGTGGTGCCTGGACGCTTGGACACCCCCGAGGCCGGCGGGGTTCGCTCCGTGCGTCGGTCGAGTGGGGGGGACCACGGTACCGACTGGTCAAGCCCTTGCGTCGCGTCGGATCCGCGGGCCCGGGCGCCCGAGCGCGGGCACACGCCCGGCCCGCGCCCATGCCCCGCGCCTGCGGGCTCACGCCCCTGCGGCGGGTCTACGACGGTAGATCGATGCCGTAGGCGGGCAGGATCTCGCCGTTGAGCGCTTGGAGCTGGACCAGCGCCTTGAGGTAGTTGATCTGGGCGCTCAGGGCCGAGGCGGCGGCCTGGTCGACTTCGTCCAGGCGCTGCAGCACGTCGTAGTTGGTCGAGCGCCCCACCTCGAAGCGCGCCTGCTCGGCCTCGAGGTTTTCCTTGGCCAGCTCCAGCGAGATGTCGGCGACGTCCATCACCTTCGAGGCGGTGCGCAGGCTGTTGGCGGCCCGGATCACCCCGCCGGCCACCTGCTGCCGTGTCTGCGCGAGCTGGAGCTCGGCCTTTTCGATCTGCAGCAGGGCGGCCTCGTGCTGGCCCTTGGGGCCGCGGTTTTGCACGTCCCAGGTGAGGTTAATCTGCCCCGTGAGCGTCCAGTCGGCCAGGATGCCCTCGCTGATGTCGTCGGAGAAGATATTGCGGAAGGCCTCGGGCCAGCTGCCCTGGCGGCCGGGGTCGCCGGTGGTGGCATCGGGAACGGTATCGACGCTGCGGCCTTGGGGGGTGAAGCTGCCGCTGACGTCCAGCTGGGGCAGTCGGCTGTTGGCCGCGACGAGCTCGTCGATCCGTCGGCTCTCGATCCCCAGCTGGAGCTGGCGGATCTGCGGGTTTTGGGCCAGCGCGGCGTCGAGCTCTTGCTCGATGTCGACCGGCCGGGGGCGCACCACCGGATCGGTCATCGGTAGCACCCCCAGGGTGTCTTGGTCGGCCAGCGACTCCCCCATCAGCGTGCGCAGATCGAGGCTGGCGTTGAGCAGCGCGTTCTCGGCGTTGATCACGTCGCTCTCGCGGGCCGCGAGTGCCTGCTCGACCGCCTTGGCGTCGACCGGCGACAGGCGGCCGGCCGATACCAGGGCTTGGGTGCGCTCGAGCTGACGCTCGGCCAGCTCGACGCTGCGGCGCTTGTTCTCGAGGTCGCGGTGGGCGAACAGTAGATCCCAGTAGCCGCTGATGATGTCGCGGACCAGGTTTTGCGCGGTGACCTGACGGGCGGCCTCGGCCTGGTTGACCGCGATCCGGGCGCGGTTGATGTCGGCGCGGTTGACCTTCAGGCCCGCCCCGCGCAGCAGCGGGTGCGAGATCGTCAACCGGGGGATGATCGAGTAGTTGGCCAGCTGGGTGGAGCCGGCATCGGCGTCGAAGAAGTTGATCGGCTGCTCGTTGAGCGTGCGGTTGCCGTCGAGGGTGAACGAGATGTTGCCGCCTGTCTCGAGCTGGCGGGACACGCCGAAGCTGGCGCCCACCGTCCGGGAGCCGAGCGCGAAGGCGACGGCCGAGCCGCGCTGGGGCGTCTCGGAGATGCTGCCGTTGACCCCCGCGGTGATGAACACGTCGTAGGCCCCCAGCGCGGCGAGGACCTGGGACTCGCTGATCCGAATGTCGACCGCGTTGACGGCCAGATCGAGGTTGGTCTCGATCGATTGTTGGAGCACGACGGAGAGCTCCAGCTCGTCGCTGGCGAACGGGGGGACGTAGTCGTCCGACAAGCCCGTCATCTCCACCGGGGGGGCCTCGGCGGGCTGCGGACCGGTCGCCGCGTTGGAGGCCGCAGCCGTCGCCGGGTCTGCGTCGGTCTGGGCGGTGGCGGGCTCGGCCGAAGGAGCAGCCGAGGGGGTGGCCGACTGTTCGGCCGACGCCGGGCCCGAGGCGACGAGGAGCAGGCTGGCCAGATTCGTGAGAAGGTGCACGACGAAACCCCGCGATCGGGACGTGAGACGCCCCCCGTGAGCACCTGGCGGATACCGCCGCGTCTGCACGGGGTCAAGCGCACGAGCATCGTTGGGCCCATGCATCGCTTTGGACGTCGGGGAGCGGGGCCCGGTTTCGCCCCAGGATCGAACCCGTGAGGGTCGGGTCGTAGACGGCGAGGGACCGTTTGACCCGGGCGCGTGCGGGGGGGTCCTGTAAGACTCCGGACGGGAGCCCGTTGCCTGCCACGAGGAGCGATGTTTCCCTGTGTGTCCGGCGCCGATGGCCTCCGATGTGGCGCGCGTTTGCGCAAACGACGCGTTGCCGAGGCCGGCCGAGCATCCCCTCGTGAACGGACTGAACCCCGATGCCCTGTCGCGTGACCAAGAGCGTGCCCTGGTGGTGCGAGCCCAGGCGGGCGATGCGGCCGCCTTTCGGGCGCTCTATCAGCGCTTCGCGCCGGCCGTGCATCGATACGCGATCCTGCCGTTGGTCCACGATCGCACGCTCGCCGAGGATCTGCTCGCCGACACCTTCGTGCGGGCGCTCGAGAACATCGGGCGCTTTGAGTGGCAGGGCAAGGGCGTGTTGCCCTGGCTCATCCGGATCGCCAAGAACCTCTGCCTCGACCATCTGCGCAAGTCGGGGCGCGTGGGTGGATGGCCCACGGAGTACGAGCAACTCGTCCCCGACCCCGGGGAATGGAACGGCGAGACTCTCGCCGCCCATCGAGAGATCACCGGCCTCATGCGGGAACGCATCGACGCGTGCTTGGGTGAGATCAATCCTCGCTACCGGAAGGTGCTGGAGCTCCGACTGGTCAGGGGGATGGCTCGCGATCGCGCCGCCGAGACGATGGAGGTTTCCATCGGCACGCTCGACGTGCTGCTCTTCCGCGCTTGCAAGGCCTTTCGCAAGGTTTACGTTCAGCGCTACGGCGACGGTCCGCAGCGCGAGTTCGGGCACCCATGAGCATGTCACCCACTGACCACGCGCCCTCCTCGGGCCACGGTCCGCCCCCGGCGGACGTCGAGCGCATTGCGGCCGAGCTGGCCGCGCTGGGCGAGGAGCCGGCCGACGACGACGAGCTCGCCGTCCTCACGACTCATGAGCAGGCGCACCCCGACGTGCGCACAGTGGCCACCCTGGTCGAGCTCTCGACCTGGTCCGCTCCGGCCCAGGGCTTGCTCCCGCTCGAGCAGCATCGCGTGTGGCGAAGGATCGCCCAGCGGTCGCCCGCTCCATCGCCGGTGAGCGAGCCCGACGAGCCGGCGGCCAATGGGTTTAAGGGGTGGAGAGGCTTGGTGGCGGGCCTGGCCTTGGTGGCGGGGGTGATCGTGCTGCCGCGCTTCGAGGTACCGGTGGCGCCCAGTGCCGAGGATCGTCAGGCCACGCTGGGCATGGGGCAGGCCGCCCGCGGGGTGCTCGAGACCCTACCCGGTGAGCAAGACGGCACGCGGGCCCGTGCGCTGGCCGAGGGCTACGCCGAGCGGCTCGCGGCTGTTCGCACGGGAAGCCGCCGCGACGGCCGAGGAGCGGGGCGATGACTCGCATGCGGATCCTCGGCGGGCGCATGGGCGGGCGCATGGGCGGGCGAATGATTTGGGCCAGGGTCGGAGGTCTCGGTCTTGGTTTGGGCGTCGGTACGATCGCCTGTGATCCCGGTGACGCCGGGGAGCGGACGGCCGCATCGGCGCACTCGCTCGATGCCACCTTGCGGACCCATGTGGTCGCGCCCAGTTCCCCCACGGCCGAGGGGCTGGCCTACCTACGGGCCGTGGCCAGCATTCACGAGCGGGCCGACCGGGTGCAGGGGGAAGCGCGTGTGCGCGTGCTTCGAGAGGGCTTGGGCGTGCCCGTGCCCGCCGGTCTCGCCGAGGCCGAGATCGTCCGGCTCGATCTCGCGGCCCGCCTGGGCGAGGCGTTGCTCGACGACCCTCACGGAGCCCGAGCCGCCCGTGATCTGCTCGGTCCCTTGGTGGCGGTCGAGCGATCGCTGCCGCTGGACCGAGCCACGGCCCGAGCCTTGGTCGTGCTGGGTGACGCGGCGGCCAAGACCGGCGACGACGCTCTGGCCGCGGGCAGCTATGCGCGGTCCATCGAGGTGATGTCTTTGCTGCGTCAGGAGCTCGAGCCATGAACCTTCGACGACGACCTTCGCGACGGCCCCCGACGCCGCGGTTCGTGCGGCTGGTCGCGGGTTTGGCCCTGCTGACCGTGGCGACCGCCTGTGGGCCGCGCTCTTCGGAGGGGCCGGCCGTGCCGGGTGGCGGCCACGGAGCGCCGCCCGAGGGCCCCGGCCCTCAGGGGCAGGGGGAGAGCGACCAGAGCATCGACGACCTCAAGGCCCGTCTCAATCGCCTACGGGTCCATCAGGCCGAGCTGGCCAGCACCTCCGAGGTCAGCTTCGGCGTATGTGAGGAGCTATGCTCGCTGGCGTCGAACATCTGCTCGGTCAAGGAGAAGCTGTGCGAGGTGGCCGAGCGCCACCTCGGCGACGAGGAGTACCAGGGCCTTTGTCGCAAGGCCGAGCTCGAGTGCAGTGAGGCCGAGGACTCCTGTGTCGCGTGCGTCGAAGCCCGACAAAGCCCGGGGCCCAGCGAGGCCGGCGCGCCCTAGCGCGGAGTACTGGGGTCGTGTCTGACGTGCTCGCCGAAGAGCGCGCGCCCATGGGGTCGTCTGGCGCGCTCGCCGAGGAGCGCACGCCCATGCTGGCCTGTTGACCAGGCTTCATCTCACGCAAGCTTCTCGAGGAGTGCGGCGAGACGCTCTTGGTCTCTCGCACAGAGCGGCTCGAGGATCTCTTCAACGAGCTCGGACATGATGTCGCGGGTCTGTTCGACGAAGGCACGACCCTTCGCGGTCAAGCTCAAGAGGCGGACGCGACGGTCATCCGGGTCCGTTTGCCGGAGCACCAGGCCCTTGGTCTCCAAGCTACGGATGGCCCTCGTCATCTGAGAGCTGTCCCGCCCCATCTGGGTGACCAGCGCCTGGATCGGCGCCGGCTCGATGTGCGCTAGGCGCATCAGGACGATACTGCCCAGCGGGCCTACGCGCTCAGTATCGATCCGGGGGACGCGTTCGTGGAGTCCGGCATCGATCCGTCGCATGACCCGCTCAAGGTGCTCGGCGATTTCAAACAGGTTCGACATCGTCACTCGCATGCGTTGGCTGATAATTAGTGGACTAAGTCCAATATTTTGCTAGATCCCTCGGGGACCCCACAATGACCAACGCACGGTACCAAAAACTCCCATTTCTCCCCATCGAGCGCGAAACGACGCAGCTGAAGCTCGACGTGGAGGGCGCCGTTCCTCCCGAGCTCGACGGGCTGTACGTCCGCAACGGGCCCAATCCGATCGGCCCGATCTCGCCCCATCATCACTACTTTAGTGGTCATGGCATGGTCCATGGCGTGCGGCTGTGTGATGGGGATGCACTCTGGTATCGAAATCGATCGGTGCGCGGTGGAGATGTCAGCGAGCGCATGGGTGAACCGGCGCTCGGCGGTCCGATCTCACACGACGTCGACGCCTCGCCGAACACCAATGTCGTGGCGTTCGGCGGCCGGCTCTACGCGTCCATCGAGGCCGGTCCCAATCTCGTCGAGCTCAGCGGCGAGCTCGATTCGGTGGTGCGCAGTGATCTGGGGGGCGTGCTCGAGTTCGGCTTTACCGGGCACCACAAGATCGACCCGGTCGACGGTGATGTGCACGCGGTCGTCTACAACCAGGCTCTTGCCGGCGATGCGCTCTACGTGCGCCTGTCTTCGGAAGGAACCATCCTCAACCAGATCCGCGTCCCGCTGACGGGGGCAACGCAGATCCACGATATGTCGATCACGGCGCGCTACGCCGTCATCTTCGACCTGAACGTGGTCTTCGATCCGTCCATCGCGGACAAGACCACGTTGCCGATCCGCTGGGACGGTGACAAACCCGGTCGAGTCGGCATCGTCCCCAAGTCAGGTACGTCCGCGGATGTCCGCTGGTTTGAGGTCGATCCCTGCTACGTCTACCACCCGATGAACGCCTACGAGACGCCGCGAGGCGACGTGGTGATCGACGTGAGTCGCTATGAACGTGCCTCCGACAAGGATCTCTACGGGCCGCTCGGCGACGCGCTCCCGACCATCGACCGATGGACCTTCTCGATGTCCGGCAACACGGCGCGGGGGCGGCAGGAGCGGCTGAGTGCACGTGCTCTGGACTTTCCCAAGGTGAGTCCGCTCGTGCAGGGGCGAGGTTATCGCTACGGGTACACCGTGCTCACGACCTTGGACCCGTCCTTCGAAGGGGCCATCAAGCTGGACCTGCAGACCGGAGGCGAAGAGCATCAGGCCTTTGACGGCGGCGTGGCCTCCGAGCTGACCTTCGTTCCGCGCCCGGGGGGATCCGAGGAAGACGACGGCTGGCTGGTCGGATTCGTCTTCGACCGGTCGCGCGTCCAGTCGCGACTGGTCATTGTCGACGGGCAGAATTTCGCCGGGGACCCGGTCGCGAGCATTTGGATCCCCGACGGACACGTACCGATCGGGACGCACGGGGACTGGTTCCCCGGCATGGGAGCGAAGCTCTGAGGGAGCCGGAGGTGGGTGATCGCCTCCGGCGATCCATTAGTCCGGGGGGGGTCGATCACCGATGAGCAGCGAAGGCATGGGCCGCGGGGCGGTGTTGAGGCCATGTGAGGGTTTCACCGTGGGCGGCTAGGGACGTCGGTGTCCATAGGACTGTCTGGCTACCGTTGCTTCCAGCGGGTGTTCGCGAGGCAGCAATTGCGAGGACATAGTCCGGGCACGGGTCGTGCATCGCTCGGTCGGCGTGTCTCGACTGACGAACCTTCGAACGATCGCCTTGCTTGGTCTTTGGGCTCTGGTGCCCGCCGGTTGCTTCAACCCGGACAATCCCGCGAGTGGGGATCTCACTGACGCCAGCTCCACGGGGGCGGTTGGCGACGACTCGACCGGTGGGGCCGATCCCGATGCCACTGGAGATCCGGCCACCACGATCGATGCGGCCAGCACCGGCGGCAGCGGCAGCGACACCGCCATGGACTCGACGACGGGGAGCAGCGGCGGCTCGGAATCCGGCGAGTCGGGGTCCGAGCCCGTCATCGAGTGCGACGATGGGATCGTCGTCGCCGGTGAGGTCTGCTACGAGGTCCTTCACGAGCTGACCGGCAACAACTACGCCTTCGGCTTCCTCGAAGACATCGATGGTGACGACGACGACGATCTGGTCTACTCGGCGAACAACGGCGAGGTGGTCGTCCAGTTCAACGGCAACGGTCAGTTTGGCCTGGAGACCACCTCCAACTTCGCCGGTGTCACCTCCCTGGACACCATGGGGTTCCTCGATTTCGACCACGACGGGGTGCGCGACGGCGTGCTCCTGTCGCAAGCGGGGGGGAGGTTCTACACGGCGGTGGGGAACACCTCGGGAGACTACGCCGTCACCGACAGTCAGTTCATCGAGGCCTACGACGTGGCGATGGGCGACATGGACGGCGATGGCGACGACGAGGCCGTCGTGTTGGTCCTCGCGGGCCTCCAGGTGTGGTCGATCGCGGACGACGGAGCCATGACGCAGCTCGACGCCACCGCGATCGGAGACTTCGGCGCCCCGCGGGCGGTGACGCTCGCCGATCTCAACAGCGACGATCAGCTCGACGTGGTGTACCTCGGGCCCTTCGGGGGCGACGGCGAGGACAGCCAAGTCCGGGTGCAGCTCGGCAACGGCGACGGCACCCTGGGGGGGATCGAGCTCTATCCGGTCATCGGCACGACCGATGCGCGGGATCTGGCGCTCGGCGATTTCGATGGCGATGGTGAGGTCGACGTCGCCGTCGCCGATGGACCGACGGTGGGCGTCGTGTTCGGCAACGGGGCGCTGGCGTTCTCGGAGGCCGATGATCTGGCGGTCGCCTCGGGCAACGCGGCCCAGGTCGTGGCCGCCGACGTCGACCTCGACGGCGTCGATGATCTCGTCGTCGGCTACGAAGATCGCGAAGCCCTGACGGTCTACCGGGGCGGCGGCGACCGGGTGTTCGCCGAGGGGCAAGACGTGGCGCTGCCCCACGTCACCGAGACCCTGAGCACGGGCGACGTCAACGACGACGGCGTGCTCGACCTCGTGGTCACGTCCGACGGCGCCGATGCCCTGACCGTGGTGCACTCGACGCCGTAGCGCTCGGGGCCGAGCGCCCGCGGCCGGTTACGCTCGGCCGCTCGGATGTCAATTTGCTCGGGTGGGCTGGCGCCATCGGGCACCAAGAAGGCTCGGGCGGTCGGGCTCCAGCCCCCCTAGACCCCGGGGTCTACGACCAGCACAGCAGCGTGCACTCGCCGGTGGTTCCGCCGTCGCACTTGCAGCAGGGGAAGCACTGGCCCGTGCTCTGGCAGCTGGCGCAGAAGAAGGGGTTGTTCTGGGCATCGGGCGTGGTGGTCAGGGAGTCGCTGGCCAGGGGGCTGTGCGAGCCATCCGCGGCCGCGCAGTCCTCGTATACAGCCAGCGTCTCGCCGTCCTGCTCGAGGACGAGATCGAGCTCCACGTCGCCCGACTCGCACACCGGGCCCGGTGCTCCCTCGGCCCAGGCCGTCAGATCGGTCTGCAGCTGCTGCGGCTGCGCCACGTCAAAGGTCTCGACGACCTGGCCGTCGAGCTCCATCACGAGCTGCGCGCTGCGATCGCTCCGTTCGTTGGGTTGCTGTTGGTCGCATCCGGGAGCGGCGAGGCTCAGCACAAGCGAGGTCATGATGGTGAGCGTGGAGAGGGTCTTGGTCATCAGCGAGGCGTCCAGTCTCCGCCACGAGGGCGGCGTCGAGGCACCACGAAGGCTCCCCGCGGCTCCCACGACACGGTGTGGGGGGCCACGGGGCACGAGCCCCCGCGGGTGCGGTCATAAGGCGTTTGACCCTCGAATACGTCACGCCTCGGGATTCGATCACGGGTTGGCGAAAAAAGTGTGAGCGAGCGGGGGCACGGAGTACGAGGTCGAGCGAGCCCGAGAGCGTCGGCGTGCGGATTCGTCCACGCGGCCGAGTGGAGCTCGGCCTTGCCGGCACGGCGCGAGTGCGACGACGGGGTCGTCGGGCCGACGCCGGCATTCCGGTGAGCCCATCAGTCGCTGGTATACTGAGTCGTGTCCTCGCAGTCCCAGCCGGCGTCCGGGGTGGGGATGGAGGTCACGGTCGCCGAAGGCGTCGATCGCGACCCCTCGACCGAGGGATTGACCCGTGGAGCGGCGGTAGGGCGCTACACGGTGCTCGGCGAGGTGGGGCGGGGGGCGATGGGGGTCGTGTACGCGGCCTACGATCCGCAGCTCGAGCGTCGGATCGCGCTCAAGGTGCTGCATGCGGACCAGGGGCACCAGAGCGCCTCGCGGCTCGTGCGGGAGGCCCGTGCGCTCGCCCGGTTCTCCCACCCCAACGTCGTCACCGTCCACGATGTCGGGATGGTCAGCGGGCGTGGCTTCATCGCCATGGAGTTCATCGAGGGCGAGACGCTCGGCGACTGGCTGCGGGCCGAGTCGAGATCGACCGAGGCGATCCTGGAGGCTCTGCGGGCCGCGGGGCGAGGCTTGGCGGCGGCCCACGACGCCGACCTGGTGCACCGCGACTTCAAGCCGCACAACGTGATGATCACGCCACGAGGGCGCGTGATCGTCATGGACTTCGGACTCGCCCGGCGCGCGGGGGACCTCGAAGACGGGGCCGGTCGGGGACCCAGCGTCGAGGTGTCGTCGAGTTCGGCCGATCTCGTCGAGCCCGAGCACAGCTCCGAGCTCGAGGCCAGCCTGACCCAGACCGGCGTGGTGCTCGGCACGCCGGCGTATATGTCGCTCGAGCAGCATCGCCACGAGCCAGCCACGCCGATCTCCGATCAATACAGCTTCTGTGTCACCGCATTCGAGGCGCTATGTGAGCGGCGTCCGTTCTGCGGCCGCGACCGCATGGCGATCGCCCTGGCGATCAGGAACGGCGATCGCACGCCGTGGTCCAGCATCCGACCGGTGCCGACTCGCGTGCGGCGAGCGATCGAGCGCGGTCTGTGTGCCGACGCCGACGACCGCTGGCCCAGCATGCAGGCGCTGCTGGGCCAGCTCGCTCCTCCGCGACAGCGCACCTTCGGCCCGCTCGCGTTGACGCTGGGCGGGCTCGGGATCGTCAGTAGCGGCGCGGTGGGCTTGGCGCTGGCGCTCGGTCCGACCGACTCGGCCTGTGCCGACGTCGAGGCGCCGATCGAGGCGGTGTGGGGGCCGCAGCGGCGAGGTCGACTCGAGGCGGCCTTCGCCGCGACCGAGCTCGCCTACGCGGGCGAGACCGCCCAGCGGGTGCTCGTGCATCTGGATGAGTACGCCGACCGCTGGCGTGTGCAGCGCAGCGATGCCTGTGCGGCGCACCATGGGCAGAAGCTGCAGTCCGAGACCGTCTACGACGCGCGTACGCGCTGCCTCGAGCGCGCCCTGCTCGAGCTCGACACGTTGCTCGACGTGCTGGTCCGGGGTGATGCGGGCATGGTCCGGCTGGCGACGGACGCGGTGCTGGGGCTGCCCGAGCTGCCCCGTTGCGCCAACGTCGACGCGCTGCTGGACCAGACCCCACGACCCGCCGACACCCGGGCCGCGCAAGCGGTGGACGCCGCCCGCGCGGCGTTGGTCGAGGCGCGAGTGCATCGACTCACCGGTCACTTCGTGGAGGCCGCGCAGCAGATCGATCGCGCCGAGCAGGTGGGGGGGGCGGCCGGTCCCTACCTACCGCTCGCGGCCGAGGTCGCGCTCGCCCGGGGGGAGCTGCTCAACGAGCAGTCCAGCTTTCCCGAGGCGGCGCAGGCCCTCGAGCGGGCTCACCTCGACGCTCGCCGCTCCGGTCACCGCGATGTCGCGCGGCGCTCGGCGACGCTGCTCATCTACCTCACGGGCTACCGGTTGGCGCGCTACGACGAGGGCGAGCTGTGGTCCCGCATCGCGCGAGCCGAGGCCGATCGTGTGGGCATGAAGACGCCCACGCACGCGCGGATCCTCAGCTGGACCGGGATCCTGCATGGACGACGCGGTGACTTCGAGCGCGCGCGGGCCCACTACCTCGACGCCAAGGCGATGTACGAGGCGATCGGGGGGGATCGCGAGGCGGGCTACGACGCCGTGTTCACGAACCTGGGCCTGGTCAGCAACAACCTCGGCGATGCGGAGGCGGCCGAACGATTCCTGCTCGAGGCTCGCCGACGCGACGAGGCGCGCTACGGTCGAGGCCACCCCCGGGTGGCCACGGCCACGCTCAACCTGGCGAATGCTGCGCTGAGGCGGGGAGACGGACTCGAGGCGAACGCGCGAGCTCGGGAGGCGGTCGCGCTCGCCGAGCTCGCGCTGCCGCCCACGCACGTCACGGTCGGCTACGCCCACGACGCCTGGGCTCGGGCTGCGCTCGCGGTGGGGGATCTCAGCCAGGCCTCACGTTCCATAGAGAAGGCGGCGCCGATCCTCGAGGCCGCGCTGGGGGCCGAGCACCCGGCCTTTGCCGAGGCGCTCACGCGGCGTGCGGAGATCCGCCGAATGCAGGGGGGGCTCGACGAGGCGCGCGTCGATGCCGAGCGTGCGCGGCAGACATTGATCGCGCGCTTCGACGCTCGGGACGCACGCGCGGCCGAGGCGACCAGTGTGCTCGCCATGGTGAGGTACGCCGCTGGCAACGTCGAGCAGGCTCGAAGCCTGGCGGACGAGGTGCTCGGGGTGTTGCCCCAGAGCGCACCCAACTCGGCCGTGCCGCGAGCCCGGGCGCACCTGGTCTTGGCCGCCCTCGACGCGACCGTGGAGCCGGAGTCATCGGCGAGGCATCGAGCCGAGGCCCAGGTTGCGCTCGAGCACAGCGGGGCGCTCGGTGCTCACCTGCTCGGCCGATAGGCAAGGGCCCCGAATGCCTAGAGGTCGGTGCTCAGCTCGATCTGTGCCCCTACCAGCACGTCGAGGGTGGCGGTGCCCGAAGGCGGGGTGAACGACTCGCCCTTGGCCTCGTAGATCACCTCGCCGTCGGCATCCCGGGCGGTCCAGCGGCGCATGGGCTCGCCCTCGTCGAAGCCCTCCGCGGGGGCGTACCACCGGCCGTCTCGGTGCTCGAGGTGGGCCGACAGGTCCATCGCTAGATCGAAGCCGGGCTCTTCGAGGGCGACGGCACCGAAGAGCTTGGGGTCGACCGGATCGTAGCGCCAGTCGCAGTGCACGTGGCTTTGGTACTCGACCAGCTTGCCGCCTTGGTTTTGGCAGGCCGACTCCAGGGCGCTGAGGCTCGCCGACAGCGGGTCGAGATCGAAGGCGTCGCCGTACATGTGGCGCGAGTGCGTGGCCCCGCCCACCGAGCTGTTGTAGGTGGGCGAGCGATAGCCCGAGTTGACCTTGATCGCCCCCAGCTGGTTGCGCAGCTCCTGGAGGTGCTTGATGGCGTGGGGCTGGACCACCGCGTAGCGGCCCTTCCACGACTGGGCCACCTCGCTCAGGCTGAAGTTGGCCGCCACCTTGGGATCGCCCACCGCCTCGAGATCGATGTAGTGGAGCGGCTCGCGATAGTTGGCGTTCCCCGACAGGGGCCCCGGGTAGTCGTAGCCCGAGCCCACCGAGGACGCGGGCACCAGCGGCAGGCAGGTCGATCCATCGCCGCTCGCTCCGGGGAAGCACAGCGTCCCTGCCCCGCCATCACCACCGCCGGGCGGAGGCTCGCCGCCGCCATCACCACCGCCGGGCGGAGGCTCACCGCCGCCGCCGTTGCAGCGCTCGCCGCCCTCGCGCACGGTCACCGTGGAGACGCCGAGCACCGCGTTGAGCGACAGGTAGTCGGCCTTGCGCGCGGAGAAGAAGTCCAGGTGCTTGCCGTTGATGGCGCTGCCCGTGTCGTCGGCGCTCACGCAGCCGTCGTGCACGAAGTCCCCCCACGGGGCCTCGCCGGGCATCTTCACCCCGTCGAGCTCTTGGATGTAGATCTTGGTCCCGTAGGAGATCACGTTCTTGTCGACCGCGACCGATCGGAATGGCACCAGCGCCAGGTTCTGCACGCCGTGGCCCCAGGGGTGGCTGGCGTCGACCTCGAAGTAGCAAGGGTCGCTCGAGCACCCGCAGGCGCCCCAGTAGTTGAGCACGCGGCCGTCGATGAGCCGGCCGGTGCCCTCCAGCTTGATAGCGTCGGCGAAGTCCTCGGAGACGTTGGCCAGCACGCCGCAGTTCTTGTCGTAGAGCTTGGCCGTCTTGGCGCCCCCAAAGGCCGACTCCTCGGTGACCCAGTAGTAGGTGAACTGAAACTCGCCCAGCGCAGCGCCGGGTTCGCCGCCGGCGGGGGGCATCCCGCCACCGCCGTCACCTCCGCCGTCGCAGACGGGCACCTTGTCCGAGCAGCAGTCGCCATAGCCGGCGCATGCTTCGTCGCACCAGCAGCCCGCCGGGGCCTGGTCGCCGCAGGCGCCGGCGCAGGTGCCGTCGTTCTGCACTTCTCCGCGGTTTGCGCTGCTCGTTCGACCGTCGTCAACGGTGCAGCAGGCCAGGCCTACCGCTAAGATTGCCGCGCCTAGTGTGCTCATCCAGTGGATCGTACGTGTCATGGGCCGCATCACCTACATAGGGGACCATAGGCGTACATGAGGGTTGATGTCTACATGGAAGTGAATAGTGATTCATGTTTTTAGTTCGTGGATTAGAGTGGTGTTACGGCATGAATAGGGGATAATCCGCCCATATTGGTCCATGCCTGGCGAGCAGGGCGCCCAATCCTGTCGACCCGGTGTGAGGGCGGTAGGCCCCATTGCGCCGATCACAATGGGCCCGCGAGGGGTGAGCTCACATGACCGTCGTGGTGGTCGTAGGGCCATCGACGGCGGTCGTTGGTGGTCGAGACCTGCCTGAGAGGGCCATTGACGGCGGTCGTTGGTGGTCGAGACCTGCTCGTATGGCCATCGACGGCGGTGATTGGTGGTCTTGACCTGCTCGTAGGGCCATCTACGGCGGTGATTGGTGGTCGAGACCTGCCTGGGAGGGCCATCGACGGCGTTGATTGGTGGGCGAGACCTGCTCGTAGGGCCATCGACGGCGGTGATTGGTGGTCGAGACTTGCCTGGGAGGGCCATTGACGGCGTTGATTGGTGGTCGGGACCTGCCTGGGAGGGTCATCGACGGCGTTGATTGGTGGTCGAGACCTGCTCGGATGGCCGTCGACGGCGGTGATTGGTGGTCGAGACCTGCTCGGATGGCCGTCGACGGCGGTGATTGGTGGTCGAGACCTGCTCGGAAGGCCATCGACGGCGGTGATTGGTGGTCGAGACCTGCTCGTAGGGCCATCGACGGCGGTGATTGGTGGCCGAGACCTGCCTGGGAGGGCCATCGACGGCCGCTCTTGGCGATCGGTCGGCGAGCCTCAGTTCCCCGACAGCACCCGCGCCGGTTCCATCCGCGCAGCGCGACGGGCCGGTAGCGCCGCCCCTAGCACACAAAAGCTGATCGAGAACGCCAGCGCGGCCACGATGAGCCACCACGGAAACTCGAAGTACGTGGTGGGCTTGTAGGGGAAGTCGGGCACATAGCTCGCCGACACATGGTCGAAGATCGACGCGGCGACTGACGCGAGTACGAGCCCGACCGTTCCCGCGGCGGTGCCCAGCGACGCGGCCTCGCCCAAGATGATGCGGGCGATGTCTCCTTGGCTGGCGCCTACCGCTCGCATCACGCCGATCTCCCGCTGGCGCTCGTACACCAGCATGAAGAACACGTGCATGATGTTGACCGCCGCGATCCCCACGATCACCGCGCTGACCAGCCCAAAGACCATCATGAACACCGCGATGAGCAGGGCGGCCTCCTCGGCGCCGGTGTCCTTGACCTGTAGATCGAGGTCGGCCACGCCTTTGGCGACCTGGGCCACGTCGTCCTTGGTGGGGACCTCGACCACCACCGAGTGGTAGCGCTGGGCGTCTTCTTCGTTGCCGAACTCGACGTTGTAGCGCTGCACGTAGCCGAGCGGCAGCGTCAGGCCCAGGGGGATCGCCTTGTCGGAGAAGCCGACGAACATGCCCCGGTCGCGGACCACGTGGTCCTTGTTGGATGCGGCCACCATCGACTGGCCGATCACCAGGTCGAACTTGAAGCCGCGGACCGCCTCGGGGTTGAGCTGGGGGAAGCCGTGCGCCCGGCGGAGCGTGCCGTTATAGAGCTCGACCACGTGCGCGGAGACGATGACCGGCACGAAGTGACGACAGACCTTGGCGGGCGGGGTGGTGGCCGGCTGGGGGGTGGTGGGTCGAGCGGCGGCGGGCTGGGTGGCGGCCGGGCCCATCGCTCCCAGAGGGAGCGTGCGGGTGGGGACCGCGGGATCGACCGTCTTGGGTGACGGGCGTGGTTGAGGCTTGGGCTTGGCCGGGGGCTTGGTCCGCGGCCTGGGCTTATTGCGTCGGGAACGGTCGGGCCGCGGCGTGGTGGTGCCCGGCGGCGGCCCGCAGTACATGGTCTCCCCGCACTGCTCGTCGCTCTCGCAGGGCGTGGGCGGCTCGGCCGCGAGGCGCTCGGGGGTCTCGTAGTCGACGAACTCGAAGCCGTCCTTGTTGATCTCCGAGGTCAGCAGATCGGGGTCGACGCCGTCGGCGACGATCTCTGAGCGGAGATCGGTGCCAAAGAGCGACTCGCCCCCGTACGCGACCGAGCCCACGGTGAGCTTCATCTTCGGGTAGACCGCCTTGACGCCGGGCAGCGCTCCGATGCGCTCGACCATGGCATCGTCGAGCGCATCGCGACCGACCCCCAGGCGCAGCGGGCCCACGTTGACGTCGAGGCTCTTGGGGACGACCTCGATCTTGTCCAGCGGGAAGATCTTGCCCAGCACCACTTGGCGGACCCCCAAGCCCAAGGCGAGGAAGAACGCGAAGGTGGCGATGCCGACCACGATGCCGATCGACGCGAGCAAGAAGTGGTTGCGGCTGCGCCGGAGGTTGCCCAGCACCAGCGAGAACAGGCGGACGCTCCTCATGCCTCGGCCCTCGCACGGGGTTCGGGGTCCGCTTCGGGCTCGGACTCGGGCTCGGACTCGGTCTCGGACTCGGCGTCGGCGGACGTCGACGCTGGCGTATCCTCGGTGCCCTCAAGCACCCGGCCGTCCTGAACTCTCACCGTGCGCTGGGTGGCGTTCGCGATCGTCGGATCGTGAGTCACGATCACCACGGTGATCCCGTCTTCTTCGCCCAGCCGCACGAACAGATCCAAGATCGCCCGGCCCATGACCGAGTCGAGGTTGCCGGTAGGCTCGTCACAGAGCATCAGCCGGGGGCGGTTGAACAGCGCACGAGCGATCGCCACCCGCTGCCGCTGCCCTCCGGACAGCGTGGTCGGGCGAGCGTCGACCTTGTCGCTTAGATCCACCCGGCCCAGCACGTCACGCGCCCGGGCCAGCGCATCGGAGGGGGTCAGCGTGCCCTCACCGCGGGCGAAGAGCGCGGGCAGGGCCACGTTCTCTGCGCAGGTGCGGTGGGGCAGCAGGTTGAAGGTCTGAAACACGAAGCCCACGTAGCGGTTTCGGTACTCGCTGAGCTCCACGTCGGACATCGCTCGAAGATCGCGACCATCGACCTCGATCGTGCCTTCGTAGTCTCGATCGAGGCCGCCTATCGCGTGCAGCAGCGTGCTCTTGCCTGAGCCCGACGGGCCCACGATGGAGACCATCTCTCCTTGGGCGATGTCGAGGTCGACCCCGTGGAGCACCGGGGTGACGAGCTTTCCCGTGCGGTAGCTCTTGTGCATACCGCGTAAGCGGATCATGGCGCGCGGACCATAGCCCCGGGCGCGCGGGAGCGTCAAACCGGCGGCGATCGGCGAGAGGGCGGGCGGCGTGGCCGGTGAGCGGCGACCGCTTCGCTAGTGCAGTCGCCCGTCGTCGTCGATCCGTCGCACCTGTTCGATGGCCTCGGCGAGCTGCTCGACCAAGGGATGCTCGGGCAGCGCTCGGGCGGCGTGCAGCAGGGCGTCGTAGCGCCGCAGCTGGGCCGTGCGCCCGCGCTTGAACTGGGCCCAGGGGTTGCCGTGCTCGGCGGCGCAGACGACCGTGGAGCGCAGGTTGTCGATCTTGTCGGCCAGCGTGATCGCCTGGGCCTCCCAGGGCTTGTTCGGAAACCGGTCGAGGTAGGCCTGCTTGCGCGCTTCCCAGGGCAGGCTCTTGTCGTGCTCGGACACCAGGTGCACCAGGGTGGCCACCTGCGTGCCAAAGTGCTGCTCGACCAGCTCGAAGGTCGCTTCGGTGTCCTCGATCACGTCGTGCAAGGCCCCGGCCGCGAGCACCGGCTCGGGGAAGCGATGCTGGGCCAAGATCCCCACCACGCCCGCCGGATGGCTGAGGTAGGCCACCCGCACCCCGGGGTACTTGCGAAACTGGCCCTCGTGCCACTGCGCCGCGTGGTCGAGGGCGCGCTTGAGCAGCAGTCCGGGGGCGTCGAGCATTGATGATCGATAGCACGACCGCCGCGGCCCCGCCGGTCCAGGGCGCGTCGGGCCGAAGCCAGGGGGGATGTCCACCCCCAAATTGTGGTCGGTCCTCGACCCCTGCCATGCTCATACTCGGTCACGGTGGACCACGAGACGCTCGGAATCGGCGATGCGGCGATGCGACGCCCCGACGCGAGGGTCGCGGCGCGGATCCGCCAAGCCTAGCGTCGGTCGGCCGCGTACGCAGGATCCCGACGTGCTAAGCAGGCGGCGACTTCGGCTCGGCGACCTCCTGGTCGCCGAGCCAACGATGCAGCACGTCGCGGAGTCGCTCGATGGTCACCGGCTTGGTGAGATAGTCGTCCATCCCGGCAGCCAGGCAGCGTCCCCGGTCCTCGGCCATGGCGTGAGCGGTCATGGCGACGACCGGCACGCGAACGCCGGGCCGCTCGGCTTGACGCAGTCGTCGCGTGCTCGAAGCTGGGCGTTCGTGGGATCTCCGTGACTGTGATCGTGCCCAGCGGCCCTGGCCACGACGATCCGCGCGATCACTCGCAGCGATAGAAGGTCTCCTGTGTCAGGTGGTGCTCCAATGGCGTGCAGGTGCCCTCGGGGCACCTGTCTTCGTTGGGGTCGCACGAGAGCGTGCACACCCCGGTCGAGCGCTCGGCGCTGTTGACCAGGCAACGGTACGAGGTGCCCGAGAGGCTGAACTGGCAGCCGTTCTCCGTGCCCTCGCACTCGAACGTGGGTTCACCGCAGTCGCAGCGGTCACCGAGCGTGCCACCGGGCTCCTCCTCGCAGTCCGAGGGGCAGTTGGACAGGCTCTCTCCACGCTCGCACGTACCGTTGCCGCAATCACTGGGGCCAGGCGCCGTGGTGGAACCGCCGCCCTGGCCGATCTCACACACGGTGCCGCCGCCCAGCGCCACCGTGAGGTCGTGGCAGTCACTGTCCTCGAGGCACTGGGCCTGCTCTTCGGTGGGATCTTGGCCACACAGCCCGCGGCAGGTCTCGTCCGCGAGCTCGGCCGGGGCTCCGCACTCGGTGGCCTTGTCGGTACAGCGCGGCATGCAGTCGACCGCCGGCGAGTCCCCGGCTCCGGGGCTGCCGCCCGGGCTCGTCTGGGTCGCGCCGGCGTTGCCTTCGTCGCCGGCCCCCTCGTCCACGCACGCGGGCGCGCACAAGCAAGCGATGACGAATCCACCCATCAAAGCTGAGCTACGCATGCGCGTCACTATGACTGCCGATCGCGGGACGACAAGCACGTTCGTCGAGACTTTTATGGCGCCTGAAACCGGCGTGTCGATGGCTACCGGCATATTGCTCGACGCTCACCGCGGCAGGGAGGTGAGCGGTGCCCTCGATTTTCGTGCGACATCCAAAAATCGCCGTCGTCCTTGAAGACGACGACCAAAACCACCTCCTGCAAGCGCGGTCCTTCGCGGCCGTGACTGCAACGTCGGCCGGGGCCCGTGGTCATCCGCAGGCCCTGGCCGGCGACCTCCCCGTCGGCCCCGTCGGCCCCGTCGGCCCCATCGGCCCCGTCGGCCCCGTCAGCCCCGTCAGCCCCGTCGGCCCCGTCAGGTGGATCAGAACTCCAGCTTGATCCCCAGCGAGGGGATGATCGGCAGCGACGGGATCGTGCTGCTCACGGAGAAGTCGTAGGAGTAGTTGATGAACTCCACGTTCTGCCGGTTGTAGACGTTCTGCACGTCGAGGTAGGTCGTCAGGCTCACCCGCTTCCACACGAAGCGCTTGTCCACCCGAAGATCGAGCTGGTGGAAGACGGGCAAGCGATCGGAGTTGGGCGTACCCGTCAGGGAGATGTAGCCGCCGTCGGCCGCGTCGTAGACCGCCCCAGTCACTGGGGTGGTGGGGTTGCCCGACACCAGCCGGAAGCGAGCGCCCACCTGCCAGCCCTTGGGCAGCCGGTAGACGCCGATGAGGGTGAGGATGTGGGTCTGATCGAGGTTGAAGAGCCGAAAGTCGTCGCTGGGATCGGGGCGCCGCTCGCTGCGGGACAGGGTGTACGACAGCCACCCGAACAGGCGCCGCGTCAGCGCCTTGCGCACGAACAGCTCGCCGCCGTAGATCCGGCCCCGGCCCTTGCTGTCGAAGTTCTCCAGCCCGATCCCCTCCCCCATGCCGTCCTCATCGCCGCGGGGGACCAACGCGGTGGACGGCGCGGCCAGATCCCATAAGTACTTGTAAAAGCCGGTCAGCTCGACCCGCACGTCGTACTCGAAGTCGCGCCCGAGGCTGAGGCTGGTGTGCAGGGCCCGCTCGGGCAAGACCCGCGGGTTGCCGAACCGCGGGTTCCACTCGGGAAAGTCGGGGATCTGCGAGTACTGGCCGATGCCGCCCCGCAGGCTGGTGCGATCCCCCAGCTGCCACGAAAAGCGCACCCGCGGGTCGACGGTCCGCTGCTGCAACAGCGAGTATTGGGTCAGGGTGGCACCGGGATAGAGCACGAAGTGATCCCCCAGGTGGAACACGAACGTGGAGTAGAGCGAGGGCGAAAAGAAGGTGTCGCGGGAGTTCAGGCGCAGGCGGGTCTCGGTCGAGCCCGCGCCGGGGGTGGGTACGGGCACCGACTCGGCGTCGAGCTCCACGGTGCCCGCGAAGATCTGGGCGCCGATCATCCCGTACACTCGGGGGCTGGCCCGGTAGCCCAGCTCGGTTCGGGTGGAGATATTGTGGGAGCGCACGCGAAAGCGAAACAGCCCGCCCGCGCCCGCGCCGAGGTCGTCGTAGCGATACGAGGGGGTGATGAGGAAGTCCCAGGGGCCGTCGCGGCGCCGGTAGGCCAGGTCGGCCCGGTGGAAGCTCAGCGCGGTCTCGAATTGGTCGCGCTCGCTGGGCTCCACGTCGTTGGGGTTGGCGGCCACCAGGCGGGTGCGATCGTCGGAGCCGAAGACCTTGGCCGACAGCGTCCCCTTGGACACCGGGTAGTCGAAGAGCACCTGGTAGTCGTAGTAGCGGGGGGCCACCGTCACCGCCAGGCCCGCGTCGTCGGGGATCACCGCCGGCAGCAGCACGTCGATGTAGCTGCGACGGCCGCTGAGCACGAACGAGCCCTTGCCGATCGGCCCCTCGACGAGCACCCCCGTGTCGAATAGATCGCTGTCGATATAGCCGTGGTAGCCGTCGCGGCGGCCCGCGCGGGGGGTCACGTCGATCACCCCGCCGATCGCGTCTCCGTAGCGAGCGTCGAAGTTGCCGGGGATGTAGTCGATCTTCTCGAGCACGTCGGAGTTGAAGACCGAGGTGATCCCGCCAAAGTGGAACAGCTGGGGGATCTCGTGCTCGGCGAGGAAGACGGCCGAGTCGGTGGGATCCGAGCCGCGGATGACGATGAGGCCGATCCCTAGCGGCGCTCGGGCGATCCCGGGGAAGTTTTGGATCGACTTGAGCGCGTCGCCCTGGGTGCCGGGGAGGTTGCGGATCTCCTCGGTGGTGATCGTACGGCGGGCCACCTCCTGCCGCTCGATCCGGTCGCCTTGCACCACCGTGCGGTAGGGGTTGTCCTCGAGGCGGCGGGCGAAGTAGCGGACCTCGAGCGCGTCGCCGGGGGTCAGCTCCTCGACGACCTCGAGGCGGTCGAAGCCCTCCTGGAGCACGATCACTCGGATCTTGCCGTGACGAGGGCCGTGGGGCGGATCGGGCAGGCCCGCGACGCTGAACCGGCCATCCTCGTCGGTGGTCGCGCGGGCCTGCCAGGCGGGCGGGGGCAGCGGGCGATAGTCGCGGCGACGCACCGGTCCGGGCTCGGCATCGGGCTCGGCGGGGATCACCACCACCCGGGCCCCATCAAGCGGCGTGCGCTGGCCTGCCTCGAGCAGCTGGCCCTGTAGGCGCACGGGGCCCGCGGGATCGAGGGGGGTCGGCTCGATGGGCTCAGTGTCGGGCGGCGCGGTGTCGGGCGGCGCGGTGTCGGGCGGCGCGGTGTCGGTCGGCGCGGTGTCGGGCGACTCGGTGCCGGTCGGCTCGGGTGAGTCGGGCGACTCGGTCTCGCGGGTGGGCGCGGGCTCGGGCTCGGGCTCGGGGGGCGCGAAGTCGATGGGGATCGGGATCACCACCTCGATCTCGCGACCTTGCCAGCGTGCTGGGCGATAGCGCAGTCGCAGCACCGCCGCCGTCGCGGCCTCGTCGAGCAGGGGATGGACCGAGGTCACCACCACCGGCTCCTTGGGGATCCCGTCGACCCCGATCGTGATCTCCACGACCACCCGCCCGTGCGGCGGAGGCTCGAGCCGCCGGGCCGCCTCGGGATAGTCGATGGCGACGCCCTCTCGCAACTGCGGGGGCTCGACTTGATCGACGAGGTCGGGTGACACCTCGGCCGGACCCGTTGCGGCCGATGCCAGCCCCGCCGGTATCGCCAGACCGATCCAAAGCCCCAGCACTGCGCGTGTCAGCCCGACCATGGCGCGCGACGAGGGTGCCCTCCGGTGGGGTCGAGCTCCAGGGGGGAGCACGGCACGCAGGCGCCGGACCATGACGGGGCAGGAGTATGCCTTCGTTGTAGGTCACAGAAGGAGTAAATAGGTTTATGTATCCAAAAACATTACGTTAATCACCGCTGTGGTCTACTCGCGTACGACAAACGGACTCACCACGATCGACAACTCGTCCTGACACCATCGTCGATTGTCCTGACAGCGGGGTCGGGCCGGACCCGAGATCCCTGACTCGATCGGTTGGCATGTCGATTGCTTTTAGACCGGGCGTGCTCAACATCATCCGATCCCTCACCGTCGCTGTTCTCGCCTGTGCCGCCCTGGCAGGGTGTGATCCCGCAGGCGACGATGTAGTCGGCCCCGAGGGGGGCACGATCATCTCGCGAGATGGTCGGCTGATCCTCGAGATCCCGCAGGGGGCACTCGCCGAGGCGATCGAGCTCCGGATCGAGGAGGTCGAGCAGCTCCCCGAGGGGGCGCTGGGTCCGGCCTACCAGGTACTGCCGGTCGGCACGGTGTTCGAGGCCCCGGTGCACGTGCTGTATGACTATGGCGCCGAGGGGATGGATCTCTCGCCCGACCAGGTCGCGTTGGTGGCTCAAAAGACCGACCGGTGGAGCATGTTGGCCGATCGCACCATCTACGAGCAGGACTCCCTCGTGTCCGCGTCGAGCCTCTACCTCAGCGCGTTTTGCATCGTCGACAAGGAGTAGTCGCCGGTCAGGGCGCGTAGGTGCTCGGCGAGGGCCCGGTACCCTCGGTGGGCGCGGACGCGGACGGTACCGGGGCGAAGCCCGAGCTGCTTGGCCACGTCGTCCAGGGGCAGCTCGTGGAGCTTGTGGAGCTCGACGACGATCCGCTGGGAGTCGGACAGCGCGCGCAGCGAGGAGCGCAGGGCGTGATGGAGGTGATGACGTTGTTCCTGGGCGAGGACTGCGTGCTCGGCGTGAGGGCGAGCGCAGGTCGGCTCGTCGTGAAGTGGCCACGCGCGAACGACCCCGCGCCGGCGCAGCTCGTTGATCGCGGAATTGCGGGCGATGCTGCAAAACCACGCGGTCACGCCACGGTCGTCCCGGACCTTGCGCGGGCAAAAGCGAAGGCGCGCGGTGTGAGCCTTGAGGAAGGTCTCTTGCACGAAGTCGTCGAGCTGGGGGTCGGGGCCGAGCAGGGTGACCAGCTGTCCGCGGACCGCGGGGGCCAGGGTCCGATAGAGGCGCGGGAAGACGTCGTCGTCTCCGGCCTGGTACCGCACCATCAGCTCGACCAACGCCGTTGATCGAGCGGCCGTTGATCGAGCGGCCCGGCGGTGGAGCGGTGAAGGAACGGGGGCGAGGGAGGGAGTGGCCGTACGGAAGGGCATGGAGACTCGCCTCCGTCCCTAGCAAGGGAGGTGCCGGCCAAGAGCTCAATGAAAACAAAGGGTCGTGCCGCTATCTCGATCGCGAGATATAGCGTCCCTGCGAGATGTCGCGTCGGGTCCCCGCGCGGGGAGGGAATCGCTCACGGACCGCTAGCTCGGCGGCTTGAACTCGTACTCGTAGCGCAGGCCGGCGTAGTCGGCGGTCTTGCCGTCGGTCCCCACTGCGGGGCTGAGGCTCATCTTCTTGAGGGCCTTCTTGGCGATCTCGTCGCAGCCTGAGCCGATCCCGCGTACCACCTTGACGCGCCTGATCGATCCATCCCGACGCACGTCGAGGCTGAGCACTACGATCCCGAACACGCCCTTGTCGCGACTGGCCGGGCACTGGAGCTTGGGTGGTCGCCGCTTGGGCAGCGGCATCTTCTTGATGTAGATGTCGCTCTTGGGCGCCCATTGGGGGCCGGTGGGAGCCTTGCCGGTTCCCCCGGTGCCCTTGCCGCTTTGCTTGGGCTTGCCCCGGGGCTTGCCGTCGTCCGACCCCTGCACCCGGCCCGGGGAGGTGGTGGTGCCGCCGGCGTTGACGGCCACCGGGCTGCCCGTGCCCGACGGCACCAACTGGCTGTCGGGCAGGCGGATCTTGGGGGGTGGGGGCAGCTCGTCGGAGGGAGGGGGCTGTTTTTTGGGCTGCTTCTTGGGCGGGGGTTTTTGCTTGGGCGGGGGCGGGACCTCGGGCTCGGGCGGCGGCTCCTCGGGCTCGGGCGGCGGCTCCTCGGGCTCGGGCTCGGGCTCGGGTTCGGGCTCGGGCTCGGGCTCGGGCTCAGGGGGCTCCTCGAGCGCGACCTCGTAGATCATCGGCTCGTAGACCCGCTCGGCCTCGGGCATCGTGTGCAGCGTGTAGAAGATCGCCACGTGAAAGCCCACCGACGCGATGAACAAGAACAGGGGCCAGCGGCTGGCCTCGTCCTCGTCCCGCGCGCGGATCCGGTAGGGGGGTGGAGCGCTCAACCCTCGTCCTTGGGCGGCTTCTCCGTGGCGATGGCGTACTTCTTGACGCCGGCCGACCGGAGCAGATCGATGAGGTGGACCATGCGTCCGACCTCGGCCTTGGTGTCACACTGCACGATGCCTTGGAGCTCGCGGTCGGCGGCCAGGGCGTCGGTGATCTTGTCGACGATCTGTGCGTCGGTGGTGACCTCGTTGCCGTCGACCGCGGTGGTTCCGTCCTTGCGACAAACGAGCAAGATGCTGGCGCGGTCTTGGGTCTGGCCGGTGGCCGCCTCGGGCTTGTCCACCCGTAGCCCCTCGGGGTTGGCGATGATCGAGGTGGTCACCATGAAGATGATGAGCAGCACCAGGGTCACGTCGACCAGCGGGGTCACGTTGATCCCGGTGATCTCCCCTTCGTCGTCGAAATCGGCGCCGCCAGCCACGCTCAGTCCTCCTTGTTGCCCGATCCCGCCTCCGCGGGGCCCAGCAGGGCGCGGGCGGTGTTGGCCAGGCTCTCCGCCTCACCGAGGATCCGTTTGACCCTCCGCTGAAAGATGTTGTAGGCGACCACGGCCGGGATCGCGACCAAAAGGCCGATCGCGGTGGCGACCAGGGCCTCGGAGATCCCCGCCATCACCTCGGTGCTGGTCTCTCCCCCGGGCTTGAGCCCCGACTCGGCCAGGTCGTTGAACGCCTTGATGATGCCCAACACCGTGCCGAACAGGCCGATGAACGGGGCATTGGAGCCCAAGGTGCCCAAAAACGAGAGGTTGCGTCCGAGGCGGACGCGCTCCTCGGGACGGATCGCGTTCATCGCCGCGTCGAGGGCCTCGCTGCCGCGGCCCGTGTGGGGCAGCATCTCGCGCACCATGCGGCCGCCGGGGCCGTTGGCGTCCTTGACGACCTTGGCCGCCGCATCGAGATCGCCCTCGGCGAGGTTGTTCAGCAGCGTGCGGCGGATCTCCGCATCTGCTCCCGCCACCGAGCGGAAGAACAACAGGCGCTCGATCATCACGTAGACGCTGAGCACGCTGAGCACGACGAGCAGCCAAAGGACCCATTCGGCGCCGAGCAGCGAAAACTTGAGGAATTCTTCGGTCAGACTCATCGTCAGGCGCGCGAAAAGGTAGCGGAAACCGCGTAACGCGGCCAGGGCGACGGTCCCAACGTGCGTCGTGGCGGGGTTTGACCCTAGGGGATCGCCCCGGTGGATCGCGGTTGGGGGACCGGCCACGGGCTACCGCGCCAAGACCTCCGGTCCGCGCTGGGTGATGAAGGTCGCACGGAGGCGTCCGGATCCGTCGGTCAGCGCAGCACGCGGAGGGTCGAGGATGCGCGTTCGCGAGGAGCGATGCGTTTAGTTTACAGTGTAAAATTTTAGCAGGCACCCGCGGTGGCGCCGTTGGGTGACCGAGTGGCGGCCAGACGGTGGCCAGACGGCGGCCAGACGGCGGCCAGACGGCGGCCAGACGGCCAGGGCCCGCGGCGGGCGAGGGCGTCGGCTCGGGTCGCGGTCGGCGTGGGCCGAGGACGGACGTTGGGCGGCGGCGGGCCGGCTCGATGCGTTAGCCCAACTTCGGCAGTTGGACCCCGATTTCGAAAAAAATCGGGGCCGATCTCGCCGGGCTTGACATCCAACCGTTTGGAATGACTCGACCGGGCTCCACTCCGTCCGCCCGAAAGCGGATGTAGTGCCAACCTACCC
>JBCCWC010000219.1:0-25994 GCA_039194325.1 Myxococcota bacterium
GCCCACCTGCGGCGACACGATCCACCAGCCCGGCGAGCAGTGCGACGACGGTGACGACAACGACAACGACGCCTGCACCACCATGTGCATGGCCGCGTTTTGCGGCGACGGCTTTACCTGGGCCGGCGTCGAGGCCTGTGATGACGGCAACGGCGTCGACACCGACGCTTGCACCACCGCGTGCCTGCCCGCCACCTGCGGCGACGGCTTTACCTGGGCCGGCGTCGAGCAGTGCGACGATGGCAACAACGTCGACGACGACGCCTGCACCAACGCCTGCACCCTCCCCACCTGCGGCGACGGCATCGTCCAGCCCCCCGAGCAGTGCGACGATGGCAACAACGTCGACAACGACGGCTGCTCCAACAGCTGCACCCAGAGCAACTGCGGCGACGGCATCGTCCAGCCCCCCGAGGAGTGTGACGACGCCAACCTCGACCAGACCGATGGCTGCACCTCGGAGTGCTTCTTCAACGGCTCGGTGATCTGGATCCGCCAGCACCACAACCCGCTCGATCTGGACGCGGTGGCCAGCGGGGTGGCGACCGGGCCGGTCACCGACAACATCGTGGTCGTGGGGCACGAAGACCGCAGCAGCATGGGCACGGGCCTGGGCATCTGGATCCGCAAGTACGATCCCGATGGCAATGAGCTGTGGACCCTCGACACCGATCTGAGCGCGGCCAACGACTGGGCCGTCGACGCCGACATGAACGCCGCCGATCTGGTGGTGGTGACCGGCGTCACCGACAACTCCGCGCTGGGCCAGGGGCTGGACACTTGGGTGCGAGCCTATGACGCCGGCGGCGGCCTCCAGTGGGAGGTCGTTCACGACAGCCCCGCGAGCGCCGACGACGTGGCGGGCGACGTGGTCTTCGACGGATCGAACGACGTGGTGATGGTTGCCACCGAGCAGCGCCCGGATCTGGGCACGCAGGGCGACATCGTGGTCCGCAAGTTCGACGTGTTCGGCAATGAGATCTGGACGCGGCGCTATTCCACCCCGCTCGACGAGGTGGCCACCGGGGTCACCACCGATCCAGCCGAGCGGATCTACGCCGCCGGCTGGCAGTCGACGGGCCCCGGCATGGCCAACTGGCTGCTGATGCGCTGGGAAGACGTGCTCCCCGGGGCCAACCCGACCTGGGATCTGACCCACGCCGAGCCGGCCGGCGGCTTCGATATCGCCCGGGCCACCGCGGCCGATCTGTCGAGCTTCGTCAACATCATGGGCCGCGTCGACCATAGCGATCTGGGCCAGGGGATCGATCTCATGGGTCGCAAGTACACCGCAGACGGGGGCCTTTTGGGCTTCGTCAACCACGACAGCGGCCTCGGCGACGACGAGGGCCGCTGTGTGGCGGTGGGCTCGCTCAACTCCACGATGTTGGTGGGCGACGTGCCCGACCCGGCCGATCCCACCACCCGCAACGCCTACATCCGACGCTCGACCGACGCCGGCACGCTGGTGTGGCTACAGGGCTACGCCGGCGCGGCTGGGCTCGATGACATCGCCTACGGGGTCGACGTGGACGGCACCGACCACCCCGTGGTGGTGGGGACCGAGGAGACCCCGCTCGGGCTCGACCTGTGGGTGGGCCGCTACGCGCAGTAGCAGGCGGCCTGAGCAGGCGGCTAGCGCAGGCGGCTACTTGAGCACCCGCGCTCGACGATACCAGCCATCATACTCGTCCAAGGCATGGGGATCTTCCTCTCTCGCCTTGGCGTGCTCGACCAGCGACTCCCAATTGCCCCGATAGTGCTCCATATACTCGCTGACCTTGATGTCCGTGCCCGCCCCCGCCACACTAAGTCGCTCCATCTGGCTCATGTCCGTCTTCCATAGCTTCGGCAGCGCCGTGTCTTCGGACACCGTACCCCGGCAGGTCTGCGGATCGTCGATGTAGGGATCGTACAGCAGGTCGTTGCCGTCGACGTCCTCGCTCCGCAGATATACATGGTACGCCCCAGACCATCGGGTCTGGAGAGTGATTAACTTCTTCGGATCCTTGCTCCTGATGATCCGCACGACGAGCCCCATCTGATCCACCGAGCCACCACTGGCGTATAGCTCATTGCGCAGCTGCGTGAGCAACCCCTGGATCCTGAGGCCACCGTCGATGAAGTTGTTCACCTTGGGCATGAATTTCGTGTAGCTGGCCTTGATGAGCGCATTGCTCGGACCCAAGGCCGCCGCGGGCAATGCCGGCAGGATGGCCGGGGCCCGACGGCCGGCTGCGGTCGGCACCACGCCGCGCCCTCGAGCTTGCGAGGATCGTTCGCGCGTGACTCCCTTGGCCTGCACCGCCTCGCCGCGCATTCGGTCACCTCGCATTCGGGCCGGCAACAGCTCCGGCCGCGGTGCCGCCGATCTCCGTGGTCCGACCTTGGCCTGTAACGCACCGCCCTGCGCCGCTCCGCCCGCCCCGCCCTGCATCCTCGCCGGCAAGAGCTCCGGCCGCGGCGGTCGCGAGGTCGCGCGCGCTGGCACCTTGGGCTGCGCCGCCGCCTCGACCTCTCGCCCTAGCGCTTGATCTGGCCCACAGGCGCCCCGCGGTGGCCCATGAGCACTCCTCTGCTTCGTCGTCTTGTTCGAACCCATGGCCGCGTGGAGATCTTGAACGGGAGCACGGACGACCACCAAGTTTTCGGTGAACGAGCCCGGCGCTCACCCCTCGATTTTCAAATCAACTCCTGTTCCAGGAGCTCCCAAAACGGTCGCCCGCACGCCGCGAGCTCCGACCGGTCAGCGCTCACGACCCCGCATGACGCCCCCCACGGCCAACCGAGCCAGATGACCCGCGCCCGGCCGCGATAGGCTCTGCCGATGGTCAGTCGAGTCAGTCTCGCCATCGTGCCGAGCGTCGCGATGGCGCTGAGCTGCACGAATCGTTCGGCCGACGACGCCAAGCACCCGCCGCCGCCGGCGAAATCATCGGTGGTCGCCGAGCCCACGATGCCGGCCAGCGCAAACCACAGTGCAGCCGACTCGAAGCCGACGTCTCCGAGCACACCGGCCGCACCTCAGCCGGAGCGCAGCCCGGAACGCAGCCCGGAACGCATCAAAGACACGCTGCTCGAGCGAGCTCGAAAGGTCCTAATCGAGCGACAGGTCCAACGGCATGAGGACCAGGGTATGCCGGGGCTCTTCTGCCCCGAGAAGCCGGGGCGGGTCGACGTCGATGGCCCGACGCTACGCTACACCTTCGACATCCGCGTGCTCGAACCGGGCGCCGACCCGGACGATCTCCCCGAGAGGCTCAGCCCCCCATTCGGCATCGGGGGACCCGCCCAGATCGATTGCATCTTCGCCGTCGCCGACGCGGTCTACACCGAGATCGAAGGTGCGGATGAGCTACGAGTGACCATGAACGAAGCGGGTCGTCTCTTCGCCGAGATCCGCTTCTCCCGAGCGCTCTACGAGTCTTTGGATGTCATGAACTTCTTCTACGACTTTACGTATGCGTCTCACGAGTTCGACGAGGGCGAAGGCGGCACCAAGCGAGGCTTGCGGAAGATGTGGGACGGATTCATCGCCAAGATTCCCGCCGAGCGCCGACGAGAAGGCGGCAGCTTTCACTGGCGATCGTCGGGCCGATAGCGACCTCGCCACGCCTCTCCCTCACTCGTCGAGCAGCCGCCGGATTGCCCGCCGAAGCCCGCGCATTGCCGCTGGCACCGACATCCCTGCCCGCTGGGCCACCCGACGCCAGCCCTGCCGCTGGACCACGCGGCCCTCGACGAGCACACGCTCGGGAGGCGGCAGACGACCGAGGCGGTCGCCGTGCGCCTCGACGAACCGGGCCAGCGCTAGCGCCACGGACTCGGCGGTGCGCGGCCCGGAGGCATACGACTCGACCAACGCGCGCGAGGTAGCCGCAGACAGCGGGGCGGGCGGAGGCACCCCCTGCTGCAACGCGGCGATCAACGCCGGCTCGATGAGGGTTTGCTCGTCCGCGTCGAGCAGCTCGATCTGCCGGGGAAGGTCACGGGCGAGCTCGGCCCGCAACAGCTCCACCAACGCCCGGGCTCGTGCCGACACCGCGCGCAGCATCATGACCGAAGGCTCGCCGGCCCGAGCCCCCCGGGACGCGCTCAGGCGCACGAGCCGGTAGCCGATCCGGCGGCGAAACGCGAGCAGCTCGGGGGTGACCCCAAACATGGTGCCGAATAGATCGGGGGTGTACTGCGCATGCACGTGCTCGACCAACCGGGTGGCCAAGCCTCGCCGGCGCAGCCGAGGGTGGGTCGCGATCCGCATGCTACGGATCATCCGCAGACCCCCGGCCGCCCGGTGCCCCAGATGAGTCACCAGGGCATCGGCCAGCGCGTGGCCCAAGATCCGCTCAGCGCCCCTGGCCATGGCGTCGCAGCGCTCGGGCGGCAGGCCACCTTCCTCGGCCACAATCGTGGCGGCCACAATGTGATCCCGCCAGCAAAGCACGTGCACGGCAAGGTTTGGCGCATCGAGCAAACGATGCAGATCGCCAGGCGTGGTGCGGTAGTGGGCCTGCACGAGCAGCCCGAACAACTCGCGCAGGGTGGCCGGCTCGTCCAGCAACCGATCTCGATCGAGAGCCACGGCCCGCAGCTCGCCATCACGGGGCCCAACGCCCTCGGGCAGCGCGGCCGGCTCGGCGTCAAGCAACAGCGCGTCGAAGGCCAGCCGCTCCAGCGGATCGCCCGCGCTCCAGCGGATCGGCGCGTGCAGGGTCAGGCGCTGCACGGGCACGGGGCCCCGCTCGAGCCCAGGCAACAAGCGCAGCACGAAGCCACGCCCGGTCCCCTCGTAGCCGTGGGTGGTGGTGGCCATCGCGATGTGGGCTCCCGCCCGCGCCTTGGTCAACCGGCGTAGCATGGGCACCGGCAGCTGGGCCGCCTCATCGACCACCACAAGGTCATAGGGATCGGTCCCGAAGACCAGCTCGGGCAGCGGCACGAAGCGTAGCCCCGCCGGGGCGCTGGCATGCTCTCCCTGGGCAAAGCGCACGACCTCGGCGACCGCGTCGGGGTGCGGAGCGGTCACCGCCACCCGCCATGGCCGCTCGCGTAGAGCCGCGAGCGCCAGCCCCAGCGCGCTGGACTTGCCGCGGCCTCGACCCGCGAGCAGCACGACGCGGCTGGGCCCCGTGCCGCTCCACGCCTGGACCAGCCGACCGACGACCCGCGCCTGCTCGTCGTGGCTCCCGACCACTCGCGGTGGCATCGACAATGGCTCGGGATCGACCCACTCGGCCCGGGCCAGCGCTCGCTCGACATGCCGGGCAAAGCGCGTGCCCACGTCGGCCGGGGCGTAGGGAAAGGCGGCCAGTCGAGCCCGAGCAAGCGCCGGCGGCTCGACCAGTGGCGGTGACAAACGCAGCACGAAGCCCCCGCCTCCCCAAACTAACCCATGGGCGGCTCCAAACGCATCGGGATCGAGGCCGCCATGAGCATCGAACACCACCGCGTCCAGCGAGCGACCCAGGGCAGTGCTCACCCGGCAACGAGACAACGACGGCACATGATCTTGCTCGCGGGGATCGCCCAGCCACAGCACCCGGTCGGGACAAAGGCCCGCGACCACGGCGATCGCGACCTCGCGCGTGTGCTCGGCCGATCCGCGCACCACCATGAAGCGCCGGTGGCGGGTAGCTCCTGCAGCGGGTCGAGCGGGTTGGGCCACGGCCGTCTTTGATTAGACCATACCCACCCGACCAGCAGGCCTCATCGCCGCGCGAATACGTCGTGCCGAACGCTTGCTCCTGATGGAGTACACCGCGGATGATCAAAGGCAGCGGATCGAGGATACTGCGCTCATGTGCATGTTCAGCGGATCCGCGAGGGTGATCCGACACGTCGGCAACACCCGGATCTTCGCGGGCGCACGCCCGGATGGACGCCAAGTGCTGGTCTACAGCATGCGGGTCGCCGCCCGCAGGCCGGTGGCGATGCTCCTGCCCCTTCCCGTGCCCCCGGGTATTGGCGACGACGCGCTCGAGTTCGTCGATCTGAAGGGCTACCCGAACTTCTTCGACGCGCTCGACTCCGCGTTCCCGTCCGCGTTCTACCCGGAAATGCCGCGAAGCCGCGGTCTGGCCTCCGCCCAGGTGTCCCTGCGCCCGCGGCTGAAGGTACACGCGGTGGGGGACTTCGAGGCGTCGTTCGTGCCTACCCGGGGTGACTTCGACCGACTCGACCCTCGATTTCGGCTCTCCGACTCGGCCTGGGACGATCTGCCGGACTACCACGACTACGGCTTTGCCGTGTTCCAGCTCGTGGACGTGGCAGCCGGCTCGTGGTGGCGACGCTGGCTAGGGATCGCCGAGCGCAAGACGATCCATCCCATGGCCTTCAGCTTCCCTCGGCGTGACCCCTCGTCACTCTTCTTCCCCACGCTCCACGTCCACGACGGCCAGGTGCACGAGTACGCACGCTTCGATCATCAGCTCTACGCCCAGCTGCTACCCGGCCAAGAGCCCGCCCCACCGCCGGGCTCCCCCACCGAGCAAGCCCGAGTCTTCGAGGCAATGCTGCCCGGCGACGCTCCGTGGCAACCAAGCAACAACCACCTCTCCCAAGCCGTGGACGTGGAGCGCGCGCGGGGGATCATCGAGCGCGGCCGCAGGGGATGGAAGCGCACGATGAGGAGCTCACTTCCCAATGAAGATATCTATCTGCGCTCACAACCGGTGGCGGAATAGCGAGGCCGCAGTAGGGCCTCCGAGCACATGAGCGCATCGTGAGGCATCGGTGGGCCGATCGGGGCCACCGCCGGGCTCGGGCCACCAGGATATGGTTGTCGACCCACTGTGACAGAGCTCGGACTCGATGAGCGCGATCGCTCGAACACCACGCATACTCGACCCGCCACAACCACCTGGCCGATGGGGTCGCCAACCACTAAAATAGGGCGAACATCCATCATCCGGTGTCCTGGCTCTCCTGCTCGTCTCGTCCCTACACGAGCTGGTCCCAAAGAGCCGCAAGCGCTCCAGGAGGGAGTCTACATATGCGGATAGAGCCGGGTGGCTATCACATCGTCGAAACCATTCACGCGGGCTCATCGACGATGGTGTTCCGTGCCGTTCGCCAGTCCGATGATCGACCGGTCGTCCTCAAGCTCGCCAAGCGACACCTGAGCACTCCCGGCACCATCGAGCGATTCCAGCGCGAATTCGACCTGCTCCACGACGTTCGGGGGCCCGGGATCGTGCACGCTCTCGCCCTCGAGAGGGTCGACGGCGCTCCCATGCTGGTGCTCGAGGACTTCGGGGCCCGCTCCCTGGCGCAGCACGGCGCACAGCAGCGTTTGTCGCTATCCACCATCCTCGTCCTCGCGACCCGCATCGTCGAGGCCCTCGCGCACATCCACGAGCACGACGTCATCCACGGCGATCTCAACCCGTCCAACATTCTGATCAACCCCGACACCCACGAGCTCAAGCTCGCCGACTTCGGCTGGAGCATCCGGGGCGACGAGGTGAACGCTCACCAGCCGTACGGCGGCACGCTCGCGTACATGTCCCCGGAACACACCGGGCGACTCGATCGCCAGATCGACCACCGCACCGACCTCTACTCGCTGGGGGTCACCCTCTATCAGCTATGCGCGGGCGAGCTGCCCTTCTCGTCCGCAGACACGCAGAAGCTGGTCCACAGCCATGTAGCGCACAAGGCCCCCTCCCTGCACGAGCGCGTCGAGACGATCCCCGTCACCATCTCGGACATCGTCGGCAAGCTCATGGCCAAGATCCCCGAGGATCGCTACCAGAGCGCCCGGAGCTGTCGTGTCGACCTCGACCAGAGCCTGCGCCAGCTCGACCAAAGCGGCACCGTGGAGCCATTCACGCTGGGGCGAGGCGACCGGCTCGAGCGCTTCGAGATCCCTCCCCGCCTTTATGGGCGCACCGCCGAGCGGCAGACCATGCACGCGGTGCTCGACCGCGTGGTCGCGGGTGCTCGCCAGATGCTCCTGGTGGCCGGGCAGCCGGGCATCGGCAAGACCTCGCTCATCGCCGAGCTCGGCGACACCGTACGCCGTGAGCGGGGCTACTTCCTGCGCGGCAAGCACGACCAGTATCGTCGCAATATCCCCTACGCGGCCGTGGCCCAGGCCTTCGGCGGGCTGATGCGCACGCTGGCCACCAAGGCCGACCACGAGCTCCGGCGTTGGCGACGACAGCTCGGCGAGGCGCTGGGGGACAATGCACGTGTGCTGGTCGAGGTGGTCCCCGAGCTAGCGTTCGTCATCGGGCCTCAGCCCCCCGTGGCGTCGTTGGGCCCGGTCGAGGCCGAGAACCGCTTCCACTACGTGTTCCAACGCTTCGTCGAGACGCTCTGCCAGCAGACCGCCCTGGTCCTGCTCCTCGACGACCTGCAGTGGGCCGACCACGCCAGCATCCGCCTCGTCGAGCGCATGCTCACCGACCCGGTCGGGGGGCACCTGCTGATCATCGGCGCCTACCGAGACGACGAAGTCGACTCGACGCATCCCCTGCTCATCATGGCGGAGCAGCTACGGGCCAGGGACCATGAGATTCCCTCGCTCCGCCTGGGTCCCCTCAGCCTCACTCACGTCGAGCAGATGGTCTCCGACACCTTACGGCGCCCCCCCTCCGAGTGCGCCGGCTTGAGCGCGGAGATCATGAGCAAGACCGCAGGCAACCCGTTCTTCGTGCGACATTGCCTGCTCGCGATCCACCACGATGGGCTGCTGCGCTTCGATGCCGACCACAGCGGCTGGTCTTGGGACCGTGGGGCCGTGGACGCGCTCGAGCTCAACGACACGGTGGTCGACCTCATGCTCAGCCGACTGCGTCAGCTGCCCGAGGACACCCAGCGGATCCTCCCCATGGCGGCCGGCATGGGGGCCACGTTCGACCCAGTGACCCTGAGCCTGTTGCTGCCCGACGAGCCCGATGCGGTCGAGCGCCGGCTCGCCCCGGCCCTCGCCATGGGACTGCTGCAGCGGGCTCCAACGGCCCAGAGCCCGCCGGAGCCGGAGTCGGCGTCGAGCCAACCGGGCTCCGAGTCATCCGCCCCCGTCACGTACGCGTTCTCCCACGATCGCGTGCAGCAAGCCGCGTATGCGCTGATCCCCGAGCACCACCGCGCGGCGCTCCACCTAAAGATGGGGCGGGTGCTGACCCGAGCGCTGTCCCCCGAGCAACGCGAGCAGCGCGTGTTCGAGCTGGCCGAGCACTACATGAACGCCGCCGCGTTGGTGGAGGACATCGACGAGCGGCTGCGGGCGGCCCGCCTGTGCCTGACCGCTGGCCTTCGCGCCAAGGAGTCCATGGCCCACGAGGACGCCAGCCGTTGGTTGCGCCAGGGGCGGAGCTGGATGCCCAACGACGGCTGGCGCGAGCACTACCCGCTGGCCCGCGACTTGACCATGGCCACCATGCAGGCCGAGTACCTCGTCGGCAACATGGCCGCCGCCGAGTCGCTGGCCGACGAGCTCCTCCGCCACACCCGGGACGTGTTCGACAAGACCGAGGTGTGCCGATTTCAGATCGATTTCCACCTGGCGCGGCAGCAGTTCTTCGAGGCGATCGAGATCGGGCTCGGTATGGTCTCCACGCTCGGCGTGGACCTGCCCCGCGAGGTCGAGGCCCAAAAGGCTCGCGTCGAGCAGCTGCGCGCGAAGCTTCGGATCGAGCAGCTCGACGTCGCGGCACTCGAGCGCCTGCCCGACCTGCACGACCCCGCTCGGGCCAGCGCCGTGCGGATCCTGTCGTTGCTCCACGGCCCCGTGTACTTCGTCGCTCCCGTGCTTCGTGAGCTCATCGTGTTCACCCTGCTGGATCTGTGCCTGGGGGGGCACTGTCGCTCGTCGCCCCCCGTCTACGCCCTGGTCGCCGCCGAGCTGTGCAAGCTCGACCAGCACCTAGACGTCGCGTATCAACTGGGTCAGTTCGCGCTCCGCCTGCTCGAACGCTTCCCCGATCCGAGCACCAGCTTCCAGACCAAGCTATTCTACTTATCGTTCATCCTCCCCTGGAACCAACCCTGCCGTAAATCAATAGAATGGAGCCGCCCGCTCACCTACCGTGGCCTTGCCTGTGGAGAGACGGGACTCGCCCACTTTGCCGCCGTGGCGAGTGTGGCGCTCCAGTTCCAGTCCGGTGCATCCCTCGAAATCGTCCACAAGGAGCTACTTGGCACCCTCGCGCTGCTCGAACGCCACCCAACGTCGATAGGCCGACGGCACCTCTCACCGGACGAACGCACGATCCATACGTTGCTCGGGGAAACCGTCAAATCCGTCGATGCCCCGCTCACCAATCCCATGATCGTCTATCGCGAGAAGCTCGCTCAGGCGACACGGCACTATATCATGGGCGACCTCGACGTCGCGTTCGAGGCGATGCGGTGCGGCGAGCAACACACGCACACGGGCGCCGGCCTTTCCTACTCCATCGAGGAGCACCTGTGGTTTACTCTCATCGCGCTCGGGGTCCTGGGCCAGGACCCCGGACGGGCCGACGCGAGCAAGCTCCTCGCGGGGGTCGAGCGCAAGCGAAGCGCCATACACCGATGGGCTCCGCGGGTGCCCGAGACGTTCGCGGCCAAGCGCGCGCTCATCGATGCCGAGTACGCCCGAGTCACCGACGAGCCGGCGACGGTGGCCATGCTCCTCTACGACGAGGCCATCGAGGCCGCTCGTACCCACGGCAACACCCGCGAGGAGGCGATCGCTTGCGAGCGCGCGGCCGACTTCTACGCCGCCCTCGGGCGCCGTCGCATCGCTGACATGTATCGCTCCGAGACCTACCTGGCCTATCGGCGCTGGGGCGCTCGCGGCAAGACCGACGCGCTCGAGGCCCAGCACCCCTGGCTGACGCACCACTTCGTAGACAACCGGGCGCCCGAAACCTCCACGAGCGGAGCCTCCGCTCCCCGACAGGGCTCGTCCGGCTCGGGCAGCTCGTCGTTCAGCTCGAACGGCGCCACGCGGCTCGACGTCGAGGCCGTCGTGCGAGCCTCCCAGGCGCTGTCGAGCCAGCTGGTCCTCGACCAGCTACTAGCGACGCTGATGCAGATCATCATCGAGAACGCCGGAGCACAGCGCGGCTACCTGCTGTTGGGAGGCGGCGGCCCCGATGCCGCCCCCCTCACCCTGGAGGCCGAAGGCCAAGCCGACCCCGCCCGCTATCACGCGCTGCACTCGCGGCCCCTTCACCACCCCGACATACGGCTCGCCCGCACCGTGGTCAGCTATGTCAGCCGCACCCGCGACCGCCTGGTCCTGCGCGACGCCAACAACGCGGATCCCTACGCCAACGACCCCTACGTCCGCGCCAACGCTCCCCGCTCGATCATGTGCACCCCGGTCGAACACCAGGGCCAATTCATCGGCATCGTCTACCTCGAGAACAACCTCACCACCGACGCCTTCACCCCCGCCCGCGTGCAGGTGGTGAAGATACTCGCCACCCAGGCCGCGATCTCCATCCAAAACGCTCGCCTCCTGGCCAACCTCGAGCGCAGCAAGCAGGAGGCCGAGCGCGCCAACCGAGCCAAGAGCAGCTTCCTCGCCAACGTCAACCACGAGCTGCGCACCCCCCTCAACGGCATCATCGGGACCATCGAGCTGCTGCTGAGCACCACACTCGAACCCGAGCAGGTCCACTACCTCGACATCGCCCGCGCCTCCGCCGAGCAGCTATTGCGCATCATTCGAGACACCCTGGACGTGTCCCAGATCGAGGCGGGCCGGCTGGTGCTGGAGCCGGCCCGCTTCTCCCTAGACCAGTGCCTCGTGCGACTGCGCCGCGTCCTCGACACCCAGCTCGAGACCTGCGGCGCCGATTTCTCCGTGAGCGTCGAGGACGACGTCCCGCGCGAGCTCGTCGGCGATAGCGCTCGCCTGTCGCAGATCCTCATCAACCTGCTGGCCAATGCGATCAAGTTTACCGCCCCCGACGGGCGGATCTCGCTGCGCGTCGCCGTCGTCTCCCGTACGAACGACTCCGCACAACTGCGCTTCGAGGTGCGAGACACCGGCATCGGCATCGCCCCCGACGATCTCGAGGAGATCTTCGACCCCTTCACCCGAGTACGCGGCCCCGGCGAGAGCAAGGAGGGCACGGGCCTGGGGCTGGCCATCGCCTCGAGCCTGGTCGAGATGATGTCCGGGACCATGGGGGCCGACAGCGAAGTCGGCAAGGGCAGCCGGTTCTGGTTTACTGCACGCTTCGGGTGCGTCCAGTCCAGACCCCAGCCCAAACCCCAGCCCAAACCCCAGCCCAAATCCCAGCGGCAGACCCCGTCGCTTCATGTGCTGGTCGCCGAGGACCAGCCCATCAACCAACTGGTGACCAAGCGCTTGCTCGAGCAGCAAGGCTACCGCTGCACAGTGGTCAACGACGGGGCCGAGGCCCTCCGTGCCCTCGATGCTAGCGATAACGACGTCGACGTCGTGTTCATGGACATCCACATGCCCGTCATGGACGGGCACGCGGCCACCCGAGAGATCCGCCGCCGAGAGGTGGGCACCGGACGGCACTTGCCGATCGTTGCCGTCACCGCATCCGCGACCACCGACACGGTCGACGACTGCAAGCGATCCGGCATGGACCGCTACCTCAGCAAGCCGCTCCGCGCCAACGCGATCACCCAAGTGCTGAGCGAGCTCGCGTCGGAGCTTCGGCACTGAACTGAAACCGGACCCGAATCGCCCCTACTCACTCGCTCCGAGCCGAGACTAGACCACTCCCATCAGCGACCAATCCGATGCCGTAGGGAGACGGCGACATCATCGATTCGTCGACGGGCGCGGCCGCTCGATGCCGAGCTTCTTCATGCGAAACCGAAGGGTGCTGGCGTTGACGCCCAAGATCTTGGCCGCGCCGTGGGGACCCGAGATCCGCCACCCGACCTGCTCGAGCACCCGCCCGATGTGCTCCGCGGCCACATCGTCGAGGGTCCTGGGGACGAACGGGCGGTCGGCCTCCGCGGGCGGCTCGGTCAACGCGGCTCCCACGAGCGACGGAAACTCCAGCGTACCGCCCTTGGAGAGGATCAGCGTCCGCTCCACGACGTTCTGCAGCTCGCGGACGTTGCCGGGCCAGTCGTAGCGCTGCAGTCGCTCGAGGTCGCTGGGGCGTACGCGCGGCGTACGAACCAGGTTCATCTCTCGTGCCTTGCGCTTGACGAAGTACTGCACGAGCGAAGGGACGTCCTCCTGCCTCAGGCGAAGCGGCGGAATGCGGATCGGCAGCACATTGAGCCGATACCACAGGTCCTCGCGAAACGTCCCCGCGCGCACCATCGCCCCGAGATCTCGATGCGTCGCGGCCACCACCCGAACGTCGACGGCAATCGTCTCCGTGCCCCCGACCCGCTCGAGCGTCTTCTCCTGCAGGACGCGTAGCAGCTTGACCTGCGCCTCCGCGCTGAGCTCTCCGATCTCGTCGAGAAAGAGCGTGCCGCCGTCGGCCCGCTCGAAGCGCCCCCGCTTTCGGGCCCCGGCCCCGGTGAACGCCCCCTTCTCGTGCCCGAACAGCTCGCTGTCGAGCAGCGAATCCGGGATCGCTCCGCACTGCATGGAGATCAGCGGGCCCCCGTTGCGAGCCGATCCCGCATGGATCGCGTTGGCGATGACCTCCTTTCCTGTCCCGGTCTCTCCGAGCACCAGCACGGGGCTAGTGGTCGGCGCCACCCGACGGACCTGCTCCATCACGCCGCGCAGTCCGAAATCGGCACCGACGACCTCCAGGCCGACCGAGCGCTGCATGTCGTCCGACAGCGCTCGGTTGTCCTCCGCGAGCTGGTCGTAGAGCGCATGCAATTGCTGGTAGCGCCGCGCATTCATCATCGCGATGGCCAGCGGCTGCCGCAGCATGTCCAGCAGCGCCGCGTGTCGCGGCTGGTAGCGTCCGAGCCCGCGCGCCGACACGAGCAACGCGCCGACGCTGTCGTCGTGCAGGTCGAGCCGAACGAAGATCGCCGAATCTCGCAACAGCCCGGGAAAAGCATCGCGCATAGGCACCGGAAACGCATCGGGTGTGTTGGAGATGACCGCGGTCGGCCGATCCGGCTCTTGGGATCGAATCCACCGCACCAACGCCGACGACAACCGGATCTCGGACGCGTCGTCCACCCAGATGAACGCCGCCTTGGGTCGTTTCACCGCCGACACGACGTGAATGCGCGCCGCGTCTAGCTCGTTGAAGCCCAGCCCGATCGTGTCCGCCGGAACGTGCCTACGCAGGTACTCGAGCGCACGCGCCAGCGCCTGCTCGACATCCAGACTCGAGCAGATCCGCAGGGTCATCTCCTGAAAGAACTCGCGCTCGTCCACGGGCATCGGCGACGCAATCCACAACATACCGCGATTTCATGAAAATATCACGATAAAGTCGCAATATACGGGGAATCACAGGTTCCGCGAGTGACCAACCCCTTGAAATCACGTGATCCGCTGCCTGGCCCGAGACCTGCTCTAGAAAGAGTTCGCCATAAACCCCCGAAGCGGCCCAATCCTCTACGAGCCGGCTGGCTCCTCTACGACGCACTCCACGTTCATCACCAAGTTCTTCGGGAAACCCATGAGATGACCGTTCGAACCAAAGTCACGATCGCGCTCATCACCCTCGTTGCCGTCGTCATGGCGCTTTCGCTCCTCGGGCACAAGTCCGTCCACGCCGAGCTGGTGATCCCCGCCCCGCCGAAGCGGGTGTGGTCGGTCATCACCGATCCCGCGTCCTACCCCGAGTGGAACCCGGTGTTCGTGGAGGTCGTCGGAACCTACGCAGAGGGTGAGACGCTCACCTATCAGATGAAGGACCAGTCGGGTAAGACGACCGAGGTCGTCTCGACCGTGATCCAGCTCGACCCTCAGCGCGCGCTCAACCAGTTCGGGGGTATTCGCGGCGTCCTGACCTTCGACCACCACTGGGTGCTCGAACCGATCGATGGCGGAACAAAGGTCACACAGTATGAGCACTACCGAGGGATCGGCGTGTGGCTGTGGGACCCAAGCTGGTTTCAGACCGCGTACGGCAAGGCGCTCGAGGGCCTGCGAGATCGCCTCGCCGGCGGCTGATCGTCAGCAGGCCATGCAGGCCTGCGCCGCCGTCTGTACGCACTGGTCGTCCCACATCTGATCGCAGCAGAAGGGATCCTGCCCGCATACGCACTGCTCGGTCATCCGATCTTCACACCCGGGGCGCTGGTGCGGCATGCAGCAGTCTGCCTCGCCGCCCCCGTCCCCGCCCCCGCCTCCGCACTCGACTCCGCACGCGCCCATGGCCACCCCTACGCACTTTCCGTCCCACTGCTGCTCGCAGCAGAAGGGATCCTGCGCGCACACGCACTGCTCGATCATCATGTCGGCGACACACCCGGGGGTCTTGGTGGCCTTGCAGCACGCCGACAGGGGACCTCCCGAGTCGCTGCTGTCGCCCGAGCCCACGCCCGTGCCCGTCGTGGGCTCGACCAGGCCCGTCGTATTCCCGCCGTCGGGCATGCAGGTGGCCCCGCACTCGCTGGTCGCCAGGTCCACGCAGCGCTGGCCCCACCCAAACGCACAGCACTCCGCCCGCAGCGTGCACACGCACTCGGTGACCGCCTGCTCTTCGCACCCCGGGCTGGAGTGACGCTCGCAGCAGCCCATGCCCCCGCCGGTGCTATCGGCCGGGGACTCACCCGTCGAGCTCGACCCGCCGGTGGTGGTCGTGGTCATGGGACCCGTGGTGCTGCTCCCGGGCATGGAGCTGGTCGACGAGCCACCTATCGATCCTCCACCACCGGCTCCACTTCCTGCTGGGCACCCCAGCAGCACCAACGACACGATCGACCAACCGGTTCGGGACCAAGTCATGCCGCATCATCGCGCACCACCGGGAGCCGCAAAAGCATCGGAATCGAGCACGCGCCGGGTACACGGCAACCCCCAGCGACCCCACCAAAACCTCGTCAGCCCGAGCTGTCGGCCCTCGCTCGCTCGCGGCTCGCCAGCACCATCTCCACCGGAGGCGCGATCATCATCGCCAACTCACGCAGCGGCGCTCCATAGTCCCCCTCGAGGATCACGCTCGCCCCCTCGCGGACCGCCACCACCACCTGGGTGACCCGCCCATTGACCACCGTGGGGCGGGCGAAGCGAACGTCCGACCACGGCACCACCCCAAGGCGCGCCTCGTGAGGGCCATGACCGACCCCCTCCTCCGATAGCCGCAGCACCCGAACCGACCCGGGGCTCCACAGCGCATACACCAGGACACCCGCCAGCCCGACCACCCCCGTAGTGAGAACCGCCTGCACCCACCCTCCGGGCACGGACGCCGCCATCCCCATCATGGTCGCGCCGATCCCCACGATCACCGTCATCCCCAACGGCTGGGCGATCTGGGCCCGCCGGCGGAACGTCAGCGGCTCGGCAAAGAACGCCCGACAATACCCGGCCACATCGGCCGCCTCGCGGCGCGGCGCCTCGATCCGATCCTCGCGCTCGTCGAGCAACGCAACCTGTAGCTGAGCAGACGACAGATCGAACACCCCTTCGGGGATCGTGACCGGAGGCCCGTCGCGACGCACGATGCTCAGCGTGGAGGTGGTGGAGCCATTGATGCTGACCGACTCGACCTGCGCGGCGATGAACATCTCCCAAGCGATCGCCACGTTCCGACGCCGCATCCACGGGCGCCAAGCGGCCTTGTCGCACCACGCCAGCTCGATCCCCCGGCGGTCGACCCTGACCCGATGCAACAAGGTCGCTTCGTGAGCGGTCCGCACCACGTCGAAGCTCACGAAGACCGCAACCGCCCCCCAAAGCCACGGTACGCGCCGACCGAGGTCGGTGGTCATCACCCACCCCGCCCCGCACAGCAGCGCCACGATGATCCCCAGGTGCCAGATCGTCCGCCACCGGTTGCGGCGGGCGAGCACGCGGGCCGAGCTCGGCACGTCGGCCTCCGTGGGCCGGTAGGGGTGGGGCATCGGACCCATCCACGCACGTCGGTGCCCAAAGATCCACCCCTCGCCCTGGATCGGACGCGCTCTACCCCCGGAGCAGCCGCCACGCAGCGCCGCACCGCTTCATCGATCCCGGCGGCTCGCCCGCCGAGCCGGCGCTCGACCTCGCAATCCCCGGTGAGCGTGGAGCCACGAGCCGACGACGACAATCCGATCGAGCTCGCGACAGCGTGGTCAACCGCCGGCCACACGGACCAGAAACGACCGGGCACGCTCCGATCGTGGATCTCGACTAAATGCTAAAGGAGGTCGTACTCGGCGCGCCGTCGCGAAATTCGATCGAAAAATAGACCGGGGTCGTCTCTGCCTTCAAGGGCTTGTGCTCCTGCTCGTATAGCCTCTGTACGGCCAGCTCATAACGATCCGGGGCGTACGAGGTCGTGGAGACGTCCCCCCACAGCCCCGTGTCCACCCCCATGTCCTTGGCCCAGTGTGGGCCTCGCTCGTTCTGGAACATGGCCTCGGTCCTCGCGTCTGGCTCGAGCACGATGAAAGAATGAAAGTGTTCGTATCCAGCATAACGATTCCCCTTTTTTTGCTTGGTCGGACCGATATGCATGACCACATGGGTGATGTTCTTACGCCAAAAATCGGCGGGGACACCGAGAATACTGACGTATCCGCTGATCAGCGCCTTGGCGATCTGCACCGTATGATGTAAGTGGTCGATCCCCTCACTCAGTGAATCGTTCTCCTGATGCTGCCGACTGATGATATAGAGGCTCGACTTGAAGATAGACTTGGTCACTCTCACGAGCCCCGTTTCCAGGAGGGCCGGCACAAGGAGAAACTGATTGCAGTGTTGACACTCTAACGCCCGCGATGTGGCAAGCTGAATGAACGCGCGGTGGGATCTGCGAGAGCTGTCCGCGTGGTTGGCTGGAGTGCGCTTGCTCTTTACGAGCCGCCCGCGTGTCCGGGCGGGCATCAAGTCCGGCCGTGGCGCGCCGGGCCACTCCGCTCTTCGCTCAGCTGAGCTCTTGGCCTGCATCGCCCGTTTGAGCACTCGCGTGGGCATCAAGTCGGGCCGCGGTACCCTGGTAAGCCACGCAGACCGCTTCTGCGACGGTGTCACGGGAATCGTGGGTTCGTCGATCCCCAGTTGCTCCTGTCGAAGAGCCGCCTGCAAGCCCATGGCTGCCTTACGCCCGTTCTTGGCACTGGCCATTCGCGCCCATATCGTAGTCACCCCAGGGCCGACGACCCAAATTAACTGTCATCCGCCTCGAGCTCTCTACTCCGTAACGCCGAACATCCCGTCACCATGATCAGGCTTCGGCCAGGCTTGGACCTGGCTCCGCCGCTCGAACCGAGAAATCCGAAGAGTCACGAGATCGGACCCCGTGGGCGCATAGACAAAGATTCGACATCCTCCTCGCGCTCGGTCATCGATCTCACTACGGGTTGCTGACGCTATCGCCCCAGGTCGTGAGCTCGCGTTGGGGGCCGGCCGCCCCGCGTGGCCTCCGTGCGGGACACGACGAAGAAAACCGGAGACACCACGACCCGCCAAGCAACCCCGCTGGTGAACGAGGTCGTAGACGCCGGGGGAAAACGCGCTCGATCTCGATCTGTTCGCCAAGACCGAAGCATGCCGAGACGAAGCTACGCGCGAGGGTTCGCGCGCTCGATCGTTTTTCGACGAGCCCCGCAGGGACGGCGGATCCGAGGGAAGGAGAGCCCATGGATCTGCGCGGTATCGAGTCGCCTCAGTCCTGGTTCGGTCGTTTCACAACCGTTGACCAACGGGGGAACCAACCATGTCGAAATACGAAACGAGCCGCCGCAGCTCACACTCACCACACCTAGCCCGTCGCCGCTCGTCCCCGAGCACACGCCGATGGCCCCTTTGGAGCTGGGCGTTGCTGCTAACCCCCAGCTGCGTGGGGGGCCTGGACCAGGGATCGGACCAGTGGGCCGATCATGCGAGTTTTCGCGCCAGCGTAGAAGGTCTGTGGATTGTCGACGCCGATACCAATACCGATGTCCGCATGCTGATCGACGGCGAGACCCTCGCCCTCGACCAGCTCCCCGCTCACTGGACGCTCCGCAGCGAGCACACCAATAGCCCGGGGCAGGTCTGCTTCGACGTCAATGGCGTGCGCGAAAAATGCGAGGGTGTCGCTCCCTACGCGATCGCGGGAGACAGCTCGGGCAACTACAACCCCTGGGATCCCCCGCTGGGCGACTACACGATCGAGGCGTCGGCCGACGGGGGCGCGCCGCTGGTAATGCAGCTATCCCTGGTCGCGACCGGCGGCCCCGCCTGCGACAACGGGATCGCCGACGGCGACGAGACCGATGTGGATTGCGGCGGCTCCTGCACCCCGTGCGCCGATGGATCCTCGTGCCTGGCCGACGCGGACTGCGAAAACGGAAACTGCGACGCGGGTACCTGTGCCGCGCCACCACCTCCTCCCCCGCCTCCGCCCGGCGATGGGCTGGTGCTGGTCGACGCCGCCAGCGATCTCGACGTGGGGCCGGTGCTCGACGGCGACACCCTTTACGAGGACGATCTGCCGGCATCGTGGACCCTGCGCGCCGAGCTCTCCAGCTCGCCCGGCCAGGTCTGCTTCGACGTGGACGGCGTGCAGCAGCAGTGCGAAGGCTTCGCCCCTTACTCGATCTCGGGCGACTCCTCGGGTGACTTCGCGCCGTGGGGAGCCTCGGTGGGCAACTACAGCATCACCGTCCGTACCGACGGCGTCCCGGCGTTCACCACCGACTTCACGGTGGCTCCGGGATCCGAGCAGGTGGGCCACTGCGACAACGGGGTCACCGACGGCGACGAGACCGACGTGGACTGCGGCGGCTCGTGCTCGGGGTGCGCCCCCGGGAGCGATTGCACGGTCGACTCGGACTGCGCCAGCGGGCAGTGCAGCCCCGGGGGGCAGTGCGAGGCGCCACCGCCCTTCGATTGCCAGGTGCTCGGCACGCTCGAGCGGTGGCACCGCGTGGAGGTGCGCTGCACCGGTCCCCAGGCCAGCGAGGGCGACGACGCGACCTTCACCGACCACCGCATGAGCGTCACCTTCACCCAAGGGGGCAGCACCTATGTGGTGCCGGGCCACTTCGCGGCCGACGGCAACGCGGCCAATAGCGGGGCGACCAGCGGCACGCAGTGGCGCGCCTACTTCATGCCCCCCGCCACGGGGACCTGGGACTACACCGTCTCGATGCGGACCGGATCCAATATCGCGGTCGATCCCTCGCCCACCGCCGGATCGCCGGTGGCGGGGCTCGACGGCGCGCAGGACAGCTTCTCGGTGGCGCCGTCGAGCAAGACCGGCCGCGACATGCGGGCCCGGGGCCTCTTGGCGCCCGACCCCAACGAGCGATACCTACGCTTTGCCGGCACCGGGGCGGTCTACGTGGAGGGCGGCGTAGACAGCCCGGAGAACCTGCTGGGCTATAGCGGCTTCGACAACACGGTCAAGTACGACAACGTGGGCAGCTGCAAGGGGATCTTGCACGACTTCGCGCCGCACCAGAGCGACTGGAACCCGGGCGATCCCAGCTGGGACGGCGGTCGGGGCCAGTCGCTCATTGGGCTGGTCAACTACGTGGCCAACACCGGGGTCAACGCCATGTACATGGTGCCGATGAGCGTCAACGGCGACGGCTGCGACGGTCACCCGTGGACCGAGTACTTCGGCAACCGCCGGGCCTTCGACGTTAGCAAGCTCGATCAGTGGGAGATCGTCTTTGGGCACATGACCGCCCGGGGGCTGATGATCCACTATGTCACCCAGGAGACCGAGAACGATCAGCTGCTCAACGGGGGCGCCCTGGGGTTCGAGCGCCAGCTGTACTACCGGGAGATCATCTCGCGCTTCGGCCACCACCCGGCGCTTCAGTGGAACCTGGGCGAGGAGAACACCAACACCGCGGCCCAGGAGCGGGCCTTCGCCGACTTCATCAAGGCCACCGATCCCTACGACCACCCGGTGGTCATGCACACCTACCCGGGGCAGCATGGCAAGTATAACGACCTGCTGGGCTACTCCACCTTCGACGGCCCCACCCTCCAGTATGGCTCGATCCCCCAAAGCGCCAGCGGCGGGCTCTACGGCGCGACCCTCGGCTGGATCGCGGACTCGGCCGCGGCGGGGCCGACCTGGGTGGTGACCGCCACCGAGGCCTCGGGCGGCCAGGCGCCGACCCCCAACACCTCGGTGACCCCGCGCCAGCGCACCTACTGGATGTGGGCCAACGTGATGGCCGGCGGCGGCGGCTTCGAGTGGTACCTCAAGAACGGCGGGGCGGGGCACGCCTACGACCTGGCCGTGGAGGATCTGCGCGAGTTCGACGAGCACTGGCAGCAGTCGGGGCATGTGGTGGAGTTCTTCCGCGACGTGGTCCAGGGGGAGGGCGTGGAGCTGACCCAGCTGCAGGCCAACAACGGCCTGACCGGGATCGGCACCGACTGGGTGCTGGCCGATCCGGGCTCGGCATACATCCTGTACTTGCGTGAGGGCGGCTCGGTGAGCCTGTCGGTGAGCGGAGGGGGCACCTACGCGGTCTCGTGGTTCGATCCGCGGACGGGTGCGCTCACCGACGGGCCGGACATCGGCGGCAACGGGACCCAGAACCTGGGCAGCCCCCCGTCGGCGACCACCCAGGACTGGGTGGTGTTCGTGCGCCGCTAGCCACCCGAGCGCCCGCCGGCGCCGGCCCGTCCAACGAGGGCCGGTGCCGGCGGCGCTGCCCTTGTCACATCGACGGACGGGTACCCAAGAGTTACTGTGGAGGCCGTGGACGACCGCGTCCGTCCGCTCCAGCCCGATGAGCTGCCGGCCACAGTCGATGCGGTCGCCCGGGCATTCGCGGACGATCCGATGTTTCGGGTGGTCTTCCCCGGAGGCTCACGCCGCCGCCACCGCCAGCTGCGACGCTTGTTCACCCCGATGTTCCGCCACGCGATGCACCATGCCGGAGCGTTTACCACCGAAGACTACGCAGGCGGAGCGCTGCTGCTTCCGCCCGCAGGACAGCGATTTCACCTGAGCGACATGGTCCGCGCGGGGCTCGTGTGGGTGCCCCTTCGCATCGGGCCCGCAGCGTTCCGACGCTTCTCGAGCATCCAGACCACCTTCGATCGAGTACGTGAGCAGGTGGTGCAGGCTCGCCCCTGCGCCACGCTCCTGGCCGGTGGCGTGATCCCTCAGCACCGAGGGCGCGGGCTGGGACGGGCCCTGATGCAGGCACGGCTAGACGTGGCCGATCGGCTCGGCCTTCCCACATATCTGGAGACCGTCGTCCCGGGCAACGTCGAATTGTTCCGCAAGTTTGGCTTCGAGACCCGGCGCCGCGCATCGGTTCATCTGGCCTCGACCGCAAAAACGCTACCGCTTTGGGCCATGCTCCGCGAACCCGGCGGCCTCGAACCACGACGCTGACGACCAGCGGCGCACGAGGTCTACGACGGGCTGTGCTCTGCGCCGCGGTGCTTGCCCAGCTTGAAGGTGAGCATGACGTTGAGCGGTATGAAGTTGATGTCGACGCCCTCGCGGAGCTCACCGTCGAAGACCTCCCGGCGCTCCATGGCCAGCGGCAGCGAGAGCGCCGGCACCACCTGCAGCTCGACCCGGCGCCAGCTCAGCCCCAGCGGCGCGCCGAGCTCGGCGTGGCTCTGGTCGAGGTTGGCGGGATCGACCACGAAGGTGACGCGCCCGCCCAAGAACACCGACAGGCGCGGGCGCACGTGCCACTCGTAGCCGGTGGTGTGCGCAAGCCCGACCGTAAAGCTGCCGCTGCGGGTCATCAGCTCCGAGCCCAGGGCCAGCTGGCCGCGCAGCCCGCCCGTGGCCCACGAGCGGTCGCGCCGGTAGTACCCCTGCGCGCCGACCCACAGCCCCAGGGGCTTCCACAACAGCGCCCGATCCCGCTCGGTCTGCCCTTGCTGCTCGAGAACCAGCGCGCCACGCAGCAGCTTGGAGCTCAGCGAGAGCGTCGGCTCGACGCGAGGAGGACGGCGGGGCTCGCCCTTACGCGTCAGCACCGTGCCGGGCGACTCGTCCGCGCCCTCGCTCGGCCCCGCCACGGCGAGCGCCGTCCCCATGATGAGCGATCCCAAGGTCATGCTGAGGGTCATGCTCCTGCCTCCGGCTCGACCGTGACCCAGTCGATGGGCCGCCGAGGGGCGGGGTGGGTGTCCTCTACGGCGTAGCCCAGCCGAAAGGGCATCTGCACGTGCCCTCGGCCCCCGGTCAGCGCGTCGAGGCGAGTCCCGTGGACCGAGGGCCGACCCAGCTCCACCTCTCGGTCGCGCATCTCGGTGATCTGACTGAGCGGGTGGGCCGCAAGCCCGAGCGCCTCGAGGCGAAGCGCGAGGCGCTGGTACGCACGACCGGCCTGCACAGCCGCGGCTCGATCCTCGAGCACCGTGGTCGACAGCAGGGCAAACGCCGAGCACGGGCCAGTGTGGATCCGCTCCGTGTTCCGCAGCCAGTAGCGAGCCCCGCGCTCCCCCGCGATCTTCGGGCCCGTCTTGGCGAAGTATGCCGAGGTCTTCGACAAGGACTGGGCGTCGAGCGTCACCCCGTCACGATGCTCGCGGATCTCCTCGGCGGTGTGGCGAAACCAGGCGTCGGAATCCCGCAGCATCGACTCGTCGGCGATGAACGCCTCCGTGGCGGCGACCGTAGCGTCTCGGAATCGATCCATGTCGGCGCGACCGGTGAGCAAGGTCAGCGTCACCTCCGGAAACTCGGCCATGTCCGCCTGCAGGATCTCGATGATCCTAGGATCGAGCTCGAAGTCACCATAGGTCCCTCGGTTGGTGTGCCGGGTGCCGATCGCCTCGTAGAGCGACTCCTCGGGGGGATCGGAGCCGGCGTCGAGCTCGAGCCTCGCCGCGACGAGCTCGTCGTCTGGCTCGGGCATGACCTCCACACGACACGGGCGGCCGATCCCCGCCGCCCCGACCCGCATGTTCTCCACCGCACAACCCAACCCCACGTACATCTCGCGCAGCAGCGGGTCCACGGCCCCCAGCGAGCGCTCGCGATCGGCCCAGAGCTCGATCTGCTCGGGCTCACCCTCGGGCAGCGAGAACCACCAGGGCTGCGTGTTGTGGGGATTGGCCCCCAAGAGCCCCGCGTGCACGATCTGCAGCCGGTCGGGGAGCTCGTGGTCGGGAAAGCGCCATGGCGCGTAGGCGGGGCCACGGGCAGGTCGATAGTAGCCGCACCCGCCCGTCCACAGCAGGCCGGCGGTGCTGCCTACCGCGACCATGAAGCGCCGTCGGCTCGCGCGCCCTGGCCGTGGCTCGTCTCGCTGTTGCGTCCTCATCGCTAGGTCTAACAACCACGATGCCCCCCGGTGTCACCCTGAATCGAAGGGATCGATCCTGCGTTGCCAACCACGGATCACGCTCGCCTCGCCGGGTACGCACGGTCTGGGGCTACCGCCCCCCGGCGTCACTGCCAGATCGAGGCCACCCGACGATAGACGACCTGCTCGGCCTGCATGAAGGCGGGCTCACCGCGCAGGGGCTCGAGCATCGAGCAACGCTGCAGCCACACCACGTCGATGAGCATGGTGTCGGCCGCCGCGGTCAACTCCCGCAGCGCTCGCGGCCGATCTCCCACCAGCGTGAACAGCTCGGTCGCAACTTGACGCATCATCGTGGTGAATCGGCCATTGATTCGGGAGCGATAGTGGAAGCCCAGCAGGTCATCGAACTGTTCGAGCTTGATCTCCCCGAACACGATTCCCGTCATCCGATAGATCGGTGTACCGGTTCGCGTCTCGGCATCCACCAGCAGCTCCCGGATCCGATGGGCCTCGTCTCGCTCCCCTCGATAGAGCGCCAAGCGAAAGGACAGCAAGAGCGTGGCCACGTGGGGCCCCGGCATCGACTGCCACAGCGCCTCGAGGTGAGCCTTGGAGGCCGCCGAGTTCCCCATCAGCTCGGCGGTGCGCGCCAGCGGGTACCGACACCACCGTAGTGAGGGATCGAGCTCGAGGGCCAGCGCCAGGCGGCACTGCCCCTCCTCGGGGCGCCCGGCCTCGCACTGGAGCTGACCGAGGTATTGGTGGGCTTCGACCATCGTGGGCGCGACCTCCAGGGCGGCGCTCAGGGCTCGCGCGGCCGCGACGTACCCTCCGCTCTGAACCTCCCACATCGCGGTCGCCAGGTGGGTCTCGGCCAGGTTCGGCGCCCGCTTGCGGGCCCGCAGCACGCTGCGCCGCGCTCGCTCGGCGTTGTCTCGATCCTCGGTGGGACCATCGAAGCCCCACCAGGCCCGCACGGCCGCGATGGCATGGGCCGCCACCGCGGGCCCGAACTCGGGGGCGCCCTCGAGGGCTCGATCGAGCAAGACGATGGCTTCTTCCGACGCGGCCGCGGTGAGCCGGTGCACCAGCCGACGCGCCCGCAGGTAGTGCTCGATCACCTCGTGCGGCGCGGTGCGGCGGTGGGCCGCGGCGGTCAGCTCGATCCGCAGCGCCTCGGCCACCCGGCGCCCCAGCGATTCCTGCAGCGCGAACACGTCCTCGAGCGAACCATCGTAGTGCTCGGACCAGCGCTGCGCCCCGTCCGGGTCGATCATCCGCACGGTGAGCCGGAGCCGCCCCCCCATATGCTGCACCGTGCCGTCGACGATCGTGCTCGCCCCCAGCGCCTCCTCGATCTCGGAAGGATCACGCGCTTCGGCAAAACGGCGGGTCGCCCGGATCGAGAGCACGCGAAGCCCCCGAGTGCGCGCGAGCACGTCGACGAGCTCCTCAGCCATCGCATCGCCAAGATAGGCATGGTCGGCATGACCCCGAAACGCAAAGGGCAGCACCGCCACCGTCTGATCTCCCGTCGAGATCGGGGCATAGGGGCGGGCGGGCACCTCGACGATCGGCGCCGGGGTGGGGGGGGGGCCGGGGGCCGCCGCCCCCCCCCCCCCCCCCCCCCCCCCCCGGCGCAAGGGACAAACGCACCAGGCCCCAAAAACAAACGACGGCCAAAAAAAAAAAAAAAACACAAAGAGAAGAATGGTATGTGTGAAAAGGGGAGAGGGGTAGAATGATAAAAA
>JBCCWC010000220.1:0-25924 GCA_039194325.1 Myxococcota bacterium
CGCCCCTCCCCGCACGCTGGAGGGATCCGCCCGGCCCATTCCCTGGGGTCCCGGCGGCTCCGGCGACTCCGGCGGCTCCTGCGGCTCACCATCCCGGCGCCACGCCACCACGCCGATCCCCCCCACCACAAAGCCTGCCCCGAGGATCCCCAGCGCCGTCAGCCACCGTCGTCGCGATCGCACCGGCGGACCGTCCACCCGCGTGGGCCCCATCGAAGCCCCCACCTCTACGGTGGTCGGCCCGGGCTGCGAATACGGCCCCGAGGTGCGGGTGGCCACGCTGGGCTCCACCGTGTCGGCCTCCACGTCGACCAGGGCCGCCGCCTCGATCCCCGAGCGGGGGCCAGCCACCCCCATCGTTGCCCGGCACAGCCGACCCAGCGCGGCCGACTCGTTGCGATAGCCCGCCCAGGCGTCCAGGTACTCCAGCGCCCGCGAGGCGCTGGGGATCCGCTGCTGCACCTGGGCGGCCAGTAGCCCCTCGCGCAGCGACACGAGCTCGGGCGGCACGCCCGCTCGGTGCAGCGGCGGGATCCGACCGCCCAAGATGTGCCCATAGAGGTCGACCTCGCTCGCCTCGTCGCGAAATCGCTGCCCGCTCAGCAGCTCGTGCAAGATCGCCCCGGCTCCGTAAAGATCCACGGTGGGCTCGCGACTGCGACCCCCCAGGTGCTCGGGGGCCATGTAGCGCAGCTTGCCCTTGATGTGCAGGCCCGAGGTCTCCTCGGCGGCCAGCCGGGCCACCCCAAAGTCGGCCAGCTTGACCTCGCCCGAGGTACTCACCAGCACGTTGTGGGGCGAAACGTCGCGGTGCACCACGCACTGGGTGCGCCCCTGGTGGATCAGGTGGTGGGCGTAGGCCAGGCCCCGCAAGACCTCGCCTATCACGTAGCCCACCAGCCCGATCGGCCAGGGCTCGCCGGATTGCCGCCGCAGCTCGCACAGCTGGGCCAGGTTGAGGCCGTCGATCCACTCCATCACCAGGTACAGGCGCCCCTGGTCCTCGCCCGCGTCGAACACCTGGACCACGTTGGAGTGGTTCATCAGCATCGACAGTCGAGCCTCGGCCAAGAACATCCGACGGTGACGCTCGTCGGTCGCCACCCGGGCCGACATGAACTTGATGGCCACCGACTTGGTCGCCCCGCCCACACTGGCCCGGCGACCCATCCACACCTCGGCCATGCCCCCCTGACCGATCCGCGAAACCAGCTCGTACTGCCCTACGGTCGCCGGCACGCCGAGCAGCAGCGTGGCGGGGGGCGCCACGAGGTGTCAAGGGTCGCCCCGCACGACCCGCCACCCCGCACGACCCGCCCACATATGCCTACGCCAGCCACGCTTCGAGTGTCGTGCAGTCTTGCACCTACTGCTGCACCTACTGCTGCACCTACTGCTGCACCTACTGCGCGGCGGCCAGCCACATCCCGTCCTCGATAGACATCGCAGGGGTCTGCGACCCCCCAACGGCCCCAGTCTGCCCGCTGCTCGCGACGACCGCCACCGCACCGAGTCGTCGCGTTCGGATCTGCCAGTCACCGGGCGGCGCGCCTCGAGGATCGGGCTTTCCGCGCCGCCCGGCCGTGAATCTCGCTGAGACAAGACCACGGATCTTCGTACTCCATCTGTACGATGCTCGATCCATGGGAGCGCGGACGAAGACACGGCGTGCCTTCGAGCGCCCGGCCATTGGCACGCCGCGACAGACGGCCGCGCGCTCTGGCCCGTCGCGTCGGCGATCGTTCCGAACGAAGCCTCGCATCGTCGCCCAGTGCCGCCAGTGCCGCCAGTGCCGCCAGTGCCGCCCAGATCGCCCAGATCGCCCAGATCGCCGGCCGACATATCGTCGCGCATGGCTCCACTGTCACATTCGGTCAGATGACCGACAAACTTTCCTTCGTAAAAACCGACACTCGTGCGTCATACGACCGATGGCACACCTGGCCGTTCACCCTTAGCCTAAGCGCAACCCACGACGCTATTGGGCTGGGTCTGGCGGGGTCCGACCGTATCACTCTGATACGACGGCCGGTTCGCCATCGGCGAGTGTCCTTTTGAGCTCTGCACGACCCACGCCCAGGAGAACATCGAATGCGATTCACCGATCACGACACGGGGTCCACGATGAGAAGTTGGAGCACACCGACAGTGCGCGCGATCCATGCCGCAGCACTGAGCCTTTGGGTCGTCGGTTGCTATCACGGAGCCGGGAACGCCAACGATGACGACCTCCCCGAGGATTCGGATGGCGACAATGCCGACCCGAGCAATGACGAGACCGGCGACCAAGAAGACGAAGTCGAGGTCGCCCCGTTCCCGGCGGGCCTGCGTCGACTGACCCGGCTGCAGGTCGAGAACGCGTACCGGCACGTGCTGATGCACGACGACCTGATCCTCGGCGACCGCTTGCCCCTCGATCCCAGCACCGACGAGGACTTCAAGTTCGACACCGAGCTGGCCGCGTTCGCGCCGTTTGGTGCGTCCGACATCATCAAGTTCGACAATGTCGCGCTCTCGGTCGTCGCTGAGGTGTTCGACATGCCCTCGGATACGCTGCTGTCGTGCGCGCCGGTCGACGCCCAGGACCAGTGCGCGCAGGACTACCTGCAGGGCATGCTACGTCGCGCGTTCCGCCGTCCGCCCACCGAGCAAGAGCTCGACGAGTACACCGCGCTCGCGCAGCAGACCCAGGACAACCTGGGCGACGCGCGCCAGGGCCTCGAGTTCGCCACCGCCACCGCGATGCAGTCGCCGTGGATGCTCTACCAGCCGGAGCTCGGCGACGGCCAAAGAGCACAAGGCGAAGCAACACAGGACGACGCAGATTTCCGGCCCCTGAGCGATCACGCGCTCGCGTCCCGGCTCTCCTTGTTCCTGTGGAACGCGCCCCCCGACGAGGAGCTGAGCGCGCTCGCCGACGCCGGCGAGCTACAGGACCCGGACGTGCTCGCCGCCCAGGCGCAGCGGCTGCTGGCCGACCCGCGGGGTCGCGACACCATGAAGGGCTTCTTTACCCAGTGGTTTGGCTACGGCTCGATCGAGACGCTGCCCAAGAACAGCGCGGTGTTCCCCGACTTCAGCCCCACCCTGGCGTCGGCGATGCGCGCCGAGCTCGACCACGCGGTGCTCGACATCATCGATGGTGCCCCCTACGACAGCTTGTTCACGTCGACCCAGACCTGGACGACGCCGGCTCTGGCCGCGTTCTATGGGATCGAGCTGCCCGGGGGGGCTGGCACCGACACGCAGGTGCTCGAGCGCTGGGAAGCCGAGTCGGGCGGTCAAGGCTGCAACACCGACGGCGTGCCGCCGCAGTTTCACAACCTGTGCAGCGACTCGTCACAGCTACGCCGCACGTTCACGATCGACGAGGCCGCCGCGTCACACGCCATCACGGTCCGCGCCTACGCCACCCAGGGCGGCAACGAGGTGACCCGCCTGCGCGTGACGGTGGACGACGAGGCAGCCGAGGTCGAGATCATGGCCACGGCGAGCGACCCCGCCACCTACACCGTGCCGTTCACGCTCGCGCCGGGCGATCACGAGGTCGTCCTGGAGCTCGCCAACGACTACTTCGAGCCCCCGGACAACCGTGACGTCATGGTGGACTGGTTCGAGGTCGTGTCGCGCAACGCCGACCCCAACGCCGTGGTGAAGACCGAGCTGCCGGCCGAGCGACAGGGCCTGCTGTCCCGCGCGGGGATCCTCTCGGTCTACGCCAAGCCGATCGACACCTCCCCCACGACGCGCGGCCTGTTCGTTCGCCAGCGCCTTCTGTGCGAGATCATACCGGACCCACCGCCCGGCGTGGCCACCGAGCTGCCCCCGTCTTCGGACGACATCAAGACCAACCGCCAGCGGGTCGAGATCCACATGACCGAGCAGGCCTGCGCGGCGTGCCACCAGTACATCGATCCGCTGGGGCTGGCGCTCGAGCACTTCGACGGGATCGGCGTGTACCGCGAGACGCACGACGGCGCCCCCCTGGACGTGACCGGAGACCTGGACGGCGTGCAGTTCGATGGAGCCATCGAGATGGGCGAGCGGCTGGCCGAGGACCCGCGCGTGCTCAGCTGCGCGGTGCGGCAGCTGAGCCGATTCGCGCTGGGACAGCACGAGTCGGACAAGCAAGAGCCCCTGCTGCAAGAGCTGGCCGGCGTCCTCCAGCAGACCCGCAGCTGGCCCACGGTCATCGAAGCGCTGGTGCTCAGCGATCTGTTCCGCACCGTTGCCGATCACCGCGAAGACTGACCCCGCGCCACCAGGAGTATTGACGATGTCGAACAAGCACATACTCAGCCGACGCACGATGCTGCGCAGCCTCACCACGGGGATCGGGGCCACGGTCGCGCTACCCATCTTCGAGTCCATGCTCGATGATCACGGGGTGGCATTCGCCGAGGACGGCGCCCCCAGACCGGTCCGGTACGGGGTCTTCTTTTGGGGCAATGGCGTTCGCCCCGACCGCTGGACGCCCAACCGGGTCGGCGACCAGTGGTGGAACGACCCCAACGAAGAGCTGGCCCCCATCGCCGAGAACGCCATGATCCGGGATCGGGTCAGCATCCTCTCGGGCTTCCGACTGCTCGACAACTCCGGCAGCGCACACCACAAGACGCGCGCCCAGATCCTGACCGGAGCGTATCAACCCAGCCCCAGCGGCAACTGCTGCGGGCAGGTCGCCGGCGCCAGCTCGGACTGGCTGGTGCGCCAGGCCTGGGCCGGCCAAAGCCAGCTCCGTGACGCGGTCGACGTGGGGATCTCGCAGACCAACAAGGGCGCGTCGAACTTCAACGTCAACTCGGGCACCGTGTTCAACGGCAACGGCGACGCACAGCCGCTCGAGATGTCCCCCCGGGCGGTCTACGACTCGCTATTCGGCAACGGCCTGCCCGAAGACGTGCCCCTGGCCGACATCACCGCGTTCAAAGACAGCCGCCTGAGCATGGTGGACCTGGTGCGCGAAGACGCGGCCCGGCTGCGAACGAAGCTCGGGGCCGCGGACAAGCAGCGGCTCGACGACCACCTCGAGCAGATCCTCCAGGTCGAACACGGGATCGAGAACCTCGACGCGGCGAGCGCCTGCATGCTACCCGCAATGGTGCCGTCGAGCGCCGACGCCTACCGGCAGTCGGTGATGCTCGAGCAGGACGGCCAGCCGGCGACGATCATCGGCGAGCTGTTGATCGAGAAGAACAAAGTCATGGCGGAGCTCATCGCCCTGGCGCTCGCCTGTGATCTCACGCGGGTGTTCACGTTCCAGCACCACGGCATGCAGACCGACACCATGTTCTGGAACCTGCCCAGCGTCTCGCTCGGCTCGCATCAGTCCACCCACGACGATCGCAACAACAGCCCCGACCCCCAGGCCCGGGACTTCGAGGCCGTGCACGAGATCGCCACGTTCGTCATGTCTCAGTTCGGGGTGCTGCTGCAGGCCCTGGCTGATACCGCCGATGGCACGGAGGATCTGCTCGACAACACCGCGATCTATGCAACCAGCGAGTATGGGGATGCCAGCACCCACTCGCTGGAGAACATGGCGATCATGGTCGCCGGTGGTGCCGGGGGGGCCCTGCGCACCGGCATGCACTACGAAGGCAACGGCCGCAACGCGGTCGAGGTGCCGCTGACGCTGATGCGCGCGGTCGGCCTGAACCTCGACGGCTTCGGCCAGGGCGTGTCCCGAGCCACCGCGTCGTTCGACCCCATGCTGATGTGAGCACCACCCCTGGGGGGTGGCGGGCGCGCTACCCCCCGGTCTGCCCGGTCATCGCGGCGAGCTGCCGCCACAGCACCGGGTCGTAGCGCTCGGGTCCGCCGTACTTGTAGGCTTTCTTCTCGTGCTGCCACACCGGGCCTCGGTCTACGCAGCCGTGGAAGCGATCGGATCGCGAGCAGTACACCCGAATGTGCATGTGATCGTTGTGGGCCAAGGCGTCGCCGGGCTGGCTCATCACCTGGTCGGCGTAGGCAATGAGCCACCCGGGCCGCTTTCGCTTGCGCGCCTCGGCCAAGAGCAGCGACTCGAGCCCGCGGGAGATGAAGATCCACTGCACCCGAATGGTGGGGTCGCGCAGCAAGGTCTCCACGAACAGCCAGGTCTTGCGAGCATCCAAGCGACGCTCCTTCCACTGGGGATCCTCGTAGCCCCCGGTGTACTCGGCCGGCAGCACGGGCTTGCCCTCGTCGGACAAGACGATCATGTCGTGCTCGGGCGGCAGCATCGCCTTGCCGTCGGCCCCCTTGGTGTAAAAGAGTACGTCGACGTCGCGCCCGGACTGGTGGCTCTTGTGCCACATCGTGCGCCCGCCGCGGGCGGGGGACAGATCGGCGATCCCAGCGGTGGCCCGCCAGTAGCGGGCCCGCACCCGGGCCGCGGCGTGCTGGACTGCGGCCACCAGCTCATCGGTGCCGTAGATGTTGCCGCGATTGCGCCACTTTTCGGGCACCCGGTAGCCCTTGCCTCGCAGTCGCAGACGCGCAGGCTGACGCAGTCGACCGCGGCCGGTCTGCCCGACAGAGACCGAGGACATGTCGGTCCACAGGTTGGGACCGGCGCAGCTGGCGAGCGACCCGATCCCCAGCATGACGAGCCCCGCGGCCAGCGCCACGCTCCGCCCGAGCGCCCGCTGCAAACCCCACCCGATAGCGGCGACATCGCGTGCGGAACGGATCCTCACCCCCGCAGTGTAGCCGGCCAAAGCACCGCCTCCAACGAGCACGGGGCGCCCCGACCTTCGTCAGAAGCGCCCCGCCTTGCTCGCTCGGGCGACCGATGACCCGCCGGGGTCTGGCAGGGCCACGACGGGCCACGGGTAACCGTGGCCCTAGTACTCTAGTTCTTTTCCTCGAACTCGGCGTCGATCACCTCGCCACCATCGTCGCCCCCGGAAGAGGCGGCGGCGTCACCCTCGGGCGCGCCAGCTTCGGCCCCCGGCGGTGGCGCCCCGGCCGGATCGCCTTCGGCCCCGGGCGGAGGCTGACCCTGCCCATACATGGCCTGCGCCATCTTGTGGCTGGCCCCGGTGAGGGTCTCCTTGGCGGCCGCGATCCGGTCGGCGTCGTCGGCCTCGATGGCGTCCTTGGCCTCCTTGACCGCCGCCTCGACCTCGGTCTTGGCGTCGGCGGGGATCTTGTCGCCCGACTCGGACAGCAGCTTCTCGGTCTGCAGCACCATCGCCTCGAGCGAGTTGCGGTTCTCGACCTTCTCGCGACGCTGGCGGTCCTCCTCTTCGTGGGACTTGGCGTCGTCCACCATCTGGTTGATCTCGTCCTCGGAGAGGCCCGAGTTGGCGGTGATGGTGATCTTTTGCTCCTTGGAGGTGGCCTTGTCCTTGGCGGAGACGCTGACGATGCCGTTGGCGTCGATGTCGAAGGTGACCTCGATCTGCGGCACCCCGCGCGGGGCCGGGGGGATCCCCACCAGGCTGAACTTGCCCAGGGTGCGGTTGTCGGCCGCCATGCCGCGCTCACCCTGACACACGTGGACCTCGACCGAGCTTTGGTTGTCGGCCGCGGTGGTGAAGGTCTCCGCCTTGCGGTGCGGGATCGTGGTGTTGCGCGGGATGAGGGTGGTCATCACCCCGCCGAGGGTCTCGATGCCCAGCGACAGCGGGGTGACGTCGACCAGGACGATGTCCTGCACGTCGCCCGAGAGCACGCCGGCCTGCACGGCCGCGCCCAGGCCCACCACCTCGTCGGGGTTGACCCCCTTGCCCGGATCCTTCTTGAAGAACTCCTTGACCCGCTGCTGCACCAGCGGCATCCGGGTCGAGCCGCCCACCAGCAGCACCTCGTGGATCTCGCCGATGCTCTTCTTGGCGTCGTCGAGGGCCTTTTGGCAGGGGGCGATGCTCCGCTCGACCAAGTCGGAGACCATGCTCTCGAACTTGGCCCGCGAGAGCTTGACCTGCATGTGCTTGGGGCCCGAAGCGTCGGCGGTGAGGAAGGGCAGGTTGACCTCGGTCTCCGGCGCCTGCGAAAGCTCGATCTTGGCCTTCTCGGCCGCGTCCTTGAGCCGCTGCATCACCAGCTTGTCGCCGGAGACGTCGATCCCGGAGTCCTTTTTGAACTCCTCGAGGAGCCACTGGATGATCCGCTCGTCGAAGTCGTCGCCGCCCAGCTGGGTGTCGCCGTTGGTGGAGATCACCTCGACGACGTTCTCGGCCACCTCGAGGACCGAGATGTCGAAGGTGCCGCCGCCCAGGTCGTAGACCGCGACCACCCGCTCGTCGTCGCTGCTCTTGGACAGCCCGTAGGCCAGCGCGGCCGCGGTGGGCTCGTTGACGATCCGCTTGACGTCGAGGCCGGCGATCCGCCCCGCATCCTTGGTGGCCTGACGCTGGGAGTCGTTGAAGTAGGCGGGCACGGTGATGACCGCCGCGTCGACCGACTCGCCCAGGTAATCCTCGGCCGCCTTCTTGAGCTTCATCAGCACGCGAGAGCTGATCTCGGGCGGGGGGTAGACCTTGCCGCGCGCCTCGATGTGGGCGTCGCCGTTGCTGGCCCGGACAATCTTGAAGGGCGCGCGATCCCGCTCACGCGAGACCTCCTCGTACTTGCGACCGATGAAGCGCTTGGCCGAGAAGATCGTGTTCTCGGGGTTGGTGATGGCCTGGCGCCGGGCCTGCTGACCCACCAACACGTTGCCGTTCTGCTCGAATGCCACGACCGACGGCGTGGTCCGGCCGCCCTCCTCGTTGGTGATGACCTTGGGGTCGTTGCCTTCCATGACCGCGACTACCGAGTTGGTGGTCCCGAGGTCGATGCCGATGATCTTGCCCATGGGTGGCTTTGCTGTCCTTTCTTGCGGACGTCAGACGAAAGAGCGTGTGCAGCTCGCAGGGAAGAGGAGGGAGAACGGTGGCGGCGGGGTCACAGGGACGCAAGGATCGCCGCGATGAACGCGAGGGGCGGAGGCGCTCTATGCGCTCCACGGGGTGTCCAATGACGTGAGTTCCCGCGCGCCCCGGGATCACCCCCCTGGCTCGTCGGTAGAGCCAGGGCGGCGGCAGCCTAAGACCACGGTCACGCAAGTCAACCCCGACGGATGTGGCCCTGGTCGTTTTGGGCGGTGAGACCTCGCGTCTAGGCCCCAGGCCCGGACTCGGCGGGGGCAGACTCGGCGGGACTGGACTCGGCGGGAGCGGACTCGGCGGGACTGGACTCGGCCGAACCCGAAGCGGCGGGACTGGACTCGGCGGGACTGGACTCGGCCGAACCCGAAGCGGCGGGACTGGACTCGGCCGAACCCGAAGCGGCGGGACTGGACTCGTCGGGCCCCGAAGCGGCGGGCCCCGACTCGGCAGACCCGGTCGCACCCGCGTCGGGAGTCGCTTGTGTAGCGCCGGTCTCCTCTTCGACGAACACCGCCTCGAGGGCATCGCCGACGGTCTTGACGTAGACGATGTCCATCTCGTCCCGGATCTCCTCGGGCACGTCGACGACGTCCTTTTCGTTGCGCTCGGGCAGTACGATCCGCTTGATGCCCGCCCGATGGGCCGCGAGCATCTTCTCCTTGATCCCGCCCACCGGCAGCACCAAGCCCCGCAGTGTGATCTCACCGGTCATGGCCACGTCGGGACGCACGCAGCGCTGCGAGAGCAACGACGACAGCGCCGCAATCATCGCCACCCCCGCCGAGGGCCCATCCTTGGGGATCGCCCCCGCGGGCACATGGACGTGCAGGTCGTGCTCCTTGACGACGTCGGTCTCCAGGCCCAGCTCGGGCAGGTGGCTCTTGACGTAGCTGAGCGCAGCCTGGGCTGACTCCTTCATCACGTCGCCCAGCTGCCCGGTGAGCATCAGCCCGCCCTTGCCGGGCATGCGCGAGCACTCGACGAACATGATCTCGCCCCCCACCGGGGTCCAGGCCAGGCCGGTGGCCACCCCGGGCTCGGCGGTGCGCTCGGACATTTCTGGCAGGTACTTTTGCGGGCCGAGGAACTCGCGGACCGCCTCCTCGTCGAGGGTGCGCTCGCCGGTCTGTTCGCCTTCGACCACCTTGACCGCCATCCCGCGGATCACCGCCGAGATCTCGCGCTCGAGGTTGCGCACCCCCGCCTCGCGGGTATAGCTGTCGATGAGCTCGAAGATCGCCGACTCGGAGAACGAAAGATCGAGGCCCGCTTCGACCAGGCCGTGCTCGCCGATTTGCTTGGGGACGAGGAAGCGCTTGGCGATCGCCAGCTTCTCCTGCCGCGTGTAGCCGGGCAGCTCGAGGATCTCCAGGCGATCCTTGAGCGCCGGCGGGATCGGATCCATGTAGTTGGCGGTGGCGATGAACATCACCCGCGACAGATCGAAGCTCACCTCCAGGTAGTGATCGGAAAATGAGTTGTTCTGCTCGGGGTCGAGCACCTCGAGCAGGGCCGAGGCCGGATCGCCGCGAAAGTCGTGCCCGAGCTTGTCGATCTCGTCGAGCATGATGACGGGGTTGTTGGTGCCCGCCTTCTTCATGCCCTGGATCAGCCGCCCCGGCAGCGAGCCCACGTAGGTGCGGCGGTGGCCGCGGATCTCGGCCTCGTCGCGCACACCGCCCAGCGAGATCCGCACGAACTTGCGGCCGATCGCCCGGGCGATGCTCTTGCCCAGCGAGGTCTTGCCCACCCCAGGCGGGCCCAGCAGGCACAAGATCGGCCCCTTCTTGCTGGCGTTGAGCTTGAGCACCGCCATGTACTCGAGGATCCGCTTTTTGACCTTCTCGAGATCGTAGTGGTCCTCGTCGAGCACCTCGCGCACCTGCTTGATATCGATCTGATCCTCGGTGGAGATCGACCAGGGCAGCTCCACCAACCACTCGAGGTAGGTGCGGGTGACGGTGTACTCCGCCGAGGACTGCTGCATCTGCTTGAGGCGGTCGAGCTGCTTGAGGGCCACCTTCTGGGCCTCGGCGGGCATCTTGGCCTCGGCGATCTTCTTTTGGAATTCCTCGACGTCGCCGCTCTCGTCGTCGATCTCGCCGAGCTCCCCCTTGATCGCCTTGAGCTGCTGGCGCAGCACATACTCGCGCTGGCTGTGCCCCATCTCCTCCTGGACCTGCGAGTTGATCCGCTCGCGCACCTTGAGGATCTCGAGCTGGCGGGTCAGCAGGGTCAGCACCTTGCGCAGCCGCTCGGTGACGTCGGCCGACTCGAGCACGTCTTGCTTCTCGGACGGCTCGATGTCGAGGTTGGACACCACCAAGTCGGCCACCTGCCCCGCGTCGGAGACGCTGTCGAGCAGGGTCGCCGCCTCGCGGGGCAGCTCGGGCACCAGCGAGATCAGCTTCTTGGCCGTCTCCTTGATGTTGGCCACCAGCGCGTCGGTCTCGAGCTCGGGCGCGGACTGAATGTCGCCGATCTCGCTGACCCGGGCGTGAATGAACGGATCGTGGGTGGTGATCTGCTCGACCCGGATCCGCATGACCCCCTGAAGGATCACGCTGTAGTTGTCCTTGGCGAGCTTGATGACCTTGAGGATCCGGGCGGCGCAGCCCACCCCATGGAGGTCGTCGTCGCCGGGCTCCTCAACCCGGGCCTCCTTTTGCGTCACGATCCCGATGATCGGGCGCTCTTCGCGGATGGCCTCCTCGATGAGCTTGACCGACTTGGGGCGACCCACGTCGATGGGGATGATGGACCCCGGAAACAGCACCGAGTTGCGCAAGGGCAGCACGGAGACCTCTTCGGGAAGCTCGGGTCGTTCTTCGCTCTCGGGCGACTTGTCACTCATCTACGGCGGATTCCGGCGGCAACCGTAACACTGGCCCCCCCGGTGTCAACCGCCCCGCCCGCACCCTTGGGCGAGCCACGACGGGCGGATCTGAGGGGGCCGAACGACCCATGGCCTCGCGAAGGGCGTTTTGTTCCCCGGCCCGACCCCGGCCCGACCCCGGCCCGACCCCAGCCCGACCCCGGCCCACCCCCAATCCGCCCCGGCTCGCCCCCGGCTCGACCCCGGACCCGACGGTGACCCCGAAGGCGGTCCCGACGGCGGGCCCAGCGAGTGCTAAGGTCCCGCCCGTGCCTTTGTGTGTGGTCGTGGCGGCTGGACCCGACACGGGGCGACGCGTGGTCGTCGACGCCGATCTCACCGTGGGTCGAGGCCCGCACGAGTCGCTGCAACTGACCGACAGCGCCGTCTCCCGGCACCACCTCACGCTCCAGCCCGATCCCGCGGGGCAGCCCGCCCTCCACGTGGCCGAGATCGCCGGGGTCAACCCGGTCTGGACGCTGGTCGACGGGCAGCGGGTGGACGTGCGGGCCGGCCACCTGCTGGCCGTGGGCACCACGGTAACCCTGGGTAGCACCACCTTGCGCCTCGAGGCCACCGCCTCCCGAGCAACGCCCAGCGGCCGCAGCACCGTGGAGCTCGACGCCCGGATGACCCCGGGCGCCGGGGACTCGGGTCACCTGGCCGCCCTGGCCGCCCTGGGCGACCGCCTCGCGCGCAGCGACGGCCTGCAGGCGGTCTACAAGGAGGCTACCACCTGGGCCGTCGACGCGCTGTCCGCCTCCCGGGCGCTGCTGCTGTCCCCCGACGGCCGCGACATCCTCGGGGCCGCCACCGATGGGATCCGGCAAGATCTGGCCCTATCGCGGACGCTGCTGGGCCGGGTGCTCACCGAGCGCCGCGCCTTCCTGGTCGGCGACGTGCTCGCCGAGCCCGATCTGGCCGACCGCCGCTCGGTGCAGATCCGCGGCACGGTGGGCGCGATGGCGGCCCCAGCCGAGAACCTGGTGTTCTACGTCGACTGGAGCGCGACCGAGGCCGTCGCCCACCCCCACGACGAGGACTCGCTGCTCTTGCTGGTGTGCGCAGCCCAGCTGGTCTCCGCCCTGGGTGACAGCGCCAAGGAGCGCTCGCAGCTCCAGGCCGCGGCCAAGGCCGGGGGCACCCCCTACCGCCCGGCCCGCATGATCGGGCAGTCGGCCGCGATGAAGCGCCTGCAGGTGTTCATCGAGCGCGTGGCCCAAAGCCCAGCCACCGTGATGCTGCGGGGCGAGAGCGGCACCGGCAAGGAGCTGGCGGCCGGGCTCGTCCATGGCCTGTCCGGCGTGGCCCAGGGGCCCTTCGTGGCCATCAACTGCGCCGCGATCCCCGAGCAACTGCAAGAGAGCGAGCTGTTCGGGCACGAGAAGGGCGCGTTCACCGGAGCGGTGACGCAGCACGACGGGGTGTTCTCACGAGCCGACGGCGGCACCCTGTTTCTCGACGAGATCGGCGAGATGAGCCTGTCCACCCAGGCGCGTATGCTGCGGGTGCTCGAGACCCGGCGCTTTACCCGGGTCGGCGGCACCAAGGAGCTTTCGGTCACCGTGCGCCTGGTGGCGGCCACCCATCGCGACCTGCGACAGATGGCCGCTGACGGGCAGTTCCGTGAGGATCTGCTCTATCGGCTCTCGGTGATCCACACCCAGCTGCCTCCGTTGCGTGAGCGAGCCGACGACATCGAGCCGCTGGTCGCCCACTTCGCCGACACCCTGGGCGGGCAGATCGGGCGCCGGATCGACCGGATCGCCCCCGATGCCCTCGACGTCCTGCGCCGCTATCGCTGGCCGGGCAACGTCCGCGAGCTCCGCAACGTCGTCGAACGGGCGTTGGTGTTGGGCGACGGCCCCGTGCTCGAGCTCGACGACTTGCCCCCCGAGCTCCTCCACACCGCCCCCGCGAGCCTGGCCCCCGGGGCTCCCGCGCCAGCGATGCATCCGGGCCAAGCTGCGGGCCAAACTTCAGGCCAAGCTTCGGGCCAAATTTCAGGCCAGATCCGTACGCTGGCCGCCCTGGAGCGCGAGGCCATCGAGGCCGCCCTGACCGCGACCGGCGGCAACAAGGCCCGCGCGGCGGCGCTGCTGGGCATCGACCGCACCACGCTCTACCGCAAGCTCAAGGACCACCGGCGCGCCGACGCAGGCTGAGGTAGGTATATATAAAAAAAAGAGACCCCGAAGCGACGAACGCTCCGGGGCCATGGTGGTCGGTGGTGGACGCCGTCCGTCAGTCCCAGCGACTGCGGGGACGCCGGCGCGGGCGCTCGTCGAACTGTTCGTCGGCCTCGAGCTCTTCGAGTAGCTCGAGTTCCTCCTTACCCAGAGATTCGTGGTGCGAGTACGAGCCGCTGAGGGCCTCGCGCTGGAATTCCTGGAACGTGTTGTATCCGGTGCGAAAGTAGGTGCTCACGAGTGGACGTCTCCTTGGCCAAGAACGGCGATCGGCGCGCAGATTCAGGGATCCCTCAGGGCAGGTGGGGTTTCGCCGCACCGAAGACGGGCGACGCGGGCCCCTCGGGGTGCGTCCGATGAGCGAAAGGTATTCTTAACACCTACATGTAGACAAAAATCTTACCGATCCCGAGCCTTCCCCGCCGGTCCTCGCCCGATGCGTCGGGGCCCAGCCGTGGTCCGCTGCCGGCCCGTCAGGCCCCTGAGGCTCGGTGCAACGTCCCGCTTCCCGTGCGTCGCGACAGTGGTAAGGATGGGCGCCGTGCCCAGTCCTGCCACCTCTGCCCGCCCGCGGTCCCGGGTCCGCCCCCAGGTCGTGGCCATCAGCAACCAAAAGGGCGGCGAAGGCAAGACCACCACGGCGGTCAACCTCGCGGCGAGCCTGGCCGCCGGGGAGCACCGCGTGCTCTTGGTCGATCTCGATCCGCAGTCCAACGCCAGCTCGTCGGTGGGCTTTGCCCGCGGCTCGGTCGAGCACGGCACCTACGAGCTGATGCTCGGCGGGGCCAGCCTGTCCCAGGTCACCCACGCCACGGATCTGCCCACCCTGTGGGTGATCCCGGCCTCGGCCGATCTGGCGGGCGCCGAGGTCGAGCTGGTCGGGATCGACGACCGAGAGACCGCGCTGCGCCGGGCGCTGGCCCCGGCTATCGAGGACGGAACCTACGACTTCATCGTGTTCGACTGCCCCCCCTCGTTGGGCCTTTTGACGATCAACGGGCTGGTGGCCGCCGACCGGGTCATCATCCCCATGCAGGCCAAGTACTTCTCGCTCGAGGGGCTCGGAGCGCTGCACGGCACGATCGACGCGGTCAAGGCCAGCCTCAACCCGCCGCTGCGGATCGAGGGCATCGTGTTCTGCATGTTCGACCCCCGCACCAACCTCGCCCAGCAGGTGGTGGCGGAGGTCCGCAAGCACTTCGGGAACGTGGTCTACGACACGGTGGTTCCGATCAACATCCGGCTGTCGGAGAGCCCCAGCTTCGGCAAGCCCGCCCTGCTCTACGACATCGAGAGCAAGGGCGCGCAGGCGTACCTGCAGCTGGCACGCGAGGTCCTCGGCCGAATGACGGCCGAGCGCCCTGGCTCTAAGGTTAGTTCTAAGGTTGGCTCCAAGGTCGCGGCCTCGAGCGCCACCAAGACCAAGGGCGCCACCAAGACCAAGCGCCGGGTCAAGGACAAGGGCGCGGCATGAGCACCAAGCGACGACCCGCCCTGGGGCGGGGGCTGGGCGCCCTGCTGCCGGGCGCGGCCTCGGCCAAGCCCGAGCCCGCCCAGGGACCCCCGACCAGCGCGCAGGCGCCCGGCGAGGGGCTGCGCACCGTGCCCATCGAGTCGCTATCGCCCGGGCCCGAGCAGCCGCGCAAGCGCTTCGAGCCGGGAGCCCTCGCCGAGTTGGCCCGCAGCATCGAGACCCAGGGGATCATCCAGCCGATCGTGGTCAGCCCCCGCACCACCGAGGCGGGCAAGCCCCGCAGCTACGTGATCGTGGCCGGCGAGCGGCGCTGGCGGGCCGCCCAGCAGGCGGGGCTCCACCAGGTCCCGGTGGTCGTGCGCGAGGTCGACGACCAGGAGCGACTCGAGCTGGCCCTGGTCGAGAACATCCAGCGCGCCGATCTCAACCCGATCGAAGAGGCCCGGGCCTACGCCCAATTGCTTCAGCTGCGGCGCTGGACCCAGGACGAGCTGGCCGGTCGCGTGGGCAAGGATCGCAGCACGATCGCCAACGCGCTGCGGCTTTTGCGGCTGCCCGAGCGGGTGCAAGAGATGGTCCGCGAGGGCCAGCTGAGCATGGGCCACGCGCGCACCTTGCTGGGACTCGAGCAAGAGGCGGACGTCATCGCGCTGGCCAAAGAGGTCGTACGCACGGCCATGAGCGTCCGGGCCACCGAGCAGGCCGTCCGCAAGCACAACCGCCCGCCCCGCCACCCCGACGCCGACGACGAGACCGAGCGCCGCAAGATCATCGTGCGCGAGCTCGAGGATCGCCTGCGCCGCCGCCTGGGCGTGCGCGTCAAGCTGCGACCCCGGGGCAAGAGCAAGGGCGCGGGCACGCTCGAGATCCCCTACGGCAGCCTCGACGAGCTCGATCGCGTCCTGCACGCGATCCTCGGGGAGGGCCGCTGAGCTCCCCGCGATCCGCATCGAGGATCGTCGACTCGCCGAGCCCCCGAGTACACCCCGCCGCTCGGGAACATCGAGAAAATCTCGATCGGATCTGATCCGATCGACACGCTGTCGACACTGCCCCGGTGAGCGTGGGGCCTGTGTTCGAGCCAAGCAGATGATACCGACCAGACCTCGATCGCACCCATCGGGAGACTCGCTGGCCCTACCCGTTCCCGAGCCTGGGTTGGCCGACGCGGCGCGCTACAACCGGGTCTTTGCCGCGCTGTTCCAATCGCCGGCCGAGCCCCAGAAGCTGGGGCGCTACGCCGTGCTCGAGCCCCTGGGCCAGGGTGGCATGGGCCTGGTGTTCAAGGCCTTCGACCGCTCCTTGGACCGCAAGGTGGCGCTCAAGGTGCTGCACGCCGAGGTCGACGAGCAGCATACGTCTCGGCTGCAACGAGAAGCCCAGGCGATGGCCAAGCTGTCGCACCCCAACGTGGTGCAGGTCTACGAGGTCGGTCGAGTCGAGGACCGGACCTTCGTGGCCATGGAGCTGGTCGAGGGCAAGACGCTCGAGCGGTGGATCCAGCAGCAGACCCGGCCCGGCTGGCGCGAGTGCGTCGACGTGTTCGTACAGGTGGGCACGGGCCTGGCCGCCGCCCACGCGCAAGGACTGGTGCATCGGGACTTCAAGCCCAGCAACGCCATCATCGATGACGAAGGGCGAGCCCGGGTGCTCGACTTCGGCCTGGCCCGACGGACCGACGAGGCCACCGAGCAATCGAGCTTCATCGAGCCGCCCACTCATGTCGACTCGCACCAGACCAGCCCGCTGGATCTGCCGCTGACCAAGACCGGCACCGTGCTGGGCACGCCCGCCTATATGCCGCTCGAGCAGATGATGGGCCAAGACGCCGATTTCCGCAGCGACCAGTTCAGCTTCTGCGTCGCGCTCTACGAGGCGCTCTACGGTGAACGCCCCTACACGGGCCGCACGAAATTCGAGTTGATGTTCTCCATGTCCACCCAGAAGGTGGCGATCGCCCCCAAGGGCCGGTCGGTTCCCGCCCGGTTGCGCAAGATCGTGTTGCGGGGCCTGGCCTGCGACCCGGCGCAGCGCTGGCCCTCCATGGAGGCGCTGCTCGAGCAGCTACGCGCGCAGGTGAGGCCCCGGGCCCGCCGCTGGGTCGCGGGTGTCGGCATGGCCCTGGCCGCGATCGCCGGCCTCGTGGCCCTGCGCCAGAGCGATGAGCTGAGCGACAAGGACGCCGTGATCAGCACAAAGGACGAGCAGCTCACCGAGAAGGAAGCCCAGCTTCGAGACCGGGTGGACCAGCTCGAGCGCAAAGACCAGCGGTTGACGGCCGAGCTCGCCGTGCAAAAGGGCTTGCGAGCCTCGATGCTCGCCGAGGGCGACGGTCACGAGCTCGAGGCGGTGGCCCTGGCCATCGAGGCGTTCGAGGGATTCGACAACCACGCCGGCCCGGTTCCCGCCCCCGTGTTCGAGGGGCTGACCCATGCGATGACGACGATACACCGCGGGATCGCCCTGCGCGGGCACGACGACCGGGTGGTCGCGGCCGCCGTGTCTGCCGAGGGTCGAACCATTGCGACCGCGAGCCACGACCACACGGTGCGCCTGTGGGACGCGCACTCGGGCCGACCGGTGCGGACCCTCGCGGGCCATGCAGGCCCGGTCCATGCGGTGGCGTTCTCACCGGATGGCACTCGCCTGGCCACCGCCAGCGAGGATCAGACCGCGCGCCTGTGGGACGTGGACACCGGCACCCCGCTCGACACCCTGCCGCACGACGGGCCCGTGCGGAGCGTGTCGTTTTGTCCCAGCGCCGACGCACTGGCCACCGCCAGCGACCAGGTGGCCTGGGTATGGAACCAGGGCCTCGACACCCCCGTAGTGCCGCTGCTCGGGCACACCGGCGAGATCCATGCGGTCACGTATGCGCCCGATGGCGCCCATGTACTGACCGCCAGCGAGGACCAGACCGTGCGGATATGGGATCCATGGACCGGGACCACCCGGCAGATCCTCGAAGGTCACACGGACGCGATCTTCGACGTTGCGCTCTCGCTCCGCGGCACGCGGATCGCCACCGGCAGTCGGGATGGGACCGCTCGTTTGTGGGACGCAGCCACGGGCTCCCCGCTGCGATCGTTCCATCATGACCAGGTCGTCCATACGGTCGCCCTCTCGCCCGACGGCACGACACTGGCCACGGGCACCTTCGACGACGGTGCGGCGCACCGGTGGGATCTGACGACGGGCCACCGGCTCGGCTCGTTGCGTCACGAGGACGCGGTGATCGACGTGGCCTTCTCACCTCGGGGCCACCAGCTGGTCACCGCCAGCTGGGACTTCACGGCGCGCTCGTGGGACCTCGAGCCGGGTGGCGCGCTCACCCCCCTGCCCCACCCCGCTCGCGTCGATGCCGTCGCCGTCTCGCCCGATGGTCGCACGCTCGCCACCGGCGGCCGGGATGGCACGACTCGCCTGTGGGACGCTCGATCGGGCGCTCCCCTCGCACGATTGCGGGGACACCGGATCGACGTGTTGGCCGTGGCGTTCTCGTCCGATGGTTCTCGCCTGGCCACCGCGAGCTGGGACGGCACCGCGCGTCTTTGGGATGTCGACTCGGGGTCTCATCTGGCGACACTGCGAGGCCACCGCGGTCCGGTCCGTGCCGTCGCCTTCTCCCCCGATGGCACGCGCGTAGTCACGGCGAGCCACGACGGAACGGCGCGGGTGTGGGATGCGGCCACCGGCGAGCCACGAACATCCCTGTCGCTCGGGGCGGCATACCAAGGGCCACACGGGAGCTCGACGATCGACGCCCGGTTCACCCCTGATGGCCAGCGAGTGCTGACCATCGGTCCCGACGACGAGGCACGGGTGTGGGATCCGGTCACCGGTGAAGCGATCGCCCACGACGACGTGCATGCCTCGTTGGCCGATGCCGATTCCGTGACCGCGGTCGCCGTATCGCCCGACGGTGGATGCCTCGCGATCGCGGCCACGGATGGCGCGGTGCGGCTTTGGAGCGCAGAGTCCAAAGACGCACGGGCCACCCTCCAAGAGCATACCGCGCCGGTCCGCACGATGGTGTTCTCGCCCGATGGCACGCAGTTGGCCACCGCCAGCGAAGACAGGACCGCGCGCGTGTGGAATGTGGCCACCGCAGAGCCCCTCGCCGCGTTCTTCCACGAAACGGCCGTGACGAGCGTGGCGTTCTCGGCCAACGATACGCAGCTGCTCACCGCCAGCGGCCGCGAGGGAGCGTGGCAATGGTCGCTCGAACCCGACCGGTGGCTCGCATGGGGGTGCACCGTGCTCGACGACCGGGGAGGTCACCGGGCGACGACCTCTCGAGTATGCGCACGGGCCCATGGTGGTGGGACGACCACCGAACGCAAATCGGCCCCGGCCACCGGCGAGTCTCCCGAACCGATGGTCTCCACCGCGCCGGACTTGGAGATCCCGGAGACCATCACCGTGCACGGCGTGGCGTTGGTGCTCATCCCGGGGGGCACGTTCATGATGGGCTCGCCCGAGGGTGAGCTCGGTCGGATCGACCGTGAAGGACCGCAGCACGAGGTCACCCTGGAGCCCTTCTATCTGGCACGTACGGAGTTGACCAATGCGCAGTATGCCCGGTACCTGGCGGCGAATCCCGACGCCCCCGAGCCCGATGTCTGGAAGGACGTGCGCTTCAACCAACCCGAGCAGCCCGTTGTCGGGGTCTCGTGGCACGAAGCCAAGGCGTACTGCGAATGGGCCGGCCTTGCGCTGCCGACAGAGGCGCAATGGGAATATGCCGCGCGTGCCGGTACGACCACCGCCTACTGGTTCGGAAACGACGAGAAGGATCTGGAGCGATTTGGCTGGATTCCAGCCAACACGGGAGTTTCAGAGCGAAGCTATGGCAGTGGCCGAGCGCGATCAGTGGCAACCAAAGGGGCCAACCCGTGGTGGCTACACGATGTCCATGGCAACGTATGGGAATGGACACTCGATGCCTCCGCGCTCTATACAATCCCCGTCCGGGCTGGTGATGGCTTGAGAAAAGAGCCCTTCGGCGACGCCAATCGCGTGTTCCGTGGCGGTTCGTGGGATCTCCATACCGACGTCGCACGATCGGCCTACCGCGTAGCCTATGAGCCCTATCGCAGCTTCGACGATGTCGGATTCCGCCCCGCGTTGCGACTTGGCAAGAACGCGACGCCCCGTGAGTGAACTATCCGTCCGGTCGCCACCGACGATCCCCCGTCTGCTCGTGCGCACGTCGAGCGGACGATCTCGATGCACGAGGCGGCCACCGCGGCACCCACAGGCTCGCGTTGGATTCGCCGGGACCTTGTGGAATTGCGCGCCCTCGAGCTCAACGAGGTACGGGTGGATTTCGCCCCTCCACGGCCCCCCGCCCCCACCGGAGTCGAAAAGCCTGCAATATCAACAGATTGAAATCCGAGCGCGGTATTGACGCCCCGTCGATGCCCGTTGCACGTCGTCCTTCGGGCCCGCGGACAGTGTTCGATGACCCCACCCGTACTTCACGCGCACCCCATGCTCTGGACACCGGTGTCGGAGGATCCATTCGCCCATGAATCAATGAATGATTTCATTGGATTGTGAGTCTTGGAGCGGGCATGGTGGGCCAAGGTAGGCCCCGAATCTCGCCCGGTGGTGGCCAGCCGTGCGCCCGATCGGGGAGACTTTGCGCAGGTGTCGGGGGACGACGTCAGCTACGGTACGAATCCATCGCCGGATCCATCATCGGATCCATCCGATCCATCGTCGGCTCCATCGTCCGATCCATCGCCGGCGGAATCGGGCCAGGGACGGCGCCGTGATCCCCGAGCGTCCCTGGTGCTTCCCCTGGAGTATCGCAATGCGGGCCACCTGCTGGTCAGTTATTGCACCAACCTCTCTCGGGGAGGCTTGTTCTTGCCAACCCCCGAGCCGCTGGTCCGCGGCGAATCGTTGACCTTGGTGCTGCGAATTCCCGGCCGCTCACGACCGGTCACCGTCGAAGCCCAGGTGCAGTGGGTGCGCGAGACCGACTCGCCCAGCGGTCCCGCGGGCATGGGCGTGTCCTTCCGCGACATCGACGTGATCTTGGGAGACACCATCGATACGATCGTGGCCGGCTTCTCGCCCTTGCGCGTCGACCTGGTGGGGGCCCGCCCCGACGCGTGGCACCACGTGGCCGCCCTGACCCGCTCGCTGCTCACCTGTGAGACGCACGAGCACAAGCTGGTCCCCGGCCTGGGCCCCACCCTCGCCGGTGCCGATCTGGTCATCGTGGATCTAGAGCGCTACCCCGATCGCGGCCTGGCCGTGCTGGTGGAGTTGGGAGGGCTGCCTCGGCCCCCGCCTCGGATCGCCCTGTGCCCCAGCCGCGACACTCAGCTGCGGATCCGGGCCGCCACCTTGGCCCGGGTGGTGACCACTCCGGTCGACAGCAACGAGCTGCGCCGACAGGTGCTCGAAGCGGTCAGCGAAGTCCACGCACGCTGGCCCGAGACGGGCTGACGCAAAGCCGGACCTCTTGCTGGAGGGTGGCCGGACCCGAGGGATATCCCCAGACCCCCGCGACCCCTTGTTCCAGGAAGAGCGCCCATGTCTCCGAGCTGTAGGTGTTGATCATCCAGGCGCGATCGACCGACTCTTCAGCCTCGGTCCCGGTGCGTCCAGTGGGCACGGACGGCTTGATGTCGATGGGCTCGAGCTCCAAGAACAGCGCATCGGTGCCCGTGCGACGCAATAGCTTGACGCCTGCAAAGCGGACCGCGACTCCGCGCGCCCTCAGAGAGCTTCGTCGTCTCCCGTATGCCGCCGAAGATCCCACTCCAACGAGCTCCCGAGGATGCCGGCGGGGCCCGTGGCTACTTGTTGGCAAGACCCTAGCGCGGCCCTTCGCGCCCTTGGGCCGCGACCACCACGTTGCGCATCAGCCCCGCGATCGTCATGGGCCCGACGCCGCCGGGCACCGGCGTGATCGCGCCCGCCCGCGCGCAGGCCCCTTCAAAGTCCACGTCGCCGGCGAGCTTGCCCGTGTCGAGCCGGTTGATCCCCACATCGATGACCGTGGCCCCCGGCCGGATCCACTCGCCTCGGATCATCCGCGCGCGCCCTACCGCGGCCACGAGGATCTCCGCCCGCGCCACCTCGTCGGCCAAAGAGCGGGTGCGCGAGTGCGCCACGGTGACCGTGGCGTGGGCGGCCAGCAGCAGCTGGGCCATGGGCTTGCCCACGATGGTCGAGCGCCCCACCACCAGCGCCCGCTTGCCCGCCGGGTCGACCCCGACGTGCTCGAGCAGCCGCATGCACCCCGCCGGCGTGCAGGGCACGAAGCGAGGGCGACCCAGCAAGAGGCGACCGAGGTTGTCGGGATGAAAGCCGTCGACGTCCTTGGCCGGATCGATCGCCAGCAGCACCGCGTCGGCGTCGACATGGGCCGGCAGGGGAAGCTGGACCAGGATCCCGTCGACCTGTGGGTCGGCGTTGAGCTGCCCGACCAGCCCGAGCAACGACGCGGTGGTCGTGTCCTCTGCGCGCAGCCGGTGATCGCGGGTGGCGATGCCCACCTCGGCCGCGCGCCGCCCCTTGTTACGCACATAGATCTGCGAGGCCGGATCGTCGCCCACCAGCACCACCGCCAAGGTCGGCGTGACCCCCCGGGCCACGCAGGCCTGCACCTGCTGCCCGACCTCGACCAGCAGCTGTCGAGCCGCCGCCTTGCCATCGATGACGGTCGCGCTCACTTGGCCGCCGCCGTGCTGCTCGAAGAGCCCGACCCCGAGGACGACGAGCCCGAGCCCGAGCCCGAGGAGGAAGAAGAGGACCCAGACGAGCCCGACCCGGACTTGCCCGACCCAGACGAGCCCGACCCGGACTTGCCCGACCCGGACCCCGAGTCGCCCGAAGACGAGGACGAGCCCGAGTCGGAGCCACCACCGTCACCCTTGCCGTCACCTTTGGCGCTGGCGTAGCCATCCTTGTACCAACCGCCTCCCTTGAGATGGAACGCGGCCGCGGTGATCTGCTTGATGAGCCGACCCCCACACACCTCGCACACGGTCAGCGGCGGATCGGAGAACCGCTGGATGTGCTCTTGAACCTCACTGCAATCCTTGCAGGCGTAGACGTAGATCGGCATGGGAACAGACCGCGGCGCACTCTATGCCCTCGCCACGCCGCGTCAACCCACCCCCGGCGGGACCCCCGCCCGTGGAGCCAACCCTCCCGCGTCCTCGTGAAGATCCGGCAAAAAACGAAGGACCCCGGGCATCGACCCACGCCCCCGTACGTGTCACGAGGCGATGGATCGCGTCCCGGAGCCCCCCGAGGCTGGACCCGTGGCCCAACCCAAGGCCCAGCCCATCGATCAATCCGAGGCTGCGCGCTCTCCACAGTCGCCGGGCCCCGGCCCCAGGCCTGCTAGACTCGAATCGATGCCAAGTGCGCGCTCGCGGCGATGCCGCGTCCTCGACGGGCTCGTCGCGCTCGCGATCGGAACGTCATTTTGCGGCACCGTGGGCACCACCATGGCCACCGCGGCCGCGGCCGCCCCCGCCGACGACTGGTCGCTCGACCGCCGCAACGACGATCCCAAACTCGTGAGCCAGCGCATGGCCAAGCTCCAGCGCAACCCGTTCGACCAGGCCCAGTGGCGGGCACTGGCCCGGGCGCTGGGGCAGCGGGGCCTGGCCGACAAGATCCAGCGCGCCCGCAAAGCCCGACCAGGCGACGTGTCCCTGCAGATCCTCGAGGCCCGCATGCTCGCGGCCCAGGGCGATCCAGCGGCGGCGGCCACCGCCCTGGCCAAGATCGAGGGCAAGCGCTCCCGCTTCGGCGGGCCGATCTTCGAGCAGCGCGTGCGCTGGCTCGAGGCGGCGGGCGACTACCGAGCGGCCGTTGGCGCCCTGACCGAGCGGGCCGAGCATTCCGCGGGCAAGACCCGCGACGCCCTGCTCGTGCGGGCCCACGCGATGGCCGACCGCGGCGATCTCCACGACCGGGCGCTGGATCTGGCGCGCACCCTGGCCCGCGCACACCCCACCGATCCCGCCGCCCAGTTGCGGCTGGCCCGAGCCGCGACCCGAGCGGGCGAGGGCCCACAAGCCGACCAGGCCTACGAGCGCGCGGCCACCCACAGCTCGGGCCGCGACCGCGACGATCTGGTGGCCGAGCGCGCCCGCGCCCGCATGGACACCGACAACCCCAGCGGGGCCAGCGAGCTGCTGTGGTCGCTGCTCGAGCCGCCCGGGCGTGGCTCCCGGAGCGTGCGGGCCGGCTGGTGGGATCAGCTGGCCGACGCCCACCGCCAAGCCGGCACCACCGACATGCTGGTCGCTCGTCTCACCACGTGGCTGCGCGACCACGACGAAGCCGCGGCCTGGCGTACGCTGGCTCAGGCCCAGGAGACCGCCGGCTTCGATCCCACCGAGGCATGGCGCTCGGTACTGGAGCGGTCGCCCCGCGACGTCGAGAGCCACACCGCCCTGGTGGAGACCCTCGAAGGCCGCGGCCACACCGACGAAGCGGTCGCCGAGTACCAGCGGCTCATCGCGCGCCATCCCGGCGAGGTGGAGCTGGGCCTGGATCTGGCGGGGCGGCTCATCGCCACCGGTGAGCGCGAGCCGGGCCTCGCCCTCGCCGAGGCAATCGAGGGTCGGGTGGCGCGCAAGCCCAAGGCGCTGCTGTTGCTGCTGGATTTCTACAACCTCAACGACGAGAGCAATCGAGCGCTCGCGGTGGCCCGTCGGGTGGTCGCCTTGCGGCCCCGCTCGGCCGACGCCCGCGTGGCCTTGGGCGAGCAGCTGTTCCAGATGAACCAGGTCGACGAGGCGATGGACCAGTGGGCCATGCTGCCCAAGCTGGTGCGTCCCCCCCACCGCGGCTGGGCCAAGCACGCCGAGCTGCTCAGCGAGCACGGGCGCACCTCCGACGCGGTGGCGTCGCTCAAACGAGCGCTCGAGCGCCAGCCCGATCACCCCCCGTACCTGCGCCTGCGCGCGATGCTGGCCGAGGACCAGCGCCGCCCCGGGATGGCGCTACAGCTTTGGGAGCAGGTCCGTCGGCTGTCGATGGATCGCGAGCATCGGCTGTTGCGCGACGAGGCCCGCACCCGGGTGGTCGAGCTTCTGGTCGGGGGCTCGATCCCCAAGCGCCGCCAGCGGCTCAGCGCCGTCGAGCGCCAGGCTCGGCAGACGCTCGCGGCCGGGACCCCCAAAGACGAGGCGATCGAGGCGGGGCGGCTCTTGGCCGAGCTCTACACCCGGCAGGAGAACTACGCGGCGGCGGTCACCGTGCAGCAGGCGCTGTTCGAGCTCGATCGCGACGACCCCGACCGGCTCGCCGATCTGGCCGCCGCCCAGCGCCGCGCCGGCCAGGTCAAGTCGGCCCTGGGCACGCTCGAGGAGTTGCTGGCGTCCGAGCCCACCCGCAGCGCCGACACCCTGGCCGAGATGTCCGAGCTGGCGTTCGAGGCCGGAGACTCCGAGCGAGCGCTCGACGCGGCCAGCCAGGCCGCCCGCAAGGATCGCACCCGGGTCGACGCCCTCATCCACCTCGGCGAGCTGCACGAGCGCCG
>JBCCWC010000221.1:0-25723 GCA_039194325.1 Myxococcota bacterium
CGGCGCCCCGATCCAGCGCTACTTCAACGAGCAGCCGGGCGGTTCTCGCTCGGTGCCCTACTCGTTCATCCTCTACCCGGGCGGCGACGGCTTCTCCGGGTTCAACGTGGGCTCGGCCTCGGCGATCGGCTTCCACCCCGGCGCCGCCCGGCCGCTCAACGTCACCGTCTCCCAAGACTCGGTGCTCGCCGACCTGCTGGCCCGCCCGGGGCTCGACCAGAGCTACCCCGAGGCCTTCGACGCCGCCGTCTCTTTTTATGCACAGGCCTACCAGAGCCGCTTCCGGTCCGGGGGCGTGGGCCAGGCGGCGCGCTCGCTCGAGCGGGGCAACTACGACTTCGCCAACTTCGCCCGTCAGAACGCCAACGATCTCATCGAGGTGCTGCCGCCCGAGCTCTTTGCTCCGATCAACGGGCAGACCTGCCCCAACGGCGTCGGGATCCCCAGCGAAAACCTCGACATGCCGGCGATGATGGCCAACGTCGCCCGCAGCCTGCTCACCCGCGAGACCAACCCCGCGCGCTACGTCAACTGGATCGACACCGGGATCTTCTCGCGGCCCGAAATCGGCTACGACGTGCACAACGAGCACGTGCTCTACACCGCGCGCAGCGTGCCCCACACTCTCCAGCAGCTGGCCAACATCATCCGCGATCCGGACAACCCCACCCCCAACGACGACCAGATGGTCGACCTCGACCAGACCATGATCGTCATCAACATGGAGTTCGGGCGCACCCCCTACCGCCAGGTGCCCGGCAGCACGGGCACCAACCACTGGCCCTATGGCTACGTCAACGTGGTGATCGGCGGGCCCATCCGGGCCGACGACTCGCGCTCCCCGGGCGCCTCGATCTACGGCAACATCACCGAAGAGAGCGGCGGCTACGCCCAGGACTTTGTCACCGCCACCGAGAACCGGGTGATGATGCTCGCCGCCATGGGGATCTACCCCTTCTCGTCGCAGAGCTACGCGGTCGCCGACGTCCGCTTCACCGACGACGAGATCGAAGCCATCACCCGGGTTCGCGAAGAGCTCTGGGGGATCAGCGTCTGACCGAACGGAGCGAGCCATGCACACTCGACTTTCCATCCATCGCTTCGGCCATCGCTTCGGCCATCGCTTCGGCCCCACCACCCGGCTGGCCTCTACTCGGCTGGCCACGCCCTTGCTGGCCACCATTTTGATGGCCCTGACCGGCTGCCCCAGCTTCGCGGACGGCGGGCCCCCGCCCCACAACTCGGGCTTCGACGGCACCGACGGCGACGGCGACGGCGACGACACCACCACCGGGTCCACCACCACCAACGTCGACGACGACGGGGGCGAGCCCCCGCCTCCCGAGACCGAGCTATGCGACGCGGGCGACGAGGCCTGGGTCAAGCGAGCGATCCCCTTCATCCAGGGCCGCAAGCCCGAGAGCATCCGCGAGGTTCGCCTGCTGGTCTCCGCCATCGAGCAGCTCGACGCCCAGGGCCTATCTGGGCGGCGCCTGGTGGCCGAGGGCCTCGCCCAGGGCCAGATCTATCTGGACCGCTGGTTCAACTACTACTACGAGCAGCTCAAGGTCCACCGCCGCGGCGACCAGCGCAACACCGAGTGCTACGAGCTCAACCTCCCGCTGTCCGAGCTCGCCCAGGGCCCCGATCTGGCCGAGGCGATCCGTGCGTCACGCGGAGACGATCCGCCCCAGTTTGGCGGCTTCAACATGGCCGACGTGATGCTCTCGTCGCTCGTCCTCGACGACATCACCCCCGCCTACAGCGCCGATCTCTTCGCACGCCTGGGAGCCCCGGTCACCGGGGGCAACGTCACCCGCGAGGAGATCGAGATCACCAACCGCGCCTACTACGGCAAGCTCTTCGAGTCGGCCTACCTGGGCCGCGTCACCGAGTGCCTCCAGTGCCACACCACCGGCTGGTCCACCACCGACTCTGTCCTCGAGAGCGCTGATCGCCACTGGCCCGTCTACGAGGGCAACTACTTCGAGCTGGCCGTCTATGGCGACTTCTCGATGGAGGAGCCGCTCGAGGAGGCCGCGGTGCACTCGCTGTTCCGCCACGCCGGCTTCGTCGACTTCTCGTGGTGCAACGACGACGACCTGGCCTGTAACCCGCTGAACACCGCGGGCGTGCAGGCCTTCGGCCTCGACTTCAACTGCGGCCTGTTCCGCACCGATGCCTACGAAGATCCCGCGATCTCACTGGACGACGTCCCTTACATGTCCGGAGACTTCGCCGACGGCTCCGGGGCCAACCTCTTCGACCTCGAGCCGCGCTTCCGCGACGGCCTGACCGCCCTCGCCCAAAGCGGCGTCAACGCCGACGACGCCGGCGACCTGCAAGATCCCAACGTGGGCATGGCCTTCCTGTTCGCCATGAACCAGGCCAACGAGATGTGGAAGGAGGCCATGGGCTACTCCCTGACGGTGGCCAACCGCTTCCCCCGCAACGGGCCCCAGCGCGACATCCTCTCCGGCCTCACCGAGGCCTTCTTCAACAGCGGCTACTCGGTCCGCACCCTCGCCACCGAGATCACGCAGCACCCCTACTTCAACCAGGCGCCGCCCGACACCTGCGGGGCCTCCTCGCCCTACCACCTCGCCGCCGTCTTCGACCCCTTCACCAAGTCGGCCACCGACCCGCAAGAGCAGGGCAACGGCGTGGGCGACATGCTGCACCGCTACTCGGCGTGGGTGCTGCTGCAATCGGCCATGCGCTCGATGTGGTGGCCGCTCCCCGAGCAGTTCGGCACCACCACCGCCTATGCGTTCTTGGTGCCCTACACCGCCAACACCCCCGAGCAGACCGGCAGCGTATCTTTCGTCAACCCGCACTACCCCGCGGGCCAGCAGGGCGCCTTCGGCCTGTGCGGCGCCGGGTTCTTCGACCCCTGCACCGATGCTCCCACCAACTACGAGTTCATGCGGGACATCGGGATCTTCATCAACCCCTCCGAGGGTGGCTTCAACGGGGTCGACTTCAACGGCCTGCTGCACTGGGAAGAAGAGCTCGCCTCCGGCATCAACCCCGCGCTGGGCGGCCTGTGCACCGGGCCGCTGGGTCAAGGCTGCGCGACCAACGAGTTCACCGCGGTCGCGGTCAATGCCGCCATCGACCAGCCCGGTACGCTGATGTGGGATCTGGCCGTGGCCCTCAAGGACCGGCTGATCACCGAGCCCGAGATCGCCAATGACGCTGAGATCGCGGTCATCGAGGACATCATGGACGCTTCGCTCGACGAGGCCGTGTCCGGGCTAGGCTACGACGATGCCCTCGCCGCCGCGCGTCGCTACGCCGGCGTGCTGCTCAACACCCCGCAGTTCATGCTCGACGGGGTGACCTCCGCCCCCCAAGATCCCAGCGAAGATCCGGTGCTGGTGATCCCCGGTACGTCCACCCAGGAGCTGTGCACCTACTTCTCCACCCTCGCCGCCCAGGCCAGCAGCTGGAGTGATCGAACCATCGAGTGCTCGGCCGACGGCATCACCGTGCAATGAGGCTTCTCGGGCGCGAGCACGCCACGTTCGGCATGCCCGCACCCGGGCGATGACGGCACCAACTCCAGGACCTCCACCCGCTCATGCCCCGCAAGACCCCGCTCGCCTGCCTTTGCTTGGTCGTCTCCATCGCCTGCGGCCCGGAACCGGTGGGTGAAGGCCTACCTCCCGGCGGTGCCTTCACCTCCGGCCCCAGCAACGACGCCACGACCGCCAGCAGCGGCAGCTCCTCGACCGGCCCGGAGCCGACCACCAGCAGCACCACCCTCGACCCCACCGCCGAGAGCGGCAGCAGCAGCAGCGGTCTTCCCATGGGCCCCTTCGCCCACGACCAAGACGTCCTGCCGATCTGGATAGCGAGCTGCCTGGGCACGTCCTGCCACGACGCCGCCGCCACCGTGTCCGCCCTCGATCTCGAGTCCGATGGCGTCTACACCCGGATCTGCGAGGGCTTCCACGGAGCGTCGGGCATGCCCTACATCGATTGCGACGGCGGTGATCCCCAGGGGAGCTACATCTTCCGCAAGCTCGAGGGCAGCCACCTCGATGGAGACATCTCCGGAGCCAGCGGTCTGCCCATGCCGCCCACCGGGCCGCTGACCGACGTGGAGATGGCCACGATCGAGATCTGGATCACCGGCGGCGCCATGCCCTAGGCGCCCGTGGTGAACCCCTCGTGTGGCCGGAACGCCGTCAGCGCGGCTCGCTAGCCACCCGTCGTCCCGGTGGAATCGTCCTCCATCGAGGTCGACCCGTCGACGTCATCCGACGGCGGAAGCTCGGGAAGGTCCTCGGGCTCGGCCTGGACCAAACCATAATAGAGCGACAGCTCGTCGTCGGAGGCGATCACCCACTGCTGCTCGGCGTCCAGCGCCAAGCGGGGCTGCAGCCGCCAGTAGCCCATCTGCGCGCCGTAGTCGTCGAAGCGGATCGCCCCCACCATCGCCGTCTCGGGATCACTGGGCAGCACCCGTCGATAGATGATCTCGGCGTCGATCCGCAGCACAAGATCGGGCCGCACCCGGTATGCAGACCCAAAGCTCGGCGGAGGCTCGTCGCTGGGAAAGATCTCGATCTCTTCCTCGCTCTGTAGCGCCCCGGGCTGGAGCACAATCGTCAGGACATCATCGTGGGAGCTGACCAACCCTCCTGCGGGGCCGATCGTCTTGCGCACCAGATCGTCTTGCTCCGCACCGCCACAACCGGCCGCACCCAGCCAGACGCCAGCCATCACGACACTCACCCAGTCGCGAGACCTCACCGAGACACATTAACACGAAACCGTCGCGTCGAGCGCTCGCCCATGCCCGTCCACGGCCAGCACACTCCACGTTCGTCCCTCGTCCCTGCCCCCACTATCCCTCACACGGCTCGATCACTCCATCGCCCGCGCCCTTCGGGTCGTGGTACCGTCGTCGGGTGCGACCGTGGGTATTGACCGTGGCGTCCAGCGCGATGGTGCTGGCGACCAGCGCCTGCCGTGATGTCTCCGATTCCGAGATCGCGCGAAGATCGATCGGGCCCGACGGGGGCGTCATCACGTCCATCGACAGCGTCCTCACCATCGCCATCCAACCTGGGGCGCTCGAGCAGAGCTTCGAGTTCACCATCGAGCCCAGCACCGATCCTCCCGACGTCTATGGGCCCGCCTACCGCGTCCAGCCCAGCGTGGAGCTGGCCATACCGGGCACCATCACCTACCGCTTCGAGCTCCCCGAAGACACCAGTGATCTGGCCATCGGCTATATCGACACCGACGAGTACGCCAACGACGAGGGTCGCTGGTACCCGCTCCCCGTGGTGCGCCTGGATCCCGCGCAGAAGCTGATCGCGGCCACCGAGACCAAGATCAACATCTACTATGGATTGCTGGGCTCGGGCGGCTCGCCCAGCACCAACGGTGGCACGTCCAACCCCGACACCTCCGGCCCTACCGATCCCACAGTTCCCACCAACACCGACTCCGCCACCACCGGCGATTCCTCCGACTCGGCCACCACCAACCCCACCGATCCCACCACCGATCCCACCACCGATCCGGGCAATTCGAGCACTACGGAGGGCGAGTCGGACACCGATCCCACCACCACCGGCAACGGCCCCTGTGACAACCTCCCGGCGGCGCCGCTGCCCTTCGACGAGTTCATGTTCGACGGCTCGCCCCTCGATGGCGGCTCCGAGGACATGACCTTCACCACCGCCGGCCTCATCGTCACCCGCAACGGCGACCAGCTGGTGGGGATCGCCCCTGATGGGTCGATCACGCCGATCCCCACCATGACCATGCTCCCCGCCCAGACCTTGGGCACGCGCCAGACCCCCAGCGGCTCGATCGTGACCGCCTCCCAGAGCACCGGCGAGATCCTTGAGATCCAGCAAAACGGCACCGTGACCACCCTGTGGAACGGCCTGATGCTCCCCAACGGGATCTTCATCGCGCTCGACGGCACGATCTTCTTCACCGACTTCCTCCTGAACCTGGCCGCCTACATCGACGGCGCCGGCACCATGCAGGTCGATCTGGGCATGGGCGGCGACGAGGCCCCCCAGGCCAACGGCATCATCTACGACCCCGATCGCAACTTCGTCTACTACGTCGCCTATGGGCCGGGCATCGTCTACCGCGTGGATGTCAGCAACCTGGCCAACCCCGGCGCGCCCCAGCCGATCGCCATGATCGGCTCGGAGGGCGGAGGCGACCAGGTCGGCCTCGACGGCGTCGCCATGGACACCTGCGGCAACCTCTATATCGTCGACCAGAACCAGGGCGATCCCGGCTCGCTCTACCGCCTCACCCTCAACGCCGCCGGTGACCCGGTCGGGAACGCCGAGCTGCTCGTGGATTTCCCCGACGGGGCGGCCAACGTGGTCTTCGCCCAAGGGCCCGGCTGGGAAGCGTATGAGAACTACGTGTTCACGATCGGCCTTGAGGGGCGTATCTTCCGAGTCGACGTCGGGATCGACGGGGCACCCACCCCAGCCGGTTGACGTCGGGTGACCGCCGGCGACCAGTCCGGCGCACGATCGGCCCACTGCCATGACACCGACCCGAGCACGGATCACCGCCACAATCGTCGCGCTCGTCGGCTCGACCCTCACCGGCTGCCGAGACGACGGCACCACCGCCGAGGCCATGGACACCGGCACCACCGCGCTCGGCACCGCGACCAACGCCCAGTCGGGCACCGCGGCCGACACCCAGACCGGCACCCCAACGGGCGGCGACCAGACCGGCGGCGACACCAGCAACCCGGATTCCACCGGACCGGGCCCCGACTCGAGCGGCGAGTCGAGCGGGGCCGACACCGACGACCCCGTGCCGGTTGGCGATGAGATCTACCAAGAGCAGTTCGAGGGCCCCGACGGCGATCCCTGGCCCGATCCGTGGCAGGTGGTGGGCGATCAGCTGATCTCCGCCGAGCTCGACGGGGGCCGTGCCCGATTCAACGGGAACACCCAACATGTTGCTCGCATGGCGCTGCCCGGCTTCTCCGAGCTCGACGTCGACGTCGTCTTTACCGTGACCTACGACGACTACTACGCCCAAGGCGTGGGCTTCTATGTCCGCCAGAACGGCGGCGCCTTGCTCGAGACCGATCCTCCCGGCGAGGGCTATGCGATCTACATCGAAGGGGGCTTCATGCAAAACGTCGGGGTCTGGCGCGAGACGGGCGGCGTCGAGGAGCCGCTGCTCGAGACGAGCATCGCCAGCGACCCCCTCGAAGACGGCGTCCCCTACCGCGTGCGCTTCCAATGCTTCACGCAAGGGGCACAGACCCGCCTACGCGGTCGGATCTGGCCGATCGACGAGGCCGAGCCCGACACCTGGCACGTCGACACCCTCGACGATACTCCGCAGCTCCAGGGGACCGCCGGCTCCTTCGCCGCCGATGTCTACAACTACGCCGGCACCGCCAGCGTCTACATCGACGACGTGGTGCTCACCCGGCTCGAGCCCAACTAGATCATCCAGTGTGGGCACCCCGGGCAAAGGCTCCCGCACGAGGCACGAGTGCCTCTGCGCACCTCAGCCCGCGGCCAGGCGCTCTGCAAGTCGCCGCAGGACCAGCTCGGTCTTGGCATCTTCGATCCGGCCATCGACACAGGCGGCGATGGCCTCATCGAGCGAGATCCACCGCGTAGTCGCGCCTTCTTCCATGGGCGAGCCGTCGCCCATGGGCTCCTGCGGCGCCGTGGTCGTGGGGACCTCGACCGCCATGAGCCAGAATTTCTCCGGCATGGATCCAGGACTGGGAAACGATCCGGCCCCCAGGAAGATCACGTCATCGGCCGACACGACGAAACCCGCCTCTTCCTGCACCTCAAGGGCCGCCCGGGATCGAACGCCCTGCTCCCCTCGATCGTCCACTTCGATGATTCCCGCCACGACCTCCGTAAAGGTCAGATAGGTCCGAGAGTCGGCGATCGGTAGCGACTCGACCGGGCGTCCCTTGCTCAGAGCTGGCCGCAGCCCCTCTCGCAGCAACACACGCACCCCAGCGTCCCCACGGTGGTAGATCGCCACCACCACGGCATCGACGCCCTTGGGCCGCACCAAGAAATCACAAATGTAGGGCTTCGAGAGCGAACCATCGTCGCGACGGTTCCGCATCCGAAGGCGCCGTACGGCCATGAATCCACCGTCGATGCCCTCGACGGTATCGTTGAGGACCTCCAAGCCCACGACCTTGGTCATGACCAAGACTCTACTCCATGTGCCCCGGAGCGATGTCCCGGAGCCATTCCCCGAGGCCCTCGGAGCTCTTTTGCCCAGCCCGTACCAGCCATACCTGTATCTCGGGCCTGTGTCTCGGGCCTGTGTCTCGGGCCTGTGTCCCGGGCCCCTATCCTATGGCCCGGGAGATCACCGTTTGCGCCGCCCTCTCGACCTCGAAGCAGACCACTGCGAGGTCAATGACCGCGAGGCAATCGACTCGCCCCGTCGAACCGAGAGTTCGGCGTCTCGGGCGGCCTACTTGGCCTTGTACCGAGTGCCGCTGGCGCGGCCCTTGTAGGTGACCTTGTTACGCTCGATCAGATAGTTCAGGCGGGTTCGGATCTGCGCCGCCGTACCGCCGATCCCCTTGCGAATGTCGAGCGCCCGGACCGGCTCGGACTGCTGCTTGAGGTAGTCGATGATCGCCTTGTCCAGAGCCTCACGGCCCGCGCGAGTGCGGGTATTGTGCGATCCGGCCGCAGGAGCCTCGGCCTCGGGAGCCTCCGCAGCAGGCGCATCCGCCTCCGCGACCACCGGCGCCGGCTTGCGCCCGGGCTTGCGTCCCCGCTTGGCCGCCACCGCCTTGACCGGCGCCTTGCCCCCAGAGCCCAACACCAGGGCAACGACCTCGTCGATTTCCATGCCCGCGGCTTGAGCCAGTTGGGCGACCGTCATGTTGCCTACGAGAGTTTCCAATGCCGACATGCTTTTCCGATCCTCTTTTTCGGTATCGCGGACGCGAAGAGACTTGTGAATGACCCCGTATTGGCGATCCCCAACTTCGAACGCCGCGCGTGCGCGGATTCTTAGCCTGCAATTGTACTCTTCGCAACCCCAACTCGTTGCGATCAGCGTAAAAACTAACAACGTCCGCACTCAATTGAACGGATCCCCAGCCAAAGTCTGCACCCGACCCCTTGAATCGGAAGGGTTCCCACCAGGGCTGCTCGACCAAGAATACGTGGAGAAACGCCTCGAATGATCCATAGCGAGACATCCCAAACACGAGAATATCGGGCGTTTACCGATATTTTGCCAAGAATTGGCCGATCAGACCGCCGCTGAGTATCGATGATGGAGAGATCTCCACCGCCCAACGAAACTCTTCGGGATCCACCCAAGCACTCCAGACCTGAAACGTCGCTCACGCTCGAGGACGGCGCTCCGATCCCCCTATGTGAGGATTCGCTCCGTAACCCCCTACACCCCGACACCGTCTGATCCCCTGATCCCACTGCTTGCCCTAAGGGGCCCTGACGGAGGGTAGATCCCCCCAATCCCGAAGGGCCCTTCAACCCCGAAGGACCCCCACCGAAACAAGGCCCCAACTGGCATCGATGGCATCGATGGCCCGATCATGCGACCCCTCTTGCCTCCCTCCACTCGGTTTCGCACGATCCCCACCCCTCATGAGCGAACATCACCAGCAGGTCCAGCAGGTCCAGCAGCTCGAGCACGAACTGCGCAACGCTCTTCCTATCCAGATCATCGATCGAGCGCTTGAGTTTCACGGGGGCGATATTGCGCTCGCCTTCTCAGGTGCCGAGGATGTCCTGCTCATCGAGTACGCAAAGCAGGCCGGCCGGCCGTTTCGGGTGTTTTCTCTCGATACCGGACGCCTACACCCACAAACCTATCGCTTCATGCAGACGGTCCAAGAGCACTACGGCCTCTCCATCGAGGTAAAATTCCCCGAGACCGCGGCCGTCGAAACGCTGGTTCGCCAAAAAGGCCTGTTCTCCTTCTTCGATGATGGTCACACGGAGTGCTGTGCAATCCGGAAGGTCGAACCACTTCGTCGTCAGCTCGCCACGCTGACCGGGTGGATGACCGGACAACGACGCGATCAGAGCGTAGGCACCCGAAACGCAGTGCCCGTGGTGGAGATCGACGAAGCTCATGTAGGTGTCGATGGACGGCCGGTCATCAAGTGGAATCCCTTGGCCATGCGTACCAGCCTAGAGGTGTGGGATGCAATCCGAGCATTCGACGTCCCCTACAACCCCCTGCACGCACAAGGCTTCGTGAGCATCGGGTGTGAGCCCTGCACCCGGGCCGTGCTACCCGGACAGCACGAACGAGAAGGGCGCTGGTGGTGGGAGCAAGCCGATAAGAAGGAGTGTGGCCTTCACTCGATCAACGTCGCCGCAGTCCCCAACGACGGGACTGCGTGATCCCAACCGCGGCATTTCCGATGATCAGGGTCGGATGAAGCGAATGGCCTCTCGGGTCTTGCCCCCCTCGATAGGCCGCAATTCCAGCGCTGCGGCCCCACAGTCGAGCTCGTAGCGCCCTTCCACGGGCAACTTGGGCCGACGGTTTTGGATCTTGCCCCCTTCAAAACGCGCGATTTCGCGCACACGCATAGTACTTCTGGTAGTCGGCATCACTTGTAGAGTATCGCGGCCGTCCATACGCACCGTGGACTCGAAGGAGCCATGGATGTCCACCGTATACCGAACGTCCCGGTCCGCCAACCGGGCCGCATAGCGCAAGCGCAGGTGTCGGGCCTCGCCGTGGATCTTCGATCCATCGAATCGCAGCGTATAGCGACCGGTCGACCCGATGTACCGCACAGATCGACCGTGGGCCTGCTTCCTGATGATCCGCCGAAAGTACGTGGACAAGTCGTCGATGACCCACGTCCCCGCAAGACAGGCGAGGCTCCCGGCCGACGCCACGACCGGGCCGGTGCTCCCACCGGAGATCTCGCGACCGCTCGTGCTCTCGGTGCCCCCGGTGCCCCCGGTGGCCCCCATTCGTCCCGTGCTCTCGCTCACGGTAGGATCATCTCCAACCGTCCCGCCCGTGGAACCGAAGGCTCCACTCGAGCTCCCCGAGGGCGGCCGCGCGAAGCTCATGGGAATGGTCGCGCTGCCGCCCAAGAGCCCCGTACTGGCCGATCCATCCCCGAGAGTCGTCCCTCCCCCGCCAATCGACAGAGCCGCTCTGGATGCGCCTGACGAGCCGTACGAGGCCCCCCCGGTGGTCGCCCCCGCCCCATCGCGAGGCCCATCGCGAGACCCATCGCTAAGGTGGTCGAAACCGCCGGTCGCGTCGGCGTCGCGCCCCCCCAGAGCCCCCGCCGGGTCAGCCCCAACCGCCAAAGGGCCCCCCCCGGCCGGTCGCGCGTCGGGCTCGGCATCGTCCGACCACCACCCACGAGCCCGAACCCACAGATCCTCCGCAGGTCCACATCCTCCGATGGTGAGGGTCAAACCCCACGCGACCACACACGAAGTGAAGAGCAATTTGCGCATTTGGGTGCGAGCTCAGCATACCCCAACGCCCCAAGGTCGTTGGTGATTCCACGACCGATCTCCGACCGATCTCCGCCCGATCCCCGACCGATCCCCGCCCCGCCGCTCTGCTGTCGATCTCCCGCCGTCGCCGCTCACTGGCGAAACAGCACGCTCTCGCGCCCGAACCACCAAGAGGACAGCCAGAGCAAGATCGCCGCCAGCACCGTACTACTGCCGAGGATCGCCACCAACATCGAATAGTCCATGGTCCCCTTGATGAGCTCCTTGATCGCCAACGAGATGTTGGTGATGGGGATCGACGCGGTCTTCCAGTCGAGCTTCACGCCCGGCAACATCGACAAGAAGGCGGGCATGATCACCAGCATGTTGAGCGGTGCCATGTACGACTGCGCCTCCTTGAAGCTCTTGGCGTAGATGCTGATCCCGAGCAGCAACGACGCGAAGATCGCCGCGGTGGGGATCAGCATGGCGGCAATCAGGATCAGATCGACAGGATCGATCGCAGCCATCACCGCCCCGATGTCTCCGCCCATCGCCGATCCTTTGAATGCCAGCCATCCGCCCAGGCCCACCAGGCTCAGCACCGCCGAGACCACCCCCGCGGTGAACACCACCCCGAACTTGCCCAGGATCACCTGACGACGGGGGATCGGTACCAGCAGCAGGGTCTCCAGGGTCCCCCGCTCCTTCTCCCCCGCCGCGAGATCGATGGCGGGATACATGGCCCCCATGAAGCAAAAGATGATGAACAGATAGGGCAACATGCCGCCGAGACGCTCTCCGAGCACCTCGCGCATGGGCGCGGTCCCGCGGGCCACCATGACCACCGGCTCCGTCAGTCCCTGCTGCGCGTGCAGCTCGGTGATCCCCATGGCCTCGAGCTTCTTGCGACGCAGGTCGGCGCCTAGACCATCGATCACGATCTGGGTGCGGGGCTTGACCTTGGAGGTCAGCGGCGCATTGTTGTAGTGCAGCTCGACCATCACCTGGCCTCCATCGGCCGGGGGCGGCTGTACCACCAGCGCCAGATCGATGTCGTCACGGGCAACCGCCTCCGCGATCTGGGCCGGATCGTCCAAAGAAGCCTCGGAGAAGCCCCCCAGCGCCCCGAAGGTCACCGACAGCTCCGGAAGGTGCTCTCCTCCGAAGATCGCATAGTCGAGGGTGGCCGACGCCGCCTCCTGTTCGGCGTCGGCCACGAAGTCGGTCGTTAGCTGGATCAGCAGAGGAATGAGCAGCAGCGGCATGACGATCATGAACACCAGGGTCCGTCGATCGCGCGAGACCTCCAGCAATTCCTTGCGATACACGGTCCATACGCCACTACGCATCGTCGCCCTCCCCCTCGCCCTCCCCTTCGATGGCCCCCACAATGGACAGCAACGCCCGGTCGAGCGCCCCAAAGCCGCCCACCTCGCGCATCTGGGCCACCGACCCCGAGAAGCACAGCCGACCCTGATGCACGATCACCACGTGATCGCAGACCCGGTCGACCTCGTGCATGTGATGGGTCGACAGCAGCACGGTCTTGCCCTGGTCGCGGCAGCGCTCGACCAAGCGCAGGATCGTCTCGGCCGCCGCCACGTCCAGACCGGTGGTGGGCTCGTCGAAGACCACGATCGTCGGGTCATGCACCAAGGTGCGTGCGATGGAGACCTTTTGCTTCATGCCCGCCGACAGCGTGTCGTTGCGCCGATCGATGAAGTCCCGCATGCCGAGCAGATCCGTAAGTTCGTCGATCCGTCGGCCGAGCTCCGTGGCGGTCAGGCCGTGCAGTCCCCCGAAGTAGCCGATCATCTCGCGGGGCGTGAGCCGCCCGTAAAGGCCCGTGTTGCCCGACAAGAACCCCAGCGTGCGGCGCACCGCCAGCGGATCACGCACGATGTCGATCCCGTCGAATGAGGCCGTCCCCGCGGTGGGGGCCAGCGCCGTCGACAGCACGCGAAGCAGCGTGGTCTTGCCCGCGCCGTTAGGGCCGAGCAACCCCACGATCGCCCCGGCCGGGGCGGTGAAGCTGATGTCGGAGATCGCGTGGAATCGCCGCCCGTCCTCGCGAGGATCGGCCGATCCAGGAGGCCGGTCCTTGCGTGACTTGCGGCTCGACTTGGCCAGCGGAAACGACTTGCTCAACCCTTGGACTTCCAGCATGGATGGTTTTCCTCTTGTCCTGCCGAGCGTCCGGGCAGGTGGGCGGGTACAACCGGGGAGACCTTGTCTCTATTGCCCGGTGGGGGACCCGGAGCCGCGTCAGCCCGGCAAGACCCAGCGCAGCGGCGAGCTACGGGTGTGGATCGGGCTCAGATCCACCTCGCGCGAGGCTACCACCGCCCCGCTGCCGTCGCGCAATACCACCCGGTGCCGCCCCGCCGACAGCTCGATCTTGCGGGGCGCGTGACCGCGGCGACGGCCATCGATCACGATCTCCGCCCGCAGCGCCCCTGCGCCCCCGATCAGCAAGAAGCCGGTGCCCGCGGCATCGGGGGCTCGGGGACGAGCGCCTCGGGGTGAACGACGCCCCACCGCCGGCTTGCTCGTCGAGCGACCAGAGCCCCGGGACGACTCGGAAGGCGGTGCCTGGGACGGTTCGACGCCCGAGTCCGAAGGATCGGCCGACGGGGAGGACCCGGCCGCCGGCTCGGTCGCCGGATCAGCCACCGGGTCAGCCACCGGATCAGCCACCGGATCAGCCACCGGGTCAGCCACCGGATCAAGGGTCACACGCGGTGGATCGACGACCCGAGTCCCGGGCTCGACCGCAGGCGGGAGTCTTGGGGGATCCACGGCCAGGGCCCCCGGCGACGAGCTCCGCGATGGTTCCCAAGCGATCGTCTCCGCTCGATCCTCCGAGCCCTCCCGCGACCGTGACCACCACAACCACGTGCCCAGCCCCACTCCCAGCAGGAGCACGGCGATCGACCCGACCCACCAGATCCCGCGCCGCGACGACCGCTCCACGACCGATGACCGCTCCACGGTCGCTGAGGGGCCGAAGGGATCCACGACGAGCGTGCGCCCCGGGGGAGCCCCGGGCGCGTGCTCGGGACTGACGGTCGTCGTGGCCGCCCTCGGTGGCCCCGCCACCGCGGTACCCCCCACCCCGTGGGCCGCAAAGGTCCGCACGCCGTCGTCCTCACCGACCACGACCCACTCCAGATCCCGACCCAAGCCCAGGCCCAGCAGCGCGTCGAGGCGGCCCGAAGCCGCCGGAACCGCCGGCTCGTCGCGCAGAGTCTCGAGCCAGCGTCGCAGGGCGCTGCGCGGATCTTCTTGCAGACGCTGCGACATGCTGGCGCCCAGGGCCGCCGCCAGATCGGCCGCGTCGGCGTAGCGCTCGGCTCGATCGCGCCGTAGCGCCCGGCCCAGCACGTGCGCCACATCGGCGGGCAGCGTGGGGTCGAGCGGCAGCGGCCGCCCCACCAGCAGATCGGCCAGTGCGTTCTCGCCAGCCAGCGGGCTGCGGCCCGCGATCAGCCGGTGCACGGTCGCCGCCAGGGCAAACACGTCGGTGCGCGCGTCGATCGTCCCTCCCGTGGCCTGCTCGGGCGCCCAGTAGCCCACCGTCCCCTTGGCCACCCCGGTGCGGGTGCGCTCGGATCGATGCTTGGCGAAGGCGATCCCGAAATCGGCGAGCAGCACGTCGCCATCCCAGGACACGAGGATGTTCCCCGGGCTCACGTCGCGATGCACGATACCCAGCGGCTGGCCCTGTGCATCGCAGGCCCGATGGGCGTGGTGGAGCGCATGCGCGATCGTGGTGCCCAAATGTAGGGCCAGCGGCAGCGGCAGCGGCTGGCCGCGCTCGACCCCGCGGGCCCAAAGCCGCCCCGCGTCCAGGCCATCGACCAGCTCCAGCACCTGGAAGGGCTGCCCGTCGACCACCCCATAGTCGAGCACCGACACGATATTGGCGTGATGCAGCCGACTGGCGATCCGTGCCTCGTCGAGGAACATGCCCGTAAAGCCCGGCTCCTGCTCGTGCCCGGGCAGCAGGCGCTTGATCGCCACTCGCCGCTCGAACCCCTCCGCGCCCACCGCCACGGCCTCGAGCACCTCGGCCATGCCCCCCTTGCCGAGGGGACGCACCACACGGTAGCGCCCCAGATCCACCGCGAGGTCTATAGCACGGGGGATCACGACATCGCCGTCATGGAGCCCGGACTGCTAGGCTCGCCGGGTGCGGCGTCCTCTTCGGCTCGATCCCCGGCCCCATCGGCGCGAGGCTCGGCTCGACACGCTCGTGAAGCTCGCCTGGCCCTATGACTGGCCATACACCTGGCCATACGCCTGGCTGATCACCTGGCTGATCACCGTGCCGAGCCTGGGCTGCGCCGGTCGGCGCCCCTCGCCGCCCACCGGGCCCCCGGTCACCATCGTCGTTCGGGCCCCGGCCGAGCTGGCCCCCGCGCTGCAGCAGAGCCTGGCAACCGCCGACGTGCCAGTGGAGCTACGCTTCGCCGAGCTTCCTCCGCTGCCCCCCGTCCGACGGCCCCGGCTGGGGTTCGAGGATCGGCTCGCCACCGCGCGCCGGCTCTACATTGAGGCGGACTTTCCCGGCTGCCAGCAGGCCCTTCGCGGCGAGAGCCTCGAGACCGCCCTGCTCGGCGACAACCGGCGCACCACCGCGGGTCGGCTGCTGCTGTGGCGCCTGGCCTGCCACGTAGGTGCCGGCGAGCCCGAGCGGGCTGAGCGGGTCGCCCAGCGCTTTGCCGTCTACGACCTGGAGATCCCCCGCGACGTAGAGGCAGTAACCCCCGAGGTCGAGGCCTACCTGGGCGCGGCCGTGACCGCCGTTGGCGAGGCCGCCCGCGCCACGCTGCACCTGGACAGCGATCCCTCCCGGGCCATCGTCGCGATCGATGGCCGACCCGCCGCCTGCACCACCCCCTGCGACCTCGATCTCCCGCCGGGGGATCACGTGGTGCGCCTGCACGCCGCCGGTGCTCGACCGATGATCCAGCCGATCAAGCTCCCGCAGGCCGGCACCCGACGCTCGCTGACCCTGCCCTCGGCCGCCCCCGTCGAGATCGCCCGTCAGTGGGCCACCCGCTACGCCGACTCCCCCGCGATCGACTCGGCCGACTCGGTCCGCCTGCTGTCGCGCGCCGTCCGGGCCCAGCGCTTGGTGCTGGTCACCGCCGAGGGCGACCCGGCCCTCCGCCTGCGCGGCGTGCTGTCGGTCGACGACCGGATCGCCGCCCGCTCCGAGCGAGACACCTCGCCGTCGCAGGCCCCCAAGACGGCTCCCGCCCTGCTCGAGGATCTACTGACCAAGGGACAGGTCGTCGCCCCGCCCAAGCCCTTGGTGCGCCGCTGGGGGTTTTGGCTGGGCCTGGGCCTGAGCGCGGCCGGGGCCGCGACCATCACCGGCATCGTGCTCGATCGCGATCCTCCCCGCACCGAGGTGCGCTTTCGATGATCGCACGCATCATCCCTCTGGCCTTGGTGCTGCCTCTGGCGCTCGCCACCGCATGCGAGCAAGACGTACGCCACGTCGAGCTGGTGCTCGGTAGCGTCGCGATCCCCGACCAAGTCGCCCCCCGCGGGCTCGACTGCGTGGACCAAGACGGCCGACTGATGGCCTGCCGGATCTACGACCCCGATCCTCCGGTGCTCACCATGGTCGTGGACATGATCCCGCTGGGTGGCCTCCCCCGCTGCCGCGCCAACTCGTTGCAGGCCTGGTGTGCCGAGGCCACCCACGATTGCCGCCCCGACCTCGACCGACGCGCGATCTTCGAGCTCTCGCTACCCCCGGATCGAAGCCTCTTGGAGGTCTTCGAGGCCATGAAGTCCGAGCTGTCAGGGCAGGTGTTGCCCAACCCACTGGTGAGCGAGCCGGTGATCGTACGCGCCACCTTCCTGGCCCAAGACGTCGCTACCGTGGAGGCAGCCGGCGAGGAGCCCTCGTGCGAGGCGCTGGTCGGCTGCGTCTACAGCTGTCCGGTGGTGCTCGACGGAGTGGAGGGCGAGCTGCCCCTCGAGCTCGACGCCTTCAACATCCGGTGCATGGCCGAGGTCCACCAATGCGCGAGCAACCCGATCTTCGCGATCGAGCCCGCCTGCTCCGGGGCCTCGGGCACGCCCGACCTCGACCCCCTGTGCCGCTAGTGCCTCGTGCCACCGGGATCGCGTCAGCGCAGGCCGTGGCGCCGCAGTAGATCGATGAGGTAGGAGCGATCCATCGCGGCCATCCGGGCCGCCTTGGACACGTTGCCCTCCGAGCGCTCGAGCAGGTGGGGCAGGTAACGGGCCTCGAAGCGCGAGAGGATCTCACGTCGTGCATCTTTGTAGGTGGAGCCGAGCACCTCGGCAAAGGGGTCGGCCGAGCCCGCCCCGGCAAGCTCGGCCCGCTCGGCCCGCTCGGCCGACTCGTGCAGCGGCGGCGTCTCGCCCATCGCCACCGTGGCCTCCACCAGGTTTCGCAGCTCGCGGACGTTGCCCGGCCAACGATGCTGCATCAGCGCCTCCATCGCAGGCCCCGAGATCAGCGCCTGCACCGGGCCTGCGTGCCCACACTGCCGCAAGAAGTGCTCGACCAGCAGCGGCACGTCCTCCCGCCGCTCCGACAGCGGCGACACCGCCAGCCGGACCACCGCCAGCCGATAGAACAGATCGAGGCGAAAGCTGCCCGCATTGACCTCCGAGCGCAGGTCGCGATTGGTGGCCGAGACCACGCGGACCGATACCTGGATCTCCTCACGCCCGCCCAGGCGACGAAAGCGACGACGCTCGAGCACCCCGAGCAGGTTGGCCTGCAACGCGGGCGGCAGCTCCCCCACCTCGTCGAGGAACAGCGTACCGCCATGGGCTCGCTCGAACGCCCCGATGTGGCGGCGATCGGCGCCGGTGAACGCCCCCCGCTCGTGGCCGAACAGCTCGCTGGCGATGAGGGTGGGCATCATCGCGGCGCAGTCCACCGTGACGAAGGGCGCGCGGGCCCGTGGGCTCAGCTCGTGCAGCGCCTGGGCGATGAGCTCCTTGCCGGTGCCCGACTCCCCCTGCACCAGCACCGACGCCGGCGACCCGGCGACCCGGCGGACCTGGGCCATCAGTCGACGCATCGCGGGGCTCCGCCCGCGCAAGCCAGCCAAGGCCTCGTCGGGCAGCACCTCCACGGTGACCGCATCGCCCTGCGTGACGTGCAGCACCGTCGCCCCCAGCCGAAGGTGCGTCCCCGGGGCCACCATGCCCTGCGCCACCCGAACCCCGCCCACGAACACCCCGTTGGTCGAGCCGCAGTCGACCACCGCGATCCCCTCGGGGGCAGGAGACAGCTCCACGTGATAGCGCGAGACGGTGGGATCGCGGAGCATCAGATCGTTGCCCTCCGCCGTCCCCACCGCGAGACGATCGCTGGGCGCCATGGGCTGCGCACCGGCGTCGGGACCTTCGATCACCTCCGCGCGAAGGGTGCGGATCGGCATACCCGTCGCGCCGTATGGAACCGTGCGTTCCGCGGGCACCCCCCGATCTTAGCAGCGACAAACCGAAACCGAACCGCGGCGCGTTGGCACGCGCGTCCTCGCGACCCCGGCGGCGGGCCCGTGCGCGCTTGCGCGGGGCCAGGGCCGCTGGAATACTGCCCACCTCTTTGCCGTAGTCCACGCCACCGGAGCGAGCGCGCTGTCACCCAAGATCACCCTCCAGCTCCGCTTCCCCGATCGCGCTCCCGAGACCGTGACCCTGGGTCCCGGTCGCACCATGTTCGGGCGTGAGTCGGGCGACATCCTCTTACCTGATCCCGAGGCTTCGGCCCTGCACGCCGAGCTCGAGTTCACCAAGGGCGCGGTGATCGTGCGCGACCTCGGCAGCCGCAACGGCACGTGGCGCGAGGGTCAGCGCCTCCCCCAATTCGCCCTGTACCGCGGCCAGAGCTTTCGCTGCGGAATGACCGACATCACCCTGGTCGACATCGCCGACGCCAGCGCCCCGGTCGCGGGCGGAACCGCCTCGGGCCGCGACGAGGGCCACGCGTCCTCCGCCACCCAGCCCTCGGGTCGCGCCGCTCAGACCCTCTCGCGCGGGGTGCTCGATCCGCCCTCCGCGGCCGGGACCCAGCCCGGAACCCCGCCCGGAATCTCGCCCGGAATCTCGCCCGGCACCGAAGGACCCGCCAAGACCCTGGTCGGCGTGCCAACCCCCACCGCCGTGCCCGGTCCCCTCGCCGGCGCCCCTTCGGCCCCCGTCGCCGTGCCCGGTCCCCTCGCCGGCGCCCCTTCGGCCCCCGTCGCCGTGCCCGGCCACCCGCCGCTGCCCGGTCCGGTCGCCATGCCTCCGGTCGTGGCGCCCCCTACCGCCGGGGCCCCCGCGCCCGTGAGCCCGGCCCCCTCCGCACCGATCGCCCCGGTCGCCAACGCGGTCATCAAGCTCGGCGATGCCCAGCCTCGCAAGGCCAAGCGTCGCCCCGCCGAGTCGTCCGCCCGTCGTGGCCGTCTGCTCAAGCGCCTGCTCGTCGGTACCCTGGTCGTCGGCGCGCTGGGAGGCTTGGTCTTCGGGATCGTGTCCCTGCTGTCGGGGCGCAACCACGCATTCCTGCAAAAGCTCGCCCGCGAGATGCCCCAAGACACCGTGGGCGTGCTGGCGCTGTCATCACCGCGCGCGGGGCTCGATCTGCTCGGCGACGAGGTCCCCACCGAGATCCGCGAGGAGGCCGCCAAGGATCTCGGCTTCGACCCCTTCGATCCCGAGACCTTCACCGGCTGGGGGATCGACGTCGATGCTCCGTTGGGCGTCAGCCTCCTGGATGGTTCGGGCATGGTGGCCGTCTCGGTCGGGGTGAGCGACGGCGACGCCCTGCGCACCGCCCTGTCGAGCACCGCGGCCACGATCCTCCAAGCCGACGAGGATCTGCGCTGGATCGAGCGCTCGTTCGGCGAGACGGAGGGCCTGTGGCTCGATGAGCCGCTGGTGGTGGCGGCCCTGCGACCCAAGGACCGAGCGATCTTCGTGGTCGGCGGCGACGCCGACGCGGTGTCCCGCCACGCCAAGGCGATCGCCGAGACCAGCCGGGGCCAGACCCTCGCCGACCGGCCCGGCTTCGGCGAGATCGTCGCCGATCCCGGCAACTTGCTGGTGGGCCTCTATATCGACGGCGGCTCGGGCCGGGCCGCCGTGCCTGGCAAGGGCATGGAGGTCATGGCGATCCGCATGGGCCTGGCCGACATCGACGGCGTGGCCATGCTGCTGTCCGACGACGGCCCGCGCGTGCACCTGTCGATGCAGACGATCATGCGCGAGGACGTCAAGGCGGTGACCATGTTCGAGGGCACCACGCGCAAGGGCGCGCTGCTCGAGCAGATCCCCGGCCCGGTGCTCGCCGAGCTCGACGGCGTATTCTCGCCCGACCAGCTCGAGTCTTCACTGTCGGCCGCCAGCCTGCCGATGGGCCTGGGCTTGGCGAGCAAGGCCCTCGAGGAGGAGTTCCGCGAGCAGACCAGCCTCGATCTTCGCCGCGACATCCTCGCCAACCTCGACGGCCAGTTCGGCTACGTACTGCGCCGACTGCCCGACTCGCCCCGAACGCCAAAGCCAAAGCCAGAACCAGAGCCAGAGGCCAGCGAAGCCCAAGCGCCCCGAGGGCCCGATATGCTCTTGTTTGCCGGCCTACGCGACGAAGCGGCGGCCAAGAGCACGGCCGAGCGCTTCTTCGGCACCATGCAGCAAGACCTCGATCTAGAGCTCGAGCAGATCGAGGGCACCACCGTCTACGTGGTCGACCAAAAGCCGCGCCTGTCCTACTTCATCCACCGCGGCATGCTCATTGGCGCGGTGGGCGACGTCGACCTGGCCCCGCTCATCAAGGGCGACGGCGAATCCTTCATCAAGAGCGCCCGGATCCCCGCCATCGAGCGGGCGCTCGAGCGGGGGGGCCTGCTCGCCGGCTTCGTCGATCTGCACGAGCTCGTCGGCAAGATCCGCCAAGGCCTCGACCCAGACGACCAGGACCAGATGGACCAGTGGGCTCCGGTGCTCTCCCCCCTCGAGGCCCTGACCCTGCGAGGCGAGCTCGACTCGCGCACCTTCGCGGTCCGCTGGACCCTCCACACCTCCGCCGAGCACGGCCTGCCCACCCTGGCCCGGGGGCTGACCAAGGTCGCCGGGGCCGAGTTGGCCAAAAAACTCGCCCGCAAGCGCCGCCGCGAGCGCTGCGAGTCGCTCATCGACCACATCGTCGCGCTGATGAAGGCCGAGCTCGAAGGCGCCGACATCGAGGATGAGCTGATCGAGCGACGCTTCGAGCTGATGGACGAGTGCCGCAAAGACGAGACCACCGACGCCGAGATCGACTGCATGCTCGGCGCCCAGAGTCTCGATGCCCTCACCCGCTGCGAAGACACCGCGGCCCCCAACGCAGGCGAGGGCGACGGCGGGATGACCCCGGCCGACGTGCTCGAGCAGCCCGAGCCCACCAAGCCCCCCTACGTGGAGGACATCTGGCCCCACACCCGACCCTCGGGCACCGCCACCGGGCGGCCCGACAACGCCGTCAACTATGCAGTCCCCCTGGGCGAGGATCCCGCGATCCGCGGCCCACAGGGCGCACTGGTCACCGTGGTGATGTTCGGCGATTTCCAGTGCCCCTACTCCCAGCGGGTGCTCGACACTCTCGATCGGCTGCTGGCCAAGGACCGCGAGATCCGGCTGGTGTTCCGCCACAACCCCCTCGCGATGCACGACGAGGCCGACATCGCGGCCCGGGCCGCCATCGCGGCCGGCACGCAGGGCAAGTTCTGGCCGATGCACGACAAGCTCTACGACAACCAGCACGCCCTGTCCGAGGCCAACTTCCGGATCTGGGCCGGCGAGCTGGGCCTCGATCTCGCGCGCTTCGATCGCGACTACCACGACTCCGCCACCGCCGCCCGCGTGCAGGCCGACATCGCCACCGCCAAGAAGTTCGGCGCCACCGGGACCCCCAGCTTCTTCGTCAATGGCCGCTACCTCGGCGGGGCCCAGCCCCTGCACGCCTTCGAGGAGGTCGTCACCGAGGAAAAAGCCCGCGCCGAGCTCTACGTGGAGCGCCGCGGCAACACCCGCAAGCGGCTCTATACCGACATGATCGAGCACTTTGCGCCCGAGGTCGTCACCGCCCCCACCACCCCGGTGGCCCCCCCGGTGGGCGAGAAGCGCTACACGATCGACACCACCGGCCTGCCCCGTCGCGGCACCGCCGGCTTTGCCCGGGTGGAGATCATCGAGTGTGGCGATCTGGACTGTCCCTTCTGCCAGCGAGCCACCGCCACCCTCGCCAAGGTCCTCGCCGATTACTCCGGCAAGGTCGCCCTCCTATGGCTGCACAACCCCCTGTCGTTTCACAAAGGGGCCGAGCCCGCCGCGCGGGCCGCCGCCGCCGCCCACGAGCAGGGCAAGTTTTGGGACATGCACGACAAGCTCATCGACGATCGCGACAAGCGCAGTGACCGCGACTTCGTCGACTACGCCCGGGAGCTGGGCCTGGACACCGGGCGGTTCGAGGCCGATCTACACGCGCCCTCCATCAAAGCCCGGGTGACCGCGCAGCAAACGGTGTGCACCGACAACGACGCCAAGGGCACCCCCACCTTCTTCATCAACGGGCGCCTGTTGGCCGGGGCCCAGTCCTACGACCGGTTCAAAGAGATCATCGATCAGGAGCTGTCGGGCGGGATCTGAGCCCCGGCGCCATCGATCCCCCCGCCGGCTCGCCGCCCGTGGTCAACGCTGGGCAAGCCGACTGCGATCGATCATGCTCGGGGACGCGATGCACCACCGCTCGTCGGATCCCCCGCGCACGCCGCGAAGCTCCCACCATGGCCGGCTCGCCCTCGGGCTGGCCTTGGCCGGGTGTGGCACCACCCCGGGGCCCACCACCGAGCTGACCGTCCACCGCACCGGCGACTCGGTGCGCATGGCGGTGATCGGCGACTACGGCCTGGCCTCCCCCGAAGAGGAGGCGGTGGCCCGATTGGTCACCGCCTGGTCCCCCGATCTGGTCCTCACCTTGGGCGACAACAACTACCCCGACGGCCGGGCCTCCACGATCGACGAGAACATCGGGCAGTACTATCACGCGTTCATCCACCCGTACCGGGGTCGCTACGGCGAGGGCGCCACCGACAACCGCTTCTTTCCCACCCTGGGCAACCACGACTGGAATACCCCGGGGCCGTGGCCCTACCTCGACTACTTCAGCCTGCCCGGCAACGAGCGCTACTACGAGCTCACGTGGGGCCCGGTGCACCTGTTCGCGCTCGACAGCGACCGCCGCGAGCCCGACGGCAACCACGCCCAGTCCGAGCAGGCCCGGTGGCTCAAGGCGCGCATGAGCGCATCCACCAGCCCGTGGCAGGTCGTCTACATGCACCACCCCCCGCATTCGTCCGGGGACCACGGATCCACCCAGTCTATGCGCTGGCCGTTCGCGCAGTGGGGCGCCGATCTGGTCCTCTCGGGGCACGATCACCACTACGAACGGATCGAGTGGGACGGGATCACCTACGTGGTCAACGGACTGGGCGGTAAGCCCGAGCGCTACGACATCGGCCCGCCCGTACCCGGCAGCGTCGTGCGGTTCAACGAGGCCCACGGCGCCATGCTGATCGAGGCCACCGCCACTCGCCTAGCGCTGCGTTTTGAGACCGTCGATGGTCGTGCGATCGACCGCCACGAACTCGCCGCCCCCTGACCGTTCGTCCCGAACCCCACATTTTCGCGCGGCCCCTGGAGCCGCGGCCCCGCCCCATGCGAGGCTTTCGTCCGTGCACGCCCCCATCGCCCGCTCACTCCGGACCTGCGCTTATGGCGCTCTATTGGCCGCCCTGAGCCCGAACCTCGCCTGCGACAAGGGGGGCGAGGACAAGCCCGACTCCAAGACCGCCGAGGCCAAGTCCGCCGAGGCCAAGTCCGCCGAGGCCAAGACCGCCGAGGCCAAGTCCGCCGAGGCCACCAAGCCCAAGGCCGCCGAGACCAAGGCCGCCGAAGCCAAGGCCGCCACGCCCGGATCTCCCTGCCCCAAGGGCGCTCGGTTGATCCCTGGAGGCAAGTTCTTCATGGGCTCGGACTCCGAAGCCCCGATCCTCGGCCGAGCGCGCCCCGCTCATCAGGTCGAGGTGGATGCGGTCTGCCTCGACATCCACGAGATCACGGTGGCCAAGTACAAGACCTGCGTGGGCGCCGGCGACTGCAAGCCCGCCTTCCGTGAGACCTGGTGGCCTCAGGGCAAGCTCGACGAGGCCACCTGGAAGCACGATCGCCTGGTGCATACCCCGATGTGCAACGACGGGCAGCCCGATCGGCTCAACCATCCCATCAATTGCATCACCTGGGCCCAGGCCGCCGCCTACTGCACCCATAAAGGAGGCCGCCTGCCCACCGAGGCCGAGTGGGAGTTTGCCGCGCGTGGCTCCGACGGCCGCGTCTACCCCTGGGGCGACGAGCCCCCCGATCCCGAGCGCGCCAACGCCTGCGACCAACGCTGCAAGAAGTGGCGAGACGACAACGATCTGCCCGACTACGACATGATGTTCGACGCCGACGACGGCTACGCCGGCACCAGCCCCGTGGGTAGCTACCCCAAGGGTCGCACCCAGGGCGGGCTCGAAGACATGGTCGGCAACGTCTACGAATGGACCGCCGATCGCTTCTACCAATACACCGGCGATTTCCAGAAGAACCCCAAGGGGCCCGACGAGGGGGATTCCCGGGTGATCCGGGGCGGGGCCTTCAATAGCTTCCGGGCCGAGTTCGCCGATCCAGCGTTCCGCTACTCGATGGACGAGTCCGCCCACACCCACGGGATCGGCTTCCGCTGCGCCTTCGAGCCCAAGGGCACCTGATCCCGGCCAAGCGCCCCGACGCGTGGCTTCGGCGACGTTGTGACCGTAGTCGGGATCTCGGCCTCGACACCCGTCGCGATGGGGTGTGCGACCCGCTTCACAGGGAGGCTCGACCACTCGCCCCTTGCGCGAGCGGTCGCTTCGAATGTCTTGTCGCGCGCGCGCGCTGCGAACCATGGGGCGACCACCCGAGCCCTTGATTGACAGGCTTCACCAAAGCGAACCAATCCCGGTCGGGACGCGAAAGTTCGAGTGGCCCGCGGACCATCACGAGCGTCTGCCCGATCCGGCCGTAGACTCTTGATGAGGTCTGCGTCGGTGCGCAGTCCGACTTCATTCGTGGTGGTGGTGGCGGGGGCGGCCGGGGCCCGGGGGGGGGGCGGCGCCCCGCCGCGTGTGGCCCGGGCAGGGCGAAGTAGGGGGGCCCCC
>JBCCWC010000222.1:0-25693 GCA_039194325.1 Myxococcota bacterium
CCGCCACCCCCCCACCCCCCCCCCCCCCACCCCACCCCCCCAAACAAAACCCCCCCGCTATCCACCGGGCCGGCGCGCGCCTGCCCTCCCCCTGGGAGCCCCCAGAGCCCCCAGAGCTACCCGCTCAGCGCAGCGGTTGCACCCAGTTCACCGCCCACACCCGAGTATCGCGAAGGTCGTGCACCAACCGCAGCAACCTCGTCGCCGCCTGGGTCGTCTCGGGCCCGGCGACCGCCGCGAGCTGCTGCACCGCGGCCTGGATCCCCAGGCCCATGCCCGCGGTCTGCACCTGCCCAAAGCTGGTGATGAGATCGCGGATCGTCGGCTCCCCGGGATAGACCTCGAGCGCAACGTCATCGCCCACCCCGCCGAGCGAGCGTGCTTCGGCGAGCGCCGCATCGAGCCCTCCGATCTCGTCGACCAGCCCTCTATCCTTGGCGTCGGCGCCGGTCCACACGCGCCCCTGGGCGATCTCGTGGACGGCATCGCGCTCCATGCCGCGGCCCGCCGCCACGTGCCCCAAGAACTCCTCGTACATGGTCTCCATCATCCCGCGGATCATCTCGCGCTCTTCGTCGGTCCAGGCGGTCATGCTCGAGCCCATCATGGCCTTGGCCCCCCGATGCACGTCGTAGGACTTGACGCCGATCGACTCCAGGGCCTCCCCCATGACGATCTTGCCGCCGATCACCCCGATCGATCCGGTCAGGGTGTTGGCATCGGCAAAGATCTTGTTCGCCCCCGTGGAGATGTAGTAGCCGCCCGAGGCCGCGACCGACCCCATCGAGACCACGACGGGCTTGTGCTTGTTGACCTCGTCGACCGCGTGCCAGATCTGCTCGGAGGCCAGGGCGCTGCCCCCCCCGGACGAGACGCGCAGCACCACCGCCTTGATGTTCTCGTCGCGGGCCATCGCCCGCAGGGTGGCCACGAGGGTGCGCGAGGCGATCTCCTGGCGCGCCCCGACGGTGCCGTTGCCCTTGCCGTCGATGATGTTGCCCACCGCGTAGACCAGGGCCACATGAGGATCGCTGGGCCGCTCAGGCGGCAACAGCCCCAAGAAGCGCTGCAGCGCCCCGAAATCGGCCAACGGATCCCCTTTCTTCTTGCGGTACTTCTTCCAGGCGATCTCCCCGGTGGCCTCGGCCAGAAACTCCTCCCAGGTGCCCGTGCCGTCGATGAGCTTGGCATCGACCGCTTGGGGTCCCATGAACACGGCCTGGTCGATCGCCGCCCGAGCCGCGGCCTCGTCGAGGCCCCGCCCCTGCACCATCCCCTCGATCTGCGTCTGGTACGTCCGCTCGACGATCGCCTCGAGCGTCTGCATCATCTCGGGCGAGGGCTCCTCGCGGGTGATCGGCTCAGCCGCCCCCTTGAAGGCACCGATGTTGACGAAGTCGGCCTGCAGCCCGAGCTTGTCGAGCATCCCCTTGACGTGAACAGGGGTGGCGGCCGGGCCGGTGATGGCCAGCTCCCCCACCGGCGCGAGCACGAGCCGATCACAGGCGGTCAGCAGGTAGTACGCGGTGTTGCCCGCCACCTCGGCATGACAGTGAACGGGCCGCGCCCCGTCCCCCTTGAAGGCGATGAGCTGACCGCGGAGCTCCTCGGCGGTGGCCATGCTCATCGAAGCACCGGCGTAGCGCACCACGAGCCCCTTGACCTTTTCGTCGGCCGCGGCCGTCCGCAGCGCGTTGGCGATCTCGCGCAGCGGCTTGGCAGGCGTGGTGCCGCTCATCAGGTCGAAGGACTCGATCTCGCCGACCTGCCCCCGGAGCTCCATCACCACGTGATGCTCGGCCCCGTCCTCGTAGTTCTCAGACTTCCGCGGCTCCTCGTAGGGCCCAGGCTTGTCGAGGCCCGAGGTAAAGAACTTGGCCATGGGCGGCAAACCCATCGGCGAGTCGTTGGAATCGTCGTCGGACTTGTCGTCGGACTTGTCGGCCGGGGCGCTCTTGTCCTTGGAGTCATCCTCCGAGCTGGCAGGCTTGCATCCGACAGCGAGGCTGGCGAGCACGGCGGCCCGCAGAAGCTTGGACATCATGATGGTTCGTTCTCCTGTTGGGGTGGCAGACGAAATTCTCGGGACGAACGGCGAGCGACCCAGGCCACGGGGACCGCTCTTTTCCCCCCGCCCCCCCGATGAGCTCGGGCCCGGCAATGCTGGGGCAAACCAAGAGCGTGTGGTTTCATTTCCTCGATCGAGTCGCGTCTAGACCCGAGATCCGCCGTGGTACGTCACTACCAAACCGCGCACCCGATGGGGCCCTCTTTGCGACTTCACGTGCCGAACTCCGTGGACCAGATCGGGCTTGCCGATGCGATCCCGCCTTGGACCACGCTCGCACCCACTCCGTTTCGCCCACGACGTCCCCTGCTCCGTGAGGTCACCCGTGATCGAGCCCGCCATTGATATAGTCCCGACCATGCGCGTTACGCGGCGTCCTTGGAATCGTTGGACCCTCTGCCTGGCGCTGGCCGCCGTCACGAGCGTTTCATGCACTAAAAAGGAAGAAGAGCCCCCGCCCGAACAAACGGTGACCGAGCAGGAGGCGACCCCTTCGGCCCCCGCCGAGCTCGACCTGTGGGCCGGAGTTCCCCCGCTCGAGGCCCAGGCGGACGACATCGCGACGACGCTGGAGCCGCGGCCCGAAGCGATGAAACCCCCTTCGGCGCACGAGACGATCGAGATCCCGCTGACCGCTCCGGAGCCCGGCGCGCCGCTGCCCCCGCCCACGACGGGCGAGCTGTCGATCGATCGCCACGGACCCACGGGATCCCAGGGCCTGGTCGACGCGGTGCGCCTTTCGTTCAACCAGCCGATCGTACCGCTGGCCGACGTCACCACGCTCTTGGCCAAGCCGATCCCCCTGACGATCGAGCCGAGCGTACCGGGCAAGATCCGCTGGCTGGGCACCCGCACCCTGGCGTTCGAGCCAGAAGCGGGGCGCATGCCGATGTCCACGGAGTACACGGTGACCGTGCCCGCGGGGGTGAGCTCGACGTGGGGCAAGACCCTGGCCAAGGATTTCTCGTGGACCTTCTCCACGCCCGCGCTGGCGCTAGCATGGAGCACACCGAGCAATTCCACCGAGGGGGTGGAGCTCGAGCCCACGATCACGCTGGAGTTCAACCAGCCGATCGAGCGCACGGCGCTGGTGGCCGCGCTGACCCTGGCAGGACGAGGCGACCGCATGGGGGTGCGGCTGGCCCCCCCGCCCTCCAGCTCGACAACGACAAAGAAAGCACCGGCGGTCGAGGTGCCCGAGTGGAAGGCGGCTCGCCGGGTCGCGGTGGTGCCCGAGCGCGCGCTGCGGCCCAACACCCGCTACACGCTGTCGCTCCCGAGCGGCGTCTACGGCGAGGGGCCCACCAAGAGCAAGCCGATCTCACTGCGCTTCGACACCTATCCACCGCTGACCATCAAGAAGGCCAAGTGCTACGGCACCTGCTGGGCCAACCAAGGGATCACGCTGGAAGCGAGCAACCAGCTGAGCGACCCCGACATCATGAGCAAGGTGCACGTAGAGCCCGAGCCCGCCGGGCTCGCGGTGGTGCCCATATGGTCGGGGATCGCCCTGCGCGGTGAGTTCGAGGGCAAGACCCGCTACACGGTGAAGGTAGACGCCGGGCTCACCGACGTTCACGGGCAGAGCCTGGCCCGCGACTTCAAGACCACGGTCACCCTGGGACCGCCCTTCCCCAAGGTCTCGTTGACCCGACCCATGGGCAGCCCGGTGGTGATCGAGAAGGCGGCGACCAAGGAGGTGAAGCTGGTGGTCGCGGGGGTCAAGAACGTCGAGCTGATGGCGCGGGGCATGCCGGCGACCGAGGTGCGCACGTTCCTCGATCTGTACCCCTCGGGGACCGAGCGCGGCTGGCCGACAGGCCACGCCCCCGCGACCTACACCAAGCTCTTCGCCACCCCGGGCGCGATGAAACGCGAGGAACGGCTCGCGCTCGACCTGGCCCCGGCGCTGACCGGGGGAGGCGAGCACGTGTGGATCAACGTGCGCAGCAACCCGGTCAAGACGGACGGCTGGACCCGGCGCTACGGCACCAACATCCTGGTCGAGGTCACCGATCTGGGCGTGGCTACGGCTCTCGATCACGACTCGGGGCTGGTGATGGTGACCCGGCTTTCGAGCGGCGAGCCGGTGCCCGGGGCCGCGGTGAGCCTGCGCGAGCGCTGGAGCGCGACCGAGGTGTGGACGGGCAAGACCGACGAGGCCGGCCTGGCCCACATGACGGTGGGCTCCACCTCCAAGGGAAGCCTGCTCATCGTGGAGCACGAGGGCGACAGCGCGGTGCTGCGCGTAGACCAGAGCGACCTGCGGGGCCGCTGGCGCCCCGGCGGACGCAAGGCGCCCAAGGACGCCCCCCGGGCGTTCTTCTACACCGAGCGCAAGCCGTACAAGCCGGGCGACACGGTGCACCTGGCCGGGATCCTGCGCAAGGAGACCCGCGGGCCCAAGGGGGGCGTGGAGCTGTGGCGCTCGGACTTCACCGCCGAGTACCGCGTGACCAACCCGCGCGGGGTGGAGGTGGCCAAGGGCACCACCAAGGTCGGGCGCCTGGGCACCTTCAGCGTGGAGATCCCCACCAAGGAGGAGCACGGCACGGGAGACTTCCAGTTCGTGATGACGGTGGGCAGCCTGCTCGACTCCGACCAGAACTTCTACCACTCGTTCCCGGTGGAGACCTATCGCGCGCCGGAGTTCACGGTCGCGGTCGAGCGCCCCTCGTCCACGCCGCTGGTCTTTGGCGAGACGCTGGTGGCACAGATCCGCGGCGAGTACCTCCATGGCGCACCGCTGATCGGCGGCCAGGTGCAGTACGTGCTACGGCGAGCTCGCAGCGGCTTCAGCCCGCCGGGAACGATCAACGAGGGGTTCACCTTCGGCACCACGCCGACCTACGGCGGCGAGCCCGGCTGGGGGCCGTTCGGCGGAGGCCGACACGGCTGGGGCCGACACAGCGGGAGTGGAGACACCGTCGTGGCCAGCGGCCCCGGCGAGCTCAGCGACCGCGGGGTGCTCGAGGTGGAGCACGAGCTGCTCGCGGTCGAGCCGCCCAAGGAGGGCGACCCGCCCGCCAAAAAGCCCGCCTCCAAGAAGGCCGAGGGTCCGCCCCCGCCGGCCACCTTCACGCTCGAGGCCACCGTCACCGACGACAACCGCCAGGCGATCGCCGGCCAGGGCAGCTTCGTGGTGCACGCCGCCCGTGCCTACGTGGGTCTGCGCAGCGAGCAGAGCGTGCTACGCGAGGGCGAGCGCGCCAAGCTCGAGGCGGTGCTGGTCGATCTGGAGGGCGAGCGCCTGGTCGATCGGCCGATCGACCTGACCCTGCTGCGACGCGAGACCACCCGCACGGCCGTCGAGAAGGACGGGCGCTGGGTCTACGAGACCGAGACCCGCGAGGTGGAGGAGGGCACCTGCTCGCTGACTGCGGCCCTGTTCCCGGCCACGTGCGAGCTCGATGTGACGGCCGCCGGCCACTACCTGGTGCGCGGATCGGCCGAAGATCCCGAGGGCCGCAAGACCCGAAGCGAGCTGAGCTTCTACGTGCACGGCAAGGACGCGGTGGTGTGGGACAGCACCGAGCGCCGGGTCGACCTGGTGCCCGATCGCCGCGAATATGCGCCGGGCGACACGGCCAAGGTGCTCGTGCGCTCGCCCTTCGACGAAGCCCGCGGGTTCGTGGTGGTGGAGCGCGAGGGCATGGCGCTGGAGTTGCCGGTGCACGTGACCGGGGGTGCCACCGTGGTGGAGATCCCCATCGAGGACTCGATGATGCCGGAGGTCTCGGTCGCCGCCCTGCTCACCCGGGGCCGCACGGAGGTGCCCGGCGCCCCCAAGGGCCAAGACCTGGGGATGCCGGCCGCGGCCACGGGGCGCGCTCGGCTGCCCGTGTCCACCGACGACAAGACGATCGAGATCGCCCTGGCCCCCAGTGCCAAGGAGCTGAGCCCCGGCGAGACGATGACGCTGGAGCTGTCGACCACCGCGGCGAGCGGCGAGGCCCGACCGGCCGCGGTGGCGGTGATGGTGGTGGACGAAGGGGTGCTCAGCCTGATGGGGCACCAGACCCCCGATCCCCTGGCGTTCTTTCACCACGCCCGTGGGCAAGACGTGTGGATGTATGCGCTGCAGGCCGCGGTGCTGGCCCGCGACGTGCCCCCACCGGCCGCACCCGGTGGCTCGGGCGGCGAGGAATCGGGCGCACCAACCGTCGAGGGCAACATCGGCCTGGGCGCCACGGGCCTGATCGGCAAGGGCAGGGGCGGCGGAGGCTCCGGCTATGGCCGAGCGATGGCCCCCGGCCGAGCGTTCGCCGAAGCCGCCGACATGCCAATGGCCTCGGCGGTCCCCGCCGAGCCCGAGCCCAAGCCCAAGCCCGACTTCGCCTACCGATCCGCCGTCACCGGAGCCGAGAAGAAAGCCGATCGCAAGGCCAAGCCCCGCCGAGCCCGCGGGCCTGTCTCCACCCGCACGACCACCGCCTCGCTGAACGTCCAGCAGGCCATGGCCCAGCCCGTCTCGCTGCGCGAGGTGTTCGCGACCACGGCGTTCTACGAGGCCGAGGTGATGACCGACGCCAGCGGCAAGGCGACGGTGGAGATCCCCATGCCCGAGAACCTCACCACGTTCCGGATCATGGCGGTGGCCGTCGACGCCGAGCAGGCGGATCGCTTCGGCAAGGCCGACACCACGGTGCGGGTGCGCAAGCCCATCATGCTGCGCCCCAGCCTGCCGCGCTTTGCCAACTATGGCGATCACTTCGAGGCATCGGTGATGGTCGACAACCAGACCGGACAAGACCAGGCAATCTTGGTGGGGACCCGCGGCCTCAACGTGGAGCTCCCCGGCGAGGCACAGAAGATGGTGGAGATCCCCGCCGGAGAGTCCGCCGAGGTTCGCTTCGACATGGCCACGGTGGAGGTGGGCACGATGCGCCTGCAGTTCGCCGCGCTCTGCAACGGGGGTCGTGATGCGACCGAGCTGTCGCTGCCGGTCCACTACCCGGCCACGGCGGAGGCCTTCGCCGACTACGGGATGATCGAGACGGCCACCCAGCGCGACGTGCAGCCGCCGGCCGACGCCCTGCCCGCGTTCGGCGGCCTGGAGCTTTCGCTTTCATCCACGGCGCTGTCGGGCCTCGAGGACGCGGTCGACTACCTGGTGACCTACCCCTACGAGTGCGCCGAGCAGACGGCCAGCCGGATCCTGCCGATCTTTGCGCTGTCGGACATCCTCGACTCGTTCCCCGTGGCGGGGCTGCGCGACAAGATCTACCGCGACCACCTGGCCGCGCAGGGGATCGAGCGCCTGCTGGGCAAGCAGAACTACGACGGGGGCTTTGGCTACTGGACCAAGGGCGAGAGCTGGCCCTACTTGACCAACTGGGTCACGCTGGCCCTGCTCGAGGGCAAGCGCGCCGGCTTCGCCGTGGATGACCGCGCGCTCGCCAAGGCCTTGAACTACGTGGAGAACTTCGTGGCGCACGGCCACCGCACCCGCTGGGGCGTGTACTACGACTGGACCAGCCGGGCGATGGGGCTTTGGCTGCTCTCGGGCGAGAAAAAACGCGGCGCGGCCCTGTTCGACCGAGTCTGGGCCCACCGCAAGGACATGCCGCTCTATGCCCGCGCGCTGCTGATGGGCGCCGCGCACCGCTACGGCCGCACCGCCGCGCGCGACACGATCCTCGACGAGCTGCGCGACGTGGCGGTGGAGAGCCCCAAGGCGGTGCACTTCGCCGAGGGCAAGAGCGAGGCCGAGGCCGAGGGGCTGCGGGTGCTGATGCACTCGAGCGTCCAGACCGACGCGATTGCGCTGGTCGCCCTGCTCGAGGCCGCCCCCACCGACACGATGCTGCCCAAGGTGATGGCGGGGATCATGGCCGGGCGCGACCCGAAAAAGGGCGGGCGCTGGGGCACCACCCACGCCAACGCCTGGGCCTTGCTGGCCGCGGATCGCTACTTCGAGACGGTGGAGGCCGACGAGCCCGACTATACCGCCCGCGTGTGGCTCGACGAGCAGCTTTCCGGGGAGCACCGCTTCGAGGGCCGCAGCATGACCAGCATCGAGCAGCGCCTGCCCATGGCGCAGCTCCAGGGCCAGCTGCACGCAAAGTCGCAAGGTCAGGACATGCGCTCGCTGGTGCTGGGCAAGGAGGGCACGGGCAAGCTCTACTACCGCATGGGGCTACGCTATGCGCCCGAGGATCTCGTGCTCCCGGCCGAGGATCAGGGCTTTACCGTCTATCGAGAGTACGAGGCCCTGCCCGAGGGTGACCAAGAGCCCGACCCCAGCGCGGTGCAACGACTCGAAGGAGGTGGCTGGCAGGTCAAGGCCGGCACCAACGTCAAAGTCACCCTGACCATCGTGGCCCGCGACCGCGCCAATTATGTGGTGATCGACGATGCGCTCCCCGCCGGCTTCGAGGGGCAAAACCCCCGCTTCTTGACCAGCGTGGCCGCGCGCAGCGAATCTCAGCGTACCAGCAGCCCCTCGCGCTGGTGGTGGCCGTGGTGGAGCTTCGACCACACCGACCTGCGAGACGACCGCATGCTACTATTCGCGGACCGCATGCCGGCGGGGGTGTACACATATAGCTACACCGCACGCGCCACCACGCTGGGCAGCTTCCAGCTGCCTCCGGTCCGGGCTGAGGCCATGTACGAGCCCGAGCGCTTCGGGCACAGCGAGACCTCGACGGTGCGGGTCATCGAGTAGAGCGACCGAGTCAAGCGGCCGAGTCAAGCGGCCGAGTCAAGCGGTCGGGTCAAAACGCGCTATCCTCGGCGGCGGAGGTATCGACCCCCCCTATGGAACGAGTCAAGGGTATCGGCGGAGTCTTCTTCAAGTCGCGGGATCCCAAGGCGCTGCTCAATTGGTATCGCGATCACCTGGGCATCGAGCACGCCGAAGGCTGCGCCGTGTTCGAGTGGCGCCGCCCCGACGACCCCGAGCGCAAGGGCAGTACGGTGTGGTCTCCCTTCGCGGCCGATACTCAGTACTTCGCGCCGAGCAAGGCCCCGTTCATGGTCAACTATCGGGTGGACGATCTCGACGCCATGCTCGAGCAGTTGCGCACTGCGGGGGTCACCGTCGACGAGACGATCGAAGAGTCCGAATTCGGACGCTTTGGGTGGGCGATGGACCCCGACGGCAACCGCTTCGAGCTGTGGGAGCCTCCGCCGACCGAGTGATCACGAGGTCAGGCGGCGACGCTGGTTCCATTTGGGCACGCTATGGTGCGGACATCGCACCGAGACCCACAAAGCAGCGCCCGACAAGGGCTTGTCGATTTCGACACCGCGGACAGTTCATCATTGACACTTCGCGAGCATCCCTCCAGCATCGTAAGTGGGATGCCTATGGTGTTTAGTGATGAATTCGGAAACTCTCGTCTGATCCACGGGCTCGCGATCGCGGCCCTCGTGCTGAGCTCCGCGTGCATGGGAGGCGGACGCGGCGGAAGCGAGGAATCGGGCAGCGGCATTCCCCTCCCCACCGTGGGCAACACCGCCTCGGGCACCGGGGACGGCTCGGACACCGGCGGATCCAGCGATCCCGAGGGTACGGGCGCGGGCACGGGCGACGGGACCATGACCGGACAAGAGCCCGGCGGCGACGACACCACGGGCGAAGAGGCGGCGCTCCAGTTCATCGAGGTCACGCCGCCCGAGACGATCCTCGAGCTCGACATCGACACGCCGGGGGCCCAGGACTTCACGGTCACCGGCTGGTACTCCGACGGCAGCAGCACCGATCTGACCGACGTGGCCACCTGGTCGCACTCGAACGCGGCGGTCGGGGCGATGAACGGCCGCACGCTGGACATCCCCGGGTTCCCCGACACCTTCGTGGCCAGCACGGTGGTCACCGCCGAGGCCGAGGGCTTCTTTGGCGCGGCCCAGCTTACGGTGGCCGCCTACCGGCAGACGGGCGATCAGGTCGACTTCTTCTTCGTGCTGCCCTTCAACGACCCCGCCGGCAACCAGGACAATCCGCTGACCTTCAGCACCGACGTCAAGGCGATGGACGTGTTCATCAGCATGGACACGACCGGCTCGATGACGGGGCCGATCACCAACCTGCAAAATTCGCTGGGTGGCACGGTGGTCCCGGGCATTCAGGCGGCGGTCCCCGACACGCAGTTCGGGGTGGGCGCGTTCGAGGACTTCCCGGTCTCGCCCTTCGGCGGCAACCCCTGCTTCGCCGGGATCCCCGACCAGCCCTTCGAGCTGCTCCAGGCGATCACCGGAGTCCAGGCCGACGTGCAGGCGGGCGTCAACGCGCTGACCTCGGGTGGCTCGCCTATCGGGTGCGGCGCCGACTGGCCCGAGTCGAGCATCGAGGCGATCTATCAGGCGGCCACCGGCGACGGCCTGGCCGGCCCTCCCCCCACCAATGTGCCGGCCAACAACGCGGGCGTGGGCGGGGTGGAGTTCCGCGACGGCTCGATGCCGGTCATCGTGTCGATCTCCGACGCGCCCTCGCACGATCCGGGCAACGCGCTGTGCTACGGCGGGCAGGACTATGACAACAACGCCGCAGTGCTCGCCGTCGCTCACACCCGGCAACAGACCGAGCAGGCCCTGGCCGACATCTGCGCGCGGGTGGTGACGGTGGCGGTCAACGACTTCGACAGCTGCGGGCCCTACGCCGACGGGCTCTACTTCGCCGAGTCCACTGGCACCCTCATCCCGCCGGGCGCCTGGGATCTGGCCCCCGCTGGGCGTCCCGCCGGGTGTGCCGCCAACCAGTGCTGCACGGGCCTCAACGGCAACGGCGTGAACCCCAACGCCGAGGGTCTGTGCCCGCTGGTGTACCGCTCCAACTCGGCGGGCACGGGGGTGGGCTCGGGCATGGTCGACGGGGTGAGCTTGCTGGCGGCCTACTCGCCCTTCGACGTCACCACCGAGGTTGAGGGGGTCGACACGGACGTCGACGGCAACCCCTTGCCCGGCGGCTTCACCACCGCCGACTTCATCATCAGCGTGATCCCCTTCGACCACGGGCCGCTGCCGCCCTTGCCCGGCGCCGTACCTCCAACGATCACCCCGACTGCGTTCGAGAACGTCATCCCCGACACCGACGTCACGTTCACGATCGAGGCCTACAACGACTTTGTGCCTCCGCTCTCGGTCCCTCAGCTGTTCGAGGCCACCATTCGGGTGCTGGCCGACGGGTGCAGCGATCTAGACGAGCGCACAGTGATCATCATGGTGCCGCCGGTGCCCCTGCCCCCGCCGGGATAGCGAGGCACACGGGGCCAAAGCTCCGCGGGCTCGCAAACGAGCGCCGCGGGGCTTGGGTATACGCGATGCTCAACCGCTGGGCGTGCCCGCGGTGCTCAGCGCAAACCCGGTCATGTCGCTATAGGTATAGGCCCCGACCAGGTTGTTGAACGTGTCGATCGTCCCGGTGACCGGATCGACCCGGTACGCCACGGAGCTCCCAAAGCCTACCGCCCAGACGTTGCCGTCGAAGTCCACGCTGATCCCGTGTGCGTAGGAGGGGATCGGGATCTGTTGCACCACCTGGAGGGTCTCGGTGTCGATCCCCACCAGGGTCGAGTCGGAGTGGCGGCAGTGCCATAGCGTGCCCGCCCCGTCGGTCATGCAGCCCCCCCACTGGTTGCCCCCCGGGCTCGGGAGGCTCTGCCAGGTCTGGGTGACCGGGTCGAAGCGGTCGGCCCCGCCCCCGGCACAGAACCACGGACGCCCCACCGAGTCGACGGCGATCCCGTAGCTCGCGCCCGGGCCGGCCCAGACCTGGGTGGTAAAGTTGTTGCGGTCGACCCGGACCAGCCGCACGCCGCCGGTCTCGATCCCCCAAAAGTTGCCGTCGCCGTCGACCGCCCCGCCATAGAGGCCGATCGAGCTCTGGATCTCGGGGAGGTCGACCGTCTGCTCGACCACCCCGGTCTCGCCGTCGAGCAGCAGCACCTGGGTGGTCCCACCGCCGTTGGCTCCACCGGTCCACAGCTTCTCGTTGACGTAGCTACAGGAGGCCTGATCGAAGTCGCCCTGGGCCCAGGCCATGGGACGATTGGAGGTGTAGGCCAGCGGGGTGTGCCAGGCCACGCATTCCTCGGTGCCCCAGGGCAAGATGTCGGCTCCGCCGCTCGAGGTCTGAATGCCCGGCACGCCGTTGGATTCCTGGCAGTCGTCGGTGTTGCCGTAGATCTTGGTGACCCCGCCAAAGCGGTTGGCCACCCCCACATCGCCCGAGAGCGAGACCGAGGTCCGCGAGGGGTTTCCCGCCGAGTCGGCCCGCACGATGTAGCGACCCTCTTCGATCATCGTCTGAGTGTTGATCTTCGAGACGGTGCTTTCGGGGCTATTGGCGATCCAGATGTACGAGAGCGTGCCGTCACCGCTCCCCGACCCGCCACCGCACGCAGCACCCCCGTCGGGCGCACCCACGTCCCACACGGGGAGGCCGCCGTCGTCATCGGCGGTGCCATCCACGACCGACCCGCTGCCTCCGGCCGTGCCCCCGCCGGTCATTCCATCGCCCGTGCTCGTGCCCGTGGCGCTGGCGGTCACGGTCAGGACGCCACCGTCGCCATCACCACCCGGTCGAGCACCGTCATCGCCGCCGCATGCGAACGCGAGCGGCACACATGCAAGCATGAGTCTGCGCATCATCATTCAACCTCCCAGAGATCCCCTGACAAGGGGTACAAGGTCTGGTGCCCGCTGTCGAGCGACGGGTAGTACGCTGTTCGCGGTGCTCCGGTGGCCCTCTTTGCTCACGACGCCCGCAATCGCGTGGGTCGCTGGTCTGCTGACCCTGGCGGGCTGCGCAACAGACGGAGCACAAAACGAGACTCGGAATCAGACTCGAAACGAGACTCGAGAGCAGACTCAAGATCAGACTCAAGATCAGACTCAAGATCAGAATGGATCGGCCCTCGCACCACAGGGGCCATCGTCCCCCAACGACGCGGCCATCGCTGAACCCGAGCGACCCCTCGTGCGCTCGCCAGCATCGTCCCCGAGCTCCGGGGAGCTGCCGCCCGCGATTTCCCCCGAGCTCCCGCCTGCGGCCACGCACCCCTTCGACCCGAGCACACCTCCTCGCTGGATCGCCGCGGCGGCCGGCGCCTTGCCCGAGCTCAACCAGGTCTCCCTCGAGCAAGACATGATCTTGGCAGCCGAGGTGCTCGGACCGGGAGGCCGGCTGCTCTTTGGGGCCGGCCCAGACAGCCCCACCGTGCAGATCCTCGGGCCACCGCGACAAGTCGATCCAGTGATCGCAGCCCTCGGTGATCTCTTTGCCCCGCGCGGCACCCGGGACGTGCGCTACCGGTCAACGCGACTCGTCCATGCCGAGCCAGCAACGGCCCGGGGCGTGCTGGCGGCCCTCGACCATGCGCTGGCGGGTGGCCCCGCGCCGTTGCTCGTCTATCTGGGTGGCCACGGCAACATCGGCCCCGAGCCGCGCCTCAACACCGTGTCGCTGTGGGCCCAGTCGAGCTTGAGCGTGGTGGATCTCGCCGCGCGCCTCGATCAGAGCCCGAGGCCCGTGCGCATGGTGGTGACCACCTGTTTTTCGGGGGGCTTTGCCGAGCTCGTCTTTCGAGGTGCCGATCCGGCGATGGGTCCCAGCCCCCACGAGCGGTGCGGTCTGTTTGCGGCCCCTTGGGATCTCGAGGCCACCGGCTGCGATCCCAACCCGGATCGCGCCGCGCAGCAGGGCTACGGGCTGCTGCTGCTCGAGGCGCTGCGGGGCCGTGATCGCCACGGCAACTCGCTGCCCGTCGGTGAGCTCGACCTCGACGGGGACGGTCGGATCTCGCTGCTCGAGGCCCACACCCGGGTGCGGATCGCCTCGACCACGGCCGACGTTCCCACCTCGACCGCCGAGCGCTGGCTTCGCCACGCCGCGCCCGCCAAGGGACCTGGAGTCGCGGTGGAGCTTCCCGAAGAAGACGCGGTCGTGCGAGCCCTGGCGCGGCGGCTGGGGCTCAGCGGCCGCGAAGCGGAAGCGTACCTCGAGCTCCAGCGGATCGAGGACGACCTCGAGGCCGTCGGGCGGGCCCTCGAGCAGGCCCAGCTCGCCGAGGAGGCCACCTATCGCCACGTCGCAGCCGAGTTACTCGCTCGCTGGCCGGTGGTCGACGATCCTTGGCACCCTGACCAGCCGGGGCTCTTGCAAGAGCACCGCGATGCGATCGCCACCCACCTGCAACGTTCGAAGCGCTATGCCGCCTACCGGCAGGCGCGCCAGCAGGTGGATCGATTGCGCGAGCGCAGCTGGGAGCTCCGCGAGCGCGCCGCGCCCTACGAGCGGCTCACGCGTGCGCTCGACAACCGCAAGCTTGCCGCCCGGCTCCGCGTTCGGGGAGGCGAAGACTGGGCGACCTACGAGAGGATCACGAGCTGCGAGCGCGGGGTACCGTAGTGAGGGTCAATGATCTCCCCGAAGCGCCTCCACATCGGCCAAGTCCTGATGTCGACCACTGGCCAGTTTGTTCTTGATGAGCGCATCGTGACCGATGACCGCGATGGTCCTCCCGTCGATCTCTAATGAATCACGCGAACTCCACGCCTCATCGAACGAGATCCCATCCGCCGTGGTCAGCAGATCAATACGAAGCGGTGGCACGCCGAGTTGGACGATGGTTCCCGGATGCTCGAAGTCATCCCGTCGTATGCCCAGAGTTCGTAGCGGAGCCCCGAAATCCGTCAGGCCGCGTTCGACTCGTGCCGCATTGTCCGCCCCAGGCTCGACATAGATATCTAGATCCTTGGTTGCGCGCGCGTGCCCGTGGAAGGCGACAGCGTATCCACCGACCACAAGAAACCTGACCTTGGCATCAGCCAGGGACACAAGTAGGTCACGAAAATCGTCGGGCAGATCTCTCATGACCGGCGAATGACTCGAACCGGCATGTTCGCGCGCGCATAAGTCGGCCAGGGTCGGCCAGAGAACGCCCAAGCAGCCCGTGTCAGCTCGAAGGCAAGTGCAACGCGTTGCTCCGGGCTCGAGTGAGGTCCGGGACTACTCGCGTTGATGCGCTCGACGCGGGCCTTGGCTCGTCGTCGACGGGCACGCTCGCGTTCGTCACTCATCGATACGAGGGTAACACTCGCCGTCAACCGAGCCTACTCAACCCGTGTACGGACAGTAGGGGCAAAGCAGGAACCCATGCTTCGCAATGCCGGGGCGAAGATTGCCCGCCCCGGCTCAAGCGCGGCGCCACGTCGCCTAGAACGGTGGCTTGGGCAGGTCGTCGAGCATGGCCTGCTCGAGCGCGGCTCTGCCGGGCCCGGGCGGGCCCCCGTTCATCGCCATCTCCAGGCGCTCTTGCACGGTCTTGGTCTCCGCCTCGTCGGCCTCGAGGGCGGCGATCTCCTGGCGACGCGCGGAGATCTCCTCCTCGAAGTCGGCGATCTCCTCCTTGAGCCCCTCGATCCGCACGGCGATGCGGGAACGCTTTTCCCGGGCGTCGGAGATGATCTGCGCGACGTCGACGTTGGTCGATTCCAGCGTCGCCCGCACCACCTGCACCACCAGCTGCACGTTGTCGATGGGCAGCTTGCGCATGAGCTCCATCGCCTTTTGGATCCCGAACTCGGGCTTGGGCGGCGGCGGCGGCTGAGGCGGGGGCGCCGGCTTGGGCGCCGCCACCTTCACCTTGGCTTGCGCAGCTTGTTGCGGGGCCGGAGCCTGGGCCGGCATTGGGGCGGGCGGGGGCGCTGGCTCCTCGCGTTTTCTGTCGAACAAACCCATGGCACGTCCTCCGATCGCAGATCCTATCCCGGTCGCACCGACGTGACCAGCGTCGTTCCTGTCCGATTCGGTCCGCTCCACGCGAGGACTGAACCGACGGATACCTGACCACGACACCGGATCATCACACCGCGGAGCACCCGCTGAGGCGATGGGCATGCTCGTCGCGAGGAACACGGGCGGTCTGTAGTGATTCCCCCGGGTCACACCGGGTCACGAAATATTCGCCGGAACGTCGGCCTCGCGGGCAACCACCACCGCCACCACGAAGCACCCGTGCAGTGGTCACCGATCGATAGATCTGTACTGGGGATCTGTCCTGGGGGCGCCCGTCCCTGGGGCGCCCGTCCCGATGAGCGGCTTCGACCGCGCCCGTCCGTCAATTGGCTTGCTCGATCGACCGCACGTTGTCGTCGGGCTCGCGATCCACGAAGAGCACGCGCGGATCGATCCCCGCCCGCACTGGAGTACCCGGTACCTCGATCGTCAGCTCGGTGCGCTCGCCCGTGATGTGGTGCCACTCGAGGTAGAGCGGCGCGGCGTCCTCGTCCTCGCCGTAGATCCCCACCGGCAGCCAGTCGTCCAGCGGCACCTCCTGCTCCGCTCCCTCGCCGTCGGCCCGCAGCTTGTGGGACTCGATCGTCAGCTCGACGATCGTGGTTCCCTCGCCGCTCTCACCACCGTCACCGGGCCGGGCGGTGGCCGCGATCATCCGGTTGTCGTAGAGGGTGATCGTCTCCAGCAGATCCTCCACCAGGTAGGCGAAGCGCTCGGGCATCGCGGCCCGGATGCGCTCGACCAGCTCGAGCGAGGTGGTGAAGGGGGGCTTTTGAAAGCCCTTGTCCTCGATGAACTTGGCCAGCACGCCGTTGAGCACCTCTTCGCCCATGACCTCGCGTAGCGAGTAGAACACCAGGCTGCCCTTGGAGTAGTGGATGTACTGCTGGTTCTCGACCAGCGACAACGGCATCTCGCGCTCGGCCTCCGCCCCGCGGCCCCGCAGGTAGCTGTCGAGCTCGTAGCGGAGGAACTTGTCCATCTTGGCGCGGCCGTACTCCTTTTCCATGACCATCAGCGCCGAGTACTGCGCCAGCGACTCGGAGAGCATGGTGCCCCCCTGCACGTCGCCGCTGATCACCTGGTGGGCCCACCACTGGTGCGCGACCTCGTGAGCGGTCACGTAGAACACATAGTCGATCCGATCGCCGTCGCGCAGATCGGCGATAAAGCCGATGCTCTCCGAGTAGGGGATCGTGTTGGGGAACGACTGCGCGAACGTGGCGTAGCGGGGGAACTCGACGATCCGCACCTGGCGGTGCTGGTAGGGGCTGAAGTGGGTGGTGAAGTAGTCGAGCGACTTCTTCACCGCCTCGATCATGCGGGGCACGTTCATGTCGTGCGGTGCGTGGTGATAGATCTCGATGGCCACGTCGTTCCACGAGTCGCGCGCCACCTCGTAGTCGGCCGAGAGGAACGCGTAGAAGTTGAGGATCGGCGCGTCCATCTCGTAGCGGAAGTAGCGGCGCCCGTCCTCCTCCCACTGGCGCACCAGGTAGCCGGGGGCCAGCGCGATCTGATCGGCCGAGGTGCTCACGGTGGCGGCAAAGTCGATCCAGTCGCCCTCGGCCCCGAGGTAGGTGTGCCCCCGGGCCTTCATGTCGGTGGGCGGCCTGGCCCGCTCGCGCTCGGGTAGCCCTCGCTTGCGCCGCTCGTTGGGATCGGTCAGCTCGGTCCTCTTCGAGTAGCCGAAGTGGGGCACGTACCCGCTGTTGAAGAACGTGCCGTTGGCGACCACCTCGGTGGTCGAGCCGCCGTTCTTGAAGCCCGGCTCGGAGAAGTGCAGCGCAAAGGAGAACGGCAGCCGCGCCCCGGGGGCCAGGGCCGGCTCCAGCTGGTAGATCCGGACCCCGAGCTCCTCGTCGTACTCGAGCAGGGCTTCGTCGGGCAGGCCCAGCGACTGCACCTCGAGCTCGGGCTTGACGGTGACCATGAGCCGGTCGATCGCCTGGTCGTGTCGGTTGAGCAGCTCGATCGTGCCGCGCAGCGAGAACTCGCGCTGGTGCGGGTACAGGTCGACCTCTAGATCGGCCCCCACCACCGCCGGCTGAGGCGCGCCGTCCCACGCCGCCTTGTAGGCCTGCTCGTAGCGCACCGCCGCCGCCTGGCGATCGTTCTTGGTGCGATACTGATTGAGCACGGTGGTGTTGTGCAGGATATACGCCCCGAGGCCGAACACGCCGGCGGCCACCACGGCCAGCATCACGGTCTGGAGCAAGGTGATCCGCCGCCGGGCCTCGCGGAGCCGCAGGCGGAAGCGTGCGTCGGTGCCTCGCACCCACAACAGGTTGGCCACCAGCACCAGCCCCCCGGCAAAGAGCGCCCAGTACAGCCGGTACCACAGCGCCCCGCGCAGGAAGTGCCCATAACCGTTCATGTCGGAGTAGGGCGTGCCGGGATTCCAGCCGAAGCGATAGAGCCCATGCTGGAGGTCGAGAGCGGGCAGCACCGCCTGCGACACGAAGAACAGCAGCATGAGCAAGAAGCCCAGGTACTTGTGGTTGACCAGCACCTGGAAGAACACGGCCAGCACGCAGGTCAGCGCCCACTGGGTCAGCGACAGGCCCCACAGGCTCGTCATATACAGCGAAAGCTCCACGTGGATATAGCCCTGCACCAGCTGGATGACCATGCCAGCCAGCCCGGCCACCCCCAGCAGCACGAACACCGCCCCCCAAAGGGCCCCGAGCTTGCTCAGCAGCGGCACCCAGCTGGGCACGGGCAGCGCGTCGTGGACCTCGTGCAGGCCCACCTGGCGCTCCTTGTGGACAAGCTCCCCCGCGTAGAAGGTGATCACGATGACCACGAAGAGCCCAAAGACCTGGTGGATGACCCGCACCATCAGGTGGGTGACGGGCAGCACGGGCGTCCCGAACATCTCGTCGATCGTGCCCAGGGCCCCGCCTACCACGTTGAGCACCCCAAATAGCGCGATCACGATGAAGGCCTTGCCGCGCAGCACCGTACCCAGCTCGACCCGCAGCTGGGCCCACAGCTGCCACAGCGCCGTCGCGAGCGTCAGCCGCGGCTGCACCACCACCAGCGGGGTCTCGGTGCGAGAGCGCTCGGTCGCTAAACCATCCCCGGCCTTGGGCTTACGGGCCCGAATCGCGAACGAGAAGCGCCGGACGGTGAACGCAAAGCACAGCCCCGCCAGCAATAGCCACACCGCGCGATTGAGCCATAGCAGCCCGCTCAGCGGCACCAGGGCGGTGTTGCGCTCGGCGACCGTCCAGTAGCGGGTGGAGATCTCCAAGGTGGCCAGCCCGAAGGGATCGGCCAGCGCAGCCACCGTGTCGCTGTCGAGATCGACGATGAAGGAATTGGCCACCGAGTAGACCACGAAGAACGCCACCACCCCCACGTAGGCGGGCAACACCCGACGGGTGAGCGTGGCGATCGCGAAGAACAGCGAGCCCATGATGAGCAGGTTGGGGATCGCGAAGACCCCCAGCGCGTACAGGTAGGGCGCCGCGGAGAAGGGCACCAGCCGCTCGGGGTCGAGCCAGGGCATGAAGGTGCCCACCCAAAGGCCCAGCGCCGACGCCAGCATCACGATCACCGCGATCGCGATCGCCCCCAAAAAGCGCCCGGCCAGCAGGTCGAGCTTGGCGATCGGCTTGGTGAAGAACAGGGCGTCGGTGCCCATCTCGAAGTCGCGGGTGACCGCGGTGGAGACGAACGCCGTCACCAGGATCACCGACACCGCGCTCATCACCCCCATCATCTGGGTGATGACGAAGGGAGCGTTGATCGCCGTCTGGCCGGTGCCGCCGCCTATCACGATCGCGTCGGAGGTCATCGCTCCGAACATGAGCAGGGCGAAGATCGCCGAGAAGATGTAAACCGCCGGCTGGCGCAGCCGGTACCGGAGCTCGAAGCGAAGAAATGACAAGAACATCGGCGCGATCCTCAGGCGGCCCGGACCAGCGTGGTGAAGTAGACGTCCTCGAGGTCGGGGTCGACCGCGGCGAAATCGCCACCGGGAGCGTCGTCGGCGAACACGTGGATCACCGTGCGCCCCCCGACCAAGCGGGTGGAGATGACCGTGTGCGCCGCCTCGTGCTCGGGTAGCTGCTCCTTGGCGATGACCTTCTTCCAGGTGCGCCCCCGCAGTTGCTCGATGGCCTGCTGGGGCTCCCCGGTGTGCAGCACCTTGCCCCCGGCGATGATCGCCATCTGCAGGCACAGGTCGGCCACGTCTTCGACGATGTGGGTCGACAGCAGCACCACCACGTGCTCGCCGATCTCCGACAGCAGGTTGAGGAACCGGCTGCGCTCCTGCGGGTCGAGCCCCGCGGTGGGCTCGTCGACGATGATGAGCCGCGGATCGCCCAGCAGCGCCTGGGCGATCCCGAAGCGCTGGCGCATCCCCCCCGAGAAGCCCCCCAGCTTCTGCTTGCGCTTGTCCCACAGGTTGACCCGGTGCAGCAGCGCCTCGACCATCGCCTTGCGCTCGCCCCGAGCCACGATGCCCTTGAGCACCGCGAAGTGATCGAGCAGCGTCAGCGCGCTCAGGTGCGGATAGACCCCGAAGTCTTGCGGGAGATAGCCGAGCACTTGACGCAGCCGATCCTTGTCGCGGAGCACGTCGAGCTCGCCCAGTGCAATGCGCCCCTGGTCGGGATCCTGCAGGGTAGCGATCGTGCGCATCAGCGTGGACTTGCCCGCGCCGTTGGGCCCCAGCAGGCCGAACATACCCGGCGGGATCGTCAGGCTGACCCCGTCGAGGGCCCGAACGCCGCCCGGATAGGTCTTGGAGAGGTCTTCGATGACGAGCGCCGCGCCGGAGTCGGTCATTGGGTCTTCGACCCTAGCAGCCCCGCGCGAGTTTCGGCGCCCCTACCCCGGCCCCGGCTCGACGAACCCACGTTTTCGATGGTCCAATTTCGACGAAATGGCGACCAGCGCCCCGGATCACGCCGCCGAGCTCGCCTCGATGCGGCGAGACGCGGACCATACGATGGCCCGCCGCGCGACCGCCGGCCTGGTGACCTATGGCGTGGCCGGCGGGATCCTCTCGTTCGGCTCGTCGATGTACGAGCGCTCCCCGTCCCTGGCGCTGGGCCTTTTGGGCGCGGCCATCGTGGTCTCGCTGCTGCGCGCCCCGATCATCCTCGGCTTCGAACGGCTGTACCCGGCCAACCCTCGGCGCTGGCGGGTGCTGTTCTTGTTGGGCACGATCGCTGCGGCCAGCGTCTGGAGTGCGCACGCGACCTCCGCCATGCTCCGACACGGGCTGGGCTGGGCCTCGCTGGTGGCGCTGATGATCTCCGCCGCGATCTCGGCGGTCGGGATGCTCGCCTATTGCCCGTCCAAGCCCACGTTCGCCGCTTTCGCCCTCACCCTCTATGTGCCCCACATGGCGGTGCTGCCCTCGGTCGGCAACCGCGAGGGGATCGCGCTGGCCGTGGCGTTCACCGCCTACGCCGGCTACCTGGTCGCCTTCGGCCTGGGCCTGCACCGGCAGTACTGGGAGGGCCTGCGCACCGCCCGAAGGCTCGAGCGCAACCTGCTCCAGCTCGACGCGGCCCGTCAGACTGCAGAGGAGGCCAGCCAGGCCAAGAGCGACTTCGTGGCCCGAATGAGCCACGAGATCCGCACACCGCTCAACGGGATCATCGGGATGACCTCGGTACTCCTGGCCCGCGATCTCGATCCCCAGACCCGCGAGCAGGTCGAGGTGATCGAGGGCTCCGGCGAGGCGCTGATGGATCTGGTCGACAACGTGCTCGACTTCGCCAAGATCGAGGCCAATCGTCTCGAGCTCCATCCCCAGGCTTTCGATCTCGACGTGCTCATGGCCAGCCGGGGCACGATGCTCTCGGCCCTCGCCCACCAAAAGGGCATCGAGCTGCGGGTCGAGCCCTCGTCGACCCCCGTCGGGCTAGTCGTGGCCGACCCCAAGCACCTCGGTCAGGTGCTCACCAACCTCATCGGCAATGCGCTCAAGTTCACCGACAACGGCGAGATCGTGGTGCGCTACCGGCTTCGCCCTCGCGCCGGATCGAACCAGGACACCGTTCAGTTCGAGATCGAGGACACGGGCGTCGGCATCGCACCAAGCAAGCTGGAGATGATCTTCGACGAGTTCGGCCAGGCGGATCCCGCCGCAGCCTATCGCCGCGGCGGCGTCGGCCTGGGCCTGGCGATCAGCAGGCGCCTGGTGACGCTGATGGGCGGAGAGCTCTCGGTCCAGAGCCAACAGGGCGTGGGGAGTACGTTCGGGTTTTGGATCCCGGTCGAGCGGTCGCGGGTATCCACGACCACGTCGAGCTCGGCACCAACGCTGCGCTTGGTACCGACGCTGAGCTCGGCGCCGACGACCGCGCCGGTCTCCCGACCGCTCGTGCTCGTGGTGGACGACAACCGGATCAATCGCATGGTCACCGGTCGCATGCTGCAGACGCTGCGCATGGAGTACGTGGCCGCGGTCGACGGCGCGGACGCCCTCGAGCACCTCCGTGGCCCGCAGACCTTCGACCTGGTGCTCATGGACTGCGAGATGCCGGTGATGGACGGTTATACGGCCACCCGAAAGCTCCGCGCCGAGCACAGTGAGCTCCGCCAGATCCCGGTCGTGGGCCTGAGCGCTCACGCGACCTCCCACGACCGCGAGCGCGGGCTCGAAGCGGGGATGACCGACTACTTGGTCAAGCCGCTGCGGATCGAAGCGCTGCGACGGGTGGTCGAGACCTACCTCGCCCCCCGCATGGACCCATGAAACGAACCCCTCAGCCCGAAGCCCCGGGCCAGCGATCGGGTGAAGGCCGACGCACCGGGGCGCGCGGTCGGGCGTAGCGCGCACAGTAGCGATCCCACAGCCCTTGCACTCGGCTGACCTCGGGGTCGTCCTCGAGCCCCCGCGCCATGGTGCTCAGCTCGCGGCGCCCTGCCTCGCAGGCCTCCCACGCATCACCGTCGGCCCATGACTCATCGCGCTGCGCCCACACCACCGGCACCGGCCGCGAGGCCATCCAGGCCAAGCCATCGACGAATTGCATGACCAGCCGCCCCTTGCGGACGTTGCGATCGGCTTGGCTTATCTCGCCCAGGTTGAACGCATACTCCTCGACCCGCTCTTCCCCGCTGTCCGGGTCCTCGTACTCTACGGTGAGCATCACCGAGTCTTGCGATCGTAGCTGCCCCCCTCGTGCCATCAGATCGGAGAGGAACAGCTGCGAGGTGTTGGCGAAGTAGTGGATCGCCTGCACGTCCTCCTTGATAGTGGAGCTCTCCTCTCCGTAGAACGTGGAGAGCCGCAGCGAGGGCGGCAGGTGCAGCCGAAAGTGCACGTCGAGCGCGGTGGTCTCCACCAGCGAGGTGAAGCGCGAGCCAAAGACCGCGTCGACCTCGGCCTCGGAGCCCAGGAACACGTAGGCCCCCTTGCCCCGCTCGGTGAGCTGGTCGAGGAGCGAGTCGTTGAAGTCACGCCCCACCCCAACCCCCGACATCCGGATCCGCCGCTCGTCGTAGAACTTGGACACGGTGGCGATGAGCTGCTCGTCGGTCACGCCTCGGTTGGCGATCGCGTCGGTGATCATCACCACGCGGTTGGAGTAGGTCGGCTGGTAGGCGCGATCGGCGAGCCGATAGCCCTCCCGTAGCCCGTCGTGCAGGTTGGTGGAGCCGCGAGGCTCCAGGGAGCGGATCGCCTGGCGCAGCACCTGCGGCCGGTCGCGACCGACCACGAAGTTCTCCACCGGGGTGCATACCTCGTGATCGAAGAGCACCAAGTGCACCATGTCGCCCTCCTTGAGCTGACCCATCACCCGATCGAGGCCACGCTGGAGGTACTCCATGCGCCCCTGCGCCGACATCGAGCCCGAACGATCGACGACGATCGAGAGGTTCACGTTGCGTCGCTCCTCCACCGTCAGGGGGCGCCCCTTGACCGCCATGGCCAGGCTGTAGCTCCCTTCCTCATGGGGATCGGGGGCGATCGAGGCCCGCACCGAGAAGTCGTCGTCCGGCCCCACGGGGGTGGTATCGAACGAGAAGTAGTTGAGCAGCTCGTGGGGACGAATGTGCTCGGCGGGTAGCGGCAGGAAATGATCGATCGCGTAGATCACCCGCTGTGCCGACGACAGACTCATGGTGTCGTCATTGGACAGGTAGGTGGCCGAGCCCCAGTCGTCGAAGCCCTGGTCCGAGCCCTGGTCGAAACTCGGATCCGAGCCAGTCGCGATCGCCGGGCCCGCGACGTCTCGATCGCTCGACGCAACGTCGCTGTCGATCCACGGGGGCTCTTGCGCCACCCGGGCCGGCTCTGGCTCGGGCCTGGCGTCGAGCTTGGGCACCGGGCGACTCTCCGCCGGTGGTGACGAGCCGCGGGCCCTGCCGTCGCCGGAGGACACGCCCCCGAGCACCCCGCCCACAACGCCTCCCGGCACCCCACCCGCAACCCCGCCCGGGGTGCTCGACCCACTCGACGCGGGCTTGCTGCGACGACCACCGCCCGACCTGGTCTCGGTGGGCTTGGCGCTGCCGCCTTTGTCTCCGCCGGCATAGGGCACGAAACCGGGCGGACGCCGCTTCTTCCTCTTGGGCTTGGCCCGCTTGGGAGGACGCGGGACCCAACCTCCTTGGTCCTCTAGCTCGGGGGCAAAGCAGGTCGAGTGACGATCGATCATCCGCGGCAAACGGGCCAGATCGGGCGGCGGCGGCAGCTCGTGCACCCGCGGAGGGTGAGGCCGCGGCGTGAACACATGGGCGGGGGCCCGGTCGCCGGCCACCGCGGTGGCAGCCACGGGGGACTGGCTATCGGGGGTCACGCTCGCCGAGCTGGTCCCGCAGGCGGTAGCGGACACCATCCAGCCAAGCGAGATCGACAGCGAGGTCGTCCGGGCCCAGATCCAGGTCCGGGTCCAGGCGGCGCGGGGGTGAGTTTGCGGCATCAGCACTCGTCTCCTTTGGGCGCGCCGGGCTGCGCGCGACCCTGGTCACGCACCATGATGCCCAACGATCTACCCCGCCCAATGATCTACCCCGGGACATACGCACGATCGTGCTCGACGATCTTCCTCCGCTCGCCCCCGCGCACGGATCTCCCTTGGTCGGAACAGAACGTACTGATCGAAACGCGAAGGTCCGAGTCTGTCGCGACGAAGGCCGCCAGCGGCGGCCTAGACCCCCAAAGGACATCCAACCATGCTCGAGCCCACCCGACTGCTCCCCATCCTCGCCGCTGCTCCCCTGCTGACTCTCGGTGCGTGCGTGATCTCCCCCGAAGAAGGCAATGTCGCCCTGGGCAACCCGAACGCATCCCTGTTCTTCGAGGGCTTCGCGTCGGCCCCGAACGCGACGATCGAGCTCCAGATCCTCAACAAGGCCACCAGCCAGTGGGAGACCTTTGCGACGACCACCTCGAGCGCATTGGTCTTCACCTTCGGCGGGCAAGACATGTACAGCTGGAACATCGACACCCCCGTCATGGATACCTCCGATCCCGCTCACCTGTGCCGCCTGACCCCGAGCTGCTCGCTGCAAGAGAGCACCGTGTTCGTGCGCTTCGAGGAGATCGACGGTGACTTCTCGCCGCTGATGACCTTCGACGACGGAGGCGTGCAGTGCACGGTCAACGAAGTCAATAACGGCGCCGACCTGCTGACCGCGGCTTGGACCTGCCGGGGCACGATCTGGGATCAGATAGCGATTCCGGTGATCCTCTAGCTTGGCTCGCTTGGCCTACTCGACCCGCCCAATTCGCTCGTTCGCTAGTTCGTTTTGCCAGTTCGTTGATCGGTAGGGTCATTGACGCGGGAGCGGGCGTGGTCCAGTTGTGGGGCCACCCCCCCACCCCCCCACCGCCCAAGCTCCAGGTCTGGGCGGGCCCACCAGCCCGCCGTCCCCAGCTCCGGCCCTTTCGATGCTCGCCTGTA
>JBCCWC010000223.1:0-25681 GCA_039194325.1 Myxococcota bacterium
CAGGAATGCCGGCGTGCTGGCGCTGGCGCTGAGGATGAACGCGGCCAGCCCGATCGGCAGGGTGTGGCGTATGAGGCCCAGCAGCGCGCGGCAGGGTGGGCGTGGGCGGGCGACGGCGAAGCGCCGCGCCACCATCGCATCGTGCCCGAGAGTCAGCCCGCCCAGCAGGGCCAGGGCCAGGGCCATGCCCACCAGCGCATCCCCGGTCAGGCCGAGGCCGAGGCCGAGGCCCAGCGCAGTGAGCAGGCCACGTAGGCCCCGCGAGCGCCCCACCGCTGCCATGCGTTCGGCCTTTTGGGTCGGCCCCAGCAGCATGTCCGACAGCGCTTCCCACCCTCGCAGGCCGCCGACGGCGACCACCATCAGCACTGTGCGCCTGTCGTAGTCGCCCCACAGCGCCACGGTCGTCGTCAGGACCAGAGCCAGCGGGATCGTCAGCAGGCGCAGCGTGAGGTACTGGTCGTAGCGCCAGCGTCCCGGATCGATCACATAGGCCGGTCGTAGGTGCAGGTTGGTCAGCAGGATCGCCGGGGTCGCGATCGCCAGGCCCAGGGTGTACTGGCCCAGTACGTCCACCGAACCCAGCCGCGCGAGGATTATCAGGGTCGCGAACTGTCCCAGGGCATGGAACCCCTCGCCCGCCAGCGACCACCCGGCGTTGCGCCACAAAGGGCGCGCCGGGGTCGACCGGGCATGGACGGGCATGGACCGGTGGGCGCGGGCGGGCGGCCGTGGATCGGAGGGGGTCGCTCGCATCGGTTCGGGTGCTCGCCGTGCAGCGGCCCACTATCAACACGCCCGAGCGCCGCAGAGTTGCCTGCTAAATCGCAAAAGCCATCGGAGAGTTGGTACGGCCTCCCGGCTCTGCGCGTGCTATGACGTCGAGGTGATGGTGATGGATCGGTCCGCGTCGAACCGCGCGTGGCCGGGGAGCCGTGCCTGGTCGGGCTGCCCCGGTGCGTTGGTGATCTCGTTGGACTTCGAGCTCTACTGGGGTATGCGCGATGTCGTCTCGCTCGAGGCGTATCGTGCCAACCTCGAGGGCGTGCACGAGGTCGTGCCGCGCATCCTGGATCTGTTCGCGGCGTACGACGTGCATGCGACCTGGGCCTGCGTGGGTCTGGTGTTGGCGCATGACCAAGAGCAGGCTCGTAGCTGGTCGCCTCGCCTGCGTCCGTCCTATCGCCAGCGGGGGCTGTGTCCCTTCGAGGAGCTCGACGCGGGCGATCTGGATCGCAATGCACGGTGCTACTTTGCCCCGCGGCTCGTTGCGGAGATCCAGGGGCGCCCTCACCAGGAACTGGGCACCCACACCTTCTCGCACTATTACTGCGACGAGGCCGGACAGTCGGTCGAGCAATTCGAGGCGGACCTCGAGGCGGCGCTCTTGGTGGCCGCCGAGCATGACCATCGCCCGCAGAGCCTGGTCTTTCCGCGTAACCAGTGCAATGCGGCCTATCTGCCCGTGCTGCGGCGCCGAGGGATCCGCGCCTACCGGGGCCGGCGACGCAGCTGGGCGTACCAGGCGGGTCATTCGCGCGTCACGACCATGATGCGTCGGGGGCTGCGGCTGGCCGACAACTATGCGCCCGTCTGTCCCGATGGCCACACGCCTGCCTCACGTTCGGGGCTCGGTGCCCCGGTGGGCGGGCTCGTCGACATCCCGGGTAGCCGGTTCTTGCGCCCACTGTCGCCGTCGCTGCGCCATCTGGAGCCGCTGCGGCTGCGTCGCATGCGGCTCGAGATGACCCGCGCCGCCCAGTGCGGCCACCTCTATCACCTGTGGTGGCATCCCCACAATTTCGGCCGCGATCCAAAGCCCAATCTACGGATGCTCGAGCGCCTCTTGGAGCACGCTCGGGTCCTTGGTGATCGACTCGGCTTTCGTAGTCTCACCATGGCCGAGGCATCCCGGCTCTACGCGCACCACGACTGAAGGGCTACTCATCATGTTCACGACGACCGAACCGGACTCCGAGGTATTTGCCACCGTGCGGGTGGGGCGAGTCGAGGATGCAGCCGCGGCCGCCCGGGCGTTCAGTGCGTCGATGCCGGTGAGCGTCTGGGCCCGCATGGGGGGGCGCATGGCCCAGACCTACCTCGCTCACTTCGCGCGTGAGGACGACGAGATCCTCATCGTCGCCGAGCATCCCCGCATGGGGATCGTGGGCGCTTGCATGGCCACCGCGCGCCCCGATCGCTACAAGCGCGAGTTGTTCCGCCGCAACTGGTCTCGGTTGGGGGTGTCGTTGTTGCGCGATGCGATCGACGACCCCGGCGTCGTCCGTACCCTGGGTGCCCGGGTATGGGAAGGCGTGCGGGGAGCGGCCCAACGTCGGATCGACCGGCATCCTTCCCCGCCGCCCTCGGTAGAGCACCTCACCCCGTCGATGCCCTTTCCCCTGCCTGCGCCGGCGTTCATGACGGTGTACTTCGTTATGCCCGAGGCCCGCGGCCACCAGCTGGCCCAGCGCATGACCGATTGTTGCCTTGCCGAGATCCGACGCCGGGGCTTTGACTGGGTCGAGGGGCACATCAACGTGCACAACCACGCCTCGCTGACCACCCTGCGCCGGGCGGGCTTTTGCGCGGTGGCTCGGCGAGGCGACGATCTGATCTTTGGACGTCAGCTAGGGGGGCGTTCGACCGGGGTTCGCTCGACCGGGGTTCGCTCAGACGATCCAGCCTCAGCCGCTGTGAGCACGGAGCCCCCCAAGGTGTCGGTGATCCAGGATCCCGCCGCGGAGCCCTCGTTGCCCGACACATGGGCCGCGTTGCTGGCCAAGACTCCGCAAGGCTCGGGCTTCCACAGCTGGGCCTGGGTCGGTGCGCACCTCGCCGAGGTCGAGCAGCCCCGGATCGCGGTGATCCGCCAAGGATCGCGACCGATCGCGATCTTTGCGCTACAGCTCGTTGGTTCTCGACTCACCTGGCTGGCGGTGCGCCGGGGCAATTACTGTGGGCCGGTCTTCGATCCCGAGGCCATGCCCGCCGTGGTCGAGGGCTTCGAGATGCTCGTCACGATCTTGGCGCCACGGACCGTCGATCTGCCCGCGTTGCGCGAGCGCTCGCCCTTCTTTGCGGCCATCCGCGCCCGGGCGCTCGGAAGGCTGGGCGCGCCCGCTGTCGTCAACACGATCGGTTGCCCCGAGATCGATCTGCGGCCGGGCATGGACGCTATTGGGGCGCGGCACAAGTCGCGGCAGCGCAATACCTGGCGAAGAAAACGCAAGAAGCTCGCGGCCCTCGGAGCGCTGGTCTACGAGGAATTGGTCGACGCCGAGGCCATCGAGGCTGCGCTTGGTCGGGCCGTCGAGCTCTACGAGGCGCGTTGGGAGGGGCTGCACGTCGACAAGCCCTTTGGGCGCGAGGACCAGCCGTTCCAGCGGGCGGCGGCCCGGGCCCTGGCGCGGGATGGTCACGTACAGATGTCGGTGCTGCGGCTCGACGGGGAGATCATCGCCTTTGCGTATGCACTGCGAGCCCGGGGGATAAGCTCGAGCTATACGCTCGCGCACGACGAGCGCTACGCTCCGTTCTCGCCGGGACTGTTGCTGCTGCTCGAGCTTTTGGGGCGCGCGGCCGAGCGCGGGGATCCGTCGTTCGACTTCTCGCTCGGTGACGCGCCCTACAAGGCGCTGTGGTCGACCGGTCGCCAGGAGGTCTTCCGTGTCGTGTGGGGGGCCGGGGCTCGCCGCCGGGTTGCCGTGGATCGGGCCAAGGCGGTGATGCGTCGCTCGGCCTGGTTGCGGCGACTCAAGCAACATGGAGTGCGCGGCGCGATCGCTCGACCTGCGGCCCCGGCGTCGATCGAGTGGTGGGTCCAGCGCTTGGACGCCGTTGTCGGGACGGCGGGCGGGGAGCTGGAGGTCGAACCCATGGATCTGGCCGCCATGCGTCGGTGGCTCGACGAGGCACGGTTTGGTCTCGCGATGGCTCGGGCCTTTCGCGGCGATCGTCTGCTGATGGTGCGTGAGGCCGGGATCCCGCGCGCGGCTGTCTGGGCCGTGACCGGAGCACGCCGGGCGGTGGTGACCGGCGGGCAGGTGGCGCTGGGGACCGAGGAGGTCTACGTCCAGCCGATCCCGCTGGGGGAGGGGCTCGAGCGTCGTTGGCTCGTGCAGGCACTCGGGCCCGGGTTGCTGGTGTCCGAGGGCCCCGTGGCGGGTCGGCCGCTTGCCCGCTTCTTCGCGGATCATTCGTTTCGCCAGGGTGCCGACTCGCCAGGCCGGGGCAACGGGTCGGCGTGAGTCGGCTGGGCCACCGCGTCACACTTCGAGCCACGTCATGGCCGGCGGAGCACCGGCTCCACCAAGGCACGGCGTCGCCTTTGGGTGGCATCGTCGCCGGGACGTGCGCGCAGCACGGTGGCCAGCTCCCTGATGCGGGCGTGATCGGCGGGAGCGTTGCGGCGCAATAGCGTGCGCAGTAGCTGCTCTTCGACGAGGCCGCGCAGGCGCAGGTCCTGAAGATCGGCCGTCTCTAGCGCTCCCTCGAGCGCCTGCTGGATCGCCTGGGGGCGAGCGTGGGGCTGGGCTTCTAGGGCCCGAACGACGCCGAGGTGGGCCAGCGCGTCGTGCGGGGCGAGCTGTCGCCACAGCCGTGCATGATGCAGGGCCAGTCCCGGTCGCTCGAGTGCAAGGGCGGCTTCGGTACGGATCCGCAGTGGTTGTGGGTCTTCCGGATCGCGCTCGGCTCGGCGGGCTGCGACCGCGTCGGCGTGGGCCGGTGCGCTCGCCAGCAAGCCCTCGACCAGGTAGCGCCAGGGCTCCGGGGCCGAAGGCGACCGCCGGGCCAGGTCGGCCGGTTCGGGGAAGTGTTGCACCAGGTAGTTGACCAACGCCGGTCGGGCTTCGGCGTGGAGCCGGGCCAGGGCCTCGGTCGTAGCGTGGTGTGCCGTCCATCGATCGCCCTGTCCAGCGGCGGCGGCGGCCAGCAGCAGCCAGCCATCCGCGTCGCCGGGACGCAGCCGTATGGCCGCGCGCGCGGCCGGGATGGCGGCCGCGAAGCGACCCTCGCTCACCGCCACGCGGGCCCGGTCTCGATACCACGGCCCGTGCAGCGGCCTGAGCCATGACGAGGTTGGAGCCGTGGTCGTGGAGGTAACCGCGGTCCACGTGCTCGGCAGCAGCGGAGCGGTGGCTACCGCAAGGCCCACGAGCGATAGGGCGACCAGGCGCAGCTGCACCGGCGACAGTCGGCGTGGGCCGGCGGGCGCCAGGGCCCCTGCGAGCGCGCAGGCCGGCGCGGCGACCCCGAGGAATTCGAGCGAGAAGTCGGCCAGGCTTTGCAGCGCCAGGGCCAACAGGCCCAGCAGGGCTACCCGGCGGGCCCGGGCATCCTCGTGGTGGTCCGCGCGGCGGACCGCGTGCAGCCACCACGCCGGAAGGCCCACCACCAGCACGCCGCCCAGCACGGGGCCCCACTCGATCAGCATGACCAGCGGCGCGCACTCCAGGTGCGAGAACCACACGTGGGAGGGCTCGGGGTCAAAGGCCGGGAACACATCACCGAAAGCCTTGCGCCCGATCCCGGTCAGGGGGGCCAGGCTCAGCAGGGCCGGCGCGCTGGTGTCCAGGCGCAGCCGGGCCGCGCTGGCGGGGTGCTGGTCCAGCTGTCCGAGCAGGGTGTCGAGCTCGTGCCACGCGCCCAGCGTGCCCAACCCGATCGCGATCCCCACCAGGGTGGACAGGCCGAGCAGGCGAGCGGCCCAGCCCCGACCGGTCGAGCGGCGTTCGTGCGCCGAGGGCCACCAGGCGATCAGCACCGCGGGGATCGTGACCACGCCCGCGGCCACCAACGCGGCTCGTGACATCGAGAGGGTCAGCGCAGCCACTTGAAGGACCAGCGCGATGCCCAGCACTACCCGGGGCTCGAGCCGACGGTCTTCGGCGTCGTTGGCCACCGCAAGGCCCGCGGCCGCGAAGATCCCCAGTAGCAGCAGCCCGGATTGATGGTTGGGGTTGACGAACGTGCTCAATAGCGGCGACGACAGCTGGCCCTCGGGCAGCTGACGGGGGGCGTAGAGGCCATAGATCCGCTCGACCCCCAGCCCGTGCTGGAGCAGGCCGATCCCAGCCACGGCCACGCCGGCCAGGACGACCAGCCCCGCCGTCCATCGCCACGAGCGCCGGGCGCACAGCAGCGCCAGGCCGCACAGCGCCATGAGGCGCAGAGCCTCGAGCGCGGTGTCGGCGGGGGTCGGCGACAGTCCCGGCCAGGCCGCCGTGTTGCTCCCGGTGTCGGCCAGCGCGACCCAGGCATGGAGCGTGGGGGCCACGGCGGCGCGCAGGCCGGGCAGCGGGAGCGCCTGCACCAGCGTGCCCACGGCGGCCAGCAGTCCCAGGCCCAGGCCCACCGGGATCGGCCGCGTGCGCCCCCGGCGATGGGCCTCGTAAAGGAGCGCTGCGATCACGCCGGCGAACAGGAGGACGGTCCACGACCAGACCCCGCCCAGGGCCAGTGCCGGTCCGATCACGGCGATCCCCAGCCCGATCCGGGCGCGCAACGTCGAGGGGGCGTCGGGCATGATGGCGCGATCCGGTGCTCAGGAGGCGTCCGCGGTGGCAGGCGGGCGCGAGGGCCGAGGCGCCACGTAGTCGTAGCCACCTCCGCCGTAGGCATCGCCCTGGCGCTCGTCGACCTCGTTGAGTACCAGCCCCAAAAGGCGCGCCCCGGACCGCCGCAGCTGCTCTACCGTGCGGAGCAGCTGGCCGCGCGTGGTACGGCCGACCCGGGGGACCAGCACCACGCCGTCGACCACCCGGGCGAGGATCAGCGGATCGGCGACGGGCAGCACCGGGGGGCTGTCGAGCACGATCACGTCGTAGCGCTCGCGCAGCTGGGCCAACAGCTCGGCCAGCGCCGCGGACTCGAGCAGCTCGGCGGGACGCTCGGGTGGGGGCCCACAGGGGATCACGTCGAGGTTGGGGGGCGTGCTGGGGGCTCCGGACACCACCACGTCGTCGAGGGTGGCGTGCCCCTGCAGCACCGTCGACAGCCCCTGGGCGGGCGGAGGGTCGTGGTGCGCCGCGAATACGTGGTGGAGCCGGGGCCGTCGCAGGTCGGCGTCGATCAGCACCACCCGCTTGTCCGCTTGACACAGCGAGAGCGCCAGGTTGGTCGCCATCGAGCTCTTGCCCTCGGCGGGGCCGGGCGAGCTCACCATCAGGCACTGGCGGCGCTTGGCGCCCTGCGCAAAGGCCAGCGACGTGCGGATCCCTCGGCAGCGCTCGGCGGTCAGCGAGCGGGGGAACCGATGCACGTAGAGATCGCGGGCCCGTCGCTGCTCGTGGGCGCTGCCGCGACGCAGGGCGGGATCACCCCGCAGGGTGGGCAAGTGGCCGAGGATCGGCACCGGATGGTCGCCCAGGGCTCGCTCGAGGTCGGGCACGTCGCGGATCCGCTGGTCGCGGGCATCGACGAGCATCGCCAGCACCAGGCCCAGCGCCAACCCGACCGTGCCCCCCAAGCCCAGCGCCACGCCGCGGTGGGGGAACGAAGCGGTGGTGGGCAGCGTCGCCCGATCGAGCAGCTCGATGTTCTCGGCTTCCACCCGGTTGGTCAGCGCCACCTCGGTGTCCCGCCGCGCGATGAGCAGGTACTCCTCCTCGGCCGTCCGGGCGTCTCGGGTCAGCTCGTGGTGGCGCTGCTCGAGCCGGCCCAGGGCCAGCGCTCGGGCGTGCTCGCGGTCCAGGGCGGCGAGCAGCTTGCGCTCGGTGCGGCGGGCCGCCTCCACCCGGGAGCGTAGCGAGGCCAGCCGCCCCTTGACCTCGCGCCGCTCGTCTCGCTCGGCGGCCTGGAGGCGCTGGACTGCTTCACGGTGGTGGGCGTGTTTGGGCCCGAACTCCAGATCGGCGGCGCGAAAGGCCGCCTGAGCCTCCATGTGCTCGGTCCGCAGGCGCTCGATCGTAGGCTCGCCGTCGGCCATGATCAGCAGGGCCGCCAGCAGATCACCCTTTTGCTGGTGGGTCTGGGCCTGCTCGAGGATGCTCGCGAGCCGGATCTGCTCGGCCTCCGCTTCCTTGGCCCGGGCGGACAGGGCCAGTACGTCCTGGGTGATCACATTCTGACGGTCGGCCAGCGAGACGGAGGTGACGCGGTTTTCGTCCTTGAAGCGCTGTAGCGATTGCTCGGACCGGCCAAGGCGCGTGCGCGCCGTGTCGCGCTCGTGCGTGAGATTGTCCTCGGCCTGCCGGCCCAGGGCGCGACGGCTCGAGCGCACGTGCTCGAGGTAGGCGTCGGCCATCGCGTTGGCCAGATCCCGCGCGCGCTCGGGATCGGGGTGTTCGGCGGTGATCTCCACCACCCACGATCGGCGGATCTCCCGGATCGACACCAGGCGCTGCAGCCGTTCGACCGCGTCCGCCTCGGGGGGGGCGGCGTGTAGCGGGCCGTCGGCCTCCCGTAGCGCGTCGGGGTCGTCGGCCAGGCCCAGCTGCTCCAGAGCCCGGGTGGCCACCGCTCGGCTGCGCATGATGGCGCGCTGGGTCTGGTAGTAGGCGTCATAGTCCTTGCCCTCGACCCGGCCCTCTTCGCTCACGCCCCGGACCTTGTCGAGCACCTGGGGGCCCCCCTGGTGCAGCACCAGCGATGCCGAGGCTTCGTAGCGCGCGGGGACGAGCCGCACGGCCAGTCCGGCGGCAGCTACACAAAGGGCCACCATCGATGCCCATGAAAGCCACCGTCGTCGCAGCACGCCCAGCAGGCGAAGGAGCTGGGCGACCGCCTCGTGAGGGGAGGCGCGGCCCATCGAGTCGCTCGACGAGTGCATGACCGGGTGCATGACCAAGAACGGGACGCCAGTACGGGACGGGGTGCTGGACCGAGGGGACCGACGGCCCTATGGCTGTTGCATGCGCCAGTCCGCCTCCGGTTGACTATGAATTTTGGGGGCAACCGGCGGGGCGGTCTCGCGTGCGTGATAGTTGCGGACCGCCCGGGGTTTCTCTCCCGCGGACCGTTCGCTCCTAGACGGTCAACGTGTCCATGCTGCGACAGCTCGGCTTCGTCGTGCTGGACGTGGTGCTGGTCGGCATCGGCATCGAGCTGGTGGCCTGGCTGGTCCGCGTCGGCATCCATCCCTCGGCCAGCATCGGGCTGGTGGGCACCACGCTTACCGCGCTTGCGGCGCTTTTTGTGGCGGTGGCGGGGGCGTATTTGTGTGGGCTCGACGACCCGGCCCTGTTGCTCGATCGCAGCGCCGTGGTCTTGCGGGGAGGGCTGATCGGGGCGCTGTCCAGCCTCGCGATGCTCCTGGTCAGCCACTACGTGTGGTTTCAGGCGCTGGGCCGGATCTCGCTGTTGCTCACCGGGTTCGCGGTCACGGTGGTCTTGGTGGGGTGGCGGCTTTACTATGCGCGGTTCCTCGAGCGGGGTCCCCGAGTGCCCGTGGTGGTGCTGGGCGACGGGCCGCAGGAGCGGCGCTTTGCCGAGGCGCTGGACCGCCTGGCCCATACTCGGCTCTGGGTCGTGGGGCTTTTGCACGACGACCAAGCCCCGGCACACCGGCCCGGCTTTCGCGAGCCCGCTTCGCCGGGGGCGTACCCCGTGCCTTTGGCCGCATCGTCACCGCCCGTGCTCGGTCGGCTGCGCGACGCACCTCGGATCCTCCCGTCGCGGGGCGTGAGCGGGGCGATCGTGCTCGACACCACCCCGATGAGCGACGCGCGCGTCGCCGTTCTGTGTGCTCTGCAGGCCCACGGGATCCGGATCGCTACCGCGGGCACGGTGTGGATGAACGCGACCCGTCGACTGCCGCTCGATCTGGTCGACACCCGCTGGGTGCTATCGGCGCTCGAGCAGATCGATCGTCCGATCGTGGGGCGGGCCAAGCGGGTCGTCGATCTGAGCGTGGCCGTGCTTGGCCTTGTGGTCATGGCTCCGCTGTGGCCGCTTTTGTGGCTGCTCGTTCGGCTGGACTCGCCCGGCCCCGTGATCTTCGCGCAGTCCCGTGTGGGGCACCGAGGGCGGGTCTTTGAGCTCTACAAGATCCGCACCATGACCCACCAGGCGGGCGAGCGGCCGGCTCGCTGGGCGCAGCCGGCCGACGATCGCGTCACGCGGCTGGGTCGGGTGATCCGGCGGCTGCGGATCGATGAGCTCCCTCAGCTTTACAACGTGCTGCGGGGCGACATGTCGCTGGTGGGGCCGCGCCCCGAGCAGCCGGCGATCGTCCGCGAGCTGCGGCGGCACATCGCCCTGTTCGACTATCGACACCTGGTCAAGCCGGGGATCACCGGCTGGGCCCAGATCCACCACGGGTATGCCGCCTCGGTGGAAGCCTCGGCCATCAAGCTGTCCTACGACCTCTACTACGTCAGCCGGCATGGCCTGGCCATGGATCTGGACATCATCCTGCGCACGCTGTTCGTAATGCTCGCGCGGATCGGTGCGCGCTGAGCCCGGAGGAGCGAACCATTGACCTCGCTTCGGATCGCCATGGTCATCACCCGCTCGGATGCCGTTGGAGGGGCGCAGATCCACGTGCGCGACCTGGCGGTGGCGCTGCGGGCCAGGGGGCATCGGGTGGGCGTGTGGGTCGGGGGCCGCGGACCCTTTGTGGCGATGTTGCAGCGTTGCGGTGTGCCCGTACGTTCGTTGTCGCATTTGGTGGCCCCGATCGCGCCGCGGGCCGACGTGCGCGCTGCGGTCGAGCTACGCGGGCAGCTGCGGGCCTTCGCTCCCGACGTGGTGACCCTTCACAGCGCCAAGGCCGGCGTGCTGGGGCGTCTGGCCGCGCGGGGGCTGGGCGCGGCGGTGATCTATACCGTGCATGGTTGGTCGTTCGTGAAGGGGGTGCCTGCGGGTCGGGCGGCGATCTACCAGCTCGTCGAGCGCCTCGCGGCGCCCCTGGCCGATCGGATCATCGCGGTCAGTGAGCATGATCGCCGCCTGGCGCACCGGGTGGGGGTGGGGCGGGGGACGGCGGTGGTCTGCGTACCCAACGGGATCCCCGACGTCGATCCCTCGCTGCGGGCGAGCCCCGACGCTCTGCCCGTTCGGCTGGTGGTGGTGGCCCGGCTCGATGTCCCCAAGGATCCGTTCACGTTGTTGCGCGCGCTGGAGTCGCTGCGGGGTCGGGCCTGGACCCTGGAGTGGGTCGGTGACGGCCCTCGCCGGGTGCCCGCGGAGCGCTTGGCCGCCGCGTTGGGGCTCGCGTCGCGCTGTCGGTTCGTGGGGGCGCGTAGCGACGTGCCCCAGCGTCTGGCGCGGGCGTCGGCGTTGGTGCTCTGCTCCGCGCGCGAAGGCCTGCCGCTGTGCGTGCTCGAGGGCATGCGGGCGGGGTTGCCGGTGATCGCCAGCGCGGTCGGAGGGATCCCCGAGGCGGTCGACGACGGGATCACCGGGATCCTCGTTCCGCCCGGGGATCCGCAGGCGCTGTCGCGGGCCCTCGGTTCACTGCTGGACGACCCGGTCCGTCGCGTTCGCTTGGGCGCAGCGGGGCGCGCTCGCTACGAGGCGCGCTTTACCTTCGACCGCCAGTACCAGGACACCCTCGACGTCTATCGGTCCGCGTGTGGACGCGGACCGGACCCTCACCCCCGGAGGCATGATGTCCGCACCTGAAGACTGCTGTTTTTGTGCGCAGCGCCGGTGTCCCGTGGTACTTCGGCGCCCACGCTTTTCCGTGCGTCGCTGCCCCCGGTGTCGCGTGCTGTGGTGCGATCCCCGGCGCTTCGACGAGCGCTTCCGGCCCGACGACGAGCAAGCCTACCTCGACGTGGGATCCACGGTGAGCCGGGAGAACCGCGAGCGCTTGGCTCTGCTTGGCGGCTGGATCTCACCGGTGACCCATCGTCGGGTGCTCGAGATCGGCTGCATGCACGGTGACTTCGTACAGCAGGCCACCGCAGCGGGCTATTGCGCCGAGGGGCTCGATCTGTCGAGCACCGCCGTGCGGGAGGCGGAGCGGCGCTCGGTCGGCCGGATCCGTCACGGCACGTTGGACGAGCGGATCGCCGATCGATCGGTGGACGCCGTGGCGGCCTTCAACGTGATCGAGCACATGGACGCGCCGCAGCGATTCCTCGATCACACCCGCCGGGTCCTCCGGCCCGGGGGGGTGCTGGTGCTCGAGACTCCCGCGCAGGAGAGCCTCTATCATCACGTGATGTTCGCGCGGGGGCGGCTTTGGTCGCGGCGGGCTCGTGTCGAGGTGGGCCTTTATCCGGGGACGCACATTTACAAGTTCGGTCGCGACGCGTGGGGGCGGATCCTCCGCGATCGTGGCTTCGAGGTCCTACAGATCCGCAGCAAGTCGACTCCCTTGCGCGAGCTGCTGGCCAAGACCGGCCAGGCGGGGCTGTGGACCCGGGCGGGCATCGTGGGGGTGGGGGTCGTGGCTCGGGCGACCGGGCTCGGCAACCGGGTGCAGGTGGTGGCGCGATGCAGCTGACGCGAGACTCGATGGTGGCGATGGTCCTGTTAGCCCTGCCGGCGTGCGGTCGTAGCGATATGGACTGGGTGTTGCTCGACGGTGGCTCCGGCTTCGGCTCGGGCGGCCCATCGGGCGGAGGATCCTCGGAAGGGGTCACTCAAGCCGACAGTAGCGCGGGCCCGTTGGACACCGGCTTGGACACGGGGTTGGACACCAGCGTGGGCCCGGTAGATACGGGCTTGGACACGGGGTTGGACACCAGCGTGGGCCCGGTGGACACGGGCTTGGGTACGGACTCGGACACCAGCGTGGGGCCGGTGGACACCGACTCGACCGGCCCGGTGCCCGTGGAGTGTGGCAACGGGGTGGTCGAGCCAGGGGAGCAGTGCGATCCTGGTGCAGACGCGATCGGCCCCGATCAAGCCTGTGTACCGGGCTGCTTGTTCAACGTGTGCGGGGACGCGATGGTCGGTCCGACCGAGGCGTGCGACGACGGCAACCTCGATGATGACGACGCGTGCACGAGCGCCTGTGTGCCGGCGATCTGCGGGGATGGCCTGGTGTGGCAAGGCGTGGAGGAGTGTGACGATGCTGACGGCGACGACGACGATCAGTGCCACGACGACTGTACACGGACCCGGGCGATCGCCGTCGCGGTCGGCGGCAACCATACCTGCGTCGTGGTCGACAACGGCGCGGTGCGCTGCTGGGGCAACGGGGGCAACGGGCGATCGGGGCTGGGCTCGGTCGAGGTGGTGGGCGACGACGAGCCCGCGTCCGCGGCCGGCGTGCTCGCGCTCGATGGGCCCGTGGATGCCGTGGTGGCCGGGCTCTCGCATACCTGTGTGCGCTACGGCGACGGCTCCTTGGGCTGCTTTGGGCGCTCGCTCGAGGGCCAGCTGGGCTACGGCTTTGTCGAGGACATCGGCGACGACGAGTCGCCCTCCATGTTCGGCCCGGTGCCCCTGGGAGGGTCGGCCTCGCTGATCGCGACCCGCGGCGGCTCGTTCCACAGCTGCGCGCGGCTGGCCGACGGGAGCGTGCGCTGCTGGGGAGCGGCGGGCTCGGGGCGCCTGGGTGTGCCCGGCGTGATCATGCCGATCGGCGACGACGAGCCGGCGGGGCTGTCCCCCACGGTCGACGTGGGAGGAGCGGTCATCGACTTGACCACCGGCGTGGAGCACAGCTGCGCGTTGCTGGACGACGGGAGCGTGCGCTGCTGGGGCAGCAACGCCTCTGGCCAGCTCGGCTTGGGGGTACCCGGCGACGTGGGGGACGACGAGTCGCCCGCCGCCGCGGGCGCGGTGCCGATCGGGGCTCCGGTGACGGCGGTGACGGCGGGCTTCTTTCACACGTGCGCCCTGCTCGACACGGGCGCGGTGCGCTGCTGGGGCCGCGGGACCAACGGGCGGCTGGGCTACGGCAACACCTTGTGGCTCGGGATCAACAACACCCCATCCGATGCCGGGGACGTGGCCGTGGGCGGGGCCGTGGTGCAGATCGCGGCGGGCAACGCCCATACCTGTGCGTTGCTGGTCGGGGGTGCGGTGCGCTGTTGGGGCTGGGCCGGTCAGGGGCAGCTGGGTTATGGCAACCTCGACGATATCGGCGACGATGAGCCCCCCGAGGTCGCCGGTGATGTTCCGGTCGGGGGAACCGTCGTGCAGATCGCCGCGGACGGCAATCACAGCTGTGCGCTGCTCGACAGCGGCCAGGTGCGCTGCTGGGGCAACGGTGGCGATGGTCGGCTGGGCTACGGAAACCTGGAGACGATCGGCGACGACGAGACGCCGGCCGTGGTGGGGGACGTGCCGCTCTTTCCTCTGTGAACGCGACTTGTGCTCGAACGCGACCCCACGCAGGGGCTCGCCTCGCGCACGGGAGATCCACCCCGCGGGGCCCAGGCCAGCGCGAGCAGCAGCCAAAGGTGTCGCCAGTGCACGGTGTCGATCACCGCGCTCTCGACCACCACGGCGGCCAAAGTCGCGGCGACCACGGCCATCAGTCGTTGGACTTGGGGATCCTCGGCCCACAATGTTGCTCCGATCGCCCGCAATTGCGAGGCAACCAGCAGCCCCACCGTGGCCCATAGGCCCAGCCGGCCGTTCTCCACGAACGCCCGCACATAGAGGCTGTGTGCCGAGATCGGGAAGTGGCTCTCGGTGGCCCCTGGACCTATGCCCCAGGGGTGATCCCAGGCCATCGCCATCGCGGCGGCCTGGTTGGCGAAGCGGTCGTCGTCGTAGTCTTGAGCGCTCGCGCGCAGGGTGAGCATCTCGCGGACCGCGGGGTGATCGAAGACCACCACCAACAGTGCGCCGACCAGCGCAAGGGCGATCCCCACGCCGAGCACGGTGCCCAGCGTTGGGCGCACGCGGCCGCTGACGAGCCGCAGGCATGCGTACGCCAGCAGGCCGATCGCCAGGTTGATCCAGGCGCCGCGGGAGTAGCTGAGCAGCACGCCGACCAGGCCCACCCCGACCACCGTGGCCCAGCGCAGTCGGCCCTCGCCGGCGTCGGTCAATCGCGCGACTCCCAGCACGACCGCGGGGGCCATGAACGCTCCGAACACGTTGGCGTCCTTGAACAGGCCCTGCAGGCGGCCCTTGGGCAGCATGAGCGAGGCTCCGGGGATCAGGCCAAAGTAGGCGGCGATCGCCACCCCTCCTCCTAGAAGGGCGGCCACGGCGTAGGCGTGCAGCAGCGTGCGGAGCAATGGTGTCCCGCCGCGCTCGAGCCATCCCACCACCAGGGCCGCCGACACCATCAGGTAGGCGGTGACCCCAAAAAAGCGCAGGCTGTGGCCGAGCGCGGGCGTGAGCACCAAGGAGATCCCGTTGGCCAGCAGCAGCAGGGCGGCGAGTACCCCGGGCAGCAGCAGCGAGGCGCGCGCCGAGGGCCACAAAAGCCACGGACCCAGGCCCAAGGTCAGCACCATCAGCAGGTCGTAGGGGGCGGGCTCTACCCGTACGATCGCCCCGGTCGCCACCGTGAGCGCCAGCATCACGTGGACCAGGCTCGAGCGGGGGGCGAACGGGGCCGATGACATGGCAGCGGTGCGCGAGGGGTACGAACGGGAAGACGGGCCGCGGAGGCTCGGAGCACGGGCGAGGGGCCGATCTCGGAGGCGTTCGCCTAAGAGGGGTGGCGAGCGAGGAGCACGAGCGGTCGGGGCCCGCACAGACCATCGGCCACCACCCGTGAGCCGACGGCCCGGCACTGCCAGCGCGCTTGCATCGTGGCAATGTTGGCCGCGGTGATCGAAGCCTCCTCGTGCTCGCGGCCCTCGTAGACCAGCCAGCGCCAGGGCAGCGCTCCCACCCCCGCGGGAAAGCCCACGTGGTGCCAGGCGGCCAAGAAAAGGCACAGGGCGTCGTCGGCGACCAGCCAGGGGGGCAGATCATCGGCCAGCGACGTCGAGGGTCCCAAGGAGCGGCCGGTCACGGTGCTACGGCCGGCTCCCAAAAGGGGCAGCAGCTCGCGGGCGGCTGTGGCCACGGCCGGGAGATCCCAGCCGCAGGCCCAGCGGGCCCCACGATGCAGCGCTCCGGCCATCATCAGGCCCGCGTTGCAGCAGACGTCGAAGACCACCCGGCCACGGGGCGACGCGCCGTGCGTCGCGAGCAGATCGTCGAGCCGGCGCCAGCGATCGTCGGGATCGCGGCGGCCGGGATCGGCGCGACCGGGAAGACCCTGGTACAGAAAGCCGTGGCCTCCGGCGACGACCCGCAGGCGGTCGCCGAAGTGCAGCGTCTCGCGGTGGCGACCGAGCACCTCGTCGATGATCGCGGGCAGATCGAACATGAACAGCTGCGGATCCACGTAGCGAAGGCCCGCATCGGTGACCAGCAGGTTGCCGTTGCAGCCGGGCGCGGCGAAGTCGCCACAGGTATAGCGGCTGGGGTTGGCCAGGGTCAGCCAGCCGCGGGACTGGAGGCGCTCGAGGGCGTCGATCAGCTGCGCGTACTCGGCCATGGTGGGCGACCGGCCCTCCACGTGGGCCACCACCATCGCACACAGATCGGTCGATCCGGCGCGCAGGTGGACCACGTCGAGCAGCGACGGGCCGAGGTCGACCGAGGCCAGGGCTGCCGCGGCCAGGGCTTGTTCGTGGATCCCACCCAGCAGGGCGGCTTCGCTCAGGGCGGTCAGCTGATGGGTGTAGCGGGCCCGCTCGGGGGGCGCGAAACGTCGTAGCACCTTGAAGCCGCTGTCGGGCGGAAACGCCTCGACCACCGGGCCCAAGGCCGCACGGAGCCCGGGCTGCGGGGGTAGGTAGAGGGTGTGGCGGCCCTCGCTGATCCGCAGGCCCTGCGCGAGCAGCACGCGTCGCAGCTGGGCGTCGTCGTGGGCTCGCAGCGGGGTCTCGAAGCGTAGGGTGCTCTGGGTCCACGCGGGCGCGGTCTGGCCGCGAAGGCGACGGTGAGCCTGGCGCCACCGTGCGCGCAGCAGCTTGGCGCCGACCAGCACTTCCTTGGCCGCGCGGTGTAGCGGGGGGATCCGACGCAATTGCTGGATCAGCTGACGTCGGGCCCAGCGGGTGGGAGCTGACTGTGCGTGTGCCCGGGATGATGAGTCCGCATGGGGGCGAGACGAGGCGGCGGGCGAGATCGGCACCGAGGGGTAGCACGTGCATCCCCGGTGTCGATTTCCCGTGTCCGTCGATCTTTTGGGCCCGGATCGTCGGTGTCCCGGTCGTCGATGTGTCGTCTATGTCAGGATCCGCTCGAAGATCCCGCCCGTGTGCTCCGGGTCTCCAAAGCCTTCGGGGTCGACCCCGAGCCCCAGGGCGACCGCGCGGTAGACGTCGCTCAGTGACCACTTGTCGCCCTTGGCCTCGTGGAGCGAGCATCCCATGTATCGGCCGCCGGTGGACAGCCCGGTCTGGCTGCCGGCGACCAGCAGCATGGTCCATAGCGCCTTGCTGTCCTTGGGCGAGTGGTGGCCGAAGTTGCTCATGCCATTGCCCGAGACATAGGCGACCACGGTGTGGTCCAGTGCGGTCGACCCGTCTGACTCGGGGACCGTGGCCAGGGCGTCCATGAGTGAAGCAAGCTCCCGTAGGTGGATCTGGTGGTAGTGGCGCTTGGTCTCGAGCCGGTAGGGGCGGTTTTCTGGGTTACCACCTCCGTGTCCGTAGAAGCTGGCTTCTCCGCTGGGATCGGTCGTGCGCTCGTCGAGCTCGCGGTAGCGGGGCTGATGCTTGTTGTGGTTGTTGGAGGTGCCGATACTCGCGGCGACCACGTTGGTCAGTCCGCACTGGAGCGCGAGCGTGGATTGGGCCATCATCGACTCCAGGTGGTCCTGGGCCTCGGTCGTGGTGGGCCCCCCCTCGGGCTCGGAGCAGCTGACCATCGACAGCGCCTCCTGCCGTTGGTCGAACGCGAGCACCGCCTGCTCGTAGGTCTCGAGCGCGATCCGTTCTTCGGGAGCGAGCCGCAGCGCGAGGCGGTGTACGTCTTCGAGCAATCGGTCGCGCAGCGGGCGAAACTCGTTGGTGAACTCGACGTCCGGTCCTCCGAGCTCGCCGAAGACCTGGGTCATCATCTCGCCCGCGTGGGTGTGGTGCGGCAGGTTTTGCTCGGGCCCGGCCGCGAAGATCCCCGAGGACGAGAGCTGTTCGGCTTGTAGCCAGCCTTGCGACAGTCCCCACAAGATCGAGCGAAACGGTCGATCGGCGCTCAGTACTTGGGCGATGTGTTGATCGATCGTCACCCCGCCCGCGGGCCCTAGTGCCTCTGCGCTTCCCTCGGTGGGTCGTAGGCACGACAGCGCGCAGGTGCCCGCCCGGTGCTGGCAGCTTCCGATGTAGTTGCGCAGCCCGTCGACGAACACCGCCTGGTGCATGTACGCGGCCATGGGGTCGAACATCTCGGGCCATGTCGACGGCACCATGGGCTCGACGGTGTTCTCCGATTTTTGCCGCTGGACGTCGTCGGGGATGTAGTTCTCCGTTTCCATCTGGTACACGCTGACCAGCACCAGGCGCTTTTGCGGAGGATCGGCCATGCCGAAGGCGCGGCGGACCAGCAGGTCACTGATCGGCAGGAGCAAGCTGGCTCCGGCACCCAGGCCCAGGCTCTGGAGGAAACGGCGGCGGCTGCTGCGGTAGTTCATGGGGTTCTCCGGCGAGGTGTGGCGAGGGGTACCCGCCCCCTTAGGGGATCGAGCGGTGCTTGAATACGTTCGAGTTGAGGATCTGCCGCAGGGCGGCATTGAAGTTTCCACCTTCGTCGAGGTAGGCCGCGGTGGCCTGCTCGATGAGCTCGAGGTCGTACTCCTCGACCGATCGCCCCATCCAAAACTCGTACGCGTGCGCGACGAAGCACCGCGTCACGTGCCGGGACTCGGCGAGTCGAGCCATCATCTCGAAGGGGTCGGCCACGTCGCCCTCGCCGTCGAACTCGCCGCCGAGCCACGCCAGGGTGCCCGTGGTGTCGACCGGAGCGCCCACCTCGAGCACGCGGTGCCGGCCGAACAGATCGAACTGCTCCAGCGGCAGGCCCAGCGGATCCATGTATAGGTGACACGCCGAGCACGACGCTTCGGTGTCGAGGTGGATCTCGAGGGTCTCGCGTAGGGTCTTGTCTTCGGAGAGCTCGAGGGGAGGGACGCCATCGATCGGGATCTCGGGGATCTGCCCGCAGAGCATCGACTCCTGGATGAACAGGCCGCGGCGGATCGGGCTGTTGTGATCGGGCTCGGAGAAGGCGACCAGCCACGAGGGCTGCATCATGATGCCCTGGCGCTCTTGCGGGGAGAACGAGGTCAGCACGCGGTCTTCGGACTCGCTGGTCTGGTTGTAGAAGATCGCAGAGTCCGCGGTGACGAAGCCCTCGGTGGTGGTCAGCATCGTCGCCAAGAAGTCGTCGGTCAGCGACGTCTCGATCACTCGATGTAGCAGTGCGTCGGTGTCCTCGACGAGGGTATTGGGGCGGTACTTCGCCTTGTCGGCCCCCGGCGTGCCGTCGGGGAACACGTCGATGGGATCGAGATCCTTGGCGATCTCTTGGGCCATCCCGTAGCGCCAGTACTCTTGGGCAAAGCGCAAGACCCGGGCTCGGTGGGCGGCCCCGGACAGCAAGCGCTCGACGTGATCGGCGTAGATCTCGTCGTCGGCCAACGAGCCGTCCTCGGCCGCCGCGTAGAGCGAGACATCGGGTGGGCCCCCCGTGAGGGTGAACGAGAGCGTGGAGGCGAGCTCGAAGGTGGTCAGCGACGCGCGCGGTGCGTCGTCGTCGGGCTGTCCGACCTCGGGGCGAAACAGGAAGTTGGCGTTGCTCAGCGCTGCCTGGAGCGAGAAGTCGAGGTAGTCTTTGGGCGTGGGAGATTCCGAGGTGGGCTCGATGGCCATCAGCTCCTCGATCTCGGTGGGGCTGGCTGGCCGTCGATAGAGCAGGCTGACCACCTCCGCGAGGACCTCCTGCTGGCACGTGGGCCACGAGCCCCCCGCGTCGAGGCACTCGGGTCGCTCTTGCTCGATCACCGCGATGTAGTCGGCGGCCAGCGTGTCCGCGTTGCGGACCACCCGAATGAAGTCTTCGTTGTCGATGTGATAGGAGCGGCTACGGGTGGAGAAGCGATCGATCGGATTGATCCACGCAAACGGTGTGGCGATGTCGGTGCGGATCGGGGTGATCGTGTCCTCGTTGGGCGGCCGGCCGTCGAAGAGCGACGTGATGCTCGCCGAGTAGCCGGCGGCATCGAGGCGGACGAAGCGCGGCGGCGCGAGATCTTCTTCGATGATCTCGGGGTCGTCGCCTTCGGGCTCCGAGGTGTCGGACGGGTCGGCGTCCTGCGGTGGTGGGCCCGCATCGCCGGCGGAGCCGGCCGGATCCCATGATGAGCCGACGTAGCACGACGTCGCTGCGGTCGCGCACAATAATCCGATGAGCCGCTGTCGATGGAGCATTCGTCACCCCTCGGAGGTGAGTGCCCGGTGGGTCCTCGGATCTGTGAGAAAATCTTGCCGAACGATCGGGCGTGGATGGGCCGAACTCGGCTTGGTGGTGACGAATACTGTTCGTGCGGTGGCGGTCGGGTATGCGGGCAGGCGGGGAGTGAGAGCGGAGCAGTTTGCGATCGGTGAGGTCTGCTCGTGATCGGCTGAGCGCCTGCGGGGGGCGCCGAACGAACAGGGCAGGGTCTTGGGGTCTTGGGGCCTTGGGCGGGGGGCGCCGACCCCAGGCACTGGACCCCAGGCAATGGACCCCAGGGTTCACTCGTGGCGGATGATCAACTGCGGGGTCGCTTGAAGCAGTCTGCTTCGGAGCTGACGAGCTCCCAGCCCTGGGCCCCCAGCACGTTGAAGTCATCGACGATGCTCTTCCAAGCGTTCGTGCATCGGTATTCCCAGCGCGTGACGCCCTGGGGCGTTGCCCTGGCGGAGGGAACGGCGCTGCTCTGGGCGATCGTGGCGGTGATGCACCCGGCAATGAACGCGAACGAAACGCTGAGGCCCAGGACGAACTGTTTCATGACGAGACGCTATCACGCGGGTCTGCGGACTCGGGACGTGCATCGAGGAGCCCATGCTCGGTCGCGATCCAGTGCATCGACACGTCGTGACTCGCGGTGGGGATCGGGCCTTCGGCGGGATCGAGGAACGACGACAGACATACGCCCATGCGGATCGGATGCAGGTGCCGAGCCACCGGTGCCAGCAGGCGATCGTAGTGTCCGGCGCCGAAACCGATCCGATCGCCGCGAGAGGAGAAGGCCAGGCCCGGGACGAGGATCAGGTCGAGCGGAGCCTTGGCGTTGACCGTCGTGAGGAGCTGCTCGCCCGGGTGAGGTCGTGGCTCGAGCAGGCCAAATCCCGCCGGAGCGAGCTGGTCGAGCGTGTCCACTTGTACCAGCACGGACTCGCCGGCCCGGCCATGGAGCACCCGCGGCAGCCACAGCTGGCGCCCCTCGGCCAGGGCCGCCTCGAGCAGCGCATGGGTGTTGGGTTCGCCGCGGACGCCCACGAAAGCCGCGACACTGCCGGCCGAGCGCCACGCCGAATGGGCGCGCACCCGGGCGGTCAGCGCGGCGGAGGCTTCGGTGACGATCCCCGGCTCCTGAGCCGCTCGGCGGGCCCGAAGCGCCCGACGAAGCGCTGTTTTGCGGGGATCGGCGGTCACCAGGCGAGCTTGCCATGGGCGGCGTTTTTTGGCTTGCCCGACACCGATGGGGCGTGATAGGTAGCTCAGCCCGCGCGGGAGTAACTCAGTTGGTAGAGTGTCAGCTTCCCAAGCTGGATGTCGCGGGTTCGAACCCCGTCTCCCGCTCTAAGAAACCCGCCCGCTCGGGCGGTTTTTGGATTTCGGGGAGGGGCTCGGGACGCGTATGGGACGCAGCAGGGGCGGGCTCCGGGGCCGATGGGGGGGACACCAGCCCGTTCGCCTATCTGAGGACCTCCCAGGACCCGATGTCGCCGCGACCGGAGGGGGCGTAGCCAAGCTCGCTACGTCCAATACTACCGCTTGGCGACGGAGGAACTGCTGGGCCTCGGGAGCTATGAGTGTGCTCCAGCTCGCCCTGTAGCAGCCCGTGGTGAAAGCCGATTCGCTGTCTGACTGCAAGCAAGGCGCGAATGCCGAAATACTCATCGAGCCAATCGGCTAAAGTCGGGACATGTAACCGGCCGGGATAATTAAGATGACGCCGTAGCCAGGCTACCACGCCACCAGCGCGATAAATGCGGCAATGAGGGCGTCCAGCGGACCCTTGCGACGGACGGAATGACGGCGACGAACGATGATGAGCCGGCGCTTGGTCGACCATTTCTTGGGGCGCCACGATACCTCGAAGAACGACCACTCACGATCGATGCGGCGCCATCGCTGACGACTGACGACCAGGTGGCGTAGCGTGGGGTAGATCAGGAACGGCACCGCGGCGGCGTACTCGACCCGAAGCTGCTTGAGCTGCTCGAGGATGTCCTGGTGGAAGAATGCCGAATCGAGGTGGCACCTCGACGACGGCCCGCGGCAGCCGAGCCCGGATGGCCTCGATGCACTGCCCGATGAAGGTCCTTGGCCCCGCGCGAGTCGTGAGCGTTGCTGGGGCGATGCTGCATGTCGAAGAACATGCCCAGCTGGGCCACGACGCAGAACAGCGGGTAGTAGCTGCGGACTCCGTTGCGCTTCTTGTTGAACCCGACGGCCGTCCCCTCTGCCTTGCGAGTGGTGCTCAGGGCCGAGCCGTCGAAGTCGGCGGTGACCCGTGGCAACCGCTCGGTCTCCATGCGCTCGAGCAACAACTCCCGCGCCAGCTTGCGGGCGTTGTCGACCGAGCGAGCATCGCCGCCGGCCAGCGTGCGGCTGATGGTGGCGACGTCGGGCACCCGACGCAGCATCAAGGTGCGCAGCACTAGGGGGTCGTCGGAGTAGATGTCGTGGGAGTTGGCTGCGAACCTCTCCTTAGACCTCCGTAGGAGCCGTTCTTCCGGCCTTTCGTAGCTGCTCATGCGTGATTTCGCGCAACTACGAGGTCCACATTGCTAGTGGCGCGGATGTCTCTCGCTGATGAGATGACCCCAGGGATAGAATCGGATGGCTCGAAAGCGAACTGAAAACAGCCAAATTAAGAACGGCACCAACGGGTTTCTCGCGAGCACAGTCAGCATTCAGCCTCATATCAACCTCATTGGCATGTACGGGTCACGCCTCGTGTGCTATTACTGGGAAAGAAGATGCTTTGAGATATAATTCCCTAGTTCCGACAAATCCCAAGTCTGTTTTTCCTATGATTGACGACCTTGAGATGGCCCAACTTGCCCTCTATCGCTTCTCGCTGGGGCGCATCGAGTATCTGGTTGTCCAGAATAACCTCCGGCCAGCAAGGTCTTTGTGCAGAGCCGTTCACCCCAACGAGGCAAGGCGAGTATTGCGGGAACATCTGACTGACAACCACGCGGCATTCAACAAGATGCTCCACTCATCTCTCATTACTTCTAAGTGGCCCCCTCAGTTGATTGACCATGCTCGCGGGAAGCGAATGATCGACTCCATCATCGAGGATGTCCTGCAAGGGAAATTTCAGATCCTGGCGACGAACATACATGTATTGATACGCGCCAGTACCGTGACTATCAAACCAGCAAGCCTCCTACAGATCGATGATTCCGAGCCCCTAATAAGCAACCCCTTCCGATCCGATCAGGCTTCTGTGCCGATTTCAAATCACCATGAAGGTATCGGTAAATGGCCCGGAGATGCTGTTGCTCAGCAAGAGGCTCTATTGGTAGCAGCCCGAGTCGCGACACCATTCTGTGAGGTCTGCGAATCTTCCGAGAATCGCGTAAGTGCCGCTAGATGGCACGATTTTGGTGATGTATCAGCGTAATCAAATTCTCTCACGCTGGCATCAGAACAAGCGATACCATTCTGCGAGATCTGCTAACTTGTTCATGCTAATATATCTGGACTTTCAACACTGGATAGATTGAAGTGATGCCGAATCCAACGCTCAACAGGTTGATACAGCGTGCCACTGGACGTATTGTTCGCGAGCATCCTCCGATCCTCTTGGGAGACTTTTTTGTCGTGGATTGTGCCCGATCTCGCCAGATCTATGGTCTGATCCAACACGAAGATAGTGAAAACTGCCTTTGTCTTTATGACGGTCAGCTACCTCATCGCCTAGCACAAGTTGCTCCTTATCTTGTGCGACTCGATCCTTCTTCGCTGTTTACTCGCAAATTTCTCACCGATGGCTGGGGTAATGCATGGGGTATTATTATTCGCTCCTCAGATTCCCTCCAAGATAATCGCCGGCACCTCAGGAAGTTTACGTACGTTATTGACGATAGGAATAGGAAGCTACTCTTTCGTTTCTATGATCCTCGCGTGTTCCGAGCATTCTTGCCGACTTGCAACCAGGATCAGTTGAACATGATATTTGGCGCCATTGACAGTTTTGTGATCGAACACGAGGATCCAAGATACGCATCGGAGTTTCAGTTCGTCGACGATCGCTTGCGGACTCGGAAGATTGAAATAGAATTGACCTGAACGGACTAGGTTCTATGACAAAATTTTTGAGAGTCAGTACGGAGCAGATTGCCGCAATGTCAGAGTGTGCCGTCAATGGTTTCATTGACTATGCCTGCAATTTCCTTTATCAAAACTATAGCGGCCAGTGCAAGTTGGTAGGCAGAACACAAGTGCGCATGACCGCCAAACTAGGAATATTGCGAGCAAAATTCCATGGATATACCACTGAGCACGGTGTACTAAGTTATCTTAGGATGATGTTCATGCTTGGAAGCTCATTCGACTGCGATCCCCAATATCCTTGGGTATATTCTATGTTAACAAGTGCACCACAAACTGATCCATACCTCAGTATGTGCGGTCTGCTAGATAGAGCATGGCAGTATCAGGCGACAGTCGCTGGCTCCAATCTTGTTCATCTCCAAGCCGCATTAGATCGACTTCAACGAAGTACTCTCGAAGAGATCCTTCCCAGCCCTTCGGGGGATATTGTTCAAGACTCACTTTGCTGGCTCGGTGAAACATATCCCACGAAGAGAGCAGTGGTTACGAGGTCGATCGCGGAACAAATTCTCAACGCAGCCAAAAAAGTTTACGCTAGGCCGCCGGTACAATCCCGCGATCTTTTAATCGCCGCAGGATTTATTTATCTATTTGGCCATGAATTCCATCGAGATCCTCTTCATCCTTGGGCGGCCGCGGCTCTTATGGCTAGTAATGATGGTGGGTCGGAAGCAATACGACTTGTAAACGCTGCAAGAGAAGTTGGGCATCGGCTTCGCTCACTCAAGTAATAGCCATGCTGATTGTAACTTACGCTCTGCGTGAGTATGGGGCTTAGCATTATCTGTAAAAGCAATTTCTAGTATGTAGTCTGATTCGACATGTTTCTCAGCAAGCAACATCCATCTATGATTGTAGTGCCTATTATATAGCCAGGGGAAGTCTCTGTTAACGACCGTGCGAATAAGGGATGGTCGGTTCTTGAGAAAGTTCAGGATAAGAAGGTCTTCATCGGGCTGAGCAAACATGACGAGAGCAGCAAGTGTTCCGAGGCAAGTGAGTCGAACATCAATCGAGGATTCCATATTTTCGTTGTCACAGCTTTGCTCCATTTGACGTAGAGTGTTTTGTAGCGCTCGAACTCTTCCTGTCTCCATAAGAGTGTTGCGTGCAGCTCTTACTGAGTCAGCGATTTTGCATGCTTCACTCGTAGGTGTGCATACTCGGATCTCTCTTGGGTGTGCAGGTGGATCTTTCAGAGAATGAACTTTACCAAGAGTAATGAATAGTTCTGATACCGCGGGATTTGTATGTTCCG
>JBCCWC010000224.1:0-25524 GCA_039194325.1 Myxococcota bacterium
CCGGCACGGCCTGGATGGGCGCGGCCGCGGGACGCATGCTGTCGGTGGTGGTGGACCGCAGCCGGTCGGCCAAGAACCTGGGAGGGATCGCGTTCGAGGCCGCGATCGGCGGGCTGCTGCTCGCGGGGGCATAGCCCCTTCGAACGCCATCCGGCGGGCTAGGCGCAATGCTGGTCCCTGCCGCGCGCGTTCAGACCCGTGACCGAACGAGCCGCACCGCCGCCTGAGCGAGCGCACGCGCGGATCTGCCGGTCGTAACCAGATATCCCACAGGGCGTATGCGTGTGCGAGCCAGGGCACGCTCCGTGCACCCGAACTCGACACCTCGTAGACGTGGACTCTTGTCGGGGGCCAAAGGCCCCCATCGCGCCCTCCCGCGCCGAGTCGCCTATGCCCCCCCACCAAAACGTCGACCCCATCACCTCGAACTGGACCCCCACTGGCGATGAGCCGACAACGGCCGACCGTGGCCCCACCGCGAAGACCCTCAAGGCCGAGCACACGCAGGCCCTGCTGACCGATGGCCTCGATCGCTACGAGCTACGCACGCGGCTCGGCGCCGGCGGCATGGGCGAGGTGTACTACGGCATTCACCGGACCATCGAGAAGGAAGTGGCGATCAAGGTGCTGGCGTACGAACACCGGCACGATCCGATCTCCAACGATCGATTCCTCGAAGAGGCCAAGGCCGCCTCGATGATCCGCCACGACAACGTGGTCGACATCACCGACTTCGGATACTCCCCCCAAGGGTGTGCCTACTTCGTCATGGAGTACCTCGAGGGCGAGGATCTGGCCGCCACGCTTCGCCGCGAGGCGCCCCTGCCGTGGGCCCGCACCCGCCACATCGTCCTGCAGTTGCTGCGTGCCCTGGAGGTCGCCCATGCGCGAGGGATCGTGCACCGCGACATCAAGCCGGCCAATTGCATGCGCTGCTATAAGAACGGCGACCCCGATTTCATCAAGGTACTCGATTTTGGCATCGCCCGAATGACCGGGCTCCCACAAGAGTGCCTCACCACGGTAGGGACCGTGATCGGCACGGCGTCGTATATGGCCCCCGAGCAGGCTCGCGCGCAGCCGGTCAGCGCTCGCACTGATCTATATGCAGTGGGCGTGATGCTGTTCCGGATGGTCACCGGGCGCCTGCCGTTTCGGGCCGAGTCCCCGGTGGAGCTCCTCGCCAAGCACATGCGGCAGACACCGCCGCTGGCCAGCACCATGGCTCCACGGCCGATCCCCGACGGCGTGGACCGGCTGATCGCCCGGGCCTTGGCCAAGGATCCCGCCGACCGCTGGGAATCGGCCGAGCAGATGGCCGCCGCGGTCGCCGCGATCGCGTTCGATGCCGAAGCTTCGCGCGAAGGCAACCCCCTCGGACCGACGGCGACGACCCCCGGCGTGGTCCCAGCGCCCCCCGGGACAACGCTGGATCTCACCGCCTCGGCGGATCCGGAGCGCCGGCGGTGGATCCCGGCCGCCATCGCGGCCTGCACGGCCGTCGCAGCCATCGTCGCCGTGGGTTTCGCCCCCCGCGGGCCCGTGGACCAGCTCCCCGCGTCGGATCTTCCCTCCGTGGGTGCGCCACCGCCAGCCGAACAGACCAATGCGGCGGCCAATGCCGCATCACGATGCCCCGATGGCATGGTCTGGATCGAAGGGGGCTCGTTCTTCATGGGAGCCGATGACGACGACATCCCGGCCCTCCAGACAGCCCGGCCGCCCCACAAGGTCCACGTCGAGCCCTATTGCATCGACATCGACGAAGTCCAGGTATTCGAATTCCGCGAGTGCTCGGACCAAGGCCAGTGTCACCGAGCGTTCCGCGACTCGTGGTGGCCGCCAGGAACGCTCGACCAAGCGGAGTGGAACCGCCGCCGCGAGGCTTTGGGCACGCTGTGTAACGCCCGCACCGAGCACCACGATCTGCACCCCATCAACTGCGTAACGTGGGCCCAAGCCCGCGACTACTGCGAGTTCCAGGGCCAGCGCTTGCCCACCGAAGCGGAGTGGGAGTTCGCCGCCCGCGGCTCCGACGGCCGGATCTTTCCCTGGGGCGACCAACCCCCCACCGCCTCGCATGGCAACCTATGCAACACCGAGTGTACCGCCTGGCGAGCAGACCACGGGCTATCGTCCGGGGGCGCGCTCTCAGACGCCGATGATGGCTGGCCCGGAACCGCTCCGGTGGGGAGCTTCTTGGCCGGTACGTCCCAGTATGGCCTTCACGATCTGGTGGGCAATGTCTTCGAGTGGACTGCGTCGGATTTCGCTCTGTACGACGGTCACCCCGAAGGCGTCGTGGCTCGGGAGGGCAAAGTGATCCGTGGTGGTGCCTTCAACAGCATCAACGCCATGTTCGCCAACCCGGCGCTGCGCTTTTCCTTGGATCCCAAGGCGCATACCCACGGCGTGGGCTTTCGCTGCGCGGCCGATCCCCGAAAGTGAGCGCCCCGGGCATACGGCCGCGCGCAGTGCTGATGACCGCAACCCAAGGTCGCCCGCAGGTTTACGACGATCCAGCGCTGAGTGCGCCCCGGAAAGGGGACCGAGGCGCGTGGTCTTTTGGAGGAACTCGGTCCGAGTAATGAGCGCTACTGGGGGAGCAGCACAGTGTCGATCACATGGATCACGCCGTTGCTGGCTTCGATGTCGGTGGTCACGACGGTCGCGGCCCCGACCTTGACGCCGTTGCTGGTGTCGATGGGCAGGGTACCGCCCGAGATCGCGGTGGCCTCCTTGAGGCCCGCGACGTCGGCAGCCATCACCTTACCCTCGACGACGTGCAGCAAGAGCACGCCCTTGAGCTTTTCGGGTTCGGCGAGCAGGCCGTCGAGCGCGCCCGCGGGGAGCTTGGCGAATGCCTCGTCGGTGGGTGCGAACACCGTGAAGGGGCCGGGCCCCTGGAGAGTCTCGACCAGGCCTGCCGCGTCGAGAGCCGCAGCAAGGGTCTCGAACTGGCCTGCCTCGACCGCCACGTCTACGATGGTCTTGGCGGCCTGCGGGGCGGCCTCGTCGGCGGGCGTGGCCTCGTCGGTCGGGGCCGCGGCGGGAACCTCGGTTGGCGTGTCCTTGTTGTTGCTGGCGCACCCGAGACCGAGCACGAGAAGAGCAGGAGCGATGAAGCGATGGCTTGGGCGAAGCATGGTTTCGACCTGAGTGCCCAAGGTATGAACCAGGTTCGTCGAAGTGCAATGCTCTGACCCAGAGGTCGCGTTCAGCGCTTCGCATGACGGAGAGTGAGGTCCGTCATGATCCAACGGGCCACCGACGGGAACAGGACGATCGGTGGGCACGGTCAGCCGCCCACCGAGCAGTCCGTCGCCTCGTCCTGCCGTGCCACGCGCGCCCGTCGGAGCAGGCCGCTCCGTTTGCAGGGCACCCGATGCCCCGCGGCGCGATTCGGATCCCAACAGAGCCTTCAGGCCAGCGCGCGGATCTCCGCCAGCGCTCGATCGACCTCGGCCGGCGTGTTGAGCAGCCCCGGGGCCAGCCGCGCGTAGGTGTTCACGTAGGGTGTGGTGGTCGCGATGATCTTTTTTTCGATGAGCCGCTCCACCACCGCATGGGGATCCATGCCCTCCACCATGAAGCAGGTGATCCCGGCCGACAGCTCGTCGGACATTGGCGTGAACAGCTCGACCTTGGGCATGGCGGCCAGGCCCTCCTTGAGCTGCCGATTGAGCGCATGGATCCGCCCCGCGATGTCCTCACGGCCGATCGTCTCCTGGAACTCGAACGCAGCCGGCAGCGCCCAGCGATGCTCGAAGGAGTGGAACCCACCCGGGGTGTTGCTCAGGCCCCCCGGGCCGCTGTCGGCGACCGCCCCCTTCATCCAGGCCATGTAGTAGGGCCGCTCGAAGGGCGGCACCACGGGCACGATGTTGGCCCATACCTCGGGCTTGCCCCACACCAGGCCCGTCCCGCGCGGTCCAAACACCCACTTGTGTGTCCCCGCGATGAACAAGTCCGCTCCAAAGTCGTCGACCGCGACCGGGATCGCCCCAAAGCCGTGCACCCCGTCGACCGATAGGATCGCGCGATCGGCCGGCGCCCGCCCCTCGTTGTGCTTGGCGAGCGCGACCGCAATCGCGGGGATCGGCAGCCGCAGCCCGCTCATCGAGTGCACCCAGGTCACGGCGACCAGGCGGGTCTTTTCGGTGACCGCAGCCATTAGCCGCTGCACGATCTCCGCCTCGCTGGCCTTGGCGCTGTGATCGAACAGCGCGACCTTGCGCACCAGCGCGCCGTCGAGCGCGGCCCGAAACTGCAGGGCCTGGTGGGTCGAGTAGTGATCGTACTCGGTGGTGAGGATGTGCTGCCCCTCGCTCAGGACAAACCCGCGATACACCAGCCCCAGGCCCATGGTGGTGCTGTCGGTCAGCGCCACCTCGTCGTCCCGAGCGCCGAGGAACTTGGCCGCGGCCGCCCGCACGGCCACGGTGCGCTCGGGCATCAACGCTTCGATCGTCATCACCGGGTTGCGGTCGAGCTGCCGACGATAGCCTTCGATCGCCTCGCGAACCGGGCGTGGATGGGAGGCCAACAAGAACCCCCCGAAGTGGGCATACTCGGGGTCGAGATCGAATTGGGCCCGCACCTCGTCCCATCGATCGCCAGCCCGGTGCTCAGCCCCAACCGGGCTGGGAGTCGGGCTGGGAGTCGGGCCGGGCCCCTCGGGCTTGGATCCAGCGGCGAGCGTCTTGTCCCGAAACGACTCGGCGGGCTCCGAGGCGGCGCCGCGGCAGGCCACCGCGAGGGTCCCCGCGGCCACGGTACCACTGCGGATCAAGAACCGACGACGCTCCAGGTCGACGCACCGATCGTTCATGAATCCGATCGTAGCACGCCCAATGGCTGGTTTTGGCCGCAACCGGCGCCCCGCGGACCCGGGCGTACCGTCACAATCGTTTACGATCCCCCCTTGACCCTCCCCCTGGGGGAGACCTCGATCCTGTGGTCCCCAAGCCGACGCCACGTGCGACGGTCGTGGGGGGCCCCGGCATGCTGAGCATCGGAGAGTTTTCGCGAGCGACCGCGTTGACGGTCAAGACCCTGCGCCACTACCACGAGCGGGGATTGCTCGTACCGGCTCACGTCGATCCGAGCTCTGGCTATCGCTACTACGACCAGACCTCTATCGAGCGAGCGGGCATCATCAAGGCGCTGCGCCAGCTCGAGTTCTCCCTGGACGAGGTCGGCGAGATCCTTCGCGAGTGCGCAGACGATGCCGATGCGCTCCAGTTCCTCGTCGACCGCCGGGCGGCGATCGCCGCCCGCATGGCCCACCTGCGCTCGATCGCCACGGCGCTCGACTTGGTCATCCAGACCGAAAAAGACGCCCAGACCATGAGCACCCACGCCAATCACCAAGACTTCCCGATCGAGGACAAGACGATCCCCCCCCAGCTGGTCGCGGGGATCCGTGTGCGCGGCCGCTTCTCCCAGTGCCGCGAGATCTTCAAGCGGCTCGGCCGCACCTTCGGCTTCGGGCTGGCCGGCAAGCCGGGCATGCTCGTCTACGACGAGGAGTTCAAGGAAGACGACGCGGACTTCGAGCCCTTCTTCCCGATCAACAAGCCCAAGTCCACCGACGCCGAGATCCACGTACGACGACTCCCCGGTGGGCGCGCCCTGTGCCTGGTCCACCGCGGCCCCTACGACCGGATCTCCCGGGCCTATGGTCGCCTCTTCGCCGAAGCCAAGAAGCGGTCATTGACCCCCAAGGCCCCCTCACGCGAGGTCTACATCAAGGGGCCCGGGATGCTCTTTACCGGCAACCCAAAGCGATACCTGACGGAGGTCCAGATCTTCGTCGAAGAGGACGAGCATTAGTCCACCGTAAGGCCCGGCCCCGGGTCGTCCTCGGACGAACTGGCCGAGCCGGACGACCCGCCCGCCTCGCCCTCGCCGACCTCCAGCCACTGCCGTGCCAGCGCTTCGATCCGGGCGTTCTCCGGCACGTTGGTGCGAAAGCTGTGTCGTAGCTCCTCGTGCACGATCCGCTCGGCCCGCTCGACGAGGTTGGCCCGCGCAGCAACGATCGCCTCGCGGGCCTCGTCGAGCCGCTCGTTGGCCCACAAGGCCTCGGCCCAGGTCAGGCGGATGAACGACTCGCCCTCCATCACCCGCCCGATCGAGCCCAGCCCCTTGATCGCGTCGCGAGCGTCCAGCAGAGACTCGGCTCGATCCCCGATCCGCATGAGGATCTGCGCCCGAGTCGCCAGCGCGATGAGCCGCGATGCGGGGTGATCCTCCAAGAGCTCCAGCGCAGCGTTGACGTGGGCGGCCGACTCCTCAGGGTGTCCGCCGATCAGCAAGAGCCACGCGATGTGGCACGAGGTCAGCCCCTGCATGCGGGTGTTGGCGTGGCGCTGGAACTTGACCAGAGCCTCGTGCTCCAGCTCGAGCCCCTCCGCCAGCCGCCCCTGCTCGCCGATCCGGCGGCCGAGGTTGTGGCGAGCCACGGCGCTCAGGTGCTCCAGGCCCAGGCCAGCCGCGCGCTCGATCGTGCGGCGCAAGATCGTCTCGGCCTGCTCGACGCAGCCGAGCTCCAGCAAGAAGAACCCGGCCCCGACGAAGTGCTCGAGCGCATTGCGATGGCTGCCCACGCGTTCGAAGGCGGCGGCGGCGACCTTGATCTCCTTGTAGGCGGTCCCCAGAGCACCGGTGACCAGCGCCCGCAAGGAGCGGGCCGAGTGCAGGGGACCCCGCGCCTCTGGATCGGTGTCGATCATCGTCGAGGTGACCCGCACGATCGTATCCAGCAGCCACCAGGCGGTCACCGCCTCCCCGGCGGCGGCCAGGGGGAGCGCGGCCCGGACCAGCCCCATGAAATTGACCGCGCTGCCGCCCTCCGAGGGCTGGATCTTCATGAGGGTCTCGACGATCTGGCTGACCCGAGCCGGATCGCCCACCCGCCCGCTGGCCAGGGCAGCCTCCCCCGCCGCGCTGTACCACGCGGGACTGTTGGGGGGCAGGTCCTCGAGCGCCGCGAGGGCGGACTCGACCGCGGCGTGGTGCCGACCGGTCAGCGCGTGGACCTCGGCCTGCCGCAGCAGCAAACGCCCGCGGGTGGACCCGGGCGGACAGTGGCTCAGGCCCCGCTCGGCGATCTGCCGCACCACCTCGTACTCATTGCGCTCGAAGGCCAGATCGGCCGCGGTGGAAAACCATGGGGCGGCCGCCTCGTGATCCATTCCCCGCTGATAGTGCTCGGCGATCACGATCGGCTCGTGCTCGCCCGATTGCTCGAGCCACTGCGCAGCCAGCCGATGACCCAGCTGGCGATCCTCCTCGGTGAGCGTGGCGTAGGCCGCGTCGCGTACCAGCGCGTGGCGAAAGGAAAACTCTTCCTCGTTGGGGATGTAGGTGCGAGGTCGGGCCAGCAGCCACTCTTGCTCGACCAACGTGGCCAGACTCCGACGAAACGCCGGCATGTCACTGGGTTGTCCCAAGAGGGTGTGGATCGCCCCCCGCCAGGTGGTGGTGCCCATCACGCTCGCGGCCCGCAGCACCTGACGCTCGCGAGCCCCCAGCGCCTCCAGACGGGATTGCATCATGCCGATCACCGAGTCGCGCAGCTCGTGGCCCGAGCCTTCGGCCACGGTACGGATCAGCTCCTCGACCAATAGCGCGTTGCCTCGCCCGCAGCCGGCGATCCTCTCGATGTCCGGCTCGCTCACCGCGTCGCCGAGCACCCCGCGCACGAGCTTGCGAACCGCCCGCTGCGGCAGCGGAGCCAGCTCGAGCACCTCGATGTCCCGCCATCGCCATAGATCGACGAACCGCTCGTGCACCCCGGGGCGCGCGAAGGCCAAGACCAGCAGCGGCACGCCGGCCAGGGTCTCCAGCAACACGTCGACCAACTGGACGGTGGCGGCGTCGCCCCAGTGCAGATCCTCCAGGATCAGCACCACCGGCTGGGCCTTGCACTCGGCCCGCAGCCAGGTGATCCAGGCGGCCTGGATCCGCTCGCGCATGGTCGAGGAGTCCTCCCGCGCCCGGGCCAGCTCGAGGGGCGGATCGCCCTGGTTGGCCGAAACCAGCTCGCCCAGGTAGAGCACGACCCGCTCCAGATCCGAGGGCGCGACGTGACGACCGAGCCGAGCCCGCAGCTTGGCGCCCCGTACCACGGCCGGCTCGCCGTCCGAGAGCCCGACCTCGGCGTGCACCACCCGGGCCATGACCGAGAAGGGCGCCTGAGTGCGCATGGGATCGGCCTGCCCCATCAGCAGGGTGACCGCCGGATCGGCCCGGGCCTTGAGGCGTAGGACCAGCTCGTGGCGCAGGCGAGACTTGCCGACCCCCGCCTCGCCCACCACCACCAGGGCGCTGGCGCAGGGCTCCTCCACGCACTCGTCGAACGCCGCCTCGAGGAAGGCCAGCTCGCGGCTGCGCCCCACCAGGGGCGTGGCCTGGCCCAGCAGGCGCCGAGCCCCCGGGACTCGATCACGAGATCCGGTGAGGATCGGCCCGTGGTGATCCTCGTCGATCACGAAGCGAGGGTCGAGCAAGCGGGTGGTGACCTCGTCGACCCGAATGCAGCCCTCGGCGGTCCACGACAGCAGCTCGGCCCCGCGATCGAGCACCTGACCCACCACCGCATGCTCGGTGACCAACGCCCGCCCCGACACCAGCGCGATTGCCAGGTGGGGGACATGCTCCCGCAGGGCCAAGGCGCAGCGCGCCGCGTTGGCGGCCTGATCGGAGGCCACGTGGGTCCGCTGCATGTGGATGAGGCGCGTGCCGTCGACCAGGGTGATGTAGCGCCCCAGGTGCTCGTGCGCGACCTGGGCCAGGTGCACCGGCGGCATGCTGGTGTCCACGTCGCCCCGCAAGAGCAGGGTCGAGTGGAACGCCTGCTCCTGCTCGGTGAGCGCGTCGGGGCTCGACTCGGGCGCCTCGTGTCGATCGACCTGGAGCGCCTGCAGGCGCCGCCAGGCCACGTGCGCGCTGGGGATCCGCTCGTCGGGATCCTTGATGAGCAGATCCTGCACCAGCGCCCGCAGGCCCGGCGGCACGTGGGGCACCCGCTCGGCCAAGGGGCGGGGGCTCTCCACCAAGACCTTGGAGAGCACCGCCATCACGTGCTCGCCCGGGAATGCGGGCTGCCCGGTGATGCACTCGTAGAGCACGCAGCCCAGCGAGAAGAGATCGGCGCGATGATCGATGTTCGGATCGCCCCGGGCCTGCTCGGGTGACATATAGGCCGGGGTCCCGATGAGCTTACCCGGCGAGGTCAAGGTCCACGCCTGAACGCGGAAGCGAGCGATCCCAAAGTCGAGCAGCCGAGCATCCTCCGGACGCCCATCCACCAGCAGGATGTTGGCCGGCTTGATGTCGCGATGCACCACCCCCCACTCGTGCGCGGCGGCCAAGGCCCCGGTCAGACGCTCGGCCAAGGCCAAGACCTCGTCCACCAAAAGCGGCCCGTGACGCAGGCGCTCCTCGAGATCGACGCCGGTCAGCCACTCGGTCGCGAGGTAGGGGATCCCGCTGGCCGTGACCCCGTGATCGATGTAGGCCACGATCCCCGGGTGTTCTACGGCTGAAAGCGCGTGGACCTCTCGCAGGATCCGCTCGGCAGCCACCTCGGTGCGCTGGTCGGGGCGGACCAGCTTGAGGGCGACGCGACGCCCGGACTCCCGGGCGGTCGCCGTATACACCACCCCCATCCCGCCCGCTGCCGCCCGCTCGATGACCTCATAGCCCTCGACAACCGGCAGGGGCTCGTCGTCCTCCGGCGGCGCCAGCGTGACCGTCTCCCCCGGAGCCAGCTCTCCAGACGCGACCCGCCGCAGCAGCTCGTCCCGCAGCCGCTTGGCATGAAGTCCGGTCCGGGTGGTGTCCATGCGCGATCCGGTCAGCGCTCGCTCGAGGGCGAAACCGACGCTGGCGAGCCGTCGTCTCGCCGACCGACGAGCTCGGCGTACAGGCTCTCGAGATAGTGGGCCAAGATCGTCAAGGTGTCCTCGCCCCCCGGGATCGGTGAGACCACCCGCCGGAGCCGACGCTGCGCCGTGGCGATCCGCGTGGCGATCCGGTTGTTGGAGACCCCGAGGATCTCCGCCACCTCCTGCAGCCTGAGCACCGGGCGGGTCTGCAGCTCCAGCATGATCTGGTCGTCCAGGGGCAGCCGCCGCAGCGCGAGGACCAGCCGCGACGCGTGCTCCTTGTCGATCAGCACGGAGGTGAGGGTGACTCCATCATCGACCTCCTCGATCGACTCGGTGGTGGGATCGAAGGGGCGATCGACCCGCCGCCCCAGTCGTTCAAGCAGGATCTCGCGAGCGATCCCCAGCAGGAACGAGGCCATGCTGGTGTAGCGGCCCAAACGATCCGCCCGCACGCACATGACCTCGAAGGTCCGCTGGGTGAGCGCGGCCGCAACCGGCTCGGGCACCTTGCTGGCAAAGAAGACATAGACCCGGTCGTAGTGACGGCGGATCAGCACTTGCCCCGCATCGACGTCACCGTCGGACCACCGGTCGAAGAGCTCGAAGTCATCCTTGCTCATGAGCCAATGCGGAAGGTTTGGGCGGATGAACGAACTCGGCATGCACGAACGAACAACCTCCGCTTGGCCCAGTTTAGCGCTCCACTGCCGTTTTGGGACAATCAGTCCCCAGGCGCGCCCAATTGGCGTAGAGCCTGGCCCCAGTGTCCCTACACACCATAGCGTCATCGCCGCGGGACGAGGAACCCCCATGGCCCGCCCCATGGCCCGCCCCATGGCCCGTAGTTGGCCGCCCGCCGGACCGGCCCCCTGGGCACGAGCCCGAGCACCCACCGCGACCGGCTCACGGCGCCAGCGCAGGCCCTGAATGGTCTCGCGGGATGGTCTTGCGGGGATACGCAGTACAGTCGATCACCTCGAGCTGCGCCCCGCTCCCGCGCTCGGCCGACGCCGCCGTGACGCGCCCCACCCCTAAGCCCGATCCCGGCGGCCGTGGTCGCGATGAGCACCATCAGTTGCCCGACACGCATGCTATGGAGGTCGCCGCTACGCGTGGGCCTGTCGCGTGACCGACGTTGCCCCTCGAGGTAGAGCAGAGGACGCGAGCTCGGGGTCCCTAGTTGGATCTGATGCAGCTCTGGTCGATATTACAGTCACACATATCCCCGGCTCCTTGGATCGTCGGCAACTCGTCGTTGGGCTTGGAACTGTTGCACACGACGTGCCCTGTATTGTTGCCACAACGAAGCTCACCATCCTCACAGACCTGGATTCCATTATTGCATCGCAGCGTACAAGGGCCATTTTGGCACTGGAGTATGATCCCTTGGCAGCTTTGCTCGCCGTCGCATCGCACGAAACAATCGTGATCGGCCGGGCACATGATGGTCACCTGCTGACACGACTGAGGGCCAGAACATCGCACCTCGCACGGCACCCCCTCGGGGCAGGCGAGCTCCATCTGCTTACATTCGTCGCCAAGGCAATCGATGAAACATAATTCGTTATCGCAGCTGTCGCAGATCGGATCGTCGCATTCGGCCCGCTCCTTGGGCTCCTCTCCGCACACCACCTCTGGGCCAGTCGTCGACCCCGAGCTCGACGAGCTCGAATCGGCCATGGGCCCCACCGTGGTGCTCGAGTTCGACTCGTTCGTCGGCGTGGTCGGGTCGACGGTCGGGGAGCTCATGGTGGCCTCCGTCGTGCCGCTCGACGTGGAGTTCGTGCCCATCCCCTCCGTCCCTACGCCCGAGGTGTTGAGTTCGCAGGCGGCCATCAAGAGCGCCGCGATCACGAAACCGCGCATCTGGGCATCATAGCCCGAGACCATGCGCTGTAGTGAGCCATGGGTCACCAGCCCGCCGGATCGATCCGATCAGTTGACACATCAGCCCGCGACACATCAGCCCGCGACACATCAGCCCGCGAGCGAATTTTACCGGCACCGACGATAGGCCACCATACCCCGTCGGCATGGGGCCCACGGATCGATCACGCACGGTCCCGCACCCACCGTTGCCTCACGGCATCGAGGCGCGGCCCAGTTCGCGTACCACCTCCCCTGACACGATCGTCACACGACGAGCAGTAACGAACATCCGCGTCGCGAACGACCGCCCGTGCTACGAACAAACGCCTCCGCCGCGCACGAACCTCGGGAACCCGACCCCCTCAAAAATCCGCCAGCAGCGCCGCCTTCTTGGCCTCGAACTCCTCGTCGGTCAGCAACCCCGACTTGCGGGCCTCCTTGAGCTGCTCGAGCTTGCTCTTGAGGCTTTCGTCGCGCTTGTGCTCCTTGGACTTCTCGTCCTTCTTGGACTTGTAGATCCGCTCGAACATCGCCTTGAGCTCGGCCTCGTCCACCTTGCGATCGTTTCGGAAGTAGTGATCGCTGACCTCGCCGATCGCCCAGGTGAGCGCATAGGCCATGGAGATCGTGACCAACCACCCAAAGAAGGGGATCAGCTTGGCCGCGGCCATGATGAGGTTTTGCGCCACGATGCTGGCGCCGAAGGTGCCGAGGATCTCGAGGATCGATTTGCGGTCGAGCGAATGACCGTGGATCTTGCCGATCCCCTGCACCAGGCCGATCTGGATCGGGGCGATGAGCGCCGTGTCCACGAACGGGATCGGCTGCACGGTCATCGCCCCCGCGGCCACGCTGCACACCTGAATCAGCTCGCGAACGGCCTGGGCCTTCTCGGCCTCCGATGCATCCTCGTAGTTGCCATCGAGAACACGCTTGAGGGTTTCGAGGTGGCTGGACATCGTTGCGCCCGAGCCTACACCGGCGACTGTGCCCGAGCGTACGATCCGTGGCGTCACCAAATTCCCTACAAACTGTACATTCCGTGGTCTGACGCACCGAATTTCCCGCCCCGCGGGACCGGATCGCCGGCCCAGGCTCGACCCGCACCGGATCGAGCGCTCAGCCTTCGAGGACGTCGCGGAGCTGCTCGAGCAGCCAGCGACCCACGGGATCGTTGCGGCGATGCGCCGAGCGAAAGGCCCACAGCACGATCGGCGGCAGCTCGAGCGGGCACCGCAGCTCGATGAGCCCCAGCGACTCGGCCACCGGAGCCAGCGCGGGCCGAGGCGCGGTGAGCAGATAGTCGCTGTGGGCCAACAAGGGCGCCGCCGCCAGAAAGGTGGGCACGAACATGGCCACCCGTCGCTCGACGCCGAGCTTGCTCAGCGCCCGATCCACCGGGCCGACGGCGGACCCGGTGCGCACCACCACGTGGGGCCACTTTTGCCAGCTGCGCAACGAGAAGCGTCGAGCCGCCGGGTGATCCCGCCGCGCAAAGACGGTCCACGGCAGGCGGGCGAGCCGGGTGATGACGAGCTCGTCCTCGGCCAACGAGCGACGAGCCCGAGGAATGGCGACCAGATCGAGGGTCCCGTCCCCGAGCTCCCGCAGCAGGCTGGGCCGCGGCCCCACCAGCTCCAGGCTCGCCTGCGGCAGCTGCTCGGCCAGCCGCCGACCGAGGATCGGCAGCACGCTGGCCAAGAAATCCGGCCCGGCGAGGCTCAAGGTCCGTCGGGTGTCGTGGAGCTCCTGCTCCGGGGAGGACTCGAGCAAGTGGCGGATCGACCGCAGCACCCGCGGCAATTGATCGGCCAGCCGCAGGGCCAGGGGGGTCGGACGGAGGCCCCCTCCCGCGCGCAGGAGGATCGGGTCGCCCAGGTGCTCGCGAATGCGGGCGAGGGCATGGCTGGTCGACGACTGGGTACGGCCCAGTCGAGCGGCGGCCCGCGTCACGCTACGCTCGGTCAGCAGCACGTCGAGCGTGACCAGCAAGTTGAGGTCGAACGCGGCCAAATCGATCTCGTGCATCGATCATGAATATCATTCAATGGGTGCATGAACGCCTGGAATGTACGTTGGCTTCGTCATCGAGGAGTCACGAGCCATGAGCACCAGCACCCAAACCCGCAACATCCAGCTCGTCCAGGACGCCATGGACGGGATCCTCGTCCACCACGACGAGGCCTCGGTCGAGCGTCACTTCCACCCCGACTTCATCCAGCACAACCCCTGGGCCAAGGACGGCGCGGCTCATGTCCGCGAGATGTGTCAGTTCCAGTTTGGCCTAAAAGCCCAGCGCTGGGTGTCCCAGGGCGACCTGGTCGCGTACCATGGGCTCTACACCGCGCCCAACCCGCTGGGCGATCAGCCGCTTTTGTGCACCGATCTTTGGCGGGTGCAGGGTGAGCGGATCGTGGAGCACTGGGACGCGCTGCAGCCTCTGCCGCAGGCGGTGGTCGACCGCATGCTCGCGGGGGCCGGCGACGGCACGGCGGCGGTGGAGCCCGACCGGGTGGCGGCCAACGTGGCGGCCGCGCGGCGGCTGCTCGAGCTGGGGATCCATGGGGGTGATGTGGAGTTGGTGCGATCGCTAGCGGCGGATGATTTTTTGGACCACGGCGCGCAGACCGATGGCGGTCGCGAGGCGCTCGTGTCGTGGATCGAGCGGCGGCCGCGGGTGGAGATCCGCCGCACCGTGGCCTCGGGCGATCTGGTGATGGTGCACGCGCGGATCGAGGAGGGTGGAGCCGCTCGCGTGTCGTTGATGTGGTTGCGGTACTCGAAGGGTCAGGCGGTCGAGCGTTGGGAGGTGACGCAGCCGATCGCCTCGCCCGAGGAGGTCGCCAACGCGCACCCGCACTTCTAGCCGCGGTGGACGCGGCCCCATGGGTTCAGCGTCGGGCCCCGCGCGAGGAGATCGCGGCGAGCGCCGCGTCGCGCCTGGCATCTTCCTCGCGCAGCCATTGTTCGGCTTGGTCTTCGCGATCGAAGAAGTCGCCCCGGGTTCGATCCTTGCGGCCGAGGACCATGACCGCGGTCAACCCCAGCTTGGTGGTGATCCGCTGCGTAAAGCTGCCTCCTACGATCGCGATGCTCCGCGGCGCGAGCAAACGCATACGCTCCACCGTCACCTGCCGGGCCTCGGAGGTAACGCCACCCATCTGGTCGATGACCGCCAACAGCAAGAAGTACGGCTCACCGGCGACGTGAGACTCGATGGCGTCCAACATCCCCTCCACCTTGGCCCGGTCCATCATGCCGACGAGTTGGAGCCGGAGACTGCGCTCCCCCAGCACCTCGACATCGCTCCGCTCGGGCATGATCTCGACGACCAGGGCCACGCCCCGGCCGAGGTCACCGTAGCACAAGCCCCGGGCCACGCTGGCCGCTACGGCGGCGCACCGCCCGACACGCGCGATTGCCCCGAGCACGGGCTCGCCGGGCTCGCCGCGGCGGCCGAAATCCGCGGTGGGCTGCGGTGAGCGTCCGCGCGGCCGGTCGTGTTGCCGGGGTCACCGGCAAGGCTCGCCGGGTCGAAGGTGCGCGTTTCGATCTCGCGCATTGGTTGCGCGGGGGTCGAGTGATCGTCGCGGCACCGACCACAGCAGCGACGTCCGGGAACTGAGGGCATGGTCGCGGCGTATCGCTCCCAACGGTGGGCAAGCCTCGTCGATTCGAGGGCCATGGGTACGACGCTCGGTGGGGCGTGCTTGCACCGTACGGCCGCGCTCGGTGGGACGCGGTCACTCGCTCGGTGCTTTGCCAGCCTCGGTGCGCGTGCAACTCGGGGGTCATGGGCGCGAGCGACCCCTTGGCTGAGGTGGCGAGATCGAGTTTCCCGCGTACCACGAGAACGTAGAGATCAGGGGGTCGCAGGTTGAGCGGCCCCAAGTCGAGCAGGCCCCAGGTCGAGATCGACTAAGCAGCTCTTGAAGTTCGCCGCAAACGAGATGGCGAGATGCTCACGCAAGCGAGCCTCCGTCGACCGCGATTACCCGCCGGCCGGGCGAGGGGCTGCAAGCGCGAGTTGTGAGCGCGCCAATGCGCGAAATGCGATGAAGAGTTACGGAGCGTCGAACAAAACGAATCACTGACACCTTCGAGTCGGCCTCGGGAGCTCGGGAGTTCGTGCTCGTGAGGTCAGGATACCTTCGAATTGTCCCCATCGTGAAGGGTATATGACCTATCGAAGCGCTTCTTCGATCGATAGCATACGTATAGGATGCTCGATCGTGATAGGCGATCGTGGTGGGGGGAGGCATGTACGAGACGCGCACTAATAGGAGTGCCTGGCGATGCATGCGAGCCGTAGGGTTCGTATTGGTCCTGCTCGCGCCCCTCACATCGGCGGCGACTCCAGTGACACCGACAAAGCATGGATTCGCCTCCGACCCGGAGCCCCACAATGGCGAAGAACGTTCGGATACTGGTCTTGTGAACGTCCGCGAGGAGGTGCCCAATATCGGGGCTTCCGTCGAACCGGCGTCGTCCAGACCCGAATCCGACTTGGTAACTCGGGGGTCAATCCAGGACCCCTGGGCTGAGCCCAAAGCGAGAAACGCCAAACCTGCGCTACGGATTACAGTGGTTCCGCCGGTCGCCGACGCCCATCTCCTGCCTAAATGGATCTCCCAGCGCAACAAAGGACTTATCGATCGGTTGGACCGGCTTTCAAAAACAGGCGCTCATGAACAATGGATCGCTGTGGAGATCTCCGGCACAACTTATAAGTACCAAGTCGCGATCGCGGCGATGCGTGACGGAGCATCGGTAGACCGCGGAAGTGCACAGTTCTCATGCGATTGCAATAGCGAGATGCTCCTTGAGCGCGCCGACTGGTGGATTGCGCGAGCCGCTGAATCACTATGGGATGACTCTGCCCATATCTCAGGACATGCTGGACTCAGCGGCGCCCCGCAAGCAGGACTGCAGTGCGCGGGAGAAAGCCCTCGCGGAGCAAAGAGGCCAGTCCGATACGTCGGACTGGGACTAGTACCGCTCGGCGCGGGCGCACTAGCCACGGGTATTGCATTATATTTACGAGAGCCTTACGATATCCGCGGTAGTTACACTGATACTGTCGACACTCGCACGACAAAAATCCCGGGCATCGCTCTAGCAATGGCAGGAGGCATCGCCATAGGCACCGGACTCACCATGTTTATCTTCGACGCAACACAACGGCAAAGACAGCGCGTAGCGATTACCCCATCGGCAGGCTCCGCATTTACGGGCGTTAACATTCGGGGAGAATTCTAGGGACAATGACAATTCAATCGTATCCCCCCATCACGACTCTTGCATTCTCCGCGAGCGCATGGCTATTACTCCACGCCTGCTGGGGATACGCAGATTCCCACTGCGCCAACCTTAACGGAGACCTGAGCTGCGCGAGCGGGCAGTACTGCAGCCAATGCGCACCAGCCAATAATGGATGCGTTGCAGAGCGACCATCCCCAGATTGCCGTGACCCAAACTCTAACTTTAGTAGCACTTCGACTAATCAGACCAGCCATGACACTGGTGACGCTGGCACATCCGAAATCAATCGTACCTCTACGAGCCCTATCGAGGAATCGGAAAGCAACGACTCGAGCTCGGAGATGACCGGCGTTCCTCTCGCAAAGTGCGCCAGCAATGACGACTGCGCCGATCAAACGGAACCTTTTTGCCACCCCGAACTCGAAATATGCGTGAACTGCAGTTTTCTTCCGAACCCACACGAGACCTGCACCACGATGAGCAACGGCGACCTCCCGATCTGCTCGGAAAGGTCGTGCACCTCTTGCTCATTTCATGATCAGTGCATGGATGCTTATGGTGTCGGATGCCACATCGCCGTCGGTCGCTGCATGGTTGATGGTGAAACGTGGCACGTCGATGGCTCTGTCGAAAAAGGCGATGGCTCCGCAATGGCTCCTTTCCCGAATATCAACCAAGCACTAGCCCACATAGACCCAGAACAAGAAGGAACCATTATCTTGCATGAATTCATGATCAATGGTATGGAAGGCAACTATGATGAAGCTATCTCCATTAGAGACGGAAAAACAGTCGCAATACTTGCGAACGAATTCGAACGACCGAAGATCACGCCTTCCAGCAACAACGATCTCGTCCGCGCCACCGATACAACCACATTTTTCTACCTGCAAGGAGTCAGAGTACAAGATCCCAATAATACCGGTATTCATATCACCTCAGGCGCAACCACTACCCTAGACCAATGTGAAATTATCACCAACGACAACTACGGACTAATCTCCACAGGAGGTTCTTCATTAGTCATGCGAAATAGCACAATATGGTCAAACTACAACCTTGCAACCCGCTCTACAGTACGGATTGCTAACAGCGCATCGGCAGACATATCATACTCCACCATCATCAACGCCCACTCTAATTCCGACACAACAGATATCAGCTGCCACAACGCACTCGAAACCAGCATCCGAAACAGCATCTTCATCAGCTCCAACAATGAACCAGGATCATTCGGTTGCCCCAACGCCAGCATCACCAATAGCGCAGGAACCGGCATCCCCCCTAACAACGGCAATTTCATCATCGACAACTACGGCAATCCACCATTCGACGACGAGCACATCACAGAACTATTCCTGAACCCCACCGGTCCGTCGCTCGAAGAGATCGATCTCCGCCTATCCGCCCGCGGAGCAACTATGCTTTCGAACATCGCCATCCGACAGCAAGCCGATCTCCCCTTCGATATCGACGGGGACCCCCGCCCACCCGTGGGCAGCCCGGACTACCCAGGAGCCGACGTTCCTTGAGCGCGTCACGCGCTCGGGAAGACCCCAGCCGCATCGTAGAGCACATCGACGTCCAACTGACAGCCGATGGACGTCAGATACACCGTCCCCTCCGCACCACAAACGGAGTGCACCCAGCCCTCACCCTCGCGTCGCCACAGCTCCACCCGGCGCCGGTCCTGAGCCACCAGGACGTACTCGCATAACGACTCCAGCTCTTGATAAAAACGCCGCTTGGGCCCCCGATCATAGCGCTCGGTGCTCGGATCGAGCACCTCGACCACGACGCGAGGATTGGTCACGTGGGACAACGACGCCGGGTCTCGCCGTATCGGCTGACACACCACCACCACATCGGCACGGGTCGCGACGTCGGCCTCGCGAATGCTCAGCGCAAGCTCACCACCGTGGAGCCGATACGGACCCCCTCGCAGTTGCTCGAAGAGCAACCCCACCACTGCCGCGGCCAGCGCGGAGTGCTCGACCGAGCCACGACCTACGGCGAAGATCGACCCCTGGACGAACTCGTGCTTGACCTCGCAACAGGTCCGCTCGATCTTGAGGTACTCGCCAAAGGACGCACCGACTCGGAGCGGGACTCTCATGACCTCCACGATATGATCGCGACGACCAACTCGACCCGACGATAGCACGCTCCCCAGACCGACGTCCGCCGTGGTATCACGCACTCCCGTGGCGATTGAGCGCTTTGGCGATCACACCCCCCAGATCCACCCCGAGGCGTTCGTGCACGCCTCGGCGGTACTCATCGGCAACGTGACGATCGGCGCCGAGTCCAGCGTGTGGCCCCAGGTCGCCCTGCGCGGCGACGACGGCCCGATCACCATCGGCGCCCAGACTTCGATCCAAGACGGCACCATGGTCCACATGACCGAGGGACTCTCGGTGACCACGGTGGGCGACCGGGTCACAGTGGGGCACGGCGTGATCCTCCACGGCTGCACGATCGAAGACGACTGCCTGATCGGGATGGGCTCGATCATCCTCGACAACGCGGTGGTGGAGTCGGGCTCGATCGTGGGCGCCGGCGCCCTCGTCCCCCCGGGCAAGCGAGTCCCCGCGGGCTCGGTGGTGGTGGGCAACCCCTTCAAGCTCCTGCGCCAAGTCAGCGACGCCGATCGCGAGTCCATCGACTACTCCTGGCGCGAGTACGTCAAGCGCACCCGGCAATACCGCACGGCGAGCCAGGGATCGAGCCAAGGGTCGGGCTAGGGATCGAGCTGGGAACCGAACGCAGGGATCAAACCAGAAATCGAGCAACCAATCGTGAGCGAAGCACCGCGCTGGCACTTCTGGATCGACCGCGGAGGTACGTTCACCGACTGTATCGGTCGCGAGCCCACCACGGGGGCGATCCACGTAACCAAGGTGCTCTCGGCCGACGACGCCCCACTCCGCGGGATCCGAGCGCTGATGGGCCTGGGCCCCTCCGAGCCGATCCCCCCGTGCGAGCTACGCATGGGCACCACCCTGGGCACCAACGCCCTGCTCGAGCGCCGCGGCCAGCCCTGCGCGCTGGCGATCACCCGGGGCTTTGGCGACCTACTGGCGATCGGCGACCAGAGCCGCCCGGAGATCTTCGCCCTCCACATCGACCGGCCGCCGCCGCTCCACACCGCGGTGCTCGAGGTGGACGCCCGGCTCGACCCCGAAGGCCAAACACTGGCCACCCCCGATCCCACCGCCCTACAAGAGCAACTGACCGCCCTGCGAGCGCAGGGACTCTCGAGCCTGGCGGTGGTGGTGATGCACGCCTACCGCGACGGCGCGCTCGAACGCACGATCGCACAGGCGGCCGCCGACGCCGGCTTCGACCACGTATCGTGCTCCCACGAGGTGGCCGCCGAGATCGGCGTGCAGGGCCGCGGCGACACCACAGTGGTCGATGCCTACCTGACCCCGGTACTGCGCGAGTACCTCGCCGGCCTGCTACGCGCCCTGCCCGGCTCGCGCCTGGCGGTGATGCAGTCGAGCGGAGGTCTCACCCCCGCCGCTCGATTTCGGGGCCGCGACGCAGTGCTCTCGGGACCGGCCGGCGGCGTGGTGGCCTGCGCCGCCCTGGCTCGCGCCCACGGCCACGCCGCCGTGATCGGCTTCGACATGGGCGGGACCTCCACCGACGTCTCGCGCGCGGGTGAGGATCTACCGCGCGTCTACGAGACCCGCGTGGCTGGGGTGCGGCTGCGCACCTCCATGCTCGCGATCCACACCGTGGCCGCCGGCGGCGGCTCGCTGTGCCGCTACGAGCACGGCCGCTTCACGGTCGGCCCCAAGAGCGCGGGCTCCCGCCCCGGCCCGCTTTGCTACGGCCAACCGGGCGCCGACGCGCTGACCCTGACCGACGTCAACCTCGTGCTCGGTCGGCTCTGCGACGACCGCTTCCCCTTTGCCCTGCAGCCCGCGCCCGCCCGTACCGCCCTCGAGGAGCTGCGCGCCCGCCTGCCCACCCCGTGGCGACAACGCCCGCTGGCGGCCATCGCCGAGGGGTTCTTCGAGGTGGCCACCGAGACCATGGCCGCCGCGATCCGCGAGGTAACCATCGCCCGCGGCCACGACGCCCGCGATCACGCGATGGTCGTGTTCGGCGGCGCCGGGGGCCAACATGCCTGCGCGGTGGCCCGCCGCCTGGGGATCACCGAGGTGCTGATCCCCCCCCTGCCCGGCGCGCTGTCGGCCTGGGGCATGGGCCTGGCCCCGCTGACCTGGCACGGCGAGTCAGACCTGGGACGCGTGCCCATCGACGACGCGCTCGTCCAGCGCCTGTACACCGCCGCCAACACCCTGACCGGTCAGGGCCACGCGGTGCTCGACGCCGACGCCCTACCGCTGCCCGGCCGCCGCACGACGATCCGAGTGGACCTGCGCTACACCGGCACCGAGACCGCGCTGACCCTCGTCGCGCCCCCGCCCACCGATCCCACGCCGGCCCAGACCCTGCGCACCACGTTCGAGGCCGAGCACCAGCGCGAGCTCGGCTACGCTCGACCCGATCACCCGATCGAGGCCGTCACCCTGCGCGTCGAGGTTCAGGGGCAGCTTGAGCCCCCAGTGCTGCCCCCGCCCCCAAAGGCCAAGACACCGCCCACCCCCTCACGCACCGCGACCCTCTGGCTCGACGGCACCGAACACGCCACCCCGGTCTTCCCCCGCGAGGCCCTGACCCGCGGCCCCACGCTACACGGGCCCGCGCTGGTGCTCGACACCACCGGCACCCTGGTGCTCGAGCCAGGCTGGTCACTGCGCGTGGCCTCCGACGGCACCTTGGCCCTGCACGACGAGGGCGGCCCCTCCCGCGCCGCCCTGTCGACCGCCCACGATCCGGTCCAGCTCGAGATCTTCGCCCATCGCTTCATGTCGATCGCCGAGCAGATGGGCACCGTGCTGCGCCGCACCGCGTTATCGACCAACATCCGAGAGCGCCTCGACTTCTCCTGCGCCGTATTCGACCGCGAGGGCGGCCTGGTCGCCAACGCCCCCCACATGCCGGTGCACCTGGGCGCCATGGGCGAGTCGGTGGCCGCAATCGCCCGCCAACACCCCAACCCAGCACCAGGCGACGTATTCGCCACCAACGACCCCGCCGCGGGCGGCTCCCACCTGCCCGACATCACGGTGGTCACCCCAATCCACGTGGACGGCTCCTTGGCCTTCTACGTGGCCAGCCGAGGACACCACGCCGACGTCGGCGGGATCACCCCGGGCTCGATGCCCCCCCACTCCCGCCACCTCGATGAGGAGGGCGTGGTGTTCCGCGGCCAGCGGATCGTGCACGCCGGCACGCTGGACGGACCCGGGATCCTGTCCACCCTACGCGGTGGCCCCTACCCCGCCCGGCGCCCCGACGAGAACCTCGCCGATCTCCAGGCCCAGGTGGCCGCCAACCACACCGGCGCCCGCCTGCTGACCACCTTGGTGGCCGAGCACGGGCACCCGGTGATCGCCGCATATATGCAGCACGTGCAGGACAACGCCGCCCGAGCGGTGGGCGAGGCGATCGCCACCCTGCCCGATGGCGAGGCCCGCTTCGAGGATCGCACCGACGACGACGTGCCGATCGTGGTCACCCTGCGGATCGACGGCCCGCGCGCGACGATCGACTTCACGGGCACGGGCCCCGCCGTCGACGGCAACCTCAACGCCCCACGCGCAGTGGCGGTGGCCGCCGTGCTCTACGTGCTGCGCTGCCTGGTCGGCGAGCCGATCCCCCTCAACCGCGGCTGCCTGCGCCCGGTGACCCTGGTGATCCCCCCCGGCTCGCTGCTGGATCCCGCCCCCCATCACGCGGTGGCGGGCGGGAACGTGGAGACCGCCCAGCGCCTGGTCGACGTGCTACTGGCCGCGGTCGGGGCCAAGGCGGCCTGCCAGGGCACCATGAACAACCTCAGCTTCGGCGACGAGACGTTCGGCTACTACGAGACGATCGGCGGCGGCGAGGGAGCGGGCCCTGGACACCGAGGCACCAGCGGGGTGCACACCCATATGACCAACACCCGGATCACCGACCCCGAGGTGCTGGAAGCCCGGTTCCCGGTGCGGCTGCAACGATTCGCGATACGCCGCGGCAGCGGCGGAGCCGGTCGATTCCCCGGCGGTGACGGCCTGGTGCGGCAGCTGGAGCTGCTGGCCCCGCTGCGCCTGTCGCTGCTGTCCGATCGCCGCTTTGTGCCCCCCTTCGGGCTCGCCGGTGGATCTGCCGGTGCGCCCGGCCAAGGCCGACACGGCCAGCGACCCCTGGCCGCCCGCGACACGATCGATGCCCAACCCGGCGACATCGTGACCATCGAGACCCCCGGCGGCGGCGGCTACGGCAAGCCCTAACGGCCCGCCGTCGCGGCGTCCCACAATCAGCACTCGTTATCGACGTGGCGACGCCCATGTCGACGTCGATCGCTGATTCCACCGATCGGCAATCCCGATCGATCGTCCGGTTTCGAACTCAAACTTCCGATCGGTAGGGGTTGACTTTTCGCGCTCGATCTCGATGATGGGTCTCACAAGGCGACGATCTCGTAGTGGCACGAGACGTCGACCCGAGAAAGTACATCGATATGAACAAGATGGTGGCAAGAGCCGCCACGCTCTTTACGGTCTTGGCCGTAGGAGCAGTGGCAAATGATGCATGGGCTGCGGGCTACACCGAAACGGAGTATCCCATCGTGCTGGCGCACGGGGCGTCCGGCTTCGACTCGCTATTCGGCGTGGTCGACTATTGGCCGGGGATCGTGGGCGCGCTGGAGAAGAGCGGCGCCGAGGTGTATGTGACCGAGGTCAGCCAGTTCAACGGCACCACGGTCCGCGGCGAGCAACTATTGGCCCAAGTCGAAGAGATCGTCGCGCTGTCGGGTGCCGGCAAGGTCAACCTCATCGGTCATAGCCACGGCGGGATGGATAGCCGTTATGTGGCGGCGATGCGGCCCGACCTGGTGGCCTCGGTGACCTCGGTGGGCAGCCCCCACCACGGGGCCGAGCTGGCCGATATCGTGCGTGACATCATCATTGAGGACTCGCTGGGGGAGACGGTGCTGGCCGGGCTCACCGGCGGGCTGGGCGCGCTGCTGGCGTTCTTGTCGGGCACCAGCAATCCGCAAGATCCGGTCGCGTCCATCGAGGCGCTCACCTCCGACGGCGCGGCCGAATTCAACGCGTTATACCCCCAAGGGCTGCCGGCTTCGTGGTGCGGCGAAGGGCCGGCCGAGGTCAACGGAGTCCGCTATTACTCGTGGTCGGGCACCCGGCCCTTGACCAACGTGCTCGATATCTCCGACGCCTTCCTGGCCGTGACCTGGCTGGTCTACGACGAGCCCAACGACGGCCTGGTGGGACGCTGTAGCTCGCACCTGGGCACCGTCATCCGCGACGACTACAAGCAAAACCACCTCGACGAGGTCAACCTGCTATTCGGCCTGGCCCACTGGTGGTCGGTCGATCCCAAGACCCTCTACCGGCAGCACGCCAACCGACTCAAGAACCAGGGGCTCTAAACGCTCACCAGAGGACAAAACGATGCATATCACGATCCATCGCATCACCCCCTGGCAACGTGCGAGCCGCTCGCTGCTGCTGGGCACCACCTTGGCGCTGACCGCCTGCCAGGCGGGCCCCGAGCCGAGGCCGGTCGCGGGCCCGGCCCCGGCCCAGCCCCGCTCGCTGGCCGAAGTCGAGATCGACGGCGCCCTGACCCTGACCCCCGACGGACGCTTCGAATTGGACGACCAGGCGCGCGCCCTATTCGACCACTTCATCGCCGCCGAGGGCGAGGTGGACGAAGACGCCCTGTACGCCCGCATTCGAGCGGAGATCGACGTGCGCCTACCCGCCAACGCGGCCGAGGAAGCGTGGGAGGCGTTCTTGGCCTATATGGACTACCGGCGTGAGGCGGCGGCCATGGTGAGCGACGAGCACGCCAAGACCCAGTCCCCCGCGGCGCTCGCCCAGGCACTGGACGAGATCCGGGCCCGTACGATCGGCGACGCACCGGGGATCCCCGACGAAGGGGCCCAGCTGCAGACCGCCCTCGAGCTTCAAGCCACGCTCGACGATCCTGCACTCGACCTCAAGACCCGCTCCGAGCAAGCCGCTCGGCTGCACGCCCGACTCCACGGGCCACCCGACCCCAACGCCCCCTCGCGGATCCTCGCGCGGGTCCGCGCCGCACTGGCGCAGATCCCCGCGAACGATATCGAGGCCCGGCGCGCCGCGCTGACCGAGCTGGTCGACGAAGCGGCGGCCGAGCGCTGGCTGCAGCTCGAGCGTCGTCGAGCCAACGCTCTGGCCCCGAGCGGCCGCTAACGACCGAGCGTAACGCTCGGGTCACCGCGCAGACTAAAGGCGACCGCTCGACCCCACCGGCGGGTCGAGCGGTCCGCCCCCCCCCCCAAACCCCCACCGGCAGCGCGCCACGCCCCGAGCCCCCCCAGCCACGTGGAACCCCCCCCCCCCCATCGAGGGCCCCCCATACCCCC
>JBCCWC010000225.1:0-25346 GCA_039194325.1 Myxococcota bacterium
CCTGGATGCGGCCGAGGCCGACAACGTGGTCGTGCGAGCCCTCCACGCCAAGAAGAACCCGGAGATCGCCGCGATCGAGGCGGCCAGCAAGGCGGCTGGCCTCCGAGATGGCAAGGCGGCTGGCCTCCGAGACGGCAAGACAGCCGGCCTCCGAGAAGGCACGCTCAAGGGCATCACGGCGCTGTGCGACGTCCTCGAGATCCAGCTCGACACCGAGCGCCGCGCCCAGCTCGATCGGCTCGACGTTGCGGGCCTCGATGCGCTGCTCGGCCACCTTCGCACCGAGCGTCGCTGGCCGTGATCGGAGCTCACCGCCGCCCCTCAGGACCCACCGCTTCGATCGCTGTGCCCCAGATCCCGCCCCGGCGCCACCCGATCCCGCACGACCTGCTTGAGCTCCTTGGACTCGATAAAACGCCCCGCCTCGGCCCGCGAGAACACGCGCTCGCCATCAACCCACACCTCGAAGATCCCGCCCTCCCCCGGCACGAGCGCCACCTCGCCGATCGCATCGCCGAGGGTCAGCAGCAGCTCCTGCGCCAGCCACCCGGCCCGCAGCACGAAGCGGCAGCGCTGGCAGTAGATGATCTCGATCCGCGGCGTCGGCACGGCGACGATCCGGCGCGGACCACGGCCGCGCCCCGAGCCCGATCAGCGCGCCTGGACGGCGGCGCGCATCAGCTCGCGGTTGAGGGTGATGATCGCGTCGGTGCTGATCTCCTTGGGACAGACCGCCTCGCACTCTTGATGGTTGGTGCAGCCGCCAAAGCCCTCGCCATCCATCGCGGAGATCATCTTCAAGGCCCGCCCGGACCGCTCGACCTGCCCTTGGGGCAGGACCGACAGGTGGCTGACCTTGGCCCCCACAAAGAGCATGGCCGACGCGTTGGGGCAGGCGGCCACGCACGCGCCACAGCCGATGCAGGCGGCGTAGTCGAAGGCCTGGTCGGCGTCGGCCTTGCCGATCGGGATCGCGTTGGCGTCGGGCGCCGAGCCGGTGCCGACCGAGATGAACCCGCCCGCGTGCTGAATGCGATCGAAGCTGCCGCGGTCGACCATCAGGTCGCGCAGCACGGGGAACGCCTTGGCTCGGAAGGGCTCCACGGTGATCGTGTCGCCGTCGCGAAAGCCCCGCCGGGTGAACTCGCGCATGTGCAGCTGGCAGGTGGTGGTGCCCGGCCGCGGGCCGTGGGGCACCCCGTCGATGACCATCGAGCACATGCCGCAGATCCCCTCCCGACAGTCATGATCGAAGGCCACGGGACCCTCGGGGTACTTGTCGTGGTTGCGGATCAGCTGCTCGTTGAGCACGTCGATGGCCTCGAGAAAGGACATCTCTTCGGCCACCTCGACGTCGTAGGTCTTGAACTCGCCCGAGGGGGCCCCGTTCTTCTGCCGCCAGATCTTGAACTTGACCTTCATGGACTCGCTCACTTGTAGCTACGGGTGGTCAGCTTGACGTGCTCGAAGGCGAAGGGCTCCTTGTGGAGCTTGGGGGACTGGCCCACGCCCTGGTACTCCCACACCGACCCAAAGGCGAACTCGTCGTCGCGACGCACCGCCTCGCCCTCCTCGGTCTGGTGCTCCTCGCGGAAGTGACCCCCGCAGGACTCGTCCCGGTGGAGCGCGTCGTGACACATGATCTCGGCAAACTCCAAGAAGTCGGCCACCCGCCCCGCCTTCTCCAGCCAGGGGTTGAGCTCCGAGGCGCTGCTGCCGGGCACGCGGGCGTTGGCCCAGAACTCCTCGCGCAGGGCGGGGATCTGCTGCAGCGCGTGCTCGAGCCCCTTGGCGTTGCGGGCCATGCCGCAGTACTCCCACATGATCCGCCCTAGCCGACGATGGAAATCGTCGATCGGCACGTCGCCCGAGAGGTTGACCAGGCGGTCGATCCGCTCCCGCACCTCGGCTTCGGTCTGCGCGAATGCGGGATGATCGGCAGTGACGTCCCCCGCGTGCTGCGTGGCCAGGTAGTGACCTATCGTGTAGGGGATCACGAAGTAGCCATCGGCCAGGCCCTGCATCAGCGCGCTGGCCCCCAGGCGATTGGCCCCGTGATCGGAGAAGTTGGCCTCGCCCAGCACGTGCAGCCCGGGCACGGTGCTCATGAGGTTGTAATCGACCCAAAGCCCGCCCATGGTGTAGTGGACCGCGGGGTAGATCCGCATGGGGACCTCGTAGGGGCTCTCCCCCGAGATCCGCTCGTACATGTCGAAGAGGTTGCCGTAGCGATCGGAGATCGCCTGGCGACCGTCGCGACGGATCGCATCGGCGAAATCGAGATAGACCGCGTTGCGCACCCCGTCGACCTCCACCCCGACCCCGTAGCCGTCGTCGCAGACCTTCTTGGCCGCGCGCGAGGCCACGTCGCGGGGCACCAGGTTGCCGAAGCTGGGGTAGCGCTCCTCGAGGTAGTAATAGCGCTCGCCCTCGGGGATCTGACCCGGGGCCTTGCCCACGTCTTCCTTGCTGCGAGGCACCCACACCCGGCCGTCGTTGCGCAGCGACTCGGACATCAGGGTCAGCTTGCTCTGGTAGCCGCCGCTGACCGGGATGCAGGTGGGGTGGATCTGCGTGAAGCAGGGGTTGGCAAAGCCGGCCCCGCGCTTGTAGCAACGATAGCTGGCGGTGACGTTGGATCCCTTGGCGTTGGTCGACAAGAAGAACACGTTGCCGTAGCCACCCGTGGCCAGCACCACCGCGTCACCGGCCCAGCGCTCGAGCTGGCCGGAGACGAGATCGCGGGTGATGAGCCCCCGGGCATGGCCGTCGACCAGCACCAGGTCGAGCATCTCCGTGCGGGTGTGCATGCGGACCTTGCCGCGCCCCACCTGCCGGTTGAGGGCCGCGTAGGCGCCCAGCAACAATTGCTGCCCCGTCTGCCCCCGCGCATAGAAGGTGCGGGAGACCTGGGCTCCGCCGAACGAGCGGTTGGCCAGCGTCCCCCCGTACTCCCGAGCAAAGGGCACCCCCTGGGCCACGCACTGGTCGATGATGTTCACCGACACCTGGGCCAACCGGTAGACGTTGGCCTCACGGGAGCGGAAGTCACCGCCCTTGACGGTGTCGTAGAACAGTCGATAGACGCTGTCGCCGTCGTTTTGGTAGTTCTTGGCCGCGTTGATGCCCCCCTGGGCCGCGATGCTGTGGGCGCGGCGCGGGCTGTCCTGGAAGCAAAAGCACTCCACGTCGTAGCCCAGCTCGGCCAGGGTGGCCGCGGCCGAGCCCCCGGCCAAGCCCGAGCCCACCACGAGGATCGTGTACTTGCGCTTGTTGGCCGGGTTGACCAGCTTGAGCTCGAAGCGGTGCTTGTCCCACTTCTTGTCGATGGGTCCCGAGGGGATCTTGGCGTCGAGGTCCATGGTGTTGACTCCCGTGCGAACAATGGGCGGTCAGGCGGTCCGGGCCGGTCAGGCGGAGATGATCCCCACCATGCATGCCAGCGGAACGATGGCAAAGCCCACCCCGGTCACGATGGCCAACGCCGGGCCGACCTTGTCGAGCGGCTCGCGAAAGCGCCCTTGGGACAGACCCAGCGTGCGGAACATGCTGCTGACGGCGTGGCTGAGGTGGAGCGACACCGCGACCACCGCCGCCACGTAGGAGATAGTGAGCAGCGGGTTTTGAAAGCTACGGACGAAGTTGGTGTAGATGTCGCGGCGACCCATCGAGTCGGTGAGATCGTCGTAGGCGACCAGCTCACCGGTGAAGTGGGCCAGGTGGAACACGAGGAACGCGACGACCACCCACCCGGTGAGGATCATGGCCCGACCCCACGGCGTGCTGCGCTGAGCCCGGAGCGCCGCATAGCGGGCGGGTCGCGCCGCCTGGTTGCGGGCGGTCAGCTTGACCGCGCAGGCGATGTGCACGCCAATGATGGCCAACAGACCCAGGCGCGTGCCCCACTTGATCCCGCCCAGACCCTGCATGAAGGTGGCATAGCTGTTGTAGGCGTCCTTGCCCCCGAACATCTGCAGGTGACCCGCCATATGGAACAGCACGAATCCCACCATGCCCAAGCCGGTGGCGGCCATCAGGAACTTGAGACCGATGGTGGAATTCCAGGCGTTGGGGGAGGAATTGGGAGCACTCATGGGCCTTCGATCCGCGGGTTCGCGCGAACGTCCCCAGAGTTACCTCCAGAAACTCCGCCGAACGGCATCTACCACACTCCGAGCAGTGATGCCGACGATCGGCCCGAAGGACTCGACAATGAGGGGCTCCACCCGCTCGTCAGGGGGCTCACATGACCGCGCTGACAGCGTCCATCCGGCCCGCCCGGCATCAGACAGCCGCGCGGTCGATCCATACCCCACGATCAAGCGTTCTAGATCCCAACGCCCATGCACCCAAAAGTCGTGGGTGCCACTACGACCGACGTCAACGGCCCCGACGACGCGGGCGGCTGCCGTGGAGGGTCTTGTAGGCCCGCTCGTGGCTGGCCCGAACCCCGCGGGCGGCCCCCTCGCTCAGCGGCGCGGGCTCCGGCCTCGGAACCGCGCCGGTCGATCCGGCCATCACCGCACCCGACGAACCACCGAGTCCGATCTCGCCGTGGGCACCGGTCGCGCGGACCACCGCCGACTGCTTGCCCTTGGCGTCCCGGGCTCGGGGCTGAGCCGACCTCGGCGCCTTGGCGACCGGCACCGGGGCCAGCCCGGGCAGCGTGGGCCGTAGCTCCACCAGGTCGTCGATGAGCTTGGCCAGCGCGGCGTCGGACACCCGCTCCGACAGCGCCCGAGCATCCTCGACGGTGGCATCGAGCTTGGCGGTGGCCGCCTCGACCTGACCGCGGCGCGCCATCGCCATGATCTCCAGGGTGGCGGCGGCGGTCGTGGCCCGGGCGGCGGCGACCGCCACGTCGAGGTCGACCCCCTGCGCTCGCTGCTCGTCGTCGTCGGTGGCCCGGGCCGACAGGAAGGTTCGCCGCTGGATCACGGTGTTGGTGCGCGCGTCAGCGTAGCCGACCACCCCGTCGAGCAGCTCCACCGTGGCCCCGTCATAGTGCTCGCCCACAGCGAGCCTGATGATCACCTGCTGGGTCTCGCCCTCGACCATGTCGGGCAGGCCGACCACCAGGTTGGAGCCCTGGGTGCTGCCGGCGTGCCCGCTGACCGCCACGATCTGGACCCCGGGCCCCGGCGTCAAGGTCAGCGAGACCCCGCGGGCGGCCAGTCGATCGATACTGAGCACTTCGTCGCGGAACACGGCCGCGACCTCGGCCGGATCCTCCACGAAGTGGAAGGTGCCACCCGAAGCTTGCGCTAACTGGCCCAGCAGCGTCTCGTGGTACTCGAGGCCCAGCCCCAGCGTGGTGATCGAGATCCCCGCGCCGCGGGCCTGCTGGGCCAAGCTGGCCAGCGGCGAGGGGTCGTTGGGGACCCCGTCGCTGACGAGCACCATGCGGTTGATCTCGCCTACGCGGGCCTGCCTTTGCAGCTGGGCCAGGCTGGCGCGCAGGCCCCCCGCCAGATCGGTGGTCCCGGTGGCAGCCATGGCCTCGATCGCCGTGCGGATCTGGGGCCGGGTGTCGGGGCCGAGCACGGTGTTGGGCACCACCACCTGCGACGCGGAGCCAAAGGTCACCACCGACAGCACGTCGCCGTCACGGAGCCCGTCCAGCAAGGTCACCGCGGCTCCGCGGGCCTGCGCGATGGCCTCGCCCTCCATCGAGGCGGAGGTGTCGACGACCAGACCGATCGCGGCCCGCGGGCGCTGACCATCCTCGGACTCGGGGCTGCGGATGCGGATCCGCGCCATCACCTCGGTCGCCGCGTCCGCCCGCAGATAGTCGTTGGCCAGCTCGCCCAGGACCTCGAGCTCGACCGGGGCGAGGGCCGGGGCGACCTCCACCGGCGGCGGGATCGGCTCGGGCCCCACCGGCGGCGGGGTGTGGGCCCGGTCGGACGTACAGGCGGGCACGAGGACCGCCGCGAGCAGCAGCAGGGACGCAATAGTGGTCGATGGCATGGCCGAGCTCCGGGGCCTTCCGAACGCCGGCCGCCCGGGGACGCTTACGGGGGCAGGGGAAGGCCGGCCTTCCGAACGCACGACTCGTCCGAGCGAGCTTTTGCGGATGCGATCCGTTCGATCCGCCAAAGAGCCCGTCGCACATCGGGGGCTCGCCGAGCACCCCGGGGCTGCCTCCCCCCAACCGTCACCTCGCCCCCCCATGGCGTCGGGCCTGAACGCGACGCCGGACGCGACGCCGGACGCGACGCGTGTTCAGGGTCATCCATAGACCGGGCCCCCCCTCCCCTCGTGATATCGTGGGCACGGATGGTCGCGTCGTCTCGGCCTTCAGCCAAGCGCTCGGGCGCAGGCATCGTGGTGGTGTGTTGTGCCCATGACGACGCCTCCGGCCTGCGCGACGCCGTGTCTACCCTGAGCGACGACGGCCACGAGGTGGAGCTGGTGGAGGGGCTGGAGACCGATCCCAAGCGCCTCGTCGACGTCATCGATCGCCGCGCCGGTGAAGGCCTCTACGTGCTGTGTCGCAGCCCGAAGCTGGACCGAAAGCGCGTCGAAGAGCTACGCGAGATCCTCTTGGCTCAGCACATCCCCTTCGCCCGTACCTTGACGGTGGCCATCGGTGGGCGAGGCGCGCTGGTCGATCGGATCCGGTCGAGCCTGCGTCGAGCCAACGCACGCGGAGGCACCACCCGCGAAAGCTCGAGCCACCGCCCGCCCCCGAGCAAGTCCTCCACCGCGCCCGCTCGATCCCCGGCCGCGTCCACGCGGGGTGCCCCTTCGCTGATCCCCATCAACACCACCGACGACGAAGAGCCCACCCTGGTCGGCCGACGAGACTCGGCTCAGCTACCGATCAAGCTGCCGACCCCCGAGCCTTCCACCGCGGTCTCCCCCGCCTCCAAGCCCCCCGCTCCCGCGCGACCACCATCATCGGCCGCGGCGCCTTCGCCCTCCCCGGCGCCTTCGCCCTCCCCGGCGCCTTCGCCCTCCCCGGCGCCTTCGCCCTCCACGGCGGATGCCGAGCTCGCCCGCTCGGCGGACGAAGAGGATTCCAGCATGGTGGTGGAGGATCTGCGGCTGTCGCCCACCAGCCTTGCCGATCTGGAAAGCGTCGATCCCGACTTCACCACACAGGACTCCGACGCCTCGCTGCCCGGCGCGACACCGTCGGAGCTCGACCTGTCCGATCTCGACGACTCGATCAAAAAGCCCGAGCCGCCGCACCCCGTCGACGCCACCGCGGTGGGGACCCCGCCCCCCCTCATCACCGGCAACACGGTCATCGGCCCCGCTCCGGCCCAGATCACCGGCGACACCGTCGTCGGGGCCAAGCTCCCCGAGCTTACGCCCAAGCGGGGGGGCATCTCGTGGCCGGTGCGCGACTCGGGCCCGCCCCGACTGGCCGATAGCGACGCCGAGGCCACCACGCAGCCCCTGGCCCGCATCCGAAGCTCGGCCCAGAGCCCCTCGGGGATCTTGGCCTCGCCGGCCCCATCTCCGCCGCCGGCGGGGCCCCTGGGCGCGCTGACCCCCCCGCCCGCGGATCTGCCCGCGGATCTGCCCTCGGCGCCAACTACGGCCCCCACGCCAACGCGCACCCCCACGGTGTCGCCGTCGTCCTCCGTCGACGACCCGGGCAAGTCACGCCGCGTGCTGGCGATGATCTTCGGCGGGCTGGCCGCGTTGGTGCTCGTGGTGGCCACCGCTGTCGCCCTTTGGCCCGACGGCGACGACACCGAGCCGCTCGCGACCCGCAAGGCCGACACCGACGCCGAACGCGAAGCCGCGGCCCGAGCAAAAGCTCGCGCCGAAGCCGAGGCCCGAGCAAAGGCCAACGAGCCGCCGCCGCCGCCGCCCGAGTATCCGGTGGTCAACGCGCTCGAGGCTCGCAAGGTCCGTGCCCTCGACGTGCTGCTCATCGCCAGCGACCCCTCCAAGCCCAGCGACTTTGGCAGCGCGATCCGCTACTGCGAAGAGCTCGACATCGAGGGGCTCCGGGGGTGGCGCTTGCCGCACGTAGGCGAGCTCCACTCGATAAGCCGCGCCAACATGATCGGACGTCGGGGCTACTTTTGGTCGAGCACCGCCGCCGATACCTTTGGAGACGATCACCTGGCATGGAACGTCAAACGCGGCTATGCCCAACCGTACGACAAGGACGCGGCCGCGGTCTGCGTCCGCGGCGGAGCGAGTGGATCGTGAGCGACGACGAGCGCACCGTACCGGACCACCACCAAGCTCTACGCGCGGGCAAGGGCCTGCGTCTGATGGTCTACGACCGCACCTGCCGGGGCAAGGCCGCGCGGCCGGGGCTGTCGCACGCCTGGTGGGCCGGCGCGCAGCTCTATCGCTCGATGGGCCGGCTGCATGCCTACCGCGGGGTCGACACCTGGGAGGAGGCCCTCGAGTGGCTGGCCGAGTTCCGTGCAGACCAGCCGCTGGCCGAGGTGCAGTACTGGGGCCACGGCAAGTGGGGCTCGGCCCGCGTGCGCGACCAAGTGCTCGACCGCCGGGCCCTCGAGGCCGACCATCCGCTGCACGGGCCGCTGACCGCCGTCCGCGACCGGCTGCTGCCCGACAACCAGGGCCTTTGGTGGTTTCGGACCTGCGAGACCTTCGGCGCCCGGCCCGGGCAGCGCTTTGCCACCGAGTTCTCGGATTTCTTGGGCTCCCGCGTCGCGGGCCACACGTTCATCATCGGGCACATCCAAAGCGGGCTGCACTCGATCCTGCCCGGGCAGCGGCCCCGATGGTCGGAAGACGAGGGCGTACGGGAGGGCTCGGTCGATGATCCCCAGCGCGCCTACTGGTCGCGCTGGCGGGCACCCAACACGATCACGTGCCTACGAGGCGACGTTCCCAAGGGGTACTGAGGTCTCATCTATGCCGAGGCCGGCTCGGGATGCGCGACGGAGTCGCGCCCGGCCTCGGTCTTGCCCAAGCGGCACCCCGGAGGAACGAAAACCAGGAGCAACGAAGACCGGGGCTGACTTGGGAGCTTATGCCCGGTCAGGCCGAGTGACGGTGGACCGAGCGCGAGCGGCAGCGGCTATTGCCATCTTCGCAGCGAAAGCGGACGTGCATATGATCGCGGTGGCCGTCCCAGTGCCGCAGGATCGGTGACTGATCTTCGCCGCCTCCGGTGACCCAAAAGTAGCGCGCGAACTCTTCGTCGCTCAGCTGCTCACGCGCCAGCGGCCGCAGAAGGCGCTGGAGCCGGCTACTGATGAAGATCTGCTGGACCTCGCCGGTCTCCACCAGCGACTGGATGAGGACCCAATTCTTCTCCACGTCGAAATTGTCGACGTTGGCCCGCTTCCAGTACTTGCCCTCGGATCCGGGGGTGAGGACGTAGCCCAGATCGACGTCGCGACCGGTGCGATGCGAGCGATGCGGCAGGGCTCGACCCCCGCGCCGATACGACAGCTCGCCCACCGACACGGGCGGCGCATCGTCGAACGACTCGCCATAACGGTTGAACGCGGCGACCATGGCCAGCACGGCATTGCGGGCTCCGAACGCCCGGGTCCGACGCTCGCGAAGCGTCCAGTACGGACCTTCGGGCATCGGCAGGCCGTGACGTAGCCGCCCGTTGTTGGGCGATCCCACCGACTGGGTCGGCAGCTGGGCGTCGTACTCATACACCCGCAAGCGCACCCCTGCGGCGACTCGATCCTGCCCACGCAACTGCGGGTTGAGCCGCACCAAGTCTCGACGCAGCATCCCCCAGCGACTCGCGAGTGCATCGAGAGCATCGTCGACGTCGACGGTCCAGTAGACCTCGTGCAAACCATCGGGGTCGACCGCCCCCATCGCCGACGTCGAAACATCGTCGGAGAACGGCAGCGTCTCGGTGGGCAGCGTCACCATGGGGCGATCCGCCACGCCGACCGTGGGCCACTCGTCCTCGTTCAGACCGAGCGGCTCGCCAGCCGTGGCCACTCGACCCGAACAGATCAGCAGCAGCGTCAAGAGGGCGAGCGAGCGGAGCTTCATCACCACGAGCCAGACCATACCGAAGCCCGCAATCGGAGGCCACGGAATGTTCCAGAATTCCGCCGCGCATGGGGCGATGACGGCGTTTGTGCGAAAGTGCTCAGGATTGGTGACCCCGCCTACGCTCATGACGACTCGACTCCAGTGACAATCGCGCGCTGTGGGGTCGTAAGGCATGCGCAGCTTGCCCACTTCGACCCACCGCGATCTCAACGCGTCGAGGTGCGCAGTACGCGACATCTGCCCCGTTCTGTCACCCGCACCGAGACCGAGACCGATGGGGTCTACAGGACCCGGGCCACCAACCGGACCACCAACCGGACCATCCGCGACCGCGTTCGAACGAGGGAAGGCCTCGCGACCGATCGCCGCGAGGCCTTCCCTTGTCCCTTCCCTTCCCTTGACTCGGGCCACCCGTCGCTTCGACCCCGTTCGCCTCGACCTCGCGCCCACTCCCCTAGGCGCGCGACCTCGACGAACGCGAGGCTCAGTGCGACGAGCTCCCCCGCGGAGCCGAGTGAGCCACCGCGACCAGCAGGGCCCCCAGCAGCATCTCGATGAGCTCTTCCTCGGGCATCTCGGACTCGTGATCGAGCCAGTGCAGGCACGCCGACTCGGCGAAGCCGGCCCAGCCGAAGAACGCAATGCGCTGGGCCGCGGTGGCCTCGTGGACGCCGGCCTGCTCGAGCATGCGCCGCACCAGGGTGCGCCGGGCGTCGTCGAGGATCTGCTGGACCTCGTCATCGACGCCCACCCCTCCGCTCATGAGCGTGCGATAGAACGTAGCGTTGTCGCGAGTGAAGGCGACAAAGCGGACCAGCGCCCCGCGGATCGCCGCATCGAAGGACTGGTTGCGGTCGAGCTCGGTCACCGTGAACAACCGGCGGGTCAGCTCGCGGACCGTCGCCACGTAGTACCCACGCTTGTTGGAGAAATAGTGATAGAGCAGTCCCTTGGACACACCACCGGCGAGGGCGATGTCGTCGGTCGAGACATCATCGAAGGCACGCTGGCCGAACAGTTCTAGACCGAGCTCGAGCAAACGAGCACGGCGTTGATCGACAGGGAGTCGTTGTGCACGTGGCATGTCAAGGACATTGAAGGACTATTATCCGTTGGTCAATAATAATTTTGACTGGAGGTCAATAAGGCTGTTCTCGGCCTTTTACAACGAATTGGGCGGGGCGAACCCGCTCAATCCGCATGATGCGCCATTGAACCTAGTGCCCCGCTCAGTAATTCCCGCGGTCTAGATCGCCGGTGGGACACGCGATGAACGGCGGCGCACGAAGGCCGCGACCCCCAGCGCCATCCACCACGGTGCCGAGCCTCCCCGCGGATCGCTCGCGCACCCGCACCCTTGCTCCGAGCCCTCGTCGTCCTGCCCCACCTGGCCGCTTTCGCCCGGGCCATCGTCGTCGTCTGAGCCCTCGGTCAGGACCCCGGCCGTGCCCCCCGGCGGGGATCCGGTCGAGTCGTTGCCGGTACCCTGGCCCGAACCGCTCTCGTCAAGCCCCCCTTCCACGCCCACGTAGAGGGTCACCGTATCTACCGTCTCTTGCTCGGCGTGGTCCATGGCCCGCACGGTGATCGTGTAGACCCCCGCCGGCAGCTTGGAGAGGTTGTAGGCCACCCGAAAATCTTCGCCGATGTTGTCCTTGAAGTAGTCGATCTCGTCGAGGAGCACCTCGCCGTCCTTGTCGATGGTGGTCGACCACCCCATGCCCCCGTAGTCGTCCTCGATGAACGCTCGCACCGGGACGTCGGATCCCGCGGGGACCTCGAGCCCGTCCTCGGGCTCCTGGATCTCCACGATCGGAGGCTGCACGTCGGGCTCGTTGCCCCCGAACAAGTAGGTCAGCTCGGCCCCCTCGTTTTGCCGGTCGCTGCCCTCGCCGCAGATCGCCTCGTGGGCCAAGCGACAGCCGATCGTGTTGGGCCCCTGGCACTGCTCCTCGCATAGAAGGTCGCAGGTGGTGGAAAACGACTGATCACCGATCCCTCCGCAGTACGACATCACGCTGTCGCAGTTGAGGGTGTGGTCCAGACCCCAGGCGTGCCCCGCCTCCTGGCTGGCGGTATTGGCCGCCAAGGTCGCGGGCTGGCCTCCCGAAGCAAAGACATACACCACGTGACGCTGATTGAGGGCCCCGCAGTCGGCGGAGGGCGCCACGCCGCCCGCCGGGCCGTCGATGTTGGTGTCTTGCCAGGTGCCCCCGATCATCGCCATGGTGTAGGGCAGGATCTGGGGCGGCCGCTCAAGGTAGACCACCCGCACCCCATAGTTGGCCAAGTCGGCCTGGGTGGCCTCGGCGATCGCGATCGCTTTTTGATTGCCGCCGGCATACATGGGGTAGTCCTGGTCGATGGCCAGCACCGAGATGCTCTCGGCCGAGTTGTCCCGCCCCCCGCCGGTCCCGTTGAGCAGCCCGCCCACGAAGTTCATGTACAGGGTGTGCTTGCGCGGGTACCGGTTGCCGGGGATGTCCTCGAACGCCCGCGTGACGTCGGGATCGACCAGCACGCCGTCGGCCACCGCACGGGGCATCACCACCTCGCCGCGCTGCACCCAGCCCTCGGGCATGCGCGAGGGCTCGCGGGTCGCCGCGGCGTCGAGGGGCGTCGCGTCGGGCGGCACGAAGTCGTCGAGCTCGTCGAAGCGCGGGGTGTCGGCCGGGGGCGCAGGCTCGACCGGCGTCAGCGTGCGCATGTCGATCGTGCGGACCCCCTGGGGAGGATGAGCCCAGGGGTGATACCCCGGCTCGGCGTGGACCGAGGCGGCGGGCAGCACAGCCAGCGACAAGAGGGCGATCGGGGCGGCCAGGGTCCAGCGGCTCATGCGGTCCATCGTAACAGCCCTTCGCAACCGCCCTTCGCAACCGCCCTTCGCAACAACGGGATCGGCCCGGCCCGGCCCGCCCCCACAACGGAATTCGAGACCAGCCTCGGGTGCCGATCGCAGGCGGCTCGGTCGAGCGCGCTATCGCCGGCGACCCTCGCCGGATGCTCCGCATTAGCCCTCGCGTAGCAGGGTCACCAGCGCGGCCGCGGCCGACGACAGGCTGCGGTCGCGGCGATGCACGACCCAAAATCGTCGCGCCACCGGCGTTCCCCGCAGCGGAACAACGCAAAGGCGCCCCGCGGCGAGCTCGTCGGCCACCGCCAAGCGCGAGACGAAGCTCATGCCCAGACCAACCAGCACACAGCGCTTGGCGGCCTCGGTGCTCCCCACCACCACCCGCGCGGGTCCTCCGGGGTCGGAGCCCACCTGGGCCAGCAGGGATGCCACCGCCGCCCGGGTGCCCGAGCCCTCGCCGCGCAGCACCAGGGGCACCCGCCGCAGCCACGAGGGATCGTCGCCGGCGTCGTCCGGCACCGGCGGCGGTGGCGACCGACCCACCAGCACCACCTCGTCCTCGGCAAAGGGCTCGGCCAGGAGCGCACGATCTTGGGGCTTACGCCCCACCAGGGCCAGGTCGCACTCCCGAGCGGTCAGCGAGGCCAGGGCACGCGAGGACTCGGAGATCTCCACGCGCACGCTCACCCCCGGGTGGCTGGTTCGCAGCTGGGCGAGCCGAGCCGGCAGCAGGTACTCGCCGGGGATCGTGGAGGCAGCCACCACCACGCGGCCACGCTGCCCCTGGCTCTCCGCTCGTAGATCCTCGAGCGCCTCTCCCCGCAACGCCCACAGCCGCTCGGCATGGCCGCGAAGCAGCTCCCCTTGCGCGGTGGCCCGAACCCCGTCGCGCCCGCGGTCGAGCAGCCGGGTCCCCACCGTCGATTCCAGCGCCTTGACGTGGAAGCTCACCGTCGACTGGCTCAGGCCCAGGGCCTCGGCCGCTCGCGTGAAACTGCCGTGCTCGAGGACGGCCAAGAGGGTGCGGAGCTGATCGAACTCCATGGGGCACAGATCCGGCGCGACCCCGCTTTAGCGGGTGCCGAAGAGCCGATCCCCGGCGTCGCCGAGGCCGGGCAAGATGTAGCCCTTGTCGTTGAGGCGCTCGTCGATGGCCGCGGTGTAGATCGGTACGTCGGCGTGGACTCGATGGAAGGTCTCGATCCCCTCGGGCGCGGCCAACAGGCACGCAAACTTGATCGCTCGTGCGCCGGCCTGCTTGACCCGGGTCACCGCGGCCGCGGCCGAGTTGCCGGTGGCCAGCATCGGATCGACCACGATGACCTGGCGCTCGCTCATGTCGGAGGGCGCACGAAAGTAGTACTCGATCGCCTCCAGAGTCTTCGGATCGCGGTACAGCCCCACGTGACCCACCCGAGCGGCGGGGAGGATCTTGGTCATGCCGTCGAGCAGCCCCGCCCCCGCCCGCAGCACCGAGACTAGCACCAGCTTCTTGCCGGCGATGAACGGCGCCTGCATCGCCATCAGCGGCGTCTCGATCCCCCGGCGCTCGAGCGGCAGGTCACGCGTGACCTCGTAGCCCAGCAGCATCGCGATCTCCTGCAGCAGCGCCCGAAAGTTGCTGGTGCTCGTGGTCTTGCGACGCATCAGCGATAGCTTGTGCTGAATGAGGGGATGCTCGATGCAGTGAACCTCGCCGGCCATCGTGGTCGTCCCTTGTCGGCACCGTCGTAGACCACCGCTTCGGTCGCTGTCGAGGCGCGAGGCGTGAGCGATCTCGATTTCGCGACAGGCGGCGCCCCCCACGGGAACTCGGGAGCCACGGCGCCCGTCAGGGCCGGTCCCGGCCCGGGCCTACGGCCCCCCAAAGCGCGTGCTCGCTGGCCAGGGTCAAGGCGCGCATCACCACCCGAGCCACCACCGAGCTCTGGCTGATGAGGAACGCGATAAGGATCTTGAAGGGGTTGCCCTGGTCGGCTCCCGGGGCGATCGCCCAGTAGGCCAGCAGCAGCGCCAGGCCCACCGCCCCCAAGATCAACTGCACGCCGACGACCGCTCGGGCCCGACCGCCTACGGTGCGCAGGCCCTGCCCTAAGGCCCAGTAGACCGAGCGCGAGGTCTCGGCCACCGCCGCGACCTTGGCGTAGTCGATGACGAGCCGGATCGCGAGCATCAGCAGCCAGACCGCAGCGTACTTGCCCAGCAGCCATGCCGCGTGGACACGCTCGTCGGTCACGTCGCGACACGCTCGTTCGACCACCGCCGACAACAGCGGCAGCAGCCCACCGAGCACCAGCAGCGACAACACCCACCCCACCGCGGCGATCCACACAAGGCGTGGGGCATGAGCCAGCCCCAGGCGCCAAAGGCCCCGGTCGTCGCCGCCGAAGCGGGCCAAAAGGCCCCCACCGAGCACGACCCAGCCCAACAGATAGAGCAGCCCCGCAATAGCGATCGGCAAGGGCAGGTCGAGCAGCCCGCCTCGGAGCAAGGCGTCGAGCGAGCGGAGCACCGCGCCGACCCCGACCACCCCCGCGTCGAACGTGCTCTGCAGGCCCGACGCCTGGGCCGAGAACGAGCGGTGCCAAAGGCCATCCCAGCCCGCGAGCAGGCGCTCGGCGGCCTCGCGGTGACGCAGCGAGTCGTACAAGCTCGACTGCAGCGCCGCGGCCAGCGGCAGGGCCAGCAAGAGGCTCAGCAGGTAGGCCGACAGCACCGAGCCGATAGCGGCCCGCACCCGAACCCAGCCCGCCGCGACGGCGGCCACGGCAGCACCCGAGCCCGATGATCCGGATCCATACGAAGGAGTCGACATCACACTCGTTCAGGCGAAGAAGGCAAAGGCTTCCATCGTGTGCTGGACCCACAGCATCCACTTGCTGGCCCACTTGGTCGCGGCCAACCCCGCCGGCGCCTCGCGCAGCCAGGCGTTGTTGGAGAACTCGGTGTCGAGCACCAGCACGTGATCGGGATCGACGCGGACCCGCTCGACCGCCGCGGGATGCTCGTAGCGATAGGTCGTCCAGCGATCCTCACCGTCCCAGTGCTCCACGCGACGGGTGCCGTCGGCAAAGCTCACCTCCACCGCCACCGGGAAGTGTCCTTCGCCCCAACGACGCACGGTCACCGCCGATCGCCAGCGCTCGTCCGACTCGGTCGCGGGCTCGGTCGCGGACTCGGTCGCGGACTCGGTCGCGGACCCGACCGATCCCGACTCGGCGTAGCCCCACGGCTCCTCGTCCTCGCGCCAGCTGACCACCCGCCCCACCGCGTAGTCGAACACCACCGAGTCATTCCAGACCTGGTCGAACAACCAGCCCAGGCGCTGGCCGCTGACCCGCTCGGCCACACCGAAGAAATCCTGCGGCTGCGGGTGCGAGAAGGCATACGCCCGAAAGTAGGTGGACATCACCCGCTGGAAGGTGGTCCAGCCCAGGTAGTTTTCGAGGGTCCGCAGGGTCAGCGCCCCCTTGTTGTAGGCGTTGACCCGGTAGCCCCGCGGCCCGGTGCGCCACGAGGGACGCGACTGCGGGTCGCGCTTGAGGGCCGAGCGCATCCCCACGTAGGCATCGGCGCCGTCGGTGCGCTCGGGCGGCACCACGCTTTCGAAGACGACCGGCACGAGCCCCTCGAGGTAGCGCTCGACCAGCGCATGCTCGGGGAACGCCGCCTGCAGGGTGCGCGTGGTCGAGTAGGTGTTGAACCCCTCGTCGAGCCAGGCGTGCTCGAACTCGTCGTTGGCCACGATCCCGTACCAGAACTGGTGACCCGCCTCGTGCACGGTGACCCCCTCGGGCGAGCGCGACAGCCGGGGCGACAGCCAGCGCGTGCCCCCGGTAAAGAACGTGGGGTACTCCATCCCCCCGGTGCCCGAGCGATAGGCGGGGTCGACCACGGTGATGTGCCCGTAGGGATAGGCGCCCCACCAGCGGCCATAGTGCTCGAGCGTGGCCTCGGTGGCGGCAAAGTAGCGCTCGCGGTGGTCGGCGTGGTCGGGCATCAGCAAAAGGCGCATGTCCACCGGCGGCAAGCCCGAGGATTCGAAGCGCCGGGTATGCACCGCAAAGTGCGGGCTGGCCGTCCACGCAAAGTCGTGCACGTCGGCTTGAACAAAGCGATGCACGGTCAGCTCGCCGCGCTCGAGCGTCTCTTGCTCGCGGCCGGTCGCGCCCACCACCCACGCCGAGGGGGCCGCGATCGACACGTCGTAGACCCCGAAATCGGAGAAGAACTCGGTCTTGATGAACTGGTGGCAATCCCACTGGCCGTCGGGGCCGAGCACGCCGAGCTTGGGAAACCACTGGGCGACCAAGACGTAGTCGCCGCGATAGCCGGTGCGGGCAAAGGTGCGGGGGAGCTTGGCGGTGAACGAGAGCTCCACCTCGATAGTCTCCCCGGGGCCCACCGCCTGCGGGAGATCCACCGCAAGCACGGTGCGATCGTCGGGGTTGCCGTCGTCGGGGGCGATGTAGCGCGCACCGGGCCGAAGATCGACCGCGTCCCCCCCCGAGGGGCGACGCAAGGCGATCTCGTGCACGTCGACGTAGGCCCAGCCATCGGCTGGCACGTGCGCGAGCGAGCGGCCTTGCTCGTGGGCCCGGCGCAAGAACGAGCTGCGATCGTTGCGCCAGGCGTTGAAGTACAGGTGGTAACGCAGCTGCTCGGTCGGGTGCTCGGTGATGTTGGTCCAGCGCAAGACCTGGGAGCCTTCGATCTGCATGGTGGAGGGATCGAAGGTCACCTCCATGGTGTAGTTGGCGTTGCGGGGGCTGAGCGGACCCTCGGGCCAGGCCGCCGGCGTGACCTCGACCGCAGTCGGGCCGTGAGCACCCGCGCCGAGCATCCGCTCGGAAGGCGAAGGCGTGGCTCCGACCGCCGAGGGCAACCCGAGCAACACCCACCACGACATCACCATCGCCCCCACGCTCGCAACCGATCTCGCGATCGGCCCCTCGGTCGCACGGAACCGCGTGATGCGACCTCGACCCCTCGCTGACCACACCCCCGGCATCGTCGTGGCCGACGATACCCGAAAATGCGCGTACTATCGCGCTGCGACCGAACCCGCTGTCGGGTTGGCCCTGAGCCCACCTCGCTCCATGCTTGTGCCCGCCCGCCCCATGGGCCATCGTCGATCTCGATGCGACATGGTCTTCGTTGGGCTCCTCGTTCGCTGGCCTTTGGGGCGTTGGCCCTCGGAACGCTGAGCTCAGGGGGGTGCTTCAACCCCGAGCAGAGTGAGACCGAGACGGAGACCGAAACCGGGACGAGCGGCGCGTCGTCGGGCTCGGCCGAGGGCATGACCACCCCCACCCCGGCGCCCACCATGACCACGGGCTCCACCGGTCCCGAGCCCACCAGCGCCGACGAAAGCGAGGGGACACCCGACGCGCCGCCCACGGTGGCGCTGTTGGTCGATGGGCAGGCGGCCCCCGGCGACGTGCTCCACGCCCGACGCCTGCAGCTGACCGCGCAGGCCAGCGACGACGGCGCCATCGTGCGGGTCGACTTCTTCGATGGCGAACAGCTGCTCGCCGAGGACGAGACCGCGCCGTACGAGACTGAGCTGCTGCTGACCAGCCTCGACAACGGCATGCACACGCTGCGGGCGGTCGCCGTCGACGACGCCCAGCTCGAAGGCCCAAGCGATCCGGTGGCCCTGGCCGTCGACATCGAGGGCGGCGCCACGGTGGCCAGCGAGACCAACCTGTTCCAGATGGGCGGGCTCATCTTCCACCCCGGCATCGGGGTGGTCCACGACCCGATGGGCAACGTGATCGTGGTGGGCTCGCTGTCCACCGCGAACTTCGAACTCACCGGGGTCGGCGCGATGAGCCTGACCGCGGATCTGTCGAGCACCAACTGGCAGGTCAGCGTGCCGACGAGCCTGGTCGAAGGACAGCCCCAGTACTTGACCACGGGCCAGCCGGCGTTCGACGCGGCCAACAACGCCGTGCTGATCGGCGGGATCGGCACCGGAGTCGACGGAGACGCCGACCCCAACGCGTCGGTGTTTCGTCTCGCCGCCGACGGTAGCGGGGCCCTGCCCTTCTTCGAGTTCCTCGCCGATCCCGAGGGGTTCAGCTTTCCCGTCGCGGGCATGGCCCTCGACCCTCAAGGCGCGATCTTGCTGGCCGGCCCCGACGACGAGATCACCAAGCTCGCCGGGGCCGACGGCAACACGCTATGGCAAGCCGGCGTGGGCCAGGCGTGGAACCTCGGCGACCTGGGGGGCCACCGGATCCGCGCCAACGACGAAGGCGACGTGATCTTCGACGTGTTCACCTGCGAAGGGGAGGACGACACCTGCACGCTGGAGACCCGCAAGATCAACGGCTTCGACGGCAACCAGCTGTGGAGCCAGTCCATCGACATCGGCGACGACACGTTCTTCTTGCACGTGGGTGGCTCGGCCCCGGGGCCCGACGGCCGGGTGCTCACCCTCCACGGCCCACCGCTGCTCGACGGCGGCGGCCTGCACATGGTGCTCCGCGACGACAACGGCGCCCCCCAGCAGGACCTCGTGCTCGGAGGCGAGGGCAACACGTTCTCGGTGGCCGATCTCGCCTACGACGAGCAGGGCCAGGTGGTCGCCGTGGGCACCATGCTGTCCAAGGGCGACATCGACATGCGCGAGCCCTTCGTGATGCGCTTCGACGACACCGGTAACGTGCAGTGGCAGCGCAGCCTGAGCTTTGGCATGACCAACGACCAATCCATGGCGCTGGCCACCGATCGGCAAGGCCGACTGGTCGTGGTCGGTGTCTCCGACATCGACCCCTTCCTCACGTTCTTGGGCGACGTGTGGGTGGTGCAGCTGGATCTATAGACGGGCTACGGGACGATGACGCCAAGGGCGTCGCGGTAGATGTCGTCGAGCGGGAACACGACATGCTGGTCAGCGGATCGTCCACGGACCTCCCGCGGGCCAAGCCTGCAGGTGCGGTCCCTCGTAGCTCGCGCTGAAGAGCGGAAGCACGAATGCCGAAATCGAGTCGACCACCTCTGATAGCGTTGCCCCCGGAATGTCGCGCCCTTGAGCACGAAATCGTCGCGTCGAGCGGAGTTGGAGAGACGGTGAAGCAGGCGTTCGACCGCGTAGCGGTTGAGTACATAGTCGAACGCCACACCTTGGGTACGGGCCAAGTTCCCCAGTCGCGCCCGCACAGATGCACCCACGTTGCGCCCGCGGCCACTGTTCATGCCAGCGACTCCACGTAGGGAAGCATCACCCGACGCATACGACACGCGTCTGCAGCCTCGAAGAGCTCGTCGATGTTTCGATCACGGCGACCGAGGTAGTCGCGAAGACCCTCGAGCGCGACATCGAGGCCAACGGTACTGCGGAACTTGAAGCAGTCCGCCACCGTCTTGGGCGGCGAGGTCATACAAACGCTCACCCCCTCGATCTCGTGCGGCTCGACCCCATACCCCCACGCCTTGCCCGAGATCTGGACGACCTCCAGCGGCGGCCAGTCCACGCGAGGCCGCCTCGCCCCTCGCTTCACCGCCATCCAGACCGAGTGCGGCACCTGGCTCCCGAGTCGGTGAAACGAGAGGGCCGACAGCAGACAAACGACTCCATGCGGAACACGAACGGCGGCCTCGGCGAGCGTGCGATGCTGGGACGCGCAGGCGCTCGTCCACACATAGAGCCCACGCCCAACGCGCTCAAGCTCCCCCTCGTCGACAAATCGCTGAATCTGCCGCCACGATAGGCCCTGCTCCTCCAGAGCCCTCCGCCGAACGATACTCGGCTCGTGAAAAAACGTCATCATTTATAAATAAATGATGACGTTTTATACCAGCTCCCACCGGTCGTCGCAAATCGCGCTCTCCTCTCTCAACCCCTTGGATCGAGGATCGACCGCGTAGCGCAGCTGGATCTATAGAAGACGGGCTACGGGACGATGACGCCGAAGGCGTCGCGGTAGATGTCGTCGAGCGGGACCTCGGCTTGTGCACCCTCGAGCTTCAAAACGCCGCCGGCTTCGATGTCCTCGAACGCCCACAGATCTCCGGCCCGACGATAGACCGAGACAAAACGCCGGTCCTGGGCCACGACGACGTACTCGCGCAGCGAAGGAATGCGCCGGTACTGATGAAACTTGGGCCCCTGGTCAAAGGCCTCGGTGCTCGGAGACAAGACCTCGACGACCGTGATGGGATTGACGATCGCGTTGGGATCGACCTTCGAATGCTCGAGCGACCCACAGACGACGGTGACATCAGGCAAGAGGGTGCGATTGGTGGCTTCGATCCGCACCTTGAGGCCCGGAGGCAGCGCCACACACGCTCGCCCATCGGATGGGCTGAGCCGCTGGACCAACCGACTGATGAGCCGAGCATGCTCCGGCGACGGCGCGGTCATCGCGACCGCTACGCCGTCGTGATACTCCCACAACCACTCGGCGGACTCCGACAGAGCGAGGTACTCCTCATAGGAGAGAATTTCGGCGACCGCGCCCATCGCGGCTCCAAGCATAGCACGCGGGCGAAAGGGGCGGGGCAATGTCCCGCACGGCCCTACGGAGGGTCTACGCGGCGGCCGCGAAGCCCAGAGCGGCCCGCGCCTCGGCCGGTGAAGCAATCTCGCGTCCCACCTCCCGCGCACACGCCACCATGGCCTCGATAAGATCCCCGTTGCCCCGGGCTCGCTCGCCGTCGGGGCGATAGAAGGTGTCCTCCAGCCCGGTACGCAGCGACCCGCCGAGCTCGGCCGCCTTGCGATGCAGCGCCCACACATCCTGGCGACCGATCGCGGTGACCTCCCAACTGCACCCCGGCCGCCGGTAGTCCAAAAGCAGCGGCAACAGCCGCGGATCGGCCGGCATACCCGAGGCCACCCCCATCACGAAGTTATAGTGGGGTCGGGCCGCCATCCCGGTATCCATGAAAAGGCCCACCGAGCGCACGATGCCCACGTCGAAGCACTCGAACTCGGGCATGGCCCCCACCTCCCCCATCACGTCGAGCATGGCCTTCACCTTGGAGACGGGGTTGTCGAAGACCATGGGGGGCCAGGCCCAGGTGCCGTCCTTGCGCGCCTTGAGGTAGTTGAGGCTGCCCGCGTTGCAGGCCGCGATCTCGGGGCGCAGGGCCTTCATGGCCGCCGACGGAGCGGAGACGTCCTGGCCGACGACCCCGGTGCTCATGTTGATGATCACCCCGGGGCAGGCATCGCGCACGGCCTGGGTGATCTCGGCGCAGATCGACGGATCCCAGGTGGGCATGTGGCCCAGGCCCGGGCGCTGGTCGCGATAGTGCAGGTGCATGATGACCGCCCCCGCGTCGAAGGCCTCCTTGGCCGAGGCGGCCATCTGTTCCACGGTGACGGGCACCGGGTGGTGCTTGGGGTTGGTCAGCACGCCGGTGACGGCACAGGTGATGATGGCCTTGTCCGTGGGGGTATGGGTCGTAGGGTCGCTCATGATCCCTCCTCTTTGGGCTCGGCGGCGAGCTGGGCCACCACCTGGCCGGCCGCCACCTGGTCGCCCTCGGCGACCGACAGTCGCTCCACCCGCCCGGCGATCGGAGCGGGCACCCGATGTTCCATCTTCATGGCCTCGATCACCAGCAGGGTCTGGCCCGGCTCGACCGTGTCGCCTTCGGCCACCAGCCGCGACAACACCCGCCCTCCGATCGGAGCCTTGACCGCCCCGTCGCCCCCGTCCGCCTCGTCGGTGCTGGTCCGCGGCGGCGGCTCGTGGAAGGAAAAGGCGCGCCCCTGCTCATCGAGGGCCACTCCGTCGTCGAGGCACGCCCAGGCCAGCCGGCGCAGGACGCCCTCGTGCTCGACCACGATCTGGGCATCATCCGGCGCGATGACTCGCAGCTCGACCACCCCATCGGATGCGGCATCGTCGGCCGCAGCTCCCTTCACGGCAAAGCGACCTTCCCCGTGATGGGCGACCCGCAGGGTGCGGGTGTCCTCGTGCTCGCGCAGCACCACCGGCCACGCCGGCTCGCCGGCACTACGCCAAGGCCACGGCTGCGTATGGCCCTCGGGGTAGCGCGCGGCCAGCCCCGAGTGGAGCACGGCCGCCACCGCCCAGCCCAGCGCCGAGGGGCTCGGTCGCGCCGGCGGCTCCTCGGCCAGCCAGCGATCGATCGTGTCGGTGGTGACTTGGGCCGAAGCAAAGCGCGGATCGTCCAAGAGCGCGAGCAAGAAGGTGCGGTTGCTCCCCGGCCCCAACAGCACCCCGTCGCGCACGGCGGCCGTAAGCCGCCGCCGCGCCTGCTCGCGCGTGTCGCCGTAGGCGATGAGCTTGGCCACCATCGAGTCGTAGTACGGCGAGATCACCGAGCCCGACGCCACGCCGTCGTCCACCCGCAGCCCCTTGCCCCGGCGCGGTCGCCAGGCTGCGATCCGGCCCAGCTGGGGGGCGAAGCCGGCGTAGGGATCCTCGGCATAGATCCGGGCCTCGATGGCGTGCCCAGTCAGCGTGACCTCGTCTTGCGTGATGGGTAGCGGCTCGCCCTCGGCCACCCGCAGCTGCAGCTCCACCAGATCGAGCCCGGTCACCATCTCGGTCACCGGGTGCTCCACCTGCAGGCGGGTGTTCATCTCGAGGAAGTAGAACTGCCCCTCTCCGGTCAGCAAAAACTCGACCGTCCCCGCGCCCTCGTAGGCGATCGCCCGGGCCGCGGCCACCGCCGCCTCGCCCATGCGAGCCCGCAGCGCCTCGTCGACCGCGGGCGAGGGCGCCTCCTCGATGATCTTTTGGTGGCGACGCTGGACCGAGCACTCCCGCTCACCGAGGTGGATCACGTGACCGTGGGAATCGGCGAACACCTGGATCTCGACATGGCGTGCCCCCTCCACCAACCGCTCGAGGAACACGTCGCCCCGCCCGAACGCGTGCTCGGCCTCAGAGCGGGCGGAGGCCACCGCCGACCCCAGCTCACCCAGCGAACGAACGACCCGCATCCCTCGACCGCCGCCGCCGGCGACCGCCTTGACCAATAGCGGCAGGCCCACGCGCTCGGCCTCGGCCCGCAGGGTGGCTTCGTCTTGGGCCTCGCCGGTGTACCCCGGCGCGGTGGGCACCCCGGCCTCGATCATCCGGCGCTTGGCCTGCACCTTGTCGCCCATCAGGCGAACGGCCGCCTCGGGCGGACCCACGAAGGTCACCCCGGCCTCGGTGCACGCCCGCGCCAGGTCGCCGTTCTCCGACAAGAAGCCATACCCCGGGTGCAGCGCGTCGGCCCCGGTGCGACGCACGGCGTCCATCACCCGCGCCAGATCCAGGTACGACTCGCTGGCGGGCCCCGGACCCAGGCGCACCGCCTCGTCGGCCTCGCCCACGTGGGGGGCCCCCTGGTCGGCCTCGCTGAACACGGCCACGGTGCGAATGCCCAGATCTCGGGCGGAGCGGATCACCCGGCGGGCGATCTCGCCGCGGTTGGCGATGAGGAGCTTGCGGATCGGAGCCACCAGTTCAGTCCTTGCCCTCGATCGCGGCGGCCCACTGGGGCGGCCGCTTGCTGATGAAGGCGGTCATGCCCTCGGTACCCTCGGGACCCCGAGCCGCCTCGGCAAAACGCTGCGCGGCTTCGTCGAGCAGGCGATCGAGATCGGTAGCCCCGACCTGCAGCATCAGGTGTTTGGTGGCCGCCACCGCTCCGGGGGCGCACCGCCGGATCTGCGTCAGGATCCGCTCGAGGATCTGTTCGAGCTGCGAGCCATCCTCGGCCAGCTCGTGCACCAGCCCTAGCGCGTGGGCCTGCGCCCCCGAAAGGCGCCCACCGGTCACCGCCAGCCGTCGCGCCTGCGAAAGACCCAGCCGCCGCACGAGGAAGGGCGCGATCTGGGCCGGGGGCAGCCCCAGGCCCGTCTCGGGCAGGCCCAGCTTGGCGTCGGCCCGGGCGATCGCCACGTCGGCCACACAGGCCAGGCCCATGCCGCCGCCCAGCACCGCCCCTTCGAGCACCGCCACCACCGCCTGCGGCGCGCGATCGACCGCGGTGATCATGCGCCCGAACGCCCGGTTGACCTCGGCCACCGGATCGGGCTGGCCCTCCTTGGGCGCGCTGCCGCGAGCCTTCGCCATGTCTTTGACGTCGCCGCCGGCGCAAAAGTGCCCCTGCGCGCCGCGGAGCACCAGCGCTCGCACGTCGCGACGATCGAGCACCGCGGCCAGCACCGCCTCGAGCTCGGCCACCATCTCCAGGCTCATCGCATTGCGAGCCTTGGGACGGTCGAGGGTCACGTGGAGGATCCCGCGTTCGTGCCGAAGCTGCAGCGTCTTCGGCTCGATCGCTTCGAGCGCAGTGGGCGTGGTCATGGCTGGCTCAGTCTTTCTTCTTGGGGCGCCGGGGCAGCGTGCCCATGAGCTTGCAGATGATGCTGAGCATGACCTCGTCGGCCCCGCCACCTATCGAGACCAGGCGCCCGTCCCGGAAGAAGCGAGACACCGGCGACTCGTGCATGTAGCCCATGCCCCCCCAAAACTGCAGGCAGGTGTCGGCCACCTCGCGGGCCAGCCGCCCCGCCTTGAGCTTGGCCATCGAGGCCAGC
>JBCCWC010000226.1:0-25090 GCA_039194325.1 Myxococcota bacterium
CGCGCGGGCTCATGGGCAGCGGCGATGCCGGCGGCGGCTCGTTCCACTGCGTGACCCAGCAGGAGCCCTCATAGATGACAGCACGCACGATCACGGTGGCGGCGCTCCAGGCCCGCTACAGCCCGGACATGGGGTCCAACCTCGCGAAGACCGAGTCCCTGGTCCGGGAAGCTGCCCGTCGGGGCGCCAACGTGGTGCTGCCGTCGGAGCTGTTCCAGGGCATCTATTTTTGCACCCGGCAAGACCCCAGGTGGTTTTCCACCGCGCATCCGGTGGGCGAGCACCCGTGCGTGCTCGCGATGCAGACGCTCGCCCGTCAGCTCGGGGTCGTGATCCCGATCTCCCTGTTCGAGAAGGACGGACCGCACTACTACAACAGCGTCGCCCTCGCCGACGCCGACGGCACGATCCTTGGGGTCTACCGCAAGAGCCACATCCCCGACGGACCTGGCTACCAGGAAAAATACTACTTCCGCCCCGGCAACACCGGCTTTAAAGCCTGGAAGACGCGCGCGGGTTGCATCGGCGTGGGCATCTGCTGGGACCAGTGGTTCCCCGAGGCGGCGCGCGCCATGGTGCTGGCCGGGGCCGAGGTTCTGCTCTACCCCACCGCGATCGGCACAGAGCCCTACGACGCCACCCTCGACACCCACCCCCAGTGGCAGCGGGTGATGCAGGGACACGCGGTCGCGAACGCGGTGCCCATCGTCGCCTCGAACCGCGTGGGGCTCGAGGACAACGACGGCGTGTCTCAAACATTCTACGGCCACTCATTCATCGCCGACCACCGCGGCGATCTGGTCCAGCAGCTCACCGCAACCGAGGAAGGCGTGCTCGTCCACCGCTTCGATCTCGACCAGATCGAGCGCTATCGGGCCGACTGGGGCTTGTTCCGCGATCGTCGGCCCGACCTCTACGGCCCGATGAGCTCGGCGTAGCGAGCCCTTCTCGCGAAGCGGCGGTCGTCGCTGGCAAGGCGACGCCTCGAGTCATCATCATCGAAGCCCCTCAAAAACCGGTCACGAGCTGTGGTGTGGCCTGGTCGGTGGACTCGCCCGTCCCGAGCTGGCCGTAGTAGTTGAGCCCCCAGCAGTAGATCTTGCCGTCGCCCGTGCGCGCGCAGGTGTGCATGTGGCGGGACTCGATCTGCACGACGTCCTCCAGCCCCTCCACCAGCGCCGGCTCCACGCGATCCTTGACGTAGTGGCCGTGGCCGAGCTTTCCGTGGTTGGCCGAGCCCCAGCAGCGGACCATGCCGTCGTCGAGCAGGGCGCAGCTATGGGCGCCGCCGAGGGCCAGATCGACGGCCGGACGATCCAGGCATACGTCCACCGGGGTCGCCTCGTGCTCGGGCGCGGGGACTTCCCACATCTCCCCCTGTGGGTAGTCCCCGCGATGCCCGAGCTGCTCGTGCCGGTTGCTCCCCCAGCAACGCACGGCACCGTTATCGAGGATCGCGCAGCTGTGCTCGGCGCCGACCTGGACCATCGCGACGCCGCCTTTCATCCCCACCACGTCGCGGGGGATCCGGGGGTCGTCGTCGGTCTGGACGTCGTCTTCGGCGTTGGCCGACACCTGCGCGTGGTAGAGCTCTTCGCGGACCCCGTCGCCGAGCTGCCCGCGCCAGTCCCAGCCCCAGCACTTCGCCCCGCCCTGCTCGGTCCGCGCGCAGCCGTGGCTCGAGCCGAGCACGATCTCGCGCAGACCGACGAGCGTCTCGCTGTCCTCCCCGTTGTTGCTGGCCCCGAACGCTCCCCAGTACGAGTCGTTGTCGGGAGCGCGCCCGGTGACGCCGCCGTGCGCCCAGCCAAAGCAGCGAACCGTCCCGGATTCGAAGGTCAAGCACGTCGCGGCCATCGCCGCCGCGATGCCGACCACGGGATCGTCCTGTGGGAGCTGAGGGACTTGCTCCGGCGCGTACTCATAGTGCTCGTCGAACTGGCGGATGTGGCCCTTATGGCTCCATAGCCCAAGCTGGGTGCGATCATCATGGCCCCAGCAGTACACCGACGCATCCTCGAGCAGCGCGCACGTATGGTTATGGCCCGCGGCCACCGCGGTCGCCTGGGCCGGCAGCGACACCGGCGAGCTCGGCACGCTGCGGCCGTGGTACCAGAGCAGACCAGGCTGATCCTCGGTGGGCGTAACGCTACCGTCGCCCAGCTGCCCCCACAGGCCGTCCCCCCAGCAGCGGATCGTGCCATCCTCGAGCAGCGCGCAGGTGTGGTGCCCGCCGACGGCCATGTCCACCGCGACGAGCGAGCCGGCCGCGGGGGGCTCGGTGTCCGCAAAGAAGCCCTCCTCCGCCCCGGTGAGCCGCGCGGGCGGGACGTCGTCCCAAAAATCCTGCATGCTCCGGCCACCCGCGTCGTCGGCGGCCTCGCCCGAGCCGAACCTCGAGCACGCCATGTAGCGGGGCTCGGTCCACGTCTGGGCGCCGTAGTGACCCCCCTGGCTCTGAGCCTCGTCCCAGTTCAGCGCCGGTAGCCAGTTGAACCCGGTGTCGCCCGACCACTCGCCCCCGATCGCGTTCTGCGTGTCCTGGCCGCAGAGCGTCAGGTGGGTCTGGCCCGCCTCCAGTGCGTCGTGGGCTTCCTGAGCGGCGCAGATCTCCTTCTCCACGTAGCGCACGTAGGGCTCGAGTCCCTCGATCGCGCGGTAGTAGTTCGTGCGTCGCGTGCAGAACTCGCCGATGTACACCCCGTGCCCGTTGGGATCGAACTGCGGCCAGCCCATCGGATAGAGCGTCCCGAAGCTGGTGGACACCGTGCCGTCGGCGTTGTGCACCACGTCTTGCGGCCAGGCCTCCTTGCCCCGATCCAGGACCTGGTCGGGCTCGTCCTCGCCCACCGCCGAGTGGCCGCACTCGCCCCAGTCGATGGGCTCGTTGTTGTCTTCCTGGTCCTGCTCGGGCGAGCTGCCGCCGCCGGAGCCCCCGGAGCCTCCGGAGTCCCCCCCGCCGTAGCACCCTCCCAGGACCAGAGCGCTCGCCAACGCCCACCCCCATCGTCGGTGTTGCATCATCCTCGAGCGAGTTCTCGGCAGCACCGCTCGTCCGTCACTTTGTTTTGGATCTTTTTTGGGGTTGTCACGCTCGGACGTCGCCCGGCTATACTCGGGCGGCGGTGCCGTCGGCCCGATACCCGCTGTGGGCCCTCGTGGGGCTCGTGGCCTGTACCCCGCAGACCTCTTTGGGTGAGCGGTTCGTCGTGGGATCCGAGATGGGGTCGTCTTCGCCCTCCTCGTCTTCGTCATCCTCGTCGGGCGCGGGATCGCCCTCCGCCACGGCGGGGGCCGGGGCGGGGACCAGGACCGCGGACGGTTGCTCGGCACAGAGCACGAGCAACGCCTCGTTCACCGGCTCCGCGTCGACCGCAGGCGCTTCCTTCGGGGTGATCGGGTTCCGTCTGGTCGATGCCGACGCCGATCTCCTGCTCGGCCCGCTCTCCAGCGGCGACGTCGTCGATCCCGACGACTACGGCGGGGCCGAGCTCAGCCTCGCCGCCGACACCCTCCCGGTGGAGGTGGGCAGCGTCGAGTTCATCGTCGACGACCGGGACATCCGCATCGAGGACTTCGTCCCCTTCACCCTCGGAGGAAACATCGACTTCGACTTCATGCCCTGGGAGCTGACTGCTGGCATCCACACCGTGCGTGCCGTCCCCTACGAGTTTGCTCAGGCCATGGGGACACCGGGGGTCGCGCGCGAGGTGACCTTCGAGCTGCTCTGAGATGTCGGGCTGGATCTGGGCCTGGATCTGGGCCGTCGCCGCGCAGGGAGTATCCCCCGCCAAAGCTCCCCCGCCACCCGAGCCTCCGTCCTATGAGGTGCGCTGGGACGCGCCCAAGGACTGCGGCACCGCAAAGGACGTGCGAGCCGAGGTCTCACGACTCGGCGTCGAGTCCACCGCGCCCCGCGAGTCCAGCGTCGGCGTCGAAGAGATCCTCCGGGTCTTTGGAACGGTGACGCGAAGCGACGACGAACGCTGGCGATTGACGCTGGTTCTGGAGCAGCGGGGCCGACCGCGGGGGCGCGCGCTGGAGGCCCCCAGCTGTCGAGCGCTGGTTCAAAGCGCGGCGTTCATCATCGCGATCGCTCTCGATCCCAGCGTGGGCGGGCTGGACGCCCAGCCCGGGCCCGAGCCCGAGCCCGCCCCGGAGCCCGAGCCCGAGCCGAGGCCCGAGCCCGAGCCCGAGCCCGAGCCAAGGCCCGAGCCCGAACCCGAGCCCGAGCCCGAGCCGAAGCCCGAGCCGCGGAAGCGAGCCCTATGGGCGGCGATCCAAGCCGGTGGCGGCATGAGGGTGGGAGCGTCGCCCATAGGGGGAACCGCCGAGCTCGCCCTGGGCGTGGAAGGTCGAAGGTGGAGGGCCGAGCTGAGCGGCGCCTACGATCCGCCGCGGGAGTTCGAAGGCGCCGATCCGTCGGTGGCCATGCGCCTGCAGGGGGGCCGCGGGGCGCTGCGGGGCTGCTACGTCGCGTCGCTACACCGGGTCGCGTTCCCCACCTGCGCCGTGGCCGAGGTGGGCGGGCTCGACGCGGCCGGTCGTCGGCTCGAGACGTCCCTGCGTCGCCGACGGCTGTGGCTGGCGTTCGGCTTTCGTGGCGGGATGGAGGTCCGCATCGTCGGTCCGCTGGCGCTGGCGCTGACCACCGAAGCGTTGATCCCCATGATCCAACACGAATTCACCGCGGGACCGGCCCCCGAGGTGCTCATCCACCGGATCGGACCGGCCGACGTGCGCGTGGCCGGTCACGTTCGATTGCGATTTCAGTGACGGATCGAGGTCCGCCGTGAGAAGCTCGGTTGTGCCGCGAGAGCCGCTGCGAGTTCTCCCGGGGGGCGCCGCAGGCCCCTCGTGGGACTTGGGGGAGCTTTATCGTGAGCACGCGGGGTTCGTGTGGCGCCTGGCACGGCACCTGGGCGCCCCATCGGCGGATCTGGACGACATCGTGCACGACGCATTCCTCATCGCTCATCGCCGGCGCCACGACTTCGACCCCTCGCGGCCGCCGCGGAACTGGCTGTTCGGGATCACCAACAACCTGGTGATGCGCGCGCGGACCGGGCAGCGCCGCGCCGCATCACGCCTGCGCCCGGTGCCCTCGGACGACATGCCCGGCGACCAGCCGGGCGCGGACGAGATCGTGCAGCGGGCAGAGGGTTACGCGCTGCTCGAAGGATTCCTAACGACGCTGCCCGCCCCCCAGCGCGACGTGTTCGTGCTCCACGACCTCGAGAGCATGAGCGCACCACAAGTCGCCGATACGCTCGGGGTCAAGCTCAACACGGTGTATTCGCGTCTTCGACTCGCGCGCAAGCGCTTCGGTCGGTTCGCGACACGCCTGGGTGCCACCGACCGGAGACCATCATGAACGAGCTCGATCTGGGAGCCAAGCAGTTGCTCGCGTCGATGCAGGCAGGCGCCGACATGCCAAAGGAGCGCCACCACGCGATCTGGAGGGACATCGCGCAGTCGGTGGAGTATGACGCCCCGCTGCGGATCGGCGAGGATCCGACGATCCGCCCCGGGCGAAGGCGCCACTCCTTGTGGCTCGCCGCGCTCGGCGGCGCGGTGGCGGCCGCGGGCCTCATCGCCGTGGTCATGTCCCAGGTCGGCTCGTGGCGCAGCGAGCCCCAGAACACGGCCGATGATCCGTACGCGGCCGAGAGGGTCGAGCAGCGAGACGAAGCCGCCGGCGTCGCGACGGTACGCCAGCCGCGTCTCGCGGAGGTCGACGGGCCCCCGGAGGCACCGACCGAAGCGCTCGAGCCCGCTGCCCCGGAGCCCGAGTCTTCCAGCGACGACGAACAAGCCGACCAAAGCGACGACCAAAGCGAGCCCTCGATCGACTCGCGTCGCAACAAGCGGCGCCCCGCCAAGGTCGACCCTCGCGACGAGATGACCCTGTTGCTCGAGGCCCGCCAGGCCGTCAATGCTAGACGCTATGCCTCGGCGCTCGCGTCGCTGCGCCGCCACGAACGCGCGTTCCCCCGGAGTTCCTTCGTTCACGAGCGCCGCCTGCTGCGGGTCAAGGCGCTGTGCGGCGCGGGCAAGATCGACAAGGCCCGGACCATCGTCGACCGCCACCCTGACTCGAACCTGGGCGACGCGTGCCCGGCTCTGCGGTGATCGGCGTTCGTCTCGCCTCGACCCCCTCATGGTCTAGATGTCGGCCGTCGATCCGGCCGTCGAGACGCTCGGCGGCGCCAAAGCGCTGACCGGGCTCACAGACCTGGAGTTCGAGGCGAGCGCGACGCGGCGGTTCGCCAACGGGGGCGTGGCCGCGCTTGCAACGTATGCGTAGTGCCCTAAAAGCGCAGCGTCGCGCTCGCTCCCGCGAGCCCGCCGCCCACCACGGGAGCGACCGAGAGCCGACGATCCCGACGACGCTTGATCACGCCACCGGTGAGCATCGCGATCCCCACCGCGCTGAGCGATGTGCCGATCCCAAACGCGACCACGGCCACGTGACGTCGACGGGCGGCCCTATCGGCGAACTCCGACGTCTCGGAGCGCAGCTCGGCATCTCGGGCCCGGTCCAGCGCCCGGTTCTTGAGGCCCCACGCCGGCCAGGAGACGAAGAGCAACGTCGCCACACCGACCGTCAGCGAGGCCACACCGACTCCGATGAGCGCCTCGGCCCCGCGGTTCATACGATCGGGGGCCTGGTCGGCCGTACGCTCGGGCGCCAGGGGTGGCCGCTCGATCGGCTCCGGAGGCGACGATGACTCGGCGGATGGTGCCGCTTGCGGGTTCTCGGTCACCGGCGCACTCGGCTGCACCGGATCGGACGCGACCTCGCCGCCGACCTCGCCGCCGACCTCGCCGCCGGCCTCGCCGCCGGGAGCAGACGCCTCCACGGGAGCAAACGCTTCGGTCGGTACGGCCGCGTCCTCCACACCTGGCGGCGGAGCCTCACTCGGAGCGGGTACCTCCACGGGCGCGGTCGTCTCGGCCTCGGCCGGAGCTGGAGCCTCGGCCGGAGCTGGAGCCTCGGCCGGAGCCGGAGCCTCGGCCGGAGCCGGAGCCTCGGCCGGAGCCGTCGCCCCGGCGTTGCTCACCAAAGCCAGCGAAAGCCCGAAACAGAGCAGGGTGGACATGGAAGACATCGACCGTCCCATCACCGTGCCTCCACCACCGTCACCGAGCGCGTGTCCTGAACCTGGTCGTCGACCACGATCTCCAGATCCGTCCGCCCTGGTCCCGCTCCGATCAGCGCGTAGCCGAAGTTGTAGACCGTCGGGTGGATCTGGACGATGTCCTCGTTGGCCGAACGTAGCCAGCCCTGGTTGAGCGCGTCGAATTGCTCCTCGGTCGACGAGCGCAGCTGAGCCTCGATGATCACGACCCTCCCGTGGGTCAGCCGCACGCCATCGACGGTGATCTCCGCATCGACGTCACCGTCGGTCTGGGCGATGTCAATGCCGCTGTACATGGGTTGTGTACAGGCCGTCAGCGCCGAAACGACGAGCATACCGAGCATGGATCTACGTCTCGACCTCCCGTACGGTGAGGATCGGGAACCTCGTCGCTGGCCGGGGCTCGCACACCGACCACGTAGCTCGCGTCGTTCGTCGTCACCTGAAGCTCGGCCAGCTCCGGACCACGGAAGTCGAGCCACACTCGGCCTCGTTCACGCGGGCTGACGACCAGCCGCGTGGGATCGAGCGACGTCCACGTGTAGTCGAACCGCCCGGCGAGCGGCAGGGAGCCACTGAGCGGGATCGCCTCCAGCAGTCGCGCCGTCTGTGGCTCGATCTCCAGGATCGTGAAGGGCGCGTCGGGGTCCTCCGAGCGATCGAGGATCCCACCGGGCATGCACGGCTCTGGCTCGTCCCCATCGTCATCCCACTGGTCTTCCCTCTCGTTCTTGTCGTCATCTTCGAGGCAGTCGGGAGCCTCCTCGGCCGGCCTGCGCAGGCCCACCCGGCTGACCTCGTGCAGATCCACCATCGTGAAATCGATCAAGGTCCCGCCACCCACGGCTAGCAGGGCGACCTCCCCCTCCGCCCGCGCGGTGATCCCCGTGCCGTCCTCGGCCGGCCCGATCCACGTGGGGCTCGCGCCCTCGACCCTCCGGCCGTACCCCGCTCTGACGCCGTCCCGCGCCACATCGAAGCCCGCCTCGAAGGTCGAGCCCACCGCGATGTCATCGGGAAACCGGTCCCGGCCACAGCCGTAGTCTGCGCCTTCGTCACAGATCCAGAGAAAGCTCGCCAGCCCCAGTTCTCCCCGTGGAGGCCCGGATTCGCCGCAGCCCAGCGCGAGCACCACGCCGACGAGCGCACGTCTAACCCACCGACTTCGATCGTCCATGTTCATGTTCAAGCGCCAAGCCAACGGAAGCACACGTTGGAGCTTCGCCAACGATAGTCGATCGACACGCGCCTTGGTTCCATCCAGCTCACGCAAAATCGACCGGTGAGATGAAATCGAACATTTTGCGCGATCGTGCTCATCGACGTCCGCCGAGTATGAGATGGATCGCCACGACCGGAATGCTCGCGCTACGCCCGCTGGGGTGCCAGCCATCGTCGCGTTGCTCCGACGACAAGCCCCGCGCGATAGACGCAAGACAACCGGTCCGGTCCGGTCCGGTCCGGTCGCGTAAGAACTCGATCGAGAAAACCCGTTGCATGAGCTCCGCCCAGGTCATCCTTCGTCGCGCGATCGTCCTGGGTACGAGCGGATCCTGCCACAACGTCAGCGGCTCACACGATAGCGCCGACGCGAGGCTGTCGTTGCCGATATCCAGCCAGGGGCGTCCCTGGATCTCCTCCTCTCACACCGGACGTCGCATCTCGTGCTGCTCGATCGCACGACACTCGAAGCCGCAGGCAAGCAGGAAAGCGTCGAGGCCCGGGTCGGCGGGCATGCCCGCCTAGAGCATGGGGGGCTGCCCAACGTCGCCACCATCAGCCAGCCGCACCTTGGCCGGCGGCGACACTCGCTCGGTCGACAACGCCCGCAAGGCAGAGGGGACGGCCGTCGGGTTCAACAAGAAGCGCAAGGGAGCCCGCAGCTACTACCCGCTGTTGTGCGCCGTGGCCCAGCTGGGCATGTTCTGCGACATGCTGCATCGCCCCGGTCACGCCCACGACTCGCGCGGGGCTAAGGCCTTCATCCAGCAGTGCATCAAGGCCATCCGAGCTCGGCTGCCGCGAGCCGTCATGCTCGCGCACAACCTCAGCCGCGAGCTCCAGATGCGAGCAGCGCCCAAGCGACGAGCCACTACACGCACCCGTCCCGCGATCTTCGAGCTCGAGACCCTCGGCACGATTCGCGACCGCCTGCTCCGACGAGCGGGTCGGCTGACCAATCCCCAGCGCGGCCTCAAGCTGACCGTCGGAGCCACCGGCCGACCCGGCGTTGCAGCTCACACGGGGGGATCGTGCAACGCTGAGGTACACTCCTCAGTCATGAATTCGCCGGATGTGGTCGAGCACCCCCAAGTCTACATTGCCGAGATACGGACGAAGCAAGTTTTCGTCGTTGCTCTCGACCGCCGTTATGAACGAGCGCATCTCGTCTAGAACCGGGACCTCTGTGCGATCGAAGACCTCTCCTTGCAGCAGGCGGAGGACCTGCATCCGGTATTTCTTGTCCTTGATGAACAGGGTGAACAGCGGGAGGAGTCGATAATAGAGGCAGATGAATTCATACCAAATGTCACATCCATTCTTCAGGGTCGACTCGAACCTCCCGAAGGCATCGGCCTCGGGCGCTCCGCGCTGAAGGACATCGGCGATGGCCTCGGCGGCGAGTTTGGCGGAGTAGCTCGCGACGCTGACCCCCGAAGAGAAGATCGGATCGACGAAGCGAGCCGCGTCGCCGATCATCAGGTAGCCAGGGCCGGAGAATCGCTCCATCGCGTAGCTATAGTCCCCTTCACGCTTGAAGTCATTGATGCGGATCGCGTCCTGCATGGCCTTGGCCATATCTGGAGCAGAGGCGACCATGCGCTGGAACCATGCCGCGATATCGCCCTTCATCTTGCGAAATTCTCGCTTCTCGACGACGACGCCGACCGAGGTGACTTCTGGGGTGATCGGAATCTGCCACGCCCACCCCCGCTCGACGGGGAGGAAGTAGATATGGATGTCGTCATCGCGACCGCGTGGGCTTCGGGAGACGTTCTCGAACCAAGCGTGTGTGGCGAATTGGTTGAACTGAGGATCCGTTTGAAGGAGCTTGAATTTCCTCCCGAGCACTCCTCGGCGGCCGCTAGCGTCGACTACGATCCTGGCCTTCACATCGACGGTGTGACCCGCTATCGCCACCTTGACTCCACACACACGATCACCGTCCAGCAGGACGTCCTTGACCTCCGTTCCCTGGTAGACCTCTGTCCCCAACTCGCTCGCATGCTTGAGAAGCAGGGAGTCAAAGCGGGCGCGATCTACATGATACGTGTAGTCTTGCTCGATGCCTTCCTGAGGAAACTCGGAAAATTCGATGGCTAGTTCGGCGTTCTTGGTGGGCGGGTGCCACGAAGCACCATATTTTCGTACGAACCCCTCGCGTTCCATCGTCGTGAGAAAATCAATGTCTTGGAAGATCCTGGTCGTCGAAGTCACCAGTGACTCTCCAACGTGAGGACGAGGGTGAATTGCAGCCTCGAAGAGCACATTGGAGATGCCCTGTTTGGAGAGGTAGCATCCGAGGGTCGATCCACCGGGCCCACCTCCAATGATGACGACGTCCTGCATCCCCGGGGTCTCCTCGCTCCGCGTTTCCGTGAGTTACGACGAGATTGCAGGTGCTCCAGTGCCCTACGCTCGCTCACGGCGGAGTATACCGTGCCGTTCTTCCCACCCGGTAGGGGAACGAGGAGAGTTTTTTTTCCTTGTGAAGAGCGCTCAGCGCACGTGCTGGAAGATCTACCGATCTCGTAGAAGTCGATAGATCATCTAGTTCGAGTCTTCATCGGAGGGCCGATCGCCAAACCATGCGCCAACTGCCAAACCTCGCAGGCCATTCAAACGTGATTTATATCACATCATAATGCTGGTGTGGTGCTCCCGGAGGGCGTCATTGCCTCGGTCTCCGCTCCCGTTTTGGAACACCGTTATCTTGGCGGCGACTCGCTACAAGATGCAATGGGCCACTACTGACGAGCTGTTGTGCGCTGCTCGCCAAACGGCGGCCCCCAATAGTAGGATCTCGTCGGAGCATGGCCATCGGCGAGTAATTTATCCCGAGGTCACCATGAGGTTGAGGTTGGTCTGCTCCATGCTCCTCGCTGCGCGCGACTTGCGGCAGTCTGCGTTGAATTCGCTTTACGGTGCGCCTACCGTAGTCGCGCTATTGGGGAGCATGATGATGTCGAGCCTCGTGGTAACGCGTGGTGTCGAGCCAGACAACGGGCGGTGCAAATGGGGGTACACCTCGGCAGAGTCCCCCGGCTCCCTGCTCGGGAATCCAGCGACGTCCACCCCGGACAGGCCCGAGTCTTCCTGCCCGGGGACGTTCACGACACGGACTGCGTCTCCGACCGAGTCGTGGTGCTTCGCCTGACCAGCTGCGACTTCGGCGAAGAGCTGCGATCGGGCCGGATGACGCGCTACGTCGAACGCGCCGGCGTCTGGACCGCCCCCACTGCCCATCGCTAGGCGCATGGTTGCCGCCCTGCTTCGGGGGCGGCAACGTGCAGGTCGATGTCGGGTGCGGGCTCCTGCTCGACGCCCATACGAGCCACGACGGCATCGTACTCGGTCGTTTGGAGGCCGGCGATTTCGAGACCGGCGACCCCGGCGGGTTGGTTGAACTATGTTTGGTCGCTCATGGTGGGATTGTGACGAGGTGAGGCGCCTTCGGTAGCCCCTATCCGCTACAGGCCCATCGAGGTGGCGCCATGGACACCCGACAAGCCCGAGTGCAACGGCTCCTCTTGCGACAGTGACGTGCTGCCCTCGTACGACCCAGACGTGCTGCCCCCATACGACCCAGACGTGCCGCCCGTACCCGACGCCGCGCCTTCGGTGCCCACCGGCGAGTCGCCTGTGCTCGACGACGAGTCGCCTCCGTCCGATGACGACGATGCACCCTGATTTGGGGGCCAGCCCGCCGCTTCGACACACTCTACGTAGACATCACACCGGAAATCGACCTGGTTTTCGTACGTCGAATTCTTGCACATCTTGGGCAGCGCGTGATCCCACCGCTTCGTATATTCCTGACAGCACTCGAGAGCCTCCTGGCTCCACGGTGGATCACACGGAGGCTCGTTGGAGATCGTCGGCCAGCACTCACCGACCGGCAGGACGGTACCGCCGTCGTCTTGCGCCTGAGACCCACACCGCGCCTCGTAGCACGCGTGGCCCGGCTCGCCCTCCCCGGTCTGCGGAGTGGGACTGTCCTGCAGCCAACAACACTTGCTTGCATTGCAGTTGGTATGCTGCGGCTCGGACAAGCAGATCACCCACTGATCGGGCTCGTTGCCGGTGGTGTCCGTGGCGTCTCCGGTCGTCCCCGATGTCCCCGATGTCCCCGATGTCTCGTCCTCGGGGGCCTCGTAGGGCACGACCGTGTAGTTGACCGTGTGCCCGCCAATGCCCGAGGTATTGCCGGTACAGCTGAGAATACCGGTCTCCTGGCCGCACTCCTGGCCTGCCCCCACCCCACAGTTGGCGGCATCATGGCAATTATCGCCATAGATGTTGTAGGGACCCTCCCAGCCGCTACAGGGGATCTCGCAGATGTCCTCGAGTTCTGGAGGACACTCCGGCGTCGGGTTGCTCACCGAGCAGTGATCCCCGGGGGCCACGTAGGGGGGGACCGGCGGGTAGTTCTGGAAGTCCTCGCAATCGGTGCGGTCGCCGAAGGGATCAGGCCACGCCACGAGCTCACCGCCCGCAGGAGGCAGCGGATCTCCGGGTCCCGAGGAGGCGGGCTCGGTGATAAGGGGATCGGGCCCGGCTTCGTCAGCCATGCAGCCGACCAGGCCGATCGTCGTGGCGGCGAGGACCAAAGAGCGTGGAAACGAGAGCATGCGATGCATCATCCGGCAAGACTGCAACGTGTATGCCGAGCGACGCCGCGAGGTCCCGGCGTCTCGATCTACTGTCTGCACGGATGGTTGGTGCTGGCGCCCCCCGATAGGATCGTAACCGCGCCTAGGCAACCAGCACTTTTCGGTGCCCAAGTCGGGCAAGCGAGGTGAGCCCGTCGTCCCAAGTGGAGCGGGGCCGCGGCGGTGTCACGACCGCGCGAGGGCTGGCCACGGGCTGTAGGTCAAGACGAGATCCGCTCCGCGATCAGGCTCCCGATGGCCCACCAACGGGTGGACCAAGTCGGGATCCAGCGCGCGGCGGCCGGGGACGCCGCCGCCGCGAGCGCATGTCGACCCGTAGGACCGCTAGGGCACCACGGCGTCCACCGTCCCCTCGAGATCGATGACGAGCCGCGACTGCGGGACCACGGTGATCCCGCCGTCGATGTCCATCTCCGTGTCGTCGATCTGCAGCGAGATCGTGTTCCCCGAGAAGGTCAGCATGCCGTCATAACTCGGGCTCGGTCGGGTCGGGCGGGTAGTCGGAGATCAACGTGACCGAGACCGTGAAGTCGATCGAGCTGAGCACGCCGTCGGTGAACGTGCTCGCCGCGTCGTCCGGCAGCGCGCCGAAGGTGCTCGTGTGCTCGTTTTCGAAGAACCACAAGCCCAAGGCCGTGTCCGAGATGTCGGTCGTCCCCGAGCCGGCCTGCCAGAGCCCAGACAAGTCCACGCTATCGACCGCGACGACGACCTCTCCCGAGTCGCAGACCTGCTCACGATCGTAGCTCAGCGATCCGACGGTGAACGCCCCCTCCGAGGGGAACACGTCGATCGGTCCGAACGCCTGCTCCGGGTTGGCCGCGTTGTAGAGGCCGTCGGCGTCCCCGATGCCGCCGTCACCCCGGGAGATCTGGGCGAGCGCACCGGTGACGTCGAACTCGGTGATCGACCCCTGCTCGTCCATCGTGCTGCCGAGCGACAGCGTGCCCGAGTTGTTCTCCTCGGGGACGAGCGCGAGGAGCTCGACAAGCGTCAGTTCCGCGCGACCCTCAGTGCGGTCTGGACCGGGCTGAACACCCTATTGATCGGAGGCTTCGTGCTGGAGGGGCGCTACACGAGCGCCACCCTGCGCTCGATGGCGATCCTGCTCATCGCGCTGCCCTTCGGGCTGCTGGCCGGCGAGCTCATCCACCGACGCGTTGCGGAGCGGCCGTTCAAGCCGGAGTTTCGCCATCGGATGCCTCGCCGTCGGACGCGGCGTCATCGGACGCCGCGTCATCGGACGCACTGTCCGGTCGGTCTGTATTGATTTGTGAGATTTTACACGTGTTCTCACTAGCCGTGGGGCGCACCCAAGCGCGACGCGACCTCGTGGTCCAGGCCCAGCACGAACCGGCCGAGCATGGGAAGAGCCAGGGGCATGACGAGGCGGCCGACGGTCGGAATGATCCACCGCGCCTGTCGTGCCATGGTCGACCGGCCCCGCATCATGTCCGTCATGCGATGGATACGCTTCATCAGGGGCGCCACGATCCGACGTCGCTCGGTCCTCGGCTTCCTGCGCGTCAACGCGGCCGACGGTGGGCGAGGCGGTTCGTCTCCTCGGCGAGTTGACCGCGCAGATCGACGCCGTTCCCGTCGGTCTGCGGATCGGTCAGAGAATTCCGCTCCTCGCGTTGGGCGGCCTGGGGCTCGCCATTCGTTCCAGCCATAGCCTCCACGCGGCCTACCGGCGGCTTGCCCGATCTCACAAGACGCGCGCCCGTTTCGTCGATGTGTCGATGGAGACGGAGCAGGAACAACATGTTCGCTTGTCTCTGCACTACACGGGTTCAGCAGTGGCGCACCGGAGACACCGACACCGAGTATAGTGGCTCGGTGGTACAATCGGGTCCGTGTGGGCACGAGAAGCGGCATGACACGAGAAGCGGCATGAAGGGAGAGGTTCGGCCATAGACTGACATGGACTTGCCAGTCATGATCTGGATAGCCTCCGATCCAGCAGATGGCCAAAAAGCGCGGTCTCAATCCAAAGCGGCAGGCCTGGGTCGATGCACGCAAGCGGCATCGACTCACCCACGCCCAGGTTCAGATGGCACGAGAGCTCGGCATGAATCCCAAGACGCTGGGGAAGCTCGACAACCACACCCAAGAACCATGGAAGCTGCCGCTTCCGCTCTACATCGAGCATCTCTACGAGAAGCGCTTTGGCCGGGAGCGGCCCGAGCAGGTGCAGTCCGTCGAGGAGCGAGCGCGGCAGCAGGAGCTTCGGCGTCGGGCTCGCAAGCTCGACACGCTCCCCACGATCGATGCCAACGGGCGATTCGAGGGGATGACCGGGGGCGACGACTCCCGGATGCTGCTGGATCTCGAGACCGGCGAGACAATCCTCGTGTTTGCTTCGGACGATCACGATGCGTAGGGCGAAGAGATCGATCGTCTCCACCAAGACCCGCAGCGGTACCGCGAGGTCGAGCCGATCGAGTCCCGGCACCAATACGACTGGATGGTGGACTTCGCGTCCGCTCTCCACGATGCTCCCGACATCGCGAGGCAGCTCGAAGTGGCGCTCGATGGGCGAGGGGCATTCGGTCGCTTTCGCAACGTGCTTGCCGGGCCCCCCGATCTCCAGGAGCGCTGGTATGCCTGGCGGGCCGAGAGGTTGCTCGAGCATGCGGCAAGACCGAGCGGCTCGGGGGACCGCGGGTCGCTGCGCGCTAGGGGGTGAGCCACCCATGGTCAGGACAGCAGGCGGAGAAGCCGAGCGCGCAGGTACTCGTAGTTGAGGCGCGCGATGTGGTGCATGCCGATGCGCTTGGGACACTCCGCCTCGCACGCCCCCGTCAGCGTACAACCACCGAATCCCTCCTTCTCCATTTGTGCGACCAGGTTCAACGCTCGCTGCCCCCGCTCCACCCGCCCCTGCGGAAGGGTGGCGAGGTGGCTGACCTTGGCGCCGACGAACAGCATGGCCGATGCGTTCTTGCACACGGCCACGCACGCCCCGCACCCGATGCATGCCGCGGCGTCAAAGGCCTTCTCGGCCTCCTGCTTGGTGACGGGGATCGAATTGGCCTCGGGCGCGGTGCCCGTGTTGACGGAGACGTAGCCCCCTGCCTCGATGATCCGATCGAACGCGGTGCGGTCCACGATGAGATCACAGATCACCGGGAAGGCCTTCGCCCGCCATGGCTCGACCACGACCGTGTCGCCGTCATCAAAGGCACGCATGTGCAGCTGGCACGTCGTGATCGCTCGGCCGGGGCCGTGGGGCCGCCCGTTGATGAATACGCCGCACTGACCGCAGATCCCCTCGCGGCAGTCGTGGTCGAAGGCCACCGAGCGCTCCCCGCGGGCCGCCAGCGTCTCGTTGAGATGGTCGAGCATCTCCAGGAAGGACATCTGCGGCCGCACGCCGTCGAGCTCGTAGCGCTCGAACCCACCCGCCGCGTCGCGGGACTCCTGTCGCCAGATCCTAAGATGCAGGCGCATTACTTGTAGCTCCGGGTCGCGGGGGCCTCGAGGGAAAAGGCGAGCCGCTCGTTGTGAGCCTCGGCCGCGCCTGCGTCGAGATGCTCCCAGGCCGTCACGTGCATGAAGTTCTCGTCGTCGCGCAGTGCCTCGCCGTCGGCGGTCTGATGCTCCTCCCTAAAGTGGGCGCCGCACGATTCCTCTCGGGCCAGCGCGTCGCGCACCATCAGCTCGGCCAGCTCGAGGTAGTCGGCGACCCGCAAGGCCCGCTCGAGCTGGGGGTTGACCTGGTCGGCGCGTCCGACGACCCGCAGGTCGCGATGGAACTCCTCGCGCAGGCCGAGCACATCGCGCAGCGCCGACCGCAGGCCCTCGGCGTGCCGCGAGATGCCGCATCGATCCCACAAGATTGCCCCGAGTCGGCGATGAAAGTCCGTCGGCGTCGTCTTTCCTCCGATGGCCATCAGGGCATCGATGCGGCCGCGCACGTCCTGCTCCGCGTTGGTGAAGATCGGGTGCGCGGTGTCGACGGTCGGGGCCCGAATGTCGTCGGCGAGGTCGTGCCCGAGCGTGTAGGGCAAGATGAACGATCCATCGACGCACGCCTGCATCAGCGAGTTGGCGCCCAGCCGGTTGGCGCCGTGGTCCGCGAAGTTGCACTCGCCCACCGCGTACAGGCGTTTCACCGTCGTCATGAGGTGGTAGTCGACCCAAAGCCCCCCCATCGTGAAGTGCGCCGCTGGGTAGATCCGCATGGGCGTCTCGTACGGGTCTTGGGCGGTGATCGTCTCGTACATCTCGAAGAGGTTGCCGTAGCGCGAGGCGATCGCCTCGCGACCGTCGCGAGCGATCGCGTCCTTGAAATCGAGGTAGACGCCACGCCCGGTGGGTCCGATCCCGTGGCCCGCGTCGCAGGCTTCCTTGGCCGCACGGGAGGCGATGTCGCGCGGGGCGAGGTTGCCGTACGAGGGGTACTTGCGCTCGAGGTAGTAGTCGCGTTCGCCTTCGGGGATGTCCTCGGGAGCTCGCGGGTCGCCCTTGGTGCTGGGCACCCAGATCCGTCCGTCGTTGCGGAGCGACTCGGACATCAGCGTCAGCTTGGCCTGATGGTCCCCGTGTGCCATCAGGCACGTGGGGTGGATCTGCACGAAGCTCGGGTTGGCGAACAGAGCCCCGCGCACGTGGGCGCGCCACGAGGCTGACGCGTTGCAGCCCATCGCGAGCGTGGACAGGAAGTAGATCGTGCCGTAGCCACCCGTCGCCAGCACGACCGCGTGCCCGGCGTGGCGCTCGAGCTCTCCGGTGACCAGGTCGCGAACGATCACGCCGCGGGCCTGGCCTTGGTCGACGACGATGTCGAGGATCTCGCGGCGGGGAAGCATCGTCACCCGTCCGTCCCGCACCTGTCGCGACAGCGCCCCGTAGGCGCCGAGCAAGAGCTGCTGACCCGTCTGTCCGCGGGCGTAGAACGTCCGCTCGACCTGTACACCACCGAACGATCGGTTGGCGAGCGATCCCCCATACTCACGGGCGAACGGCACGCCCTGGGCCACGCACTGGTCGATGACGTTGGCCGATAACTCGGCGAGGCGATAGACGTGCGCCTCGCGGCTGCGGTAGTCGCCGCCCTTGAGCGTGTCGTAGAACAGCCGGTAGACCGTGTCGCCGTCGTTTTGGTAGTTCTTCGCCGCGTTGATGCCGCCCTGCGCCGCGATCGAGTGGGCTCGTCGCGCGCTGTCCTGGAAGCAAAAGCACTTCACGGAATACCCCTGCTCGGCGAGCGAGGCCGCGGCCCCCGCCCCAGCCAGGCCCGAGCCGACCACGATGACGGTCAGCCGACGCTTGTTGGCCGGGTTCACCAGCCGCACCCGCGACTTGTAGGTCGACCACCGCTCGGGGATCGGCCCGCGTGGCACTCGGGTCTCCAGCTCGATCACCGGCCACCTGCCCAGAAGGCGACGAACACGTAGATCGGGATCACGATGAACGGCCCCGCGAGGGCCCAGGCGACCCACTTCGAGATGCGCTGAACGAGCCGGCCGAATCCGGCGCCATACAAGCCGATGCTGCGGAGCGAGGCGGCGAACCCATGCTGCAAGTGGAAGCCGAGCAGGATCATGCACACGACGTAGAGGACGACGGTCCACGGCTCCTGGAAGGCCGTGACCACGATCTCGTAGAGGTCCTTGCGGCCCTCGGAGTCGTACCCGACCGGTCCCCAGTGGTAGCGGTACCAAAACGCGTGCATGTGCAACACGATGAAGATCAGCGTCACGACGCCGAGCCACCCCATCGAGCGCGAGTACCAGGGACTACTCGTGCCGCGTTGCTCGACCGCGTAGCTTGCCGTGCGCGCGGCATTATTCCGACGCGTGAGCAGTGCGGAAACCACCGCGTGAACGACGATGGACGCATACGTCAGCCAGCCCACCACCTTGATGAGGGGGTTCGACGTCAGCGCCTCGGAGTAGGCGTTGAACGATGTCCGACTGATCGACTCGGGCAGCAGCAGCAGCAGGTTCCCCAGCATGTGCACCGTGAGGAACACGAGCAGATACAACCCGGTGAGCGCCATCGTGGCCTTGAGCAGCACGCTCGAGCTCATCGCGGCCCAGGAGACCAGAGATGCCGAGCCAGCGCTAGACCCTATGGCGTGACCGACCCGCGCACCTTTTGCGGGTTGCGGGACGGATCGGCGGAGTCCTGACGAGCGCGGATCGTGGCCGCGCGCTCGGCGATGCCCATCGGCGATCCTCCAGATCGGCTCCGTTTCGCCAGACACGCGGCGACCCGATCCGCCGTCGTCGTCGTCGCGCTAGTCGCTAGACCGCGGCAGCGCTACGCCGGGGATTGGCAGACCCACGACACCCGCTAGCGGATGTCCATATCGAGCGCCTGCCGCTGGCGTCGCTGGCTGAGCGCACGAGCGATCCGGTAGACCTACTGGAGATGGCCCGCGCGGCCGTGCGCCATCGCGTCGAGCGTGCACACTATGGCGTGCGGGCCGAAGACTGGGCGCAAAGCGCAGATTGGGCCGTACACCAGCGATTGAATCACTATCTCGCGCGCATCGACCCCACCGTCGAAGGCGAAGTCCATCGAATGCTGCGGCAGCCTGGGCCCCCACGGATCCGGTGCACCGAAGATCGCCAGGCCATGCGCGTTCTGGAGACTGTGGGGCTTGGAGTCGTGGCCGGAGAGGAACTCGTTCTCGGTCCTCTTGCGCAATGCGCGCTAAGCCTTCTCCCGTCCCGCGAGGTTGTCGACCTCGGTGCGCGGAGGATTCGACCACTCCCTGTCACGAGGATCAGCAGCTCGAGCCAGCCGCTCTTGTCCGAGGCAAGATACGACATCGAAGATGCGTTCTCCACAATCTGCAACCATGAGGAGCAGAAGTTCAAAAGTGCGTGGGAATATATCTGGCAGTCTTGCTTCTGGAACAAAAACCTCAAGAATCGCAAGAACCAGGAGACTCAATGCGAACAGCTGCTCATCACCATCCTGAATGCGAGTCCGACGCACCGGGCCCGGCGCCTTGCCGGTCTCTTTGCGCTGTTTATGAAAGAATACAAGACCCCTGGAATATCGGTACCTACGATTGAGAGCGCGCTTGCAGCCTTGTCCGATATTGCACCGGGCGCGGCTTCCACCGCGCATTACCTGCGATGCCTGCTGTACGAGTGGCGTATGTTTGGCCCACTCAACGCGACCGAACTCGCCCAATGCCAGCAGGAGTTTGAGAGCTGGAATGTTGACGGAGACGATGCCTCCACCCTCGAAGCTCGCGCTCTTTACGCAGAATGTGCTCGTCTGAGAGGCCGAGCCCGATACGCTCATGATGTGTTCGTGGACATCAGTCGTCGTTGGGCCTCTCAGGCTCCCCCGAACGCATGCTTCAGCGCGGCCGTCTGCCTACGCCAGGCCACGCGATGTGCGTTGGATCTAAAAGATATGGACCTTGCAGCCGCGCGCCTCGACGAGATGGTCGCGCTCCTCGAATCGCACTTCAGCAGTGAAGATGATACAAGAGAGTTCCAGATCGACTCCCTCATTGGTCAACTTCTCGTGGCCGAGGGACAACCCGCGATCGCCGCCACGATAGTTCGAAAGGGGAAATGGCTCTCGGGCGAGGACAATGAGCGCTATCAAATGCGATGCACGGATCTGTTGTTAGGCCCGACCGTCCAGTACCACGAGCAACGCACGCACGTCGAAGAGCCCGACGATGATGATGACGAGATAGGTCCTCGCGATGAGACCCTCGAGGCGTTCGACCGCGGCGACGCAGCCGTACGCGCCCATGACCTCGCCAAGGCGCATACCCACTACCGCGAGGCTCTGCGCCTATCCGAGCATACCGGTGACGATCTCGCTCGGAGCACCGCTCATCACAAGCTCGCCTACGTAGGTTTGAGCATGCACCGCTATGCTGCAGCCCTCGACCACGAACGTCGGGCCCTCGCGCTCGAGCGAGAAATCGAGCGGGTCCCCGTCATTTCGCAGACCGAGGCTCACATCGCCGAGCTCGAGCGTCTCGCGCAAAGCCAGCCACCACGTGATTGACGGGGAGAGTGCGTAGTGGACGACGGCGATCTGTTGGTAATAGCCGCGGGTGGACCGCCGTCGTGAACGGTCCCGCTCACGCGACAGGCCCTGAAGTTCCTACGCGCGCGGAGGGGCAAGATGGGGCGGATCGGGCTGGTGTGCCCCAGCGAGTCGGGCACGCGACTCTCGAATGTTCAGCGGGCCTGGCGGACGCTGCGGGCTCACGCCGGGCTCGACGACGTACTACGCATCCACGATCTGCGGCACTCGTGGGCCAGCGACGCGATCTCGGCCGACGTGGCACTCTCGGTCGTCGGCAAGGTGCTCGGGCACAAGTCACCGCAGACCACCGCACGCTACGCCCACCTGCACGACCGAGCGCTGCAAGATGGATTGGAGCGAGCTGGCGCCGCGATCGAGCACGCCACCCACGGCGAGGGCTGATCTCCGTCACGCGGCGAGCATTTTCGTCGACGTGCAACGCGACCGCATGACGGCGGCACGCGATGGACCAGAAGACAATGCGGCGGAACATTAGGGACCAGCACTCCATCGTGGACTCCCGACGCTCTCGCTGCTATGATCCCACTGTACCTTCGTGCCCTCACACAAGCACCAGAGCCTCACCAAGCTCGTGACCGAGAGTCCGAAGCTCGTGCCCGTGCTCGTTCGTGATCTGCTCGGTCTCGACGTGCCCGAGGACTTCGAGCTGATGCCCTCGCCCGAGACCATCCGCGAGATCAAGTACCCCGAGTACTCCGCCGACGGCACCGTGCTGATTCAGCAGAGCGACGAGGTCACGCGCGAGGCTTTCATCGTCGAGGTCCAGCTGCGACCCGACGACGACAAGAACGCCACGTGGCCGCTCTACGTCTCCGAGGGGCGCGCCGAGGGTGAAGCCAAGGCGTTGCTGCTGGTCCTCGAGTCTCGTGGCCTGGTCGTCTCGGACGAAGCCAGAGCCCGTATCACCGCCTGCACCGACATCGAGCAGCTCGACGCGTGGCTCTCCCGTGCAGCCTCAGCGGACAGCGTCGATGCCATATTCGGTGACTGACGCTCGGCCGCCGAACACCCTATGCCCGCCTCGATTGCGAGGCCAACGGCGACAAAGATGAGCAACGCTTGGTGTGACGCCCTGAGCATCGACGTTCCCTCCCTCGACGCGGTCAGGGGCCACCGCAGCGCCAATACCTACTCGCTGCTGCTGGTCGCCCTGCTCGAGCGTGGCAAGCCCATGACGCTCGTCGAGGTGGCGGCCCGGTTCGCCGAGGCCGGGATCGCCCCGGCTGATCGCGCTCTGGTATCGCTCAAGCGCTGCCGGCCCGGTCGTGCCCCGATCTATCGTGATGGCGACCACTATGGCCTCGACCCTCACGACGACGACCTCGATCTGTGGGCCTTCCGCCTCGACCTGCGACCTCCCAAGGTCTGTGTGCCCAAGCCCCCACCCCCCGAGCCCGAGCCCCTCCCCGGGCCCGAGATTGCGCTGAACGTAGAAGAACTCGACGAGGCGTGGAAGGACCTCAGCCTCCGCAATTGGTCGGTGCAGCGCGTCGCCATGGCCGTGCTCGATGCCCACGGCGGACCGATGCAACGCCAGGCGGTCATCGACTTCGTGGCTGCGCGCACCGAGTGGTTCTCGCTCCCCGCGAATTCACCGAGCTTCAAGCGCAAGAACTCGGTCGTAACCATCCGACCCGATGGGCGCTTGTCGATGGTCGCCAACCCGGGAAAGGCCCTGCTCGACACTCGGCGAGCGATACGAGATCGAATCGCGGGACTTCGTCGCAACCCTCCTCTGCCGCGTAGCTCCCCAGAAGAGATCAAGCGTGCCCGCGAGGCATTCGAGCGCAAGCGCCTTGCCCACGCGGCAGAGCTGGCCAAGCTCCGCCGCGTGCTCCTCTACGCCTTTCCGGCCAAGAAGCCCCAGGCCCTGGCGCTGCTCGACGTAACGGCCCGCGAGTTGGCGACCTTCGTCGGAGAAGAGGAACTCGCGGCGGCCCGCGAGCGCCTGGCGACCTTCGACCTCATCGGCGCGATGGACGTTCGCGCGCTGTTGCGGGCGCTGGGATTCGACGCGGGCGCATGCCGCCTCGCTGAGCTCGGGCCTCCGCAGAAGTCCAAGACGATCAACAAGCGGGGTCGGACCCTCAAGATCACACCCGAGTTGCTCATCCAGGGCTCCTGCGGCATCAGCCGGCCATTCGGCGACCCGAAGAAGCTGGCGGCTTACCTGCGCGACGGGGATCACAAGAAGCTGCGTCGCCGCCTCGAGGCCAACGTCAAGTCGCTCTTTGCCCTCTACGAGTACGGTCGATTGCACGGCGCAGTGCGCCTGCGCTGGGGGTTCCTCGACGAGTTCATTCCCGCTCCGTGGGTCCACCGAGACGAGCCCACGATTCATGACCTCGTACGGGCCGCACAGGAGGCCGACATCCCGCTCGAAGTCGTGGTGGGATCCGCTCCAGGCTGGGCCGACCCCTGGTCGCGCGTGCGCCTGGCCTTCGTGGAGGGGTACGCAAACAATTGGCGAACCTGGCTGGTCGACGATCAGGGCTATGAGATAGACGAAGGCGAAGTGCAGCGGGCTCGGCTAAGTGCCCTACGGCACTGACGATGGGGACCCTCGACGCGCAGCCGGCCCGTTGCAAGGCCAAGATCGGACGCAATGCGCCGTGCCCTGCAGGGTGTGGCACCCGTCTCTCGGCGTTCCGGGCGTCGGGCAATACGGCCTCATCGCACCTACGGCTAGCTGATCGATCACTTCTCGGATCGGCCTCGGTCAACGCTGTCCGGGCTGCTGCAATCCACTCGACACAGGCAGCCTACACTCAAGCGGCGCCAGCGCACCAGTGCCGCGCCGGCGTTGAAGCGACCGCTGGCCAGGGTAGACTCGGACGCGGGAGCCGGGGCTCTCGTGTGTCTGAGCACACGGTTGGCCGCGGGGAACGCCGTGCTGATCTCGGTGGGGATGGCCATGGGGACCCTAGACGCGATCGGGGTGAATCGTTCAGGGGGGTTGTTCAGCATCTGAGCTCGGCATGGAAAATGCCTGTCATGGACACACCAAGAACCCCTGAAGAACTCACCACGCAGCTCGCACAACTCATCGAGCAATATGTCAACCAGAGCCGCCACGCGGCTCGTGATGCGGTCGAGCATGCGTTCGGCTCGACTCAGCCACAGACTACCAAGGCAAGCAAACGAGGCACGAGCACAAAGGCTCCGAGGCGCTCATCGCCCACTCTCCGGCCACATGCCTACACGCTATAGTTCGCCGAGCCTCGATGACCCCACCCGACGACAACGGCGACAGCAGCGACGATAAGGCGGATATCGCCCACCATCCGCACGATGGATTGGTCAAGCGCATCTTCGGCGATCCCCAGACCGCCGCTGTCGAGCTACGGAAGGTGCTTCCGGCCGCGCTCTGTGAACGGCTTGACTGGGACATCCTACACGTCGAGTCCAGCTCGTTCATCGACCCCAAACTCAAGCCACGCCACAGCGACATCCTCTACACGATCGCCATAGTCGGCTCGGAGCGTCGGATCTCGCTGTACACCGTGCTCGAGCATCAGAGCAAGCCCGACGCCAAAATGGCCGCTCGCTTCATCGTGTACGTGGGTCGCCTCTACGAACGCTATATTCGCCAGCACAAGGACAGCACCACGGTCCCGCTGGTCGTCCCGGTCCTGCTGTACCAGGGCCCCACCGGCTGGACCTTGCCACGACGCCTCTCGGAGTCGCTCGACGCGCCTCCCGAGCTACTCGAGATCTTCCCCTCTCCTGTCGAGCTGGTCTTCGCCGTCGACGACCTTGAGGAGTCGGTGCTCGGACAACAGGTCACCCGCGATATGCTCGTCCGCGATCGGCACCTGGCCCAGGCCGAGATGGCGCGCACCATGCTCTGGCTGTACCACCACCCCGAGGCCAGCACCGGGGAGCGCGCCGCCGCCCTTGGCCTGCTGCTCGAGTTCATCGCTGAAACCTGGGGTCCCGACGCCGTTCGGCCCTTTCTGACCTATCTGCTGTCCGCCTTCCCGACACAGACCCCGATCCGCGCTATCATTGAAA
>JBCCWC010000227.1:0-24548 GCA_039194325.1 Myxococcota bacterium
GACGCTCGGCAGGTCGACACCGGCATCGACAGCGGGGCTGCCCGCGCCCAGCGGCAGGTAATAAGGAAAGCCGTCGTCGCGGACCAGCTCGCCCAAGCCCGGGTCCTCGTCGACCACCGTCGCCCCGGGCGTGGGCCGGGGCTCACCCCATGGGGTGGAGCCGGGGAAGAAGAGGTTGCCCCCGCTGGCAAACACCAAGAAGCCGTCGTCGTTGCCGTCGTCGCGCTCGTCGAGGTTCCAGTTGACGTGCTCGGAGGGCGAGGGAGCCGCGGGCCCCTGCTGCACCGGCCCGGTATTCTCATAAAAGAGGTTGTTGCGCAGCGCGACCGCACCGTCACCCAGGGCCACGCCTCCGACCCAGTTATTCGAGCGGTTGAGCGCGAAGGTGTTGTGCTCGAGGTCGAAGTACGCACCCACCAGCCCCAAGGCGCCGCCGCCTCCCGTGCTCTGATCGGTGGTGCGCACCTCATTGCGCAAAAACAGGTTGTTGTCGAAGCGGACCGCGGTGTTCCACACGTTGAAGATCGACGCGCCACCGCCGATATACTCGCCCGAGTTGTCGACGAACGCGTTGCTGCTCACCACGTACTGGTCGGGCCCCACGTCGGGCGCCCAGGAGATCTTGGTGGTGGGATCCACATAGGAGTAGAGGCAACCGCCTCCCCCTTCCCCGCCCTCGCCGGCCGAGTTGGCCTCGCACACGTTGCGGACGAAGGCGAACGAGGTGTTGGTCTGCTGCCGGTAGAACAGGCAGACCGCTCCACCCGACTCGTCGCTGTGGTTGTCGGCGAAGTAGTTGCCGCACATGTGGACGTAGTTGAGCTCGTCCTCGCCGGGTGCGGTCTCCGTGCCGTCCTGGTAGTGGCAGCCGCCGAAGCCCTGGTTGTCGTTGGTGGAGGTGTCGTAGCGCGCGTCGTTGCCCACGCACGAGCTGTGGGTGAGCTCGATCTTGCCGCCCAGGGTACCGATGGCGCCGCCGTTGGTGGCCCGGTTGTCGGTGAACTCGCACTCGTCGCAGTGGAACCGGCAGGCGAACGAGTAGACGCAGCCGCCGGATCCCGTGTCGAGGATCTGGCCCGTGTTCGGGTCGCGGGTGTGCGAGCCGGTGGCGCTGTCGCGGCAGGTCATGTTCTTGCCGTAGAGGGCTCCGCCCACGGCGGTGCTGTTGTCGTGACACTGCGCCAAGACGGCGCCGCCGGCCCAGTCGAACCAGTTGGCCTGGGTGACCTCGGGGTTGCCCAGCGCCTCGGGAGCACGAGCATTCTGGAGGGTGATGTTCTGGACGTGGAGGGTGGGCCCCGGGACCTTCATCAGCAACCGGGTCGAGCCCCCGCCATCGAGCACGGTGACGCCGGCTCCGTCGAGCACGGTGTCGGCGGTGACGACCATCTGCGCGGTGAACACGATCGGCGCATCGGGGCAGTCCACGAGCACTGTGCCGCCCGCCTCGACCGCCGAGCGGACCGCCGCCTCGTTGCAATCGTTGCCGCGTAGCTCGAAGTCGGGCGCGCTGACGTCCTGCGCCGCGAAGCCGTCGCAGACCTCGGGGATCTCGGGGACCACGAAATCACTGCGGCCGTCGTCGCCGTTGCCAATGCCGAGGAAGCAGCCCGGCGATGCCGCCAGCGCGATGACGGCCCAGAACATTGTTCCTAGGGTTTTTAGGGTATGCGTAGCCATCGGGGGGGGCCGTGATCAAGCATAGCCGAGATTTGGCCGCCGGCCGTCGGACAAGCGCCCGATCGCACGTGACCCCGCGTGGGGGCAAGAGCAAAGCCGCGCGGGCGACGAAGGGTGGCGACAGTAGCCATCGAGCAACGAGCGATTACGCAGCGAGGGCGCGGTCGCTCAACGGCCGGAGGTAAATGTTACACGATTGCAGACGCGCCCGTTTACATCCATTTACATTCATCGCATCGGGCCGATGTGCGCGACCCTCATGGGTCGACGGCAGCCCGTGATTCCGACTCGAAGACGCCACTGTCAGACCACAGGGCGAAGCAGGACCAACGGAGGCCCGCAGTTTCCCGAAGAGCGCCCCCGGGCACGCAGGCGTCGGCTCGTCACGAGACGCCCCTCAATACACCGGCACCCACACCCGACACAGCGCCGGATCTCCGGGCACGCAGGTCTCGTCCACGCAGTCCAGCCCCGCCTCACAGATCTGCGTGCCCGCACACGACTCGCCCTCCCCAGGGCGCACGCTGCAAAACCCATTGGGACAGTACCCGCTCTGGCACTGGTCGTGACCGCGGCACATCTGCCCCAGCGGCCCGGGAGCAAAGCACTGCCGCTCGCTCATCGGATCGACCGGATCGAGCACCTCGCAAAACGCCTCGCCCTCGCACTGCCCAAGCGGACACTGCTCGCCGACGGCGGGGATCCGCTCGCACCGATCGATCTGGAAGTTGCACTGCAACCCCTGGGCACAGGGCCGCAGCTCACACGACTCCCCTTCCCCGGCGTAGACCCCGGGGTCGTCCCCTCCGCAGGGGTTGATGCACGCGCCCACACAAAGCAGCCCCTGCGCGCAGTCGTTGACGAGATCGCCGTAGAGCTCGCACGACTCTCCCTCCTGGCGCTCCCCATGCACCAGCAGGCATGGCGGCTGGCACTGGGGCTCGACCGGATCGAATTGTGGCGAGCACCCGAGGGCCTCGAGCTGGTGCACCAGCTGCCCCATGCACGCGGCATCGTAGGTGAGCTCGCCCCCGGCAAACTCCTCGAGGGTGGAGCGGACGTACTGCATCGCCTCGGCCATGTCCGAGTTGCACGCACCCTGGGTTCCGTACCAGCTTCCGTGTTCACACCCACACACGCCATACACCTGCTCGCACAGCGCCCGCTGCAACCGGTCCTGGGCCTGCTCGAGCGGGATCGGCTGCGGACCGTCCTCGCTCGCCTCACAGCCGCTCAGGGCCGCGGCCAGCGTCAACCCCCACACCCACCCGAACCCTCGTCGTCCTTCCATCGTAGAGCCGCTCCCACGCCAAGAAAGTCAGCCGCACCCGGCGGCTCGTAGTCACCGCTTGTGCGGAGCATACATCTGGGTCCAGACCGTTCCCGCGAGGGGCGACGTACGCCCCCTCGTCGAGTTACTGAACCTACATACACCTACTTCGTCAGGATCGTGACCTTTGCCGGCATGTTTTATTGATCGGAGCGCAATCATCTGAAGCCGTCGCCGTACTGCTGGGGTGGGATAAGCGCTTGCGCTCGAGGGGAGAGCTCGATGCAGATGCTAGGAAAGCAATACTCAAGAAGTCCGAACGCCGATCATCGGCCACCAGCCGCGCTCGGCGACGCCGCGCCGGCCCTTGCGGCAGATGCGCCATCCGTGACCGCGGATGTCACGGTTGATGTGTCTGGGCTGGCGCTACCGGCGCTTGAGGGCTTGGTCGACGAGGTCGACCGCCTGCGGGTCCGGCAGCAGCTATTTGGAGGCTCGAGCCAGCCCTTCGAGCTCGGACGCTACTTGATCACGGGCACCCTGGGGCAGGGAGGCAGTGGCTACGTGTTCAAGGCGTTCGATCCCACGCTCGATCGCCGGGTCGCGCTCAAGGTGTTGCACAAAGAGCTCGACGACAAGCACACCACCCGCCTGCTACGCGAGGCTCAGGCGATGGCCAAGCTCTCGCACCCTCATGTGGTGCACGTGTACGAGGTCGGCGAGGTCGACGGGCGGAGCTTCGTGGCCATGGAGCTGGTCCGCGGCCGGACGCTCAAGCAGTGGATGCAGCAAGACCCGCGACCGAGCTGGCGCGAGTGCATCGAGGTGTTCCTGCAGGTGGGGTCAGGCCTCGCCGCGGCCCACGGTCGAGGGCTCGTCCACCGCGACTTCAAGCCCAGCAACGCGATCATCGACGACGAGGGCCGGGCCCGGGTGCTCGACTTCGGGCTGGCCCGACAGGTCGGGGACCAACTGAGCGACGAGCTGAGCATCGCCGCACTACGAGCGAGCGCCGACACGAGCAAGAACGTGCCGCTGGACGTCTCGCTGACCAAGACCGGCGCCGTGCTGGGCACACCGGCCTATATGCCACCCGAGCAAATGATGGGGGCCGAAGCCAACGCCCGCAGCGACCAGTTCAGCTTCTGCGTGGCGCTCTACGAGGCCATCTATGGGGAGCGCCCCTTCGAGGGCGCGTCGATGCAGGCCCTGATGATCTCGATGACCCACGGCGAGGTTCGACCGGCCCCCAAGGGCAGCCGAGTACCCGCCCGGCTCCGCGCCGTGCTGCTTCGGGGGATGGCGCTCCGACCCGAGGCTCGATGGCCCTCGATGGAAGCCTTGCTCGAGCAACTGCGGCGGCTGCTGATCTGCCGCCGGGGACGATGGCTGAGCCTGGGCGCCGGGATCGTCGTGGGGCTGGGGCTGTTCGGCGCAGGACTGTCCTACGGGGCCGACATGGGGCAGCGCCGCAACGACGCCCACGAGCAACCGCACCGCATCGAGGACCGCCCCGACGTGCCCACCAAAGCGGCCTCCCCGACACTGAGCACCGCGCCAGGGCACCTAGACCACGCGGCGCCCGGGCTCGAGGGTAACGCCAACGTCGACCACCGAGCCTAGTGCCTCGTGCTAGCGAGGGCCACGGCGCCCCCTCGGCCCTCGCCGGCACCCGAGCGCGCCGAGCCCCAGCAGGACCCCCAGCGCCCCCCAAGGCCCGAGGGGCGAGCCCTCCGAGCGGCAGGTGCACCCTCGATCGGCCACCCCCGCCGGATCCGGCTCGAGCTGTGGCTCCGGCAACTCGGGGATCTCGATCTCGGTGCCCGCGTCCCAGCCGGAGAAGTTTCCCGCCAGATCGAACTGCCCCAGTCGCACCACCGCCGTCGCGCCCTCGTCGGCCTCGGGCCAGTTGACCAGGCACGCCCCGTAGCCCACCGTGACCAGCTCGGACACCATCGACATCGCCGTCACCTGCCCTGCGGGCTGGTCGGTGAGGGTGGACTGACCATCCCGGTCGACCACCACCAACCCGTCGTAGCCGACCCGGAACATGGCCCCGAACGATTCGAAGTTGCCACAGCTGCTGGTCTCCGACGCCGGCCCGGCCCATGTGTGGACCTCGTCGACGGTCGGAAACGCCGGCGGCTCGTCGTCACGCGCATCCCCCACAGAGAAACGCGTCATCACCGAGAACGTACCATCCTCGGCGTAAACCCGCGCATCGTAGAACGCCCTCGGCGTCAGCTCCCGAACCGGACGATAGCTGAGGATCACCAGATCATCACCGGGCATGTCGAGCCGCTGGACCTCGGTGTCGATGAGCACCTCGGTCCCCACCTCGTGGAGCCGAACCGGCCCCTGGTCCACCTGCGGCGCGTCTTCATAGGTTGCCTCCCACACTCGAACATTGAGGGGAAGCTCTTGCGCATCGAGCTTGGGGAAGATCCCGAAATTGCGGGGACAGCTACACGCCTGCGCACGCGCCGGAGCCATCAGTACTCCCACCCCGCACGCAACGACCCAAAGGCCCAGTCCCCAACGCGTCATCCTTCACAAGTGACCGATCCCCCGACCAGGGTCAAGGGCCAACCTGGTTGGCAGCCCGGCGCCACGGGCTTCTACAGCGGGATCGAGTCCGCCGGCACGGTCGAGCCCGACGGATTGAACTGGAAGAACTGCGTATAGTCTGGATCGTAGCCATCCTTGAACGAGGTGGAGGGCACCGCGGCCCAGCTCGCCTCGTTGAGGATCTCCTCACGCAGCAGACACAGGTGTAGATCGAAGTACGCGGGATCCCCCACGTCGACCCGCGCCACCCGCAGCTCGATGAACGAGTCGCTCCACGCCACGTCGGCCGCGCCCACGGTAAACGGCGCATCCTGCCACGCCCCTGCGCCCCACTCGAGCACGTCGCCGAACATGTCGTCGGCCCGCCAGCGCAGGTGCCAGCGTGCGTTGAACGGCAGGATCGGCTCTTGCGTGTTGTAGCCCAACCCCGTGCTCGTACCCATCGGTCCGCCCAAGTACGCGACCATCCACACCAGATCGCTGTCGGACGCGAGATCGGGGCTGTCCATCCCCACGTAGAGGTAGGTGTCGTCGTAGGCCACGTAGCCCGTGTGCCCCAGCGTGGAGGTGGGCAAGAGCTCCTCGGCCTCGAAGTCGTTGACCCCGTCGATCACGATCGTATGAAAGTACCGCACGAAGAACCCGGTGCCGGTGGTGAAATCGGCGTCCATGGGCGTGCCGCCGGCGTCGGTCACCGACGCGAGCACCCGGATCTGCACGGTGGCCACGCTGGGGAGCGGCTCGGCCGGCGTGACCGCGAAGGTCTGCCCGTCACTGGTGACTGGTGCTCCCATCATCGGCACACAGGTCGCAAACCCATCCAAGGAGACCTGCAGCGAGCCCGTGCAGCCCTTGTCGGCGGTGTTGGTGGTCACCGTCGCGGGATCGACAGGCTCGGAGAACTCCACCTCGATGCTGGTCGACGCAGGCACGCCCGACTCCAGATCGCCGGGCGTGGTGGACTGCACGCTCGGAGCCCGGTCTCCGGTCGTCCCGTCGGTGGTGCCTTCGGTGGCCTCGGCCGTGCTCGAGCCCGAGCCCTCGGTCGTGGTGCTCCCGCTGTCGTCGAGCGGTGGCTCGTCGGTCGTGGACGAGGGCGCGCTCGGATCGATCGTGGTGGGCTCGAAGGTCGTGATCAATCCCGAGCTGCTGCTACCCGCGACGCTGCTGCTGGTCCCGGAGGTCTCCACCTCCGCCGGCCGGCCGCCGCCGTCGTCTCCACAACCAGCGAGAGCTACGCTCATCGCCCCCCACCACCATGCGCCCGTAGTCCGGTGGATCCAGCCCATGGACCCGACGCTACGTCGCGGCCTTCGGCGCTGTCTAGGAGCCCAAAGTGAAACGAAACCCTCGGCCCCGGCGTTACGACTCGTTCCACCACCAATCGTCGAAGCCGGCGGGCAGCACTCCCGGAGCCTCGCGAGTCTCGGCGTGCAGACGGGCAAAACGCCGCATGAGCTCCACGTCGTCGACCACCCGCCACGCAGCAGCACCGTCGCCCAACGCGATGTCACCGGCCGTGTCACTGGCCACCGGCGCGCCGCTCACCTCGTCGACCACCGAGCCGCCGCTGGCCGCCTTGACATCCGCGGCTTCGTTGTCTGCGGCTTCATCGCTCGTCGTCTCGTCGCCCGTACCTTCGACGCCCGCAGCGCCCGCCGAGCCGCCGCTGTCGAAGCCGGGCGGCACCCGGGGCTGAAGTCGCTGCACCGCAGACAGTGGCCCATGGGCCCGGGTCCACGAAGCGAGCGTTGCCTGCCCCAACCCATCGGGCTGGCCCAGCACGTACTCCGCCCAGCGATCGAGACCAAACGCGATGTGCTCGGTGTTCCCGGTGACCGGGTCGAAACCCACGACCTCGTCCTTGTACAGGCCAAACTGCCGCCCAAAGCGATCCTCGGCAAAAAAGAGCACCTCGGTGGCCTTGCGATAGGGCGTGCGCCACAGCGTCAGCAGGTTCCAGTCCTCGATCCCCCGCACGGCCGCCACGGTGACCGAGGGGCGGACCACCAGCGCCCCACTCAGGGCGATGAATCCGTCGCGAAGGTGCAGCAGCGCCTCGAGCTCCAGCCGGCGATCGGGCGCCAGCGTCACCGGCGTCTCACGCAAGCGCTTGGGGGCCCGGCTGATGGGGTTGGCGGCCTGGCCGATCAACTCGGCGAGCTTGCTCATGCGGCAAGCTTACTGCGAGCGGTGGGTCTCGTCATCGCCCCCGTAGAGCCGACGGCGGACCCAATTGGACAGCCCGCGGGTGATCGCCACCGCCGTCACCACCAAGATCCCCGCGATGAGCCCGATGATCGGGAGCACGAACATGGCGGCCGCGATCCCCAGGCCGCAGGACGGCTGGTCCGGCGATCGCTGGCTGATCTCCCCAAGGGCATGGACCAGTGCGGCCCCCCACGGAGCCATCCCCACGGTGATGCCCCACACCAGGGCCCAGCCATACCGCCATCGATCACACTCGCACGCCGCCCACACACTGCCCATGAGGAGCACGAACACCGCGGTGTCCCATAGCCACGGCTGCTCACGCACCAGGCCCGAGATCATCGCCAGGAGCACGACGATCAGGCTCCACAGATGGGCACGGGCGATGAACGGCCACCCGATCCAGGAGCGACGACGACCGAGGAGTATGGATCTCATGCGAACCCAGCGTAGCGGAACGGCGGTCGGCGTCCGTCATGGTTCGACCATCAAAGGCCAGGGAAACGGTCACCGATACGATCCGGCGCTCGTCCTGGGCACGCCCGTACATGAGCGTGCATCCGCGTTTCAGCTCGAGCTAGAACACCAGGCGCGCGGCGTGGATCGTCAGCACGATGAGGACCACCGCCGACAAAGCAAACAGCATAAAGCGGAGTATGATCTTGTTGACCAGCACCTGCATCAGGCTGTGCGCCACCCGGATCCCCACATAGGTCCACGCCAGCGCCAGGCTGGTGCCTCCGTCCTGGTCGACGAGCGCCAGCACGATCGCGATCGCGTAGAAGACGGTTGGCTGCTCCATCAGGTGGGTGTAGTTGTCCGACTTCCAGCGCACCCGCGCGGGCAGGGTCGACATCTGGGCCCCGCGCACGGCATGTGGATCGGGCACGAGCTTCGCCGCCTGTATCGCGGGAATGCGGGTCGCGTACATCCACAGCAAGATCACGTGCGACCAAAGGGCCAGGGCGATGATCGGAGCGAGCAGGGCGGGTTGAGCTGGCACCGCGCGATCGTAAACCATAGTCCCGGCCAGTCCCGAGCGCCGAGGAAGCCGCAACCGCCCGAGCGGCCGGCGCCCGGCGAAGGGGCTAGCGCCGCCGCTTGCGATCCAGCTCGAAGCGCGCCCCCTGGTAGTGCACCAGCATGCGCGTCGCTCGCTTGTCGGACCCGAGCTCGAAGCTGACCTTGTTGCCCGAGTGATCCTTGAAGAAGAACCGGTTGCGCCCCATCGGGTGCATCCACGTGCGCGAGTAGCCAGGCACGTTGAAGTAGAGCCGGTCGCCGTCTTCTTCCACGTGCACCGTGCCCAGCAGATCGAAGCGCTCGGCCGGGACCGCGTCGGCATAGGCCTCGCGGGTCTGCGCCGAGATCCCGTAGGTCCCGGTGTACTTGTAGTAGGTGCCCGGCGCGATGCTGACCTCGGCCGGCTCGTTGCGCTTGGGCGGCGTGTCGCCGTGCACCATCATCGCCACGTCGGAGGCGACCTGCGCCCCGGGCACGACCTCGGTGTTGGCCAGCACCACCACCACGGTGCCATCCTCGGCAAAGCGCAGCATCGACCCGCTGTAGCCGTCGATCGCCCCCGGGAAGCTCAGTAGCTTCTGACCGTAGGCCCGAGTGACCAACCAGCCGTACCCATAGCCGTCGTCGGTGGGGCTTTCCATCTGCTCGAGGCTGTCGGGCCCTAAAAGCTCCCCCGCCCGCAGGGCCCGATCCCAGGCCACCAGATCGGAGGGGCTCGACACCAGCCCGCCCGCGGCGCCGAACGTGGACATGTCGATGGCCTCGGGTGGCTCGAGGTTCTCCTCGTCGTTCCACACGTTGCCCATCGCCTGCTCGCCGGTCTCCCACGCGTCGCCGAAGGTGCTGCGGGTCATGCCCGCCGGCTCGAACACGTGGGCGGCCACGTACTCGCCATAGTCCTGGCCGGTGATCCGCTCGATGATCGCCCCCAGCAGGTAGTAGTTGGAGTTGCTGGGCGCCGTCTCGGTGCCGGGCGAAGACTGCAGGCGCAGCTTGCCCAGCCGCTCCAGCATGGCGTCGGTGTTGTGATAGCCGGCCTTCCACTCGTGGAAGTCGGGACCGTTGGTGTAGTTGGGGATCCCCGAGCGGTGAACCAAGAGGTCGTGCACGGTGATCCGGTTGCCTCGGGGAAACTCGGGCAAGAAGCGATCGATCGTGTCACCCAGCCGCAACAGCCCCTCGTCGCGCAGTTGGAGGACAGCGGTAGCCGTGAAGGGCTCGGTGAGCAGCCCCAGCCGAAAGCGGGTGTCTATCGTGTTGGGCTCGCCGCTGTCGGAGTCGGCCTGGCCAAATCCCTGCTGGTAGAGGATCTCGCCCTCCCGAGCGACCACGACCACCCCGTGGAACTTGAAGGTCGGCCCGTAATTGCGGCCATAGTCGGCCATGTAGCTGCCGATCCGTAGCGCCAGGTCGTCGGGCAGCGGCTGGCCCGGCGTGCCCTCGACCACCAGGTCGGGCACCTCCAGGCCGGCTCCGGCCTCGACCTCGGGCTGCGAAGGCGCGGGCGACTGCGAGGCTTCCTCGACGGCGTCGGACGAGGACTCCCCCTCGTTCGCCGACCACGGCGGGCTGACCATCACCAGGCCCAGGATCCCGGCGGCCGCCAGGCCCAGGCCCCCCAGGTGCCAGCGACGACGGGGCGGCCCGATCTTCACCGCCGCGACCGCGGGTAGATCGACCGACAGTCCCACCACGCGGGGCTGGTTGCGCGCCTGCTCGGCCACCATCACCCGATCGACGAAGCCCACGTCGAGCTCGTCTTCCGGGGCGATCCCCGTGCCTTCGGGACCCAGCTCGCGCCAGGCATCGATCGCCCGGATCATCGACTCGTCGAGCTCGGCCTCGGCATCGGCCACCCGCAGGTGAGGCTGGCTACGCTCTTCGGGGTCACGCATGGTGGACCTCCGTCGACGCCGGTCGCGACGGGCGGCAGCGTGCGAGGTCACCCATGGTAGACCTCCGTCAGCGCCTGCCGCAGTCGCGTGCGCGCCCGGTTCAGCCGCGACTTGACCGTCCCCAGGTCGATCCCCAGCGCACGGGCGATCTCGGCGTACTCCATGCCGTGGTACTCCCGCAGCACGAACGCGGCCCGGTACTCCGGCGAGAGGGTGTCGATAGCGTCACTCAACAGTCGCGCCAACATCTTACGCTCCGCGGTAGCGTCGGCGCGATCGCGGGCCGGAACCTCGAACGCCGAAGGGTCGAAGGAACGCGTATCCAGCCGACGACGACGCAGCTCGTCGATCGCCCGATGGCTGGCGATGGTGAGGATCCAAGTGGAGAGTCGTGCGGGGCCATGGCGATCGAACTTGGGCAGCGCCCGGAACACCCGGAGGAAGGTCTCCTGGGCGATGTCCTCGACCAGGCCGGGGTCGGCCTGGCCACGCAAGAGTCGAGACACCAACGCCACCACGGGGCGCTGATAGCGCTCGACCAGAGCCCGCTTGGCGCGCAGATCCCCCCGCTGAGCCCGGGCGAGGGTGACCTCGTCCAGCTCAGGCGATCGGGTTGGGCGATCAGGCGCGGGTCTGATCGAGATTGCCTCGCTCACCTGGGTCCTCACACGGATTTCGGTGCGCGGGAGTTCCCGCGCGGTTTTCGCAATTGTGGTGAAAAATGCACACCATGACCAAAAATCGTGGGCACCAGCCCCCGACTACCGACTCAACGCCGCCCACGCGCCCGCGCTAACGCCCGATCCATCCCGGGAGATCTCCGGTCTTCGGCGCCAGATCGCCAACGACGACCGATTACGCGACCATGGGCCCGGTGCGAGCGTCGCGCGGGGATCGCAGGTGCGCAGCAAGAACATTGGCTACATCGCGGGCGTCGACCACATCCGCGCATTCGCCTCACTGCTGGTGGTGTTCCACCACAGCTTTTGGCTGATCCATCGCAAGCACGACCCGCCCGGGCTGACCAACGAAGACTGGATCATCACCGACAACCCGGTCTGGAGCCTGGCCATCGAGACCCACATCGTGGTCACGATGTTCTTCGTCCTGTCCGGGTTCATGTTCTCCCTGGTCGGGGCGGGGCGGGAGATCCGGTACCTGCCGTTCATGCGCAACCGGGCCCTGCGGGTGGCCCCGGTGTACCTGGCGATCCTCTTCTTTGGGATGGCGGTGTTCCCCGAGCGGGTCACCTGGGCCGGCTTTTTGGCCTCGGCCTCGATCATGGGCAACAGCCTGGCCGCGCTGAACCTGTGGCCGGTGTCGACCACCTTTTGGACCGTCGCCGTCGAGGTGCAGTTCTACGTGGTCTTTCCCTTCCTCAATACCTTCCTCAACCGCGAGGGGGCCCGACCGCTGCTGTTTTTGCTGGCCTTTGCGATCGCGCTTCGCCTTGTCGGGTTCTTGGTCGGCAACTCGGTGCGCGACATGAACTACTGGCACCTGCCCGGGAGGATCGACGCGTTCATCCTGGGCATGCTGCTGGCCCGCGTGCACCTGCGGACCAAGATCGCCGCCCGCTCGCCGTGGCTGGTCGTGCCCGGCCTCGTCGCGTTGTTCGGCTGCACCTTCGCGCTCAACCGACTGGGCGGCTGGCCCGTGCAGACGTGGTGGAAGGCGCTGTGGCCCGCCGTGGAGGCCCTGGCCTGCACCGTGTTCGTGTTCGGCTACCTCAGCCTCGCGCGACGGATGCCCCGATGGATCTCGCGACCGCTGGCCTACCTGGGGGAGCTGAGCTTCTCGACCTACCTATGCCACTTCATGGTGATGCAGGGTCTTTACGACAACGGCCTGCTCATCGATTTTCACGATCGATGGGGCTGGTCGGCCTATGCAGACGCGGGGGTCAATACCTTCTTCATCGTGATCCCGGCGTCGCTCTTGTTGTCGTTTCTCGCGTACAACGGCATCGAGGCGCCCTTCATGCGGCTGCGCGGGGTGTACGTGCAGCGCGATCGGCTGGCCCGCGCCGCAACGACCGAGCGCGGTGACTCTAGCGACCGCGACGGCTCCGACGACCGCGACGGCTCCGACGACCGCGACGGCTCCGACGACCGCGACGGCTCCGACGACCGCGACGGCTCCGGTTCTTCCGCCTCCTGCCCCCCTCCCAACGACGAGCCGAGCGCGTGAGCGGTCGACGCTTCTTGGCCTGGGTGCTCGTCGTGTTGGTGGTGGGGGTCGCCCTGCGGGGGCAGTCCCTCGTGGCCGGCTTCGGCATGGACGACTTCGCCCAGCTGGCGATGCTCGACGGGGAGTATCCTGTGTCCCGCGCCTCGTGGGATCTGTTCTCGTTCTCCAAGGGCGATGCGGCCGAGGTCCACACCCTGATGAGCAAGGGCAGCCTGGCCTGGTGGTCGCACCCCGAGCTCAAGCTGTGCGCCCTGCGTCCGCTGTCCAGCCTGCTGATGGCGCTCGACGTGGTGCTTTTTGGACACGCGGCGGTGTGGCACCACGTCCACTCGCTGCTGTGGTGGTCGCTGATGCTGCTGGCCCTCGCGGTGCTGCTGCGGCGCCTGCTGCCCGCGCGCTGGGCCGCGCTGGCGCTGCTGCTCTACGCCCTGGACGAGTGCCACACCTACCCCATAGGCTGGTTGGCCAACCGCAACGCGATCGTCTCGGCCACCTTTTGCTTCTTGGCCCTTTTCGCTCACGTGCGCCACCGAGAGGACGGCTGGACCCATGGGTGGTGGCTTTCGCCGCTGCTGCTGCTGCTGGGGTTTTGTGGAGGCGAGTATGCCCTGTGCATCCTGCCCTTCTTCGTGCTCTACGAGGTCTTTGGCGGGCCAGGCTCCCGTGGGCAGCGGGCCCGCGCCCTTGGGCCCATGCTCGCGCTGTTCTTGGTCTATGTCGCGGTGCACCGGGCGATGGGCTTTGGCTCGTTCGCGTCCAACGTGTATGTCGACCCGGTGCGCGAGCCCCTGGCTTGGCTGGACATCGCGCGATTTCGGGTGCCGATCTTGGTGGCCGATATGTTCCTGGCGATCCCCACCGGCAAGCTGGCGCTCACCCCCGAGCTGATGAAGCTCCAGTCCTACCTCGGTCCGGTGGCGATCGCGGTCGTGGGGCTCACGCTGCCGGGCGTGTGGCGACGGCTCGACGCTCGGGGGCGTACGCGCCTCGTTTGGCTCTCGCTCGCGTCAGTCTTCGCGATCCTGCCCGTGTCTTCGTCGTTCGTCTCGGCCCGGCTGCTGCTCGTCCCCGCGGCGGGCGGCCACGTGATCGTCGCCGCGATGATCCTCGACGCCGGGGATCGCCTGCGCGACCCCGCCTTGCGCCGGCGGATCTCAAGCCTGCTGCGCGGGGTGCTGGCGGCGGCCTTGGTGGTCGCTCACATGGGCCTGGCCACGTGGTGGGGCATCGAGGAGACCCGCAACATCTACCGGCTCAACGAGGGCACGCGCCAGGCCGCGCTGCTGATGCCGATCGACGACGAGCGGCTGCCTCACCAACGCCACGTGGTGCTGGTGGCCGGCGACCCCATGACCCTGCTGTACCCGGCGCTGGTACGCTGGGTCGAGGGGCACCCCCTGCCCCGCTCACGCTGGGTGCTCTCGATGGCGCCCTACCCCCACCTGCTCACCCGCATCAGCGACAATGCCTTCGAGATGGCGGTGGTCGGCGGCTCCATGCTCACGGGCCAGGTCGAGCGCCTGTTCCGGCGCGGCGAGTACCCGTTTGCGGTCGGTGAGCAGGTGCGCTTGGACGGCATGACCGTCACCATGGTCGAGGTCGACGGCGATGGCCGACCGTTCAAGGTGCGCTTTGAGTTCGAGACCTCGCTCGACGATCCCAACCTGGTGTTCTTGCTCGCCACCAAGAAGGGCATGCTGCGCTATCCGATGGGGCCGGTGGGAGCGACCATGCCGATCCCCCCGGCCAAGCTTCCGATGGTGCTCGATATCCAGGCCCAAGATCGGGCCCAAGATCGGGCCCAGGAATGAGACAGGTCGCTTCAGCTGGGCAGGTCGTACACCCGCATCGAGCCGATGTAGTCGTACTTGCCCACGTCGACGCCGTTGTTCCGAAGGATCGCGTAGGCGGTGGTCACGTGGAAGTAGAAGTTGGGCAGCGCCATGTCCACCAGGTAGTGCGCGCCCTTGATCGCCTTGCCGGGCATGAAGGGCAGCGTGATCTCGCGCTCCGCCGCCTCTGCGAGCTTGTCCTCGGTGATCGTCTCGAGGAACGACAGGGTCTTGTGGATCCGCTCGCGCAGCTGGGCCAGGGTGGTCTCCTCGTCGGGGTGCGAGGGAGGCTCGATCCCGGCCAGGCGAGCGGCGGTGCCCTTGGCCGAGTCGCACGCGGCCTGGATCTGACGGACCAAGGGGTACTGGTCGGGGTAGAGGCGGGACTGGACGAACACCTCGGGGTCGAAGGAGCGGGACTCGGCGTAAGCCACCCCCTTGTCGAGCCACTTCTCGAGGTTCTTGAGCATCTTGGAGACTTGGACGATGGTCAGGTCGTACAGCGACATCGGGGTGAGGGGACGACGCTCAACGACCCTACGTTACGCATGACGGCACCGGCTTGATCGAGGGCTGGCTCACGGCCGCGATCCCGGCCCACGATGGGTCGGACCGCCGTCGAAGCCTCACCGGAAGGTGCCAATTAGATGGCGGCCATCTGGCGGCCATCTGGCGGCCATCTGGCGGCCATCTGGCGGGTCAGAAGAACAATTGGGCGCGATGGCGGAAGCAGGACAACGGGCGGGACCCTAGCCTGTACAGCGTTTCACGGAGTCGTCATGCGTCGCCTACTGTCCATGCTCACCACCGCCGTCCTCTTGTCCGCCTGTGATGCCCCTGTTTCAGAGTCGGGGCCGGACCCCGTGTCGCTCGAGTTGCGCACCTTCACCAGCGCAGACGAGGGATTTCACACCAACTCCATGTGGGTCGACACCGGAGCCGAGGTCGTCGTCTTCGATGCACAATTCACCCCGGCCCTGGCCCAGTCGCTCGTCGACGAGATCCAGTCCCAGACCGACAGCCCGATCCGCTGGTTGGTGGTGACCCACCCCAACCCGGACAAGTTCAACGGAGCCTCGACGTTCCGCTCGTTGGGTGCGCAAGTGGTGGCCAGCCAGGCCACCGCCGAGGCCATGCCCGGGGTCCACGCCTACAAGGAGGCCTTCTTCGTGGGGAGCGGCGCGTTCGAGCCGGGGCAGTACCCGGCGCTGGCCCCCGTGGATCTGACCTTCGACGATGCGCTCGAGCTGCCCCTTGCGGGGGGCGGACAGATCACCCTGGAGGTCCTCGACCACGGCGGGGTGGCGACCACCCAGACGGTGGCGATCGTCGAGGACGACGACGGGCCGGCGCAGCTGGTGGTCGGGGACCTGGTCGCCAGTCGCACCCACGCGTGGCTCGAGGGGGGGATCGTCGACGGGGTGGCCGCGCCCGATCTGGCGCAGTGGCGCGATGCCCTCGACGACCTGGCCGGGCTGACCGACGATCCGGCCAGCCCCGTGTACCCGGGCCGCGGCGAGCCCCTGCCCGTGGCCGAGGCGGTCGGGCAGCAGCGCGACTACCTCACCGCGCTCGAGCAGATCGTGCACGCGGTGCTGAGCGAGCAAGACGACCCCGCGGCCGCGCTGGGGGGCGACCAGGCGGGGGCGATCTACGACGAGATCACCGCCCGCGCCGAGCAGGCTTTTCCGTCGTACGACCACGCCTACCTGATCACCTCCGGGGTCTACGGCCTGGCCTGGAGCCTGGTGAGCGACTGAGCGATTGATGCCGAGGCCGGCTCGGGATGCGCGACGGCTGTCGCGCCCGGCCTCGGTCTTGCCCACGCGGCACCCAGGAGGGACGAAATCCGGGGTTTACTTGGGAGCGACGCAAGCCGCCTATGGTGATCGACCCCGACGCCGTGCCCGCCCTGGCGTTCGCCCTGTCCGACGAGCTGCCTCCGGGGTCGGGCGCCTGGCACCAGCATCGGCGCCATCAGCTGCTGTTCGCTGCCGCCGGATGCCTCCACCTCGAGGTGGGCGACGCTCGCTGGATGCTCCCTCCCCAGCGAGCGGCGTGGATCGACGGGGACACGCCCCACCGCGTGGAGCTGCGTGCCCCAGCTAGCCTACGAACGATCTATCTGGACCCGACGCTCGGGCCCCCGCTCGGGGTCGGCTGTCGGGTCTTTGCCGTGGGCGAGCTGGCCTCGGTGATGATCCGCCACGCCATGCGCTGGGGTCCGAAGCGGCCGGCCGAGGATCCGCTGGCCGATCACTACTTCACCACCTTGGGGATGCTGGCCCGCGAGTGGGCGCAGCAGGCCCTGCCGACCTGCCTGCCCCGACCGCGCTCGCCTCAGCTGCAGCGCGCCCTGGCGTACCTGCTCGAGCACCTCGAAGACGAGCCCACGGCCGCCAACGTCGCCCGAGCCGGCGCCATGAGCGAGCGCAGCCTGGCCCGCCGCCTGCGACGGGAGTGCGGCACCAGCTTTCGCGCCCTGCGGCAGGCGGCCCGCATGATGCGGGCCATGGAGCTATTGCTGGTGCCCGAGACCTCGGTGACCGAGGTCTGCTACGCGCTCGGGTATGGCAGCCTCGGGACGTTCTCGTCGTCGTTTCGCGAGTTCGCCGGGGTGAGCCCGCGGCAGTGGCGGGCGGAGCATTTGGGGGAGGACGGGGGGTGAGCGGCTCCGGGAACAACACTCCCGGATTGTCGACCTGGCCAACCGAATGGTCGACCAGCAAGAGCATCGACAAACGAGAGGCCCAGCCACTCCGATGGCGACTGTTGTGGCCATCGCAGACGCTCCCGCAGGGGACGTTTTCGGTAGGCATCCCGCGATCTTCGAGCTGGCGCAATCATTTGAGCGCCAAGACGTACAGCCAAACTGCAAGCCGTCGTCACCGCTCCAGCAATCGATGCTGACTACGACGGCCGCACGCTGACCATTCGATGGTTCCGACGTTGCGCGATGGGTGCGCTCGGGTGTGAGCCACGCGTGGATGGCACGAACGAAACGACGATCGACCCCTTGCTCGGCAGGGGCGATGAGGACTGACGTTGCCATGAACATCACCGATGCCACGATGGCCACCGCCAACCTATGCGGCGCTGCCGATCTATGCGCCGCTGCTCCCTGCGCCACTGCTCCCTGCGCCGATCCCTGGGCCTGGTTCGAAACCCGCTACGACGATGGAGTGGTCGTTCGGATCGCCCGGACGCAGGCCGATGCCGATGCCGCTCGAAGCCTGATCCGCGACGCCTGGGCCGTCGACGACGATGAGCCCTATTTCTACGGCCTGTTCGACGACGCTCGCCAGCTCTTCGCGAACGTCGTCGAGCCCAGCACCCGCTGCGGCGACCTACAAAAGCTCGATGCGATCTGCCTGATGGTCGATGCTCGCGACGAGAAGGGTCGCTCGCGCACGGTGGGGACCTTCAGCCTCGTGCTCGACCACCACGCCAAGGCGATCGAGGTCGGCCGCGGAGCGATCGCCCGCGCCTGGCAACGCCGCGGGATCCCGGCCAAGGTGATGGGCCCCATGCTCCGGCTGCTGTCGACCCTGCCCGACTACGCCGTGATCACCGATGCCTCCACGATCGCCCGTGGCGCCCGAGCGATCGCCGATGCCCTGGGGATGGCCACCGTCGCGCTCCATCCCAGCAATTTCACCGTCCAGTCCCGAGCGGTCGACTACTGGCGCAAGCGCCTCACCGAGCGCCGCGGCCCCGAGATCGCGCGAGCGCTGCTGCGACGCTCCTGCAAGACCGGCCTGGGTCGCTTCACCACCAGCTACCACTGTCGCTTGCCCCGCACGCTTGCACCCGCGCAGCCCGTGCTCACCGCGGCTCAGCAGCCCTTCTACGCGCATACCTGCCGAGTGTCCCGGCTCGACGGGCGCTCGGCTCAGTGGCAGCAGCCCCAGCTGCGAGAGACCGTGGTCCGCGAGCGTCGCCACACCGCCACCCGCACGATCGTCGATCCCCCGCTTGCCTTCGACGTTTGCACGCAAGTGTTCGATGCCGCCGACGAGGGGTTCGAGACCCTGGTGGTCCAAGTGCCCTGCGATGTGACGCATCGGGCGCTGGCCGAGCGGCTCGAGACTCTGGGCGCGATCTTGGGCGGGGTATTCGTCGATACGCACGGCTGCTGGCGAGCCAGCTATACGCTGCTGACCTCCGTGGGACACGACGCCCGAGTCCGCCGCGATCTCGCGGCGCTCGCCGCCCACGATGCCCTCGACGGTGACGCCGGCGCCCTGCTCCGCCTCGTGGTCGAGCAAGCGTGCTCTGGGCTCGACAATGCCTGCTGATGTCAGATCCGCATCCATTGCGCATTTGAGCGAGCGCGCGAGTGCGGTTATACTCTGGGTATGAAGACGGCGGTATCCGTTCCCGACGAGTTGTTCGAGGCAGCGGAACGCCAGGCAAAGCGAACGAAGAAATCTCGCAGCCAGCTCTACGCCGAGGCACTCGCCGAGTACCTGGCTCGGCACGCACCCGAGGAAGTGCTCGAGGCCATGAACGCCGTGGTGGACCAATTGCACGAGCCGGCCGATCCGTTCGTCGCGACCGCGAGCCAGCGGGCGCTCAGACGCAGCGAATGGTAGCCATCGCCCAAGGTGACGTGTGGTGGGTCGACCTACGGGAGCCCGTTGGCTCGCGGCCTGGGTTTCGTAGGCCCGTGGTCGTGGTGCAGGGGGATCAGCTCAACCGTAGCCGGATCGCGACGGTGGTATGCGTTCCGTTGACCAGCAACCTCGTGTGGGCCGATGCACCAGGCAACGTCCTTCTGACCACGAAGAACACGGGACTCCCGAAGGATTCGGTCGCCAACGTCTCGCAGATCGTGGTGGTGGACAAGGCACAGCTCGAAGAACACGTGGGGCGGTTGTCATCACGCAAGCTCTCGCTCGTGCTCGACGGCATCGATGTCGTGCTCGGGCGGTGAGGACGAGGCCCGCCTTCTCGACGAGGTGTCTCGGCAACCTCGAGCTCCAGCGGCGGTGACGCTCGACCACGCCCCGCTCGCCGCGGAGCAACATGCCCCCGCCTTCCGCGAGACCCAAGGGTGTACCGCCTTGAAACAGATCGAACCGGCGCCCAACTTTCTTCGGCATAGCGCAATCATTCGAGCGCCTGAGCGTACAGCAACACTGCGAACCATCATCGACGCTCGAATGGCGGGGTGCGAGCCACGGTGGCCGCATGCGGACCACTCGACGACTCTGATCTGAATCCACGCAAGAGCCGCACTCGGATGCGGGTCGCTCGTGAGCGACGCGAAAGGAACATTCGCCATGAACATCACCAATGCCGCAGTGACCATCGCCGATCCCTGGGCCTGGTTCGAAACCCGCGACGACGAGGGCGTGGTCATTCGGATCGCCCGAACGCTGGCCGATGCCGAGGCCGCTCGAGACCTCATCCGCGACGCCTGGGCCGTCGACGACGATGAGCCCTACTTTTATGGCCTGTTCGACGATGCCCACAAGCTCTTTACGAGCGTGATCGAGCCCGGCACCCGCTGCGGCGATCTGCGGGCGCTCGATGCGATCTGCATCATGATCGAGGCCCGCGACGAACAAGGCGGGTCGCGCATGGTCGGGACCTTCAGCTTCGTGGTCGACCACCGCGCCAAGACGATCGAGATCGGCCGCGCGGCAATCGCCCGAGACTGGCAACGCCGCGGGATCCCGGCCAAGGCGACAGGCCCCATACTCGGGCTGCTGTCGACCCTGCCCGACTACGCCGTGATCACCGACGTCTCCACGATCGCCCGCGGTGCCCAAGCGACCGCCGACGCCCTGGGCCTGGCCACCGTCGCGCTCCACCCCAGCAACTTCACCGTCCAGTCCCGAGCGGTCGACTACTGGCAGCAGCGCCTCGCTCGGCGCCGCGGTCCCGAGGTCGCGCAGGCGCTGTTGCGACGCTCCCCCCAGACCGGCCTGGGTCGCTTTACCACCAGCTACCACTGTCGCTTGCCCCGGGCTCTTGCACCCGCGCAGCCAGTGCTCACCGCGGCCCAGCAGCCCTTTTTCGCCCATACCTGCCAGGTGTCCCGGCTCGACGGGCGCTCGGCCCAGTGCCAGCCACCCCGGCTGCGCGAGACCGCGGTCCACGATCGTCGCCACACGGCCACCCGAACCATCGTCGATCCCTTGTTGTGCTTCGACATTCGCACCCACGTGTCCAGCGCGACCGACGAGGGGTTCGAGACCCTGGTGATCCAGGTTCCCTGCGACGTGACGTATCGGGCGCTGGCCGAGCTGCTCGAGGCTCGGGGAGCGATCTTGGGCGGCGTGTTCGCCGATGCTCACGGCGACTGGCGAGCCAGCTATACACTGCTGACCTCCGCGGAGCACGACGCCCAGGTCCGCCACGATCTCGCGGTGCTCGACGCCCACGATACCATCGACGGCGACGCTGGTGCCCTGCTCCGCCTCGTGGCCGAGCAGGCCTGCTCCGCGGTCAACGAGGCCTGCTGATGTCTACGCTCACCACCATCGTCACCGCCTATCGAAACGCCCTGCCCACCTTTGCCCGTGAGCCGGCGATCTCGCTCGGCTCGGAGGTGGTGCTCGACCACGCCGCGCTCGCCGAGCGCAGCGCCCGGCTCGCGGCGGCGCTGCTAGCCCAGGGCCTCGAGCCGGGGGATCGCGTGGCCCTGCTGCTGCGCAATAGCGTCGATTTCTACCCGCTGCTGCTGGCGATCTGGCACGCGGGCCTGGCCGCGGTCCCGGTGATCCCGGCGCTGCCCCCCGAGGAGCTGGCGTGGATCCTTCGGCATGCGCAGGTCCGGCTGGCCATCGTCGAGGGCGAGCTTCGCGGACCCCTCGAAGCGGCGCTGTCTCTGGATCTCCCCCGACCCCAGATGCTCGACCCAACCTCGCTCGCCTCGCTCACCTCGCTCGAACGTTACGCGCCCGCCCCCTTGCGGTCGCCTCCAGAGGGCCCAGACGGGCTCGCCTGGCTATTTTACACCTCGGGCACCACCGGTCGGCCCAAAGGGGTGATGCTCAGCCACCAAAACCTCGAGGCCCTCGCGCGAGGCTACCTCGAGCAGGTCGACACACCGGGGCCAGGCCAGAGCATCATCCACCTCACCCCGCTGACCCATGGCTCGGGCATGGCGGGCCTGCCTCACCTGCTGCGTGGGGCCAATCAGGTGCTCCCGACCGGACCCTTCGATCTCGATCAGACGCTGGCGCTCATCGAGCGCTGGCCCGACTCCACGCTGGTGCTCCCTCCCGCCGTCGTCAACGGGCTCGCTCGTCGCGCGGCCGCCGAGCCCCAACGCGTCGCGTCGCTGCGCACCATCCTCTACGGCAGCGCGCCCATGTTCCCCCGCGACGCCGCCCGAGCCCTGGCGGTGTTCGGCCCGAAGCTGGTCCAGCTCTATGGCCTGGGCGAAGCGCCGATGTCGGTGATGCTCGGCCGCGACGAGCACGAGCTACGGGTGAGCACCGAGTCCGACGAGCCGCTCCCGGTGGGCCAACCCCGGGCGGGGATCGAGCTGCGCGTGGTCGACGAGCACGGCCGTGCGTGTGCCGAGGGCGAGATCGGCGAGGTGCTCCTGCGCGGCCCCTCGGTAACGCGAGGCTACTGGAACGACCCCCAAGCCACCGCCCGTGCGCTGCGCGACGGCTGGCTCCACACCGGCGATCTGGGCTGGCGAGACGAGCATGGGCACCTGGTGCTCGTGGGGCGAGCCCGCGACGTGGTGCGCACCTGCGAAGGGCCTGTGTACCCGCTCGCGGTCGAGCGCCAGCTGCTCGGGCACCCGGCGGTTCGAGAGGTCGCGATCGTCGGTCGCCCCTCCGCCGGGCAAGCCGACGGCCCCCACGAGCACGAAGAGCCGCACGAGGAGCCGATCGCCTTCGTGTGCCCCGAGCCGGGCACGAGCCTCGATCTCGACGCGCTGCGTGCCCATAGTCAGCGCCTGGCCGAGCACGCGCGCCCGGTCGCCTTCGTCGTCGTCGACGCGCTACCCCGCAATGGCTCGGGCAAGGTCCTGCGCCGACAGCTGCGATCACAGGCCCGGAGCAGCGGGTGACCGCCCGCCGCTCAGGGCGCTCGAGCGACCCCCGGGAGGTAGGACAATCCCGGCCAGGGAACGCTGCTCGCGGACCAACCCGGGCTCAGGAGCCGGCAGCCGAGGCCATCGATCCTCCCTCGCGGACGACTCGCCGGACCCTCTCGGTCACCTCCTCGGAGTCGAGCGACTCGTAGGGGTCATCGTCGGGATCATCGTCGGCCTCGTCTCGCTCGCGCTCGGCGTGCTCGCGCTCGGCGTGCCGCAGCCCGGCTCGCTCCGAGGCTCGCCGTACGGGCCCCCGGATCGTCTCGATCGCCTCGGGTGACGCCTCGGACAGCTCGAGGTTGGACAGCACCTGAGACACCAACCGAAGCCAACGCGAGCGCGCTGCGGCCACGCTCACCGGCCCCCCCGGTCGAGTGGCGTCCTGGGCCGCGAGCACGTTGCGCTGATGCTCGAGCAAGCTGAGCTGCCGACCCGCCGCGATCCAACGCTGGGTCAGCTCGAGTAGATCACCGGCCCCCCGTATTGGAATCGACGCGAGCAGCTCGGCCAGCGCAGGCTCGTTGCGCAGCAGCTCGGCCACCCGGGCCGTGTTGCCCGCCTCGGCGAGGTACGACGCGTTGACGACCGACAACCCCCGAGGAACCAGCGCCGCGCGCACCCGCGCAAGGAGCTCGGCACGCTTGGGCTGCGGCGGTCGAGCCGCCAAGCAGTACATCCGATCGGCCTCGATCCCCGAGACCACCGCCCGGGTCAGCGCGTCGTGGAGCATATCGACCTTCCTGGCCCGACTCGCGACCGACTGCATCTGCATGGACAGCGCGTGGTCGACCGGCTGCATCGCGAGTAGCTCGGCGTTGGCCTCGACGATCTTGGAGTGGAGCGGCGCGATCTCGGCAATGGACAGGAAGATGGCCTTGGCCTCGGGGTGGGTCGCCCAGGCGGTGGTGAGCGAGATCATCTCTTCGACGTTCAGGTGTAGGAGCATGACGATCCTCTCCGACCCTCGCGGGGCCGGTCATCGGTTGCGGCACTCGGGGGTGCCACCGTTGGGTAAGAACGCCGGAACCCAATCCTGACGAGAAAAGTGAACGAGCCCGTTTTTTTTTTTGGCGCTCCTGACGTTTTGGTGAACCTCGAGAGGGCAGATGTGGACCGGAGGTCAATGAATCCCGCCGCAGCACAACAAGAGCATCGCGATGAGAATCAGGGCGCTGTGGAAGCCGTAGGCTGATCGGGTAACGGTGCGGGCGTTGCCGCGCGCTCAGCCCCGATGGCGACGACGGCTAGCACGTCGGCCAAAACGGCACCTTCGTTCACTTCGAAGCGAGGGCCGCTTGATCACGTGGTTTATCGTATGATAAATGAAAACGACTTTCAGTTGCAAAATAATCATGAACGTCCGCACCCCTTCCCCACGGCTGTTGGCCGCGCCCTCGTCCCACCTCGCGACGAGGGCGCGATGAGCGAGACCACGACCGAGCTCGGCGTTCCTGACGCTCGGGAGCGCCAGTCGGCTTGGGTGATCATGCGCCCCGTTCGTGGGCAGATCCGCTTCGCGATGCTCCCAGCGATGATGCTCCGCCGACTGGTCGAGCAGATCAAGCTCTCGGTCGACACTTTGGTGCGGGACCAGTCGGCGCGGACCGGATGTGGAAGGCGCAACAACGAGTCAAGGCGTGGCACGTGGGCGACGCCGAGGAAGAGGAGAACGTGACATGACCCATACCGAAGAACGTATCGATCCCGGGCTGAGCGGGGTCCCCGAGACCATGCTCTGGACGCTACACAATCGGGCTACCGAGTCGATACGGCCCGACGGCGTGCTGAAGGACGCGGACGTCGAGCGGATC